>JAXDOD010000025.1:0-13598 GCA_034669045.1 Alphaproteobacteria bacterium
CACATGCGCACCGAGCAGCAGATGATCCGCGACTGGGTCGATTCCCAGGCCGAGCAACATCGCGAGATCCGCCGCCTGCTCGAAATCCTGGTGCGCGAGAACGTCAACAAATAGGTGCTCCATGGCCATGGCCCGTGCCCGGCGCGACGCCGGCTTGAATTACTGGCCCGGTTTCGTCGACGCGCTGTCGACGCTGGTGCTCGGCATCATCTTCATGCTGACGGTCTTCGTGGTCGTGCAGTTCTACCTGACCCAGGAAGTGACCGGCAAAGACACCGCGCTGAGCCGGCTCACCGCCCAGATCGCGCAGCTCACCGACCTCCTCTCGTTGGAGAAGACCGGCAAGCTCAATCTGGAAGAGCAGATCGCGCAGTTGAGCTCGAGCCTCGCGGGCGCCGAAGGCGAGCGCGACCGCTACAAGGGCCTCTACAACGGCGTCGGCAGCGGCGCCGCCGATGCGCAGGGGAAAGTCGGTGAGCTTTCCAGCCAGCTCGACAGCGAGAAGCGGCTGACCGCGCGCGCGCTGGCGCAGGTCGAAGTCCTCAACCAGCAGATCGCGGCGCTGCGCCGCCAGCTCGGCGCGATCCAGGAAGCGCTCGAAGCATCCGACAAGAAGGGCAGGGATGCGCAAGGCCAGATCGCCGATCTCGGCCAACGCCTCAACTTGGCTCTGGCCCAGCGGGTGCAGGAATTGTCGCGCTATCGCTCCGATTTCTTCGGGCGGCTGCGCACCATCCTCGGCAATCGGCCGGACGTGCGCATCGTCGGCGACCGCTTCGTATTCCAATCCGAAGTGTTCTTCGATACCGGCCAGGCGCTGCTGCGACCGGAAGGGCGCGCCGAGCTCGACGGCCTCGCCAGCGCGCTGACCGAGCTCGAGCGAAAAATTCCCGGCGAGATCGCCTGGGTGATGCGCGTCGACGGACACACCGACACCCGGCCCGTCAGCGGTCTGACCTTCAAGTCGAACTGGGACCTGTCGGCCGCGCGCGCGATCTCGGTCGTGCAATATCTGATCAGCAAGGGCGTCTCGCCGCAGCGGCTCGTGGCCGCCGGCTTCGGCGAGTTCCAGCCGATCGATCCGGAGGCCACCGAGGCCGCCTTCAGCCGCAACCGCCGCATCGAGCTGAAGCTGACGGAGCGGTGACCTACCGAGACGTCCGTGCTATTGGGTTTTCAATGACGAAATTACTGGAACATGCCATCGCGAAAGTCCGGGAGTTGCCCGAAGCAGACCAGGATGAAGCAGCCGAAGTGTTGCTTTCAGTGGTCTCGAAGAGTCGTGAACCCGTCCGCCTCGACGACAACACGCGCGCCGCGATCCGCGAAGGATCGGAACAGGCCCGCCGCGGCGAGTTCGTCAGTGATGAGGAAATGGCGAAATTCTTTAAGCGGCACGGGGTATGAGAGTTCGGTATACGCGGCGCTCGCTCAACGACCTCGATGCCATCTACCGTTATCTGATGAGCAGTCGATTTCAGGTGCGCGGGCTGTGAAGACAACGATCGAGCGGCGCATAACGCAACTCGCGGATATGCCGTTCATCGCACCAGTCACGGAAGACTCGGGCGTCTACGAGCTCACGATCATTCGCTACCCCTACAAGGTCTATTATCGCGTCGAGAACGACGAAGTTCAAATCATCCATGTTCGCCATACATCCCGTCAGCACCCCGATCTCGCCGAGCTTTGACGTTCCATGGGACCGCTGTCGCTGCGCCGCTACCTGCCCGCCGACGAGGACGCGGCGATCGAGCTATGGCGGCGCACCTGGCAGCAGCACTATCCGCAGCTCGACTTCACGGCGCGGGTGGCCTGGTGGCGCGAGCGCTGGCGCAACGAGCTGGTGCCGACGGCGACGATCGCGCTCGCGGAGGCGGGCGGGCACCTGGTCGGCTTCGTCACCGTCGATCCGAAGACGCGCTATCTCGACCAGATCGTGGTCGCGCCCGAGGCCTGGGGATCGGAGGTCGCGGCGGCGCTGATCGCGGAGGCCAAGCGGCTCTCGCCCGGCGGCCTCGACCTCGCCGTCAACGCCGATAATGCCCGCGCGATCCGCTTCTATGAGAAGCAGGGCTTCGCCGTCACCGGCGAGGGCGCCAATCCGCTGTCCGGCGCGCCGATCCGCACGATGAGCTGGCGGCCGTAAAAAGCCCCTCTCTCCGGGATGCGAAGAGAGGGACGCAATGCCACTGACAACTACTTTGCGAGATAGTTCCGGTGTACCCAGCCGGCGGCGCGCGCGGTCTCGAAGTAATAGGCCTTCTCGCCTTCCCGGGTATCGAGCTTGACGCCGGCGTTGAGCGGCTTCTCGCTCGCCCTGCCGCGCTCGGCGTCGGCCAGGAACGCCGTCACCAGCTCGATCGCCGGCGCCTCGTCGCGCGGCTCGTCCTTGTGCCCGATCGCCTCGGTCGCGCTCGCGTTGAGGAGCTTCGTCCACATCTTGCGGAACAGCGCGTTGGAGGGATAGACGTCGGCGCTGTTGAGCTTGCCGTTGACGGCGAACACGTAGCCGACGATGTCTTTGTCGCCCTCGCCCGCGGCCTTGAGCGCCCTCACATAGGCGCGCTGCAGGTCGATGAGCTTTTCGTTCTCGAGCGCGAGTTGCAGGCTCGTTGCCGACTGCGTCGAGCTGACCGAACTGCCCACCTTGTCGGTGAGCCCCGCGCGCATCTTGCGCACGCCGGCCCAGACCTCCTGCTGGCGCGCGCTCGTTTCCGCCGCCGCCGTCGCGTAGCCCGGCACCGGCGAGCGCTGCATCGGGTCGGCCGCCGGGGCGGGCTTGGGCGCCTTCATGGCGAGCTTCATCTCGCGCGAGGGCACCGCGGCGTCGGCGGTCGAGAACTGCTTCACGTCCTCGCCGCCACGCGCCGACCAGCGCCCTTCCTCGACGCAGAACGAGGCGATCGCCACGCGGCCGGATTTCGGCGGCAGCACCAGGCTTACCATCAGCGTGCGGTCCTGCTGCCCGCCCTTCACGATGTCGCCCGACTGGATGAACACCTCGTCGTTGCCGAGGTTCTCGATCTCGAGCTGGTTGACGTTGCCGGTCTCTCGTACCTGCACGACGCGTTTCTTCAGCGCCTCCTCGAGCGTGAGCGGCACCTTGCCGGCGGCCGAGGGACCGTGGATGAAATAGACCGTGAGATTCTCGTGCGTGACCGGCCCGGACAGGCGGGCCGTCTCGGGCACCTGCGCGGCTCCGAAGCCCGCAAGCGAGAACACGATCGCAGGCGAAACGGTGATGGCGGCAAGCAACGACCAGCGCATGAACACCTCTTGGGTTGATGAATCAACGCGATGCAAGAGTTCCATCGGTTGATGGCTGGCGTTGGGGCGGGCAATGGCTGAATTTCGGCGCGCGTGCGGAAAACTGCAGCGGACTTGTGAAGTCCGCCACAATCTTGTTCGTCATGCCTCGGCATTCGAGCGGGGAGCAGGCAAGCGCGGACCATCGCGATCGCGCCGATGTCCTCAAACGCGATCGCAGCGCCCGATTCTCAGCAGGCGCGCGGGCACGGTGGGCGCCCGGCTCCGAACTCCGCTAGTCCTTGACGTACTTAAACACGCCCCGCACGGTGGCTTCCGCGGTGAACAGATTGCCGGCCGCATCGATGGCGATGCCTTCTCCCATGGCGCCCTCGGGAGCATCGGTCTTGTGCGGCGGCACGAACATGGTCACCTTGCCATCCTTCAAGCTCCCGATGCGGATGCCCTTGAGCCAGCCCGGGTGCCGCTTCGGCTCCGATTCGGAATCGGCCGCATAGAGCGTGTCGTTGCCGTCGATCGCGATCCCGCTCACCCGGCTGAACTCCCGATACTCACCGACATACTTGCCGTCCTTGGTCAGGATCTGGATTCGGTGGTTGTGGCGGTCGGCGACGATCAGCCGCCCCTGGGAGTCGAACTTGATCATGTGCGGCGTCCGGAACTCGCCCGGGCCGGTTCCAGTCTTGCCGATGACCCGCAGGAATTTGCCGTTACGGTCGAATACCGAGATGCGCCCGACAAGATTCGGATCCTCGACGTTGGTATGACTCTCGGCCACGTAAATGTCGCCGTTGGCGGGGTCGGTGACGACGTCGTTCGGGTCGGTGAGCGCGTCCGGCGGATTGCCCCGCACGCCGGGCTTGCCCAGCGTCATCAGCACCTGGCCTTGCGGACTGAACTTGACGACGACGCTTCCCTTCCGGTCTTCGCCGGGAAAGGTCTTGAGCTCGTCCGGACTCGCCACCCGCGCGTCGGTCACCCACACGTTTCCGTCGCGATCGACATGGATGCCATGCGGCCACACGAACATTCCGCCGCCAAAGCTCCTGATCTCCTTCCCCGATTCATCGAAATGGTGGACCGGGTTTGCCTTGCTGCCGAGACAGCCCGGCGCGGTGCCCGGCGAGCAACGGTCGGTCGCCCACACGGTCCTGCCATCCTTGTCGATGGCCACGCCGTTGGACCCGCCCCACGGCCTTTTCTCCTGCGTGAGCTGGGCCCAATCGCGGACCACGCGATAGGGATTGGCGCCGCTGTTGACCGGGGCAATGTCCTGCGCCTGGGCCTCGTCCCCGGCCATCGCCATCCCGGCGATAACCGCCGCGGCAGACCAAGCTCTCGCGAAAGCTGATATCGACATCGCAACGCTCCCTGTCATGAAAAGCACTTTTGTTTTTCCGACGCCGCGGGAACCGGCCGATGCGGCGCGTCGTCGCTTGCGGCTTCCACGGTGTCTTCGCGATGCCGCCTTGCCGCCGATTGTGCACCTTTCCCGCACCCCGCCACAACAGCGTTGAAGCGGGGCCATGCGTCGCGGCAATAGAGGGCTCACCCGCTCTGGAACTGCAGCTTGGCGAGCCGCGCATAGAGTCCGCCGGCGGCGGCGAGCCGCTCATGCGTGCCCTCTTCGACGATGCGGCCCGCCTCCATCACCAGGATGCGGTCGCAGGACAGCACGGTCGCCAGCCGATGCGCGATCACCAGCGTGGTGCGCTCGGCCATCAGGCGCTCGAGCGCGGTCTGCACCAGCTTCTCGCTCTCGGCATCGAGCGAGGAGGTCGCCTCGTCGAGGAGGAGCAGCGGGGCATTGCGCAGGATCGCGCGCGCGATCGCGATGCGCTGACGCTGGCCGCCCGAAAGCGTGACGCCGCGCTCGCCGACCTCGGTCTGGAATCCCTTCGGCAGGCGGCGGATGAATTCGGACGCCAGCGCAAGCTCCGCCGCGTGCTCGACCTCCGCGCCGCTCGCATCCGGCCGCCCGAAGCGGATGTTGTCGCTGATCGAGGCGCCGAAGATGACGGTCTCCTGCGGCACCAGCGCGATGCGACGGCGCAGCGCGAACGGATCGGCATCGCGCAGCGGCACGCCATCGAAGGTGATGGTGCCCGAGGAGGGATCATAGAACCGCAGGATCAACTGGAAGATCGTGCTCTTGCCGGCGCCGGACGGCCCCACGATCGCGACCTTCTCGCCGCGCCGCACCGCGAACGAGACGCCGTCGAGCACCGCCGTGTCCGGGCGCGACGGATAGGCGAACCGCACGTCGTCGAAGGCGACTTCGCCGCGCGGCGGCTCCGGCAGCGGGACCGGATGCGCCGGCGGTTCGATTCCGCGCCGCACGCCCATGATCTCGAACAGCCGCTCGGCCGCGCCGGACGCCTGCGACAGCTCGCCCCATACCTCGGACAGTTGGCCGAGCCCGCTCGCCGCGAACACCGCGTAGAGCACGAACTGCGACAGCCGCCCGGGCGTTATCTCGCCCCCGATCACGTCCTGCGCGCCGACCCAAAGCACCATCACCACGCTGCCGAACACCAGAAAGATGGCGACCGCGGTGAGCACCGCCCGCGCCCGGATCGATTGGCGAGCGGCGTCGAAGGCGCGCTCGACCGCACCGGCGAAACGGCCGGTCGCCAGCTTTTCGTTGGTGAAGGCCTGCAGCGTGCGCACGGCGCCGATCAGCTCGGTCGCATAGGCGGAAGCGTCGGCGAGCGTGTCCTGCGCGGCGCGCGAGCGCCTGCGCACGGCGCGGCCGAAACCATAGAGCGGCAGCACGATGATGGGGATCGCTCCCAGCACGAAGGCGGAGAGTCGCGGGCTCGTCACCAGCATCATGGTGGCGGCGCCGAAGAACAGCACGATGTTGCGCAAGGCGACCGAGATCGAGGAGCCGACCGCGGCCTTGATCTGGGTCGTGTCGGCGGTGAGCCGCGAAATCAGCTCGCCGGTCTTGGCCTGGTCGAAATAGGCGACCGACAGGGCGGTCAGGTGCTCGAACACGTCGCTGCGCAGATCGGCGACGATGCGCTCCCCGAGCGTGGTGACGAGGTAGTAGCGCAGCGCGCTGGCGATCGCGAGCACGGCCGCCACCGCCATCATCACGGTAAAATAGCTGTCGATCAGGTCGATGCTCTCGCGCGAGAACCCGAAATCGATCATGCGCCGCACCGCGAGCGGCACCGCGAGCGTCGCCAGCGCCGCCACGATCAGCGCGCAGAACGCCGCGATCGCGCGCCCGCGATAGCGCCGGACATAGGGCAGGAGCGACAGCAGCGGCTTGACCTTGAGCCGCCGGCTGGGCGCCGCTTCCGCCACCGGCGCCGGTTCCGGCGGCGCGGCCGGGCCGGCGGGCTCGGCGGCGCGTGGCGGTGCTCGTTCGACGACGTTCATGGGACGCGAGACCTCCCCACCCGGTCTTTTGCGCCGGAGGTTCGCCGCACAATGCCCCGGCGGCCGGCGGGTGGCAATCGCGCGATCAGGTTGCGGCGCTCGCCCCCGGAACCGCCGGCAGGCCGGCCGCGATGAGCTGCGTTGCGTCTTGTTTAGGCCGCCGGCGTGGGCTATAGACCCGCCACATTCAGCCCCCGAACGAGAGGCCAGCCGCGGGCTCGCGCCCCTGCCGGACCGCAGCCATGAAACCCGACATCCATCCCGAATATCACTCCGTCAAGGTCATCATGACCGACGGCACCGAATTCACCACCCGCACCACCTGGGGCAAGCCCGGCGACACACTGCGCCTCGATATCGACCCCAAGTCGCACCCGGCCTGGACCGGCGGCCAGCAGCAATTGCTCGACCGCGGCGGCCGGCTGTCGCGGTTCCAGAAGAAGTTCGCGGGCCTCGGCCTCAAGAAGTAGTCCTGGCGGGCATCCCGACCGGGAACCCCCGCCCGCGCGGGCTTTTTGTTGGAGCGCCAAGCGGCGCTCCAAAGGTCGCCGCTCACTCGCGCTCGAAGGCGGCTTTGAGTAGCCCAAGCTGCCGCTCGACCGGATTGCCGGGGCGCGAGCGGGAGGCATCGGGCGTCGCATGGATGGTCGCGTCCAGGCGGCGGATTGAGGTCTGCAGCGCCTTCGATCGCTCGATCAATGCGCGCAGCCGCTCGGGCAACAGCCGCATGGTCTGCTCATCGGCGGTTTCGCCGACCGCGAGCTTCACCTTCGATTTTTCCTTGTTGGCCTGGGCGAGCGACATCTCGCCTTCCTTGACGGCGCGATGCAGGAGCAGCCAGGACGCAAGCTGCATCAGCCGCGTGGTGAGCCGCATGCTTTCGGTGGCGTAGGCGAGCGCGCCGGAACGCTCGAGCTTCTTGGATTCCTGCCGGCCGGGGCCATCGAGATAGCTCGCGGTCTCCTCCACGAGCGCCATGCCGTCACGGAACAGATCGGCAAAGACCTGCGAACTCGCGAGCCGCTCGCCGAATGAGACCGGTGCGGCCTCGTTGGCCGTCTGCTCAGACATCACATTACGCCCCAACGCTACTGAAATTTTTTCTTGCGCCAACACGTCTTACGCGGCCGGCGATCGGCAGCAGCATTGCCCGCCGGATGGGTCGCTGTCCAGCGCCCTTGATTCGAAGATTGCGACATAGTTGCCGCGCGGACACGCTTTGACCGTCGGACGGCATTTCATTTGAAGAGTTGCCGTGCGATCGAATGCCAGCGCGATCGGGCCGCGCGTGCGCCGAAAACATGGTTAACGGCGGCGATGCGGAAAAACTTTGACCCGAATTGGGACAAACCAAAAAAGGAGCCGCCGTTGCCGGCGGCTCTAAGGTTAACAGGGAGGCGTCAAACAGAGTGGACAGGAGCCACTCAATGTCCAGAAGTTGGACCATTGGAGTAATGAACGAGAAAGCTTAACAACGGATTAAGCGGCCGGCGGGTTTTGCGGCGCGCGCGGCAGGGGAGAATTCACCCCATGCCGCGCACCGCACATTGCCGCGCACACACATTGCCGCGCGCCGCACATACCACGCACGCACATTGGCGCGAACTGCGCCTGCTCTCTGGCTCCAGTTCATTTCTTGAAAAACGTATCCGCCACGTTGCGCGAGCTCTGTTTCTTCGCGATCGATGCTTGCAGCCGCGCGATCTCCTCCTTGAGCAGCACGATGCGCTCCTCGAGCTCCTTCACCGAAAGAAGCGCGAGTTCCTGTCCGATCTCGTGGGTGATTTTTTTCTTCGGCCGGTCGTCGTCGTCTTCTTTCATCGCCGCACTCCGTCAGGCATAGGCGGGCGCCGGCCGGCGTTCGCGCAGCCCGAGCCGCTCCAGGCGCCCCAGCACCTCGTCGCAGAAGAACGGAAGCTCGTCGAGATAGTTGATCAAGGACACGGCGACGCCGTCGAGCCCCGCCGCGCTCAGCTCGGCCAGCGCCTTGGCGACATGGTCCGGGTCGCCCACGAGCGGCAGGCCACCCATGCCGTTGGCATAGAAGCGGCGCTGGCGGTTGTATTCTTCGGCGCCCCTGGTTTCCGGCGTGATGTTCTTCATGGCGAGGATGCGGTCGATCGCCGAAAAGTCGGCGCTCTCGACGATCGCGTGCCGGTAATACTCCTCCGCCTCCTTCCGGGTGTGCCGGCAGGTGACCTGGCCGACCGAGTAGACGCCGATCTCGTGGCCGTGCTCCCTGCCGAGGTCCTTCGCCTTCTGCACGTTGGCGGCAGTCTCCGCGATCGACACCCGCGAGGCCTGCATGAAGAAGGCGTCGCAGTTCTTCACCGCGAAGGCGCGGCCGGTGGCCGAGGCGCCCGCGTTCATGATCAGCGGCCTCGTGCCGCCGACCGGCTTGGGCTTGGCGCGCACGCCCTTGAGGGTGAGATACCTGCCCGTGACATCGAAGTCCTCCTGGGGCGACCAGATCAGCTTGAGGGCGTCGATCCACTCCTGCGCATAGTCATAGCGCGCCTCGTGCTCGCGCTGCTCGACGCCGAACATCTCGAACTCGCCCTCGTTCCAGCCGACGACGAGGTTCAGCCCGAAACGGCCCTGCCCGATGTGATCGGCGGTCACGCATTCCTTGGCCGCGATCACCGGATTGAACAGCGGCGCGTGCACCGTTCCGAACACCGTGATGCGGCCCGTCGAGGCGAGCAGGCCCGACGCCCAGGTCAGGGTCTCGAGCGTCGCGCCCTGGTAGTCGGTGTCGCCGCCGTATCCTTTCCAGCGGGCAATGGGCAGCAGGAAATCGATCCCGGCGTCGTCCGCCATGCGGGCCAGCTTGAGATTGTCCGGCCAGCTCCCCGACCAGCGCTCCGGCACCATGGTGACGGCGCGGCCGGACGAGCAATTGAGCCCGAACAGCCCGATCTTCAGCCGGTTCGTGTTGTACATGGCGACGCGGTCGCGCATCGTGACGTCATGGGGCATCGAGCACCGTCCAGGATCCCAGCGCGCGCGAAACTAGCATGGGAGCGGGGCCCGTTGTACCAATCGGTGCCGTGCAGCAGGAGTTGACGCCATGGCCATCCCCGCCCGCATGACCGCGATCGCAATCCGCGCGCCGGGTGGACCGGAGATGCTCGTGCCCGAGGAACGGCCGGTGCCGCAGCCGGGCGACGGCGAGGTGCTGGTCAAGGTCGCCGCCGCCGGCGTCAACCGGCCGGACGTGCACCAGCGCCAGGGTTCCTATCCCCCGCCCGCAGGCGCGACCGACATCCCGGGCCTGGAGATCGCCGGCGAGGTGGTCGCGCTCGGTGCGGGCGTCACGCGCTGGAAGCTCGGCGACAAGGTGATGGCGCTCGTGGTCGGCGGCGGCTACGCGGAATACTGTCCCGCGCACGAGAGCGTTTGCCTCCCGGTGCCGGCGGGCCTGTCGATGAGCGAGGCGGCCGCCATCCCGGAGACCTTCTTCACCGTCTGGTACAACATGATGGAGCGCGGCCGGCTCAAGGCCGGCGAGACGGTCCTGATCCATGGCGGCTCCTCCGGCATCGGCACGACGGCGATCCAGCTCGCCCGCGAGGCGGGCGCGCGCGTGATCACGACCGCGGGCTCGCCGGAGAAATGCGACGCCTGCCGCAAGCTCGGCGCCGAGATCGCGGTCAACTACAAGACCGAAGACTTCGTGGCCGCGACCAAGGCCGCCACCGCAGGCCGCGGCGCCGATGTCATCCTCGACATCGTGGGCGGAGACTATATCGATCGCAACTACCAGGCGGCGGCCATCGAGGGGCGCGTGCTCCAGATCGCCTTCATGGGCTCGCCCAAGGCCACCGTCGATTTTCGCCGCATCATGTTCAAGCGCCTGACCCATACCGGTTCGGTGCTGCGCTCGCGCCCGGTCGCGGAAAAGGCCGCGATCGCACGCGCGGTCGAACAGCATGTGCTGCCGCTCGTCGCGGCGGGCCGCGTCAGGCCGGTGATGGACCGTTCGTTTGCGCTCCGCGAGGCCGCGGCCGCCCACGCGCGCATGGAATCGAGCGCGCATATCGGCAAGATCGTGCTGACGGTTTGAGCCCGATCGGTGCCGGCTACCTCGGCGGATCGGCTTGCTGTCTACCGTCGTCCTGATTCAGGTCGAATCCACCGACAAATCCTCGCAGCGCTTTGATCACCTCGGCGACTGTCGGGTCAAGTTCGATCGCCTTGGCGAAGTCTTTCCTGGCGAGATCGTCCTCGCCCTTGAGGATGTAGAAAATCGCGCGATGCAGATAGCTGTAGGGCGACATCGGATCGATTTCGATCGCCTTGTTGTGGTCGGCCATCGCGCGGCCGTGCTCGCCCTTGCCGGCATGGGCTCCTCCCCTTTCGCTGTAGGGTCGAGGGTCGTCCGGATCGAGCTCGATCGCGGTGCTGAAATCCGCAATTGCGCGGTCGTAGTCTTCGTCATCAGGCACGCGAGCGCGGTCGCGGTACATGTTGCCGCGGCTGATGTAGGCCTCGATGTGCTTCGGGTCGAGCTCGATCACCTTGCTGAAGTTCGCAATTGCGCCGTCCTCATCCTCGAGCGCCTCGTAGGCGCGGCCGCGGTTGAAATAGGCATCCACGTCATTCGGCTCGCGCGCGATCACCGTATCCGAGAGCGCAATGGCCTGCTTGGCGTCGGCGGCCGCACGCTCGATGTCATTCTTGCGGACGTAAACGAAGGCCCGGTTCACGTAGGCGCGGGCATATGCGGGGTCGAGTTCGATCGCCTTGGTGAAGTCCGCGATCGCACGACCATCGTCGCCGCGCTCATCATGGACGTTGCCGCGGCTGTTATAGGCGCGGGCGTAAGTCGGATCGATCTCGATCGCCTTGTTCTGGTCGGCGATTGCGCGGTCATGGTCCCTTGTCAGGCGATAAGCGATACCGCGCCGATGGAAGGCCTCGACGTATCTCGGGTCGATTTCGATCGCCCTCGTGAAGTCCGCGATCGCGCGATCGCTTTGGCGTGCCGCCCCATGGGCAACGCCGCGCCGAAAATACGTGAGAGCACTCCCGGTGCCGCTGATGACCTCCGTGCAGCCGCGGATCGTCCGCTGGTGGTCGCTTGATTGCTCGCAATCCTCCTGCGGTCCCGCATAGGCGGTGGTGGCAAGCACGATCGCAAGGCGCAGAACGAGGGGTAGAACCAGCGCGCCCATGCGCATCCATCCTCGCATTAACCGTAATCTGAAGTTCGAACGCCTCTCAGCCCAGAGAAAATTCCTAACCTTCGGCGGCCGCGCTCGAATTATCCTGCCAGAATGAGCTTGAACCGTTAAAATGGCGGTCGGGGGGATCACCTCGAGGTTGGCCGCGAAGCCCGGGGCAGGCCCTCCCGTTGATTTGCCTCTCGAAAGAACCGCCGCATTCGTGTTTACTGGACACCCGGCAAGCTCGGGGAACATGAATTTTGGGGCAGCCGGCGTGTCTGCGCAAGCCTCAGGGCCGCGAAATCGGCACAATGGTCGTGAGCAGTGAAACCGGCTCGCGCCATTGCGCCGTTGTATGAGGTCGAGCGCCTGTCTGGAGGCCGCATTGAGGTGGGAGGTCGTCGGTTGAATCTCGTCCGCCTCGCAGCCCTCATGGCGGTCCTGACGATCGTCCTCGCCGCGGCGCGTCCGGCCGGCGCGGTCGAGGCGGTGAACGTTCCCAGCACCGCCGCCGCCATCGATCTGACCGCCGCGGTCGAGCGCCATCGCACCGAGTCCGACCGCATCCTGGTGTCGACCGCGCCGGGCGCCGACGGCATCGTGCAGCGCATGGACGTGCGCGCGCGCGAGGGCAACACCACCTGGGCGGTGTTCGCGCTCGCCAATACCGGCAACGACCAGATCGACCGCCTGATCGTGATCCCGCATTATCGCCTGGTCGGTTCGGGCCTGATATGGCCCGACCTCGGGCTCTCGCGCATCGTGACCATCACGTCGAGCGGCGAGCGGCCGGACCGTCAGGAAAGCTCGACCGCCGATATCTATCGCATCACCCTCGATCCCGGCGCGGTCATGACCTACGTGGCGGAGCTGCGCACCGCCAAGCTGACCCAGATCTACCTGTGGGAGCCGGACGCCTACAAGGACAAGATCAACAGCATCACGCTCTACTACGGCATTGTGATCGGCATCGCCGGTCTGCTGGCGCTGTTCCTGACCATCCTGTTCGTGGTCAAGGGCAGCGTGATGTTTCCCGCCGCCGCGGCGCTCGGCTGGGCGGTGCTGGTCTATATCGGCATCGACTTCGGGTTCTGGGGCAAGGTGTTCGACATGTCGGCCGGCACCGAGCGCATCTGGCGCGCCTCGGGCGAGGCGATCCTGGCCGCGACGCTGATCGTGTTCCTGTTCGCCTATCTCAACCTCAATCGCTGGCACGTCCGTTACGCCCATATCACGATCGGCTGGCTCGCCTTCCTGGCGCTGCTGGTGGCGGTGGCGCTGTTCGACCCGGCGATCGCCTCGGGCATCGCGCGGCTGTCGCTGTTCGCGGTCGCGGTGCTTGGCTTCGGCCTGGTGATCTATCTGTCCTTCTACGGCTTCGACCGAGCCGTGCTCCTGATCCCGACCTGGCTCCTGCTGCTCGTATGGGTGGTGGCGGCCGGGCTCGCCGTGATGGGCATCGTGACCAACGACATCGTCGGCCCCGCGCTGCTCGGCGGACTGGTGCTGATCGTGATGCTGATCGGCTTCACGGTGATGCAGCACGCCTTTGCGGGCGGCGTCACCCACGGCATCGTCAGCGACATCGAGCGCCGTGCGCTCGCGCTGACCGGCGCCGGCGACATGATCTGGGACTGGGACGTCTCCTCCGACAAGGTGTTCACCAGTCCCGAGACCGAGGCGCTGCTCGGCCTCAAGCGCGGCGCGCTCGAAGGGCCGGCCGCGCGCTGGCTCGACGTGCTGCATCCGCTCGACCGCGACCGCTTCCGC
>JAXDOD010000026.1:0-77529 GCA_034669045.1 Alphaproteobacteria bacterium
GTCCGGCGCCTTCGATCTCGGCGCCATCCATATCACCTATAACCGCCACTGGATCATCGTCTTCACCGGCATCGTGTTCGTCGCGCTGCTCGGCAAGCTGCGCTTTACCCGCCTCGGCCTTGAAATGCGCGCGGTGACGCAGAACCGCCGGATGGCGGCCTCGATGGGGATCGCGACCTCGCGGGTGGACGCGCTGACCTTCGGGCTGGGCTCGGGCATTGCCGGGATCGCGGGCGTGGCGCTGTCGCAGATCGACAATGTCAGCCCGAACCTCGGCCAGAGCTACATCATCGACTCGTTCATGGTGGTGGTGTTCGGCGGCGTCGGCAATTTGTGGGGCACGCTGGTGGGCGCGTTTACGCTCGGCATCGCCAACAAGTTCCTGGAGCCGGTCGCTGGCGCGGTGCTCGGCAAGATCGCCATTCTGGTGCTCATCATCCTGTTCATCCAGAAGCGTCCGCGCGGGCTGTTCGCGCTCAAGGGCCGGGCGGTGGAGGCATGAGCGCGTTCCCGCTGATCCGCGCGCTCGACCGCGGCGCCACCGCATTCCTGCTGCTCATGGCGGCGATTGCGGTCGCGGTGCCGCTGCTCAATTTGCTGCTGCCGCCGTCGTCGCCGTTCCATGTGCCGACTTATTTCGTCGCTTTGTTCGGCAAGTACATCTGCTATGCCATCCTGGCGCTCTCGATCGACCTGATCTGGGGCTATTGCGGCATCCTCTCGCTCGGCCACGGCGCCTTCTTCGCGCTCGGCGGCTATGCGATGGGCATGTACCTGATGCGCCAGATCGGCACCCGCGGGGTCTATGCCGATCCGATCCGGCCCGACTTCATGGTGTTCCTCAACTGGCCCGAGCTGCCGGTCTACTGGTACGGCTTCCAGCATTTCCCGTACGCGCTGCTGATGACCGTGCTGGTGCCGGGCGCGCTTGCCTTCGTGTTCGGCTGGTTCGCGTTTCGCAGCCGCGTCACGGGGGTCTATCTCTCGATCATCACCCAGGCGCTCACCTACGCGCTGATGCTCGGCTTCTTCCGCAACAATTTCGGCTTCGGCGGCAATAACGGCCTGACCGACTTCAAGGACATTCTGGGCTTCAACGTGCAGGCGCAAGGAACGCGCGCCGCCTTGTTCGCGACCTCGGCGCTCGCGCTGATGATCGGTTTCCTGATCTGTCGCGCCATCGTCGCGTCCAAGCTCGGCAAGGTTCTGATCGCGATCCGCGACGCGGAGACCCGCACCCGCTTCCTCGGCTACCGGGTCGAATCCTACAAGCTGTTCGTGTTCACGCTCTCGGCCTGCATGGCCGGCGTCGCCGGCGCGCTCTACGTGCCGCAGGTCGGGATCATCAATCCGGGCGAGTTTTCGCCGGCGCAATCGATCGAAGCCGTGATCTGGGTCGCGGTCGGCGGACGCGGCACGTTGACCGGAGCGGTGCTCGGCGCGCTGGTGGTCAACTACGCCAAGACTTATTTCACCAGTGGCGTGCTGGCGCCCTACTGGCTGTTCATGCTCGGCGGCCTGTTCGTCGCCGTGACGCTGTTCATGCCACGCGGCATCGTCGGCACGATGCGTTATTGGGTCGCCCAGCGGCGCGCGCGCACGCATGCGGCGAACGACGCGGCGGCGGAGAGCGCCGCGCTCTCCGCAGCGTCGCCCCGGCCAGCCGAGTAAGGCGCCAGCATGGACACCCGCATCACGACCTCGCTCCTCTATCTCAACGGCGTCACCGTTTCGTTCGACGGATTCAAGGCTCTCAACAACCTGTCGTTTGCGATCGCGGCCGGCGAGATGCGCGCGATCATCGGTCCGAACGGGGCCGGCAAGACCACGATGATGGACGTCGTCACCGGCAAGACGCGGCCTGACGAGGGCGATGTTTTCTTCGACGGCGCCCAGGATCTCACCACGCTCGACGAGGCCGAGATCGCCGAGCTCGGCATCGGCCGCAAGTTCCAGAAGCCGACCGTGTTCGAGATGCATACGGTCGAGGACAATATCCTGCTCGCGCTCAAGAGCGACCGCCGCCCGCGCGCAACCCTGTTCTGGCGCGAGGATGCCGAGACCGGCAGCCGCCTCAACGGCATTCTCCAGATCGTCCGCCTGGCATCGTTCCGCGATCGCGTCGCCGGCAGCCTCTCGCACGGGCAGAAGCAATGGCTCGAGATCGGCATGCTGCTGGCACAGGAGCCGAAACTGCTGCTGGTCGACGAGCCGGTCGCCGGCATGACCGATACGGAGACGCGGCAGACCGCAGACCTCCTCAAGGAGATCAACCGCGACCGTACCGTGGTGGTGGTCGAGCACGACATGACCTTCGTGCGCGAGCTCGGCGTCAAGGTCACCTGCCTGCATGAAGGCTCGGTGCTGGCCGAAGGCACGATCGATCAGGTCTCGGCCAACGACCGCGTGGTCGAGGTGTATCTGGGACGCTGAACATGCTCGAGGTGAACGCGATCGATCTCCACTACGGCGCGGCACGCGCACTGCGCGCGGTCTCGCTCAAGGCCGAGCCCGGCAAGGTCACCTGCGTGCTCGGGCGCAATGGCGTCGGCAAGACCAGCCTGCTCGACGCGCTCGCCGGCCAGCAACCCATCAGCAAAGGCACGATCACGCTCGACGGCGCCGATATCACCAAGCTGCGGCCCTCCGAGCGAGCGCGCCGCGGAATCGCCTATGTCCCGCAGGGGCGCGACATCTTCCCTCTGCTCACGGTCGAGGAGAATCTCAAGACCGGGTTTGCGCCGCTCAGGCGCGCGCACCGCAGCATTCCCGACGACGTGTTCTCGCTGTTTCCGGTGCTGAACGACATGCTCGGCCGGCGCGGCGGCGACCTCTCCGGCGGCCAGCAGCAGCAGCTCGCGATCGGACGCGCGCTGGTCATGCGGCCGCGGCTGCTCCTGCTCGACGAGCCGACCGAGGGTATTCAGCCCTCGATCATCAAGGATATCGGCCGCGCCATCGACTACCTGCGAAATCTCGGGCAGATCGCCGTGGTGCTGGTGGAGCAGTATCTCGATTTCGCCCGCGAGCTGGGCGACCATTTTGCGGTAATGGATCGCGGCGCCATCGTCTATGCCTGCAGCCGCGCCGACATGGACGAAGCGGCTCTCAAGCGCGCGATGGCGATCTGATGCTCTCCCACGACCGGCAGGAGGAAAATGAGATCTTCGCGAGCAACCGCGCCGCGAGCCGGATCACCCTGAGCGTCAAGGCGGCAGCCGGCGTCACCCGCCGCGCCCGCGTGCACGAGCAGGGCGCGCTGCGGCTTCGCTTCCCGGGCCCGCCCGCGCCGGAACTCGAAGCGGTGATCGTCAACACCGGCGGCGGAATGGCGGGCGGCGATCGGTTCGATCTCGCCATGGATGTCGGCCCCGCCGCGCAGCTCGTCGCCACGACCGCGGCCGCCGAAAAGGTCTACCGCACGCTCGGGCCGGACACCGCCGTCGGCGTCAAGCTCGCGGTCGCGGCCGGCGGCGCGCTCGACTGGCTGCCGCACGAGACGATCCTGTTCGACCGCGCGCGGCTGCGGCGCACCATCGATGTCGCGCTCGCCGCGGATGCGCGGCTGCTGCTGGCCGAGGCCGTCGTGTTCGGCCGTTCCGGGATGGGCGAGGTGGTCAGTGAGGGCCTGCTGTTCGACCGCTGGCGCGTGCGGCGGAACGGACGGTTGATCTACGCGGAAACGGTACGGCTTGAAGGCGCGGTCGCAGACAAGCTCAAGCTCGCGGCGGTGGCCAAGGCTGGCGCCGCCATTGCCACGATCCTGCTGACGCCGGCGGACGACGCGGCGGTTGCTGCCGTGCGCGCCCTGGAGGGTCGATTTCGCGGCGAGGTCGGCCTGTCGGTCTGGAACGGCATGGCCCTCGTGCGCCTGGTCGCCGCCGATGGCGCGGCGCTGCGGCACGACCTTGCTGCCGCGTTGGCGGCGATCCGCGGCGGGGCACTTCCGCGCCTGTGGCAGAATTGAGGGGCGAGGATGAATCTCACCCCGCGCGAAAAGGACAAGCTCCTCATCGCCATGGCCGCGATGGTGGCGCGCCGGCGGCTCGAGCGCGGCGTCAAGCTCAATCATCCCGAAGCGGTGGCGCTGATCAGCGATTTCATCCTCGAAGGCGCGCGTGACGGCCGCACCGTGGCCGAGCTGATGGAGGCCGGCGCGCATGTGCTCACGCGCGCGCAGGTGATGGAGGGCATTGCCGAGATGATCCACGACGTACAGGTCGAGGCGACGTTTCCGGACGGCACCAAGCTGGTGACGGTGCATGAGCCGGTCAGGTGAAATCCTCTGATGGTAAGCTCACCATGGCATACGAATCCGATCCGATTGCTCAGAAGTTGAACCAGTTGGTGTGCGACAAGGAGCTGTATATGGATCTAGAGGATTTCCGCAACCTACACGTTGCAGAGCAAGCGCTCATTGGAACGTGGGAATTGGCTAACGAAGTCTACAACGGCGGCTTTACGCAGTATTTTCACAATTCGAGCCGTGACCGCGCCAAACTCATGATCGATGTCTTGCGCTCTATCGACGCGCCTGGCGCCGCTGCCATACTTGAATCAGCCATTGCTTTGGCGGGTCCGGGGACACGTTGGGGCGACGAACGCGACTATCTCGCTGCAATCAAGTCCATGCCCGACGACCTCAAGAATCAGCTTCGAGAACTTGAGCGCAATCTTTACAGCGAACTGGACGACCTTCACCTTCAGGTCTTCAGATATCTTTCGAAGCATCGCAATCTGGTCGATGCGCCCGCAGACTTCTGGACGGAGGCGACCATTCAATGATCCCTGGCGAAATGTTCATCAAGGACGGCGAGATCACGCTCAACGGCGGCCGTAAGACCGTGACGCTCCCCATCACCAACACCGGCGACCGCCCGATCCAGGTCGGCTCGCACTATCATTTCTTCGAAACGAACCCGGCGCTCACGTTCGAGCGCAAGAAAGCGCGCGGCATGCGCCTCGACATCGCCGCCGGCACGGCGGTGCGCTTCGAGCCGGGACAGACGCGCGAGGTCACGCTGATCCCCTATGCCGGCAAACGCACGGTGTACGGGTTCCGCGGCGACGTCATGGGCAAGCTCTGAGGACAAGATGCCGATCAAGATCGAGCGCCGCGCCTATGCGGACATGTTCGGGCCCACCGCCGGCGACCGGGTGCGGCTCGCCGACACCGACCTCATCATCGAGGTGGAGAAGGACTTCACCGTCTACGGCGAGGAGGTGAAGTTCGGTGGCGGCAAGGTCATCCGCGACGGCATGGGCCAGAGCCAGGTCACCAATCGGCAAGGTGCCGTTGATACCGTCATCACCAATGCGCTGATCATCGACCACTGGGGCATCGTGAAGGCCGATGTCGGCCTCAAGGACGGAAGAATTTTCGCCGTCGGCAAGGCCGGCAATCCGGACATCCAGCCGGGCGTCACGATCGTGATCGGACCGGGCACCGAGATCATCGCGGGCGAAGGGAAAATCCTCACCGCCGGCGGCTTCGATACTCACATCCACTTCATCTGTCCGCAGCAGGTCGAAGAGGCGCTGATGTCGGGCGTCACCTCCATGCTCGGCGGCGGCACCGGACCGGCGGCCGGCACCAATGCCACGACCTGCACCCCGGGCCCATGGCATCTCGCGCGCATGATCCAGGCCGCGGACGCATTTCCGGTCAACCTCGGCTTTGCCGGAAAGGGCAACGCCTCGCGCCCGGCCGCGCTGGAGGAAATGATCAAGGGCGGCGCCTGCGCCCTCAAGCTGCACGAGGATTGGGGCACGACCCCGGCTGCCATCGACTGCTGCCTGTCGGTCGCGGAGGACTACGACGTGCAGGTGATGATCCACACCGACACGCTGAACGAATCCGGCTTCGTCGAGGACACCATCAAGGCCTTCAAGGGCCGCACCATCCATGCCTTCCATACCGAAGGCGCCGGCGGCGGCCACGCGCCCGATATCATCAAGGTGGCGGGCCTGCCCAACGTGCTGCCGTCGTCCACCAACCCGACGCGGCCGTTCACACGCAACACCATCGACGAACATCTCGACATGCTGATGGTGTGCCATCATCTCGACCCGTCGATCCCGGAGGACCTGGCTTTCGCCGAAAGCCGTATCCGCCAGGAGACGATCGCCGCGGAGGACATTCTGCACGATCTCGGCGCCCTCTCGATGATGTCATCGGACTCACAGGCCATGGGCCGGCTCGGGGAAGTCATCATCCGGACCTGGCAGACCGCCGACAAGATGAAGCGGCAGCGCGGCCGGCTCCCACAGGAGAAAGGCGATAACGACAACGCCAGGGTGAAACGCTACGTCGCCAAGTACACCATCAACCCGGCGGTCGCGCACGGCGTGTCGAAGCACATCGGCTCGATCGAGAAAGGCAAGCTCGCCGATCTCGTGCTGTGGTCGCCGGCCTTCTTCGGCGTCAAGCCGGACATCATCATCAAGGGCGGCTGCATCGTCGCGGCTCTGATGGGCGACCCGAACGCCTCGATCCCCACTCCGCAGCCGGTGCATTACCGGCCGATGTTCGGGGCCTACGGGCGGGCCCGCACCGCGAGTTGCGTGGTGTTCACGTCCAAGGCGGCGGTCAAGGCCGGGCTGGGCAAGAAGCTCGAGATCGCGAAAACGCTCGTTGCCGTGCAAAATACCCGCGCCATTTCGAAGAAGAGCATGATCCACAACGACGCGACGCCCCACATCGAAGTCGATCCTGAGACTTACGAAGTCCGCGCCGACGGCGAACTGCTCACCTGCGCGCCGGCCGAGGTTCTGCCGATGGCGCAGCGCTATTTCCTGTTCTAGAGCACATTCAGTTCCTTGAAACTGAACGTGCTCTAGGACTCTTGCGTTGGTCGCATTTTCGACGGAAAACCGGATTCCACTTTTCCTGAAAATGCTCTAGCGCCGGCCTGCGCCACCGCGACAGGCTACCCGCCCTTGCTGTCGGGCTCCGGCATGGCGCGCGCCTTGATCGCGTCGGACGTGCGGGGATGCTGGTGATGCAGGAAGACGGCGAGTTTCTGTCTCACCGATTCACCTTGCGTCTTCACGGCCTCTTCGAACAAATGGTGCTGAATATCTTGCGGCAGTTGGCTCCAGATCCTGACGACGCCTTTTCCCAGGACTCGCAGAACCTGCTCCTGAATCGAGGTTGGAAGCTCATCCATGTCAACCTCCGTGGGTGAACAGAGACTAGAGCACAATCAGTTTCCTTGAAACGGAATGTCCCCTGGCTTTTTTGCGTTGGTCGCATTTTTCGGACGGAAAACCGGATTCCCACCTTTCCTGAAAATGCCCTAATGCCGCGCACCGGATTCAGTTTCCACTGCGCCGCTTTTTTCCAAGAACAGAAGTCCCAAGCTTGAAATTGCATCCGCGAGCAGTTTCGAGTGATCGCTTTCCGGTGCGAGCAGTATGGTGTCGACCAGGCTTTCCGCCAGCTTGGCGACCACCTCGCCGAGGTCCGCGTTGACCGGCTCGAGGTACCTTTGCACAAGTTCATTGATATCGCAGTGCAGACAGTCCGACATCGTGTTTCCTCGGTGTGCGCGCCAGCGCGAATTCTCCTCATGATATCATGTTTTTCGTCCGCACCGCAGGCCGCGCACAATCGCGCAATCTGTGATGGTAAGCACATCGGGACCGGCAAGGGTTCGATAGGCACCTGACATGCAGAGTCAGGGCATCGGGCTTCTGACTCGAACGTCAGGAGAACGATCATGTCGAAGGCCAGTCAATTCCCCACCGCCCGTGCCCTGTTGATCGGCGCGGCTCTATCAGGGTTCGTCGCGGGAACCACCACGGGCGCGCAAGCGGCCGCGGCGGGCGCGAACAAGGGCGCCGCCACCCACGGCAGCGCGAAGCTGTCGGGCACTGCAACGACGCCTACGGGCACGCAAGACGCGCACGGGAGTTGCCGCCGAGGCTGTTCCCGCGGGTGCCGGCGGTCTTGCTACCGCGGCTGCCGCCGCTCCTGCCGCCGCGCCGGATGACGACGCACAATCGAAGGCCGATGCAGACGCAGCCTTGGCCTTCGAACCTCCCATCGGGTGCCTGCAAGGAAGACGTATCATGGCTGCCAATCGCTTCAATGGACATCAGGACTACGGCATCGGCATGGGGCTGCGCGATCCGCATCATCAGCACATCCTTGAGCGCAAGCCGGTCGTGGACTGGTTCGAGATCATTTCCGAAAACTACCTGGTCGAGGACCGGCGTTCGCTCGGAGATCTCGATGCGATCCTCGAGCAGTACCGGGTCGTGCAGCACGGCGTTGCGATGTATTTCGGCTCCGCCGAGCCATTGAACCGCGACTATTTGAAGCGCCTCAAGGCGCTGGTGAAGCGTACCAGGACGCCGTGGCTGACCGACCACCTGTGCTGGGGCAGCATCGACGGCCGCTATTCGCACGACCTTCTGCCGATGCCCTACACCTTCGAGGCCGTCCGCCAGACGGCGCAGAAGATCCGCGAGGCGCGCGATTTCCTCGAAGTCCCGATCGCGGTCGAGAATGTGAGCAGCTACGCCGAGTTCCACATTTCGGAGATGACCGAGTGCGAGTTCCTCAACGAAGTGGTGGAAGCCGCCGATTGCGGCATCCTGCTCGACGTCAACAACATCCACGTTTCGTGCCGCAATCATGGGTCCGATCCGTTGCGCTACATCGACGGCGTCATCCATGAGCGTGTGACGCAAATCCATCTCGCCGGGCACAAGAACGACGGCCGGTGCCTTCTCGATACCCACGATCGCCCGGTCGCAAGCCCGGTGTGGCGGCTCTACGCCAGGGCGATCGAGCTCGCCGGACCCACGGCAACACTGCTGGAGTGGGATGACCGCGTTCCCTCGTTCGACGAGGTCCACAATGAAGCCTTGAAGGCGAAAAAGTATCTGCCTCGAGCCACCGCGGTGGCGTCATGAACCTCGAGCAATTTCAACGAACGTTCTTCGAGCTGATGCGGCAGCCGCTCACGGCCTGCGACCGCATGCGGGTCCGGACGCTGGACGGGAAGCCGATCCGGACGCTGGCGGACGAACTGGTAAAGCCGAGCCACCAACTCACGTCGTTCGAGCGTCTCGAACTCTACAGCCAGGGCTACTGGTTTCGCATTCTTGCGGCGCTCGGCGACGATTTTCCCGGGCTGCGCGCGCTCGTCGGGCGCCGGCAGTTCGATCGTCTCGCGGCGCGCTATCTGACCGAGTGCCCGCCGGACTCGTTCGATTTGCGCAAGCTCGGTGCCCGGCTGGAGACATGGCTCGCCAGGCACCCGGACCACGCACCCAAACGGGCGCGCGTTGCGCTCGACATGGTTCGGCTGGAATGGGCCGAAATCGAAGCCAAGGACGCGGCGGAATTGCCGAAGCTGACGGCCGCCGATCTTGGCCGCCTGGGAGGCGATCCTGCGTTTCGATTGCAGCCCTGTGTGAAGCTTCTCGAACTCGCGTATCCGCTCGATGTGCTGCTCGTGAAACTCGGCCGGCAGAATGTGCGCCAGGGCGATGCGGCCAGCATAGAGTCGCCTGCGCGTGCGGGCGCCAGACGGAGGGGAATTCCCAAGCGGGAAAAGATCTACCTGGCGATCCACCGGCAAGACAACACCGTGTACTCCAAGCGGCTGGAGCCGCCCGCCTTCGCCCTCCTTCGTGCATTGCAGGAAGGCAGCAGCCTTTCGCAAGCGATCCGTCTGTCTGTCGGTCGCAAAAGGAAAAATGTGAAGGGCATGGCCGGCCAGCTCCAGCGCTGGTTTTCCGACTGGTCTGCACTGGGATGGTTTGCCGTTCAGTGATGTACGGCGGTGAAGCGAACCAAACGCTCTTTGAGCCGTTGAGGCTGGAGAGGCGCCCTCGATGCAAAACGATTGGCACACCTGTCAGGCCCGTCCCGGAAAAGCGTCTTCGGCGCCGTCCGGGGTGTCGGCGGCCTTGCTCCTTTGCGGCGTGCTTTTGGGGCCGGGCGCCGTCCACGTGCAGGCGCAGTTGGGAGAGGACCTCCGCCCACCGTCGGCTTTTGCCAGTATCAGCGACCCGCAAGCGCGCTCGCGCGCATTGTTCGCGGAGGCCGCCAGAGTGATCATGCACCCGCGTTGCATGAACTGTCACCCGGCCGGCGACACCCCTTTGCAAGGCAATGAGCAAAGGCTGCATTTTCCAAGGGTCGTGCGCGGAGACCACGACGACGGCGTGCCCGGCAACAACTGCGGCGCCTGTCACATGGATGCGAACTTCACCATCGTGGGAGGGGAAGGCAGCTATCAAAGCATCCCTGGCCACCCGCGGTGGAGTCTCGCACCAGTCGAAATGGCCTGGGAAGGGAAATCCATCGGCGAAATATGCGCGCAGCTCAAGGACCCGAGCCGCAATGGCGGCCGCGACCTGGCGCTGCTGCACGAGCACCTGGCCAAGGACGACTTGATCGCCTGGGGCTGGAATCCCGGTCCAGGCCGGGACCCGGCGCCCGGGACGCAAGCGCGCCTCGGGGAATTGGTCCAGGCCTGGATCGAGAGCGGAGCGGCGTGTCCTTAAGCTGCCGCTCGTTTCGATTGTCCTTGGAGCCGGTGCGGTGTGCAACGTCCGGACGATCGCGCGGCCCCGGTAACCCCGTCGTTCGGAGGCTGCTTCTTAAAACAAGGCAACGAAAAGCCGCCGCCGGACTTCGCGTCCATCAGCTTGGCGTCCGTCAGCTTGCCGCCTTGCGGTTCACGCCCTTGCGCAGCGCGACCGTCGACAGCTTCTTGTCCGCAGCCTTTTCCTCGTTGAGGTTGGTGTTGAGGAGCCGGATGATGTCGTCGTGGCCGAGGGATTCGGCCCAGGCGATCAGCGTCCCGTAGCGGGCGATTTCATAGTGCTCGACCGATTGGGCGGAGCCGATAATGGCGGCGTCCAGCACCTCCTTGTCGGCCACTTCGCCGGCCACGTCATCGGCCTCGCTGATCAGGCCGTCGATTGCCGGGCACTTCACGCCCTGAGGCTCCTGGCCCAGTTTCTTGAACACCTGGTCGAGACGGACGATCTGATTTTTCGTCTCCTCAAGGTGGCTCTGCAGGCCCTTGGTCAGGTCGCGGTTGGTGGCCTTCTCGATCAGCTTGGGCAGCGACTTCACGATCTGGTTTTCAGCGTAATAGATGTCCTTCAGACCGTGCAGCAGCAGGTCGTCCATCGTCTGTATGTCCTTGGTGAACAATCCCATGATGCGTTCTCCTTGTCGTCTCGGGAAGGCATGACCACCGCCCATGAACGCACCAAAACCGGGGCGGTTCCCGTTGAAGGAACCTGGTCCAGCGGCCGGCGTTAAGACCCTGTCGGAGGTGCTTTTCCGGGTCCATGAAGCTCGAACGCCAGCTCAAGATCGCGCTCGACGAAAGCCGGCTTCTGATCCTGGGAGCGCAAGTGCTGTTCGGCTTCCAGTTCAACGGCATCTTTCAGGACCTGTTCGACGAGCTGCCATTTCCCGCCCGGGCCCTGGTCTGCTCGGGCCTCACACTGATCATGCTTACGATCGCTCTGCTGATTGCACCTTCGATGCAGCACCGCATCGTTGAACGCGGGCAGGACAGTCCCGGCGTGCTCGCCACGGCCACGATGTTTACCGGCCTGGCTTTGTTGCCGCTGTCCGTTGCGCTCGCCTTCGATGTGTCTATTGCCATGGATCGCATCGGCGGCCCGGCCTGGGGCGTGATCACAGGGGCGGGGTTTTTCACCCTCGCGATGCTGTGCTGGTACGCCTTGGCATTTTCCGTGAAAAAAAGGAGCAGGCCCATGTTCGAGGCCAAACAGCCCAAGCCCACTCCGCTCGAGACCCAGGTCGACCAGCTTCTGACGGAGGCGCGGCTCATCATTCCCGGTGCGCAGGCACTCCTTGGGTTTCAGTTGACCGTCACCCTGACACGCGGCTTTCAGCAACTCCCCCCGGAATCGAAGCTCGCCCATGCGGTGGCTCTGGTATGCGTCGGTCTCGCGGTCATCCTGCTCATGGCGCCCGCATCCTTGCACCGGATCTCATTCGGCGGCCAAGACGATCCGGAATTCCTGCGGCTCGGCTCCGTGTTCGTGGTCGCCGCGCCGCTTCCGATCGCCTTGGGCATCGCGCTCGATACCTACGTCGCTGCAGGCCGGGCGCTGGAATCCAGCAGGGGCGCGGCGACGCTCGCGGTTGCGGCCATCCTCGTGCTTTTGGGGTTGTGGTACGCCTATCCGCTCTGGCTACGGATGGCGGAGAGGCGGGCACGGCCATAACGTTCGGGCGGCGGCTTGCTAAATTCAACGGGCCCCGGATCGGGCCCGTCTGCCGCCAGGCGATGGCTGCCGCACTTATAGGCCGCGCCGGCGCGCTGCTTGACTGAGGCTCCTGGACACTTGATCCTGTCGCGATCCTCCTGCGCGACTCACGTCCGGTGGATTTTCTAGAGTTTCTAGCAGCTTAGTCGTTCCCAGGGATGTCCCGGCAAAGGTCGCCAAGCGAGCCCGGGTGAAGGGGCGGTGCCGGGTTGCGTTCGGCATGCGTTTTGCTGTGCAACCACTCCAAGCAGGACCGGCCGCGATCTGACCGGCGGCCGCGGCCCGGGTGGCGATGCGGCATCTGGAAACCGGCAGCGAGACACCGAAGCATGGATGACCGGAGCTTCAGGCCTGAGTTGCCGGCAACAACCCCCAGCTCCTCGATGCAAGGCGCTCCGCCGTCCGTCTCCTCGGACGCGCCGACCGAGCGCGACGTCGCCGAGATCAAAAGCGCGGTGCTCGCCAAGCTGGCGCTGGGGGTCGGAAAGGATGCCGGTTCGGCGACCGAGCGCGACTGGTTCGTGGCGGCCGCGCTGGCCATTCGCGACCGCATCATTCATCGCTGGCTCGCCGGCGAGCGCGCGAGCAAGGCCAAGGGCCGCAAGCACGTCTATTATCTATCGCTGGAATTCCTCATCGGCCGCCTGTTCTCGGACGTGCTTTGCAATCTCGGGCTGACCGAGGTCTTTCGCACGGCGCTCGAAGACCTCGGCGTGGACTTCAACCGGCTGCGAACGGCCGAACCGGATGCCGCCCTGGGCAACGGCGGCCTCGGACGGCTGGCGGCCTGCTTCATGGAGAGCATGGCGAGCCTCGGCATTCCGGCCTTCGGTTATGGCATCCGCTACAATCACGGGCTGTTTCGCCAGGTCATCCGGGATGGCTGGCAGCAGGAATACCCGGAGGATTGGCTGTCGTTCGGAAATCCTTGGGAATTTGCGCGCCCGGAGGTCATCTACGACATTCATTTCGGCGGGCGGGTCGAGACCGAGCTTCGTGCGAGAGGCGGCTCGCACTACGTCTGGCGGCCGGACGAGACCGTCGAGGCGGTCGCCTACGACACGCCGATCGTGGGATGGCGCGGCCAGCACGTCAATTCCTTGCGGCTGTGGACCGCCCGTGCGGTCGATCCGATGCGGCTCGACACCTTCAACAGCGGCGATCACATCGGCGCGCTGTTCGAACAGACGCGAGCGGAGGCAATCTCAAAAATACTCTATCCGAGCGACACGACGCCCGGAGGCCGGGAATTGCGCCTGCGCCAGGAATACTTCTTCGTGTCCGCCTCGCTGCAGGATCTGGTGCAGCGGCATTTGCGCACCGACGGCGACCTCCATCTCCTGCCGCTGCGCGCCTCGATCCAGCTCAACGACACCCACCCGAGCATCGCCGTCGCCGAACTGATGCGGCTCCTGGTCGACGTGCATGGCCTGCCCTGGACCGACGCGTGGCGGATCACCGTCGCTACATTCTCCTACACCAATCATACCCTGCTGCCGGAAGCGCTGGAGACCTGGCCGCTGCACCTGTTCGAGCGCGTCCTGCCGCGGCACCTGCAGATCATCTACCGCATCAATGCAGAGCACATCGAAGAAGCCAGGGACAAGGACCCATCGGGCTTTCCCGCCCGGCTCGCCTCGATATCGCTGATCGACGAGCACGGCGACCGCAAGCTGCGCATGGGACATCTCGCCTTCATCGGCTCGCATCGGGTGAACGGCGTCTCGGCGCTGCACACCGACCTGATGCGCAAGACCGTGTTCCGCGATCTGCATGCACTTTACCCGGACCGCATCGTCAACAAGACCAATGGCATCACCTTCCGGCGCTGGCTCATGCAGGCCAATCCGGCGCTTACCAAGGTGCTGCGCGAGGTCTGCGGCGACGCCGTTCTCGATGACCCTGGCTCGATGATCCGCCTGGCGGCGGAAGCCGGCGACAGCGCGCTGCAGGAGCGCATCGCGGCGGCCAAGCGCGCCAACAAGGTCGCGCTCAGCAAGCTGGTCGGGGAGCGCCTCGGGTTGCGGCTTGATCCGGACGCGCTGTTCGATGTGCAGATCAAGCGCATCCATGAGTACAAGCGGCAGTTGCTCAATATCCTGGAAACCGTCGCCGTCTATCTCGCCATCCGCGCCGACCCGGCGCGCAACTGGGTGCCGCGCGTGAAAATCTTCGCCGGCAAGGCGGCGGCGAGCTATACGCAGGCCAAACTGATCATCAAGTTGATCAATGATGTCGCGAAAGTGGTCAACACCGATCCGCTGACGCGCGATCTTCTGCGCGTGGTGTTCCTGCCCGACTATAACGTGAGCCTGGCGGAGGCCATCATTCCTGCCGCCGACGTGTCGGAGCAGATCTCGACCGCCGGCATGGAAGCATCGGGGACCGGCAACATGAAACTCGGCCTCAACGGGGCGCTGACGATCGGCACCCTCGACGGGGCGAATATCGAGATCTGCGAACACGTCGGCGCCGACAACATTTTCATCTTCGGCCTCAAGACGCACGAGGTCGAAGAGCGGCGCCGCCGGCGCTCCGGTGCAAATGCGGCGCTCGCGGCATCGCCCATGCTCGCTGCGGTCATCGACTCCGTGGAGGCGGGCATTTTCTGGCCCGGCGAAGGCGGCCTGTTCGCTCCGCTGATGCACGGGCTGAGGCACGACGACCACTACATGGTGACCGACGATTTCGACGATTATTTCGCCACCCAGAGGCGGATGGACAAATTGTGGCTCTCGTCCTTCGATTGGACCCACAAGAGCATCCTCAACATTGCACACATGGCGTGGTTCTCGTCCGATCGCGCGATCGGGGAATATGCGCAGGACATCTGGGATGTGCCGGTTGCGATGCCCGTTGCGCACGGACCGAAGCGGTCGTGAGGCCGCGACCGACGCCGCAAACGCCAGCACTGCCGAATTGGTATGCAACTTGCTGAAACCATGGCGTAGGAGCCATGGCGCGGCGTCCTGCTGAAATTTTATGCAGCTTCGCCTAACGCGCATGCAGCTCGGTAGGCAAAATCCACTGGAGTGACGACGTGCCCGCTCTTGCCTCAGGCAGCCCTTTTGCACGGTCAGCGATGGCCTATGTGCTTGCCGGCGGCAAGGGCAGCCGTCTGCTGGAACTCACCGAGTGGCGCGCCAAGCCTGCCGTGTATTTCGGCGGCAAGTCCCGGATCATCGATTTTGCGCTCTCCAACGCGCTGAATTCCGGCATTCGCCGCATCGGCGTCGCGACCCAGTACAAGGCCCACAGCCTGATCCGCCACCTGCAGCGCGGCTGGAACTTCTTCCGACTGGAAAGAAACGAAAGCTTCGACATCCTGCCCGCGAGCCAACGCGTGACCGATGGCGCCTGGTATGCCGGCACGGCGGACGCGGTCTATCAGAACACCGACATCATCGAGAGCTACGCGCCGAAATATATCGTCATCCTGGCCGGCGACCACGTCTACAAGATGGACTACGAGCCGATGCTCGTGCAGCACGTCGAACAGAACGCCGACGTAACGATCGGTTGTCTCGAGGTTCCGCTCAACGAAGCGTCCGATTTCGGGATCATGCACGTCGACGACAATAATTACATCTTGTCCTTTGTCGAAAAGCCGAAGGTCCCGCCGGCGATGCCGGGAAAACCAAACATGGCGCTCGCAAGCATGGGCGTCTACGTGTTCGACACCGCATTCCTGTTCGATCAGCTCCGGCGCGATGCCGCGGATCCGAATTCGAGCCACGACTTCGGCAAGGACATCATCCCCCATATCGTCCGGCATGGCAGCGCGGTTGCGCACCATTTCTCCCGATCCTGTGTGCGCACGAGCGGACAGGCGGCGAGCTACTGGCGCGATGTGGGAACCCTCGATGCGTATTGGGCGGCCAACCTCGACCTCACCGATATCGTCCCGCAGCTTGATCTGTACGATCGAAACTGGCCGATCTGGACCTTCGCCGAAATCTCTCCGCCGGCGAAGTTCGTGCATGACCAGGAGGGCCGCCGCGGGCAGGCGATCTCGTCGCTGGTGTCCGGCGGTTGCATCATTTCAGGCGCCACCGTGAGGCAGTCGTTGTTGTTCACCGGCGTCCATCTCAGGTCCTACGCCCAGGTCGAGAACGCCGTGGTCATGCCGGATGTGGAAATCGGACGGTCGGCGCGGCTCAAGAACGTCATCATCGATCGCGGGGTCCGCATCCCGGCCGGCCTGGTGATGGGCGTGGATCCAAAACTCGATGCCCGCCGGTTCCGCCGCACCGAGGGCGGCATCTGCTTGATTACCCAGGCGATGATCGACAAACTCGGCCGATGAGCCGCGTCAGGATCCTTGCTGTCGTCTCGGAAATCTTCCCCCTTGTGAAGACCGGCGGCCTCGCCGACGTCGCAGGATCGTTGCCGCAGGCGTTGCGCCAGCACGACATCGAGATGGTGACGCTGGTGCCGGGCTATCCGGCAGTCAAAGCGGCGCTCGGGCGTACGGAGGAGGTTCTTGCGCTCGCCGACCTCTTCGGCGGCACCGCCCGCGTGCTCGCGGCGCGCACGGCGGGTCTCGACCTGCTCGTCCTCGACGCACCGCACCTGTTCGACCGGCCCGGGACCCCCTACTCGGCCCCGGACGGCGGCGATTGGCCGGACAACGCATTCCGCTTCGGCGCGCTCGGCTGGACGGCTGCGCGCATTGGGCTGGGCGAACTCCCGGGCTTTCAGCCGGATATCGTCCATGGCCACGATTGGCAGGCCGGCCTGACCATGGCCTATCTGGCCTACGACGGCGGCCGTTGCCCCCGGACCGTGATGACGGTCCACAATCTCGCCTATCAGGGTCAGTTCGCGGCCGCGCTGCTGGGCCAGCTTCGGCTCCCGCCTCGTGCCTACGGCATCGAGGGCGTCGAGCACTACGGCGCCATCGGCTTCCTCAAGGCCGGCCTGCAGTTCGCCGACCGCATCACGACGGTGTCGCCGAGCTACGCAAAGGAAATCCAGACCGCGGACATGGGCTTTGGCCTCGACGGCCTGCTGCGGCGCCGTGCTGCGGTCCTGTCCGGCATCCGCAACGGCATCGATGTGGATGTCTGGAATCCGGAAACCGATACGCGGATCGCCTCATGCTTCGGGGCCTCCTCGCTCGCGGACAGATTGCCGAACAAGGCAGCGGTGCAGCGTCGATTCGCGCTCCGGCAAGATCCGGATCGCCTGCTGCTTGGACTGGTCGGCAGGATGGTGTGGCAGAAGGGGCTCGACCTGCTCGCCGATGCGATGCCGGCGCTCGTCAAGAGCGGTGCCCAGCTTGCCGTGCTGGGTGCGGGCGAGCCGGCTTTGGAGCAGCGCCTCGCGGCCCTGGCGAACGACCACCGGGGCCAGGTCGGGTGCATCATCGGCTATGACGAGGATCTGGCCCATCTGGTCCAGGCCGGAGCCGATGCGGTGCTGGTCCCGTCACGGTTCGAGCCCTGCGGACTGACGCAGCTCTGCGCCATGCGCTATGGCGCCATCCCGGTCGCCTCCAAGGTCGGCGGGCTGGCGGACACCATCATCGATGCGGAGGCGGACGCGAGGGATGCGACCGGCCTGCATCTTTTCCCGGTCACGCGGGAGACACTGGAAGCCGCGCTGAAGCGCACCGCCAAACTGTGGTCCGCGCCAGCCAAATGGCGGGCCGTGCAGGCCAATGGCATGCGAAGCGACGTCTCCTGGACCGGGCCCGCGAAAGATTATTCCAGCCTGTACAGGAGCTTGCTGGCGGCTAAGAATTAGGCAACGGCCCGATCCGTGGCGGCCCCCGGCACCGGCGCGGCAGGCGCGTTTCTTGCAAGTCTGAACCTTGGACATTGCTGGGTGCGGCGGCGGGGCCGGGCGGACCATGAACATCGTCGAGCTTCCGGATCGAGAGCGGGCACTGCGGGACGACATCCGCCTGGTCGGACGCGTGCTGGGCGACACTGTGCGCCAGCAGCAGGGCGAAGCGGTCTTTGCGACGGTCGAGCGGATTCGCCAGATCTCGATCGCGTTCCGGCGCGAAGGCGATGCCTCCGCCCGGCGCGAGCTTCAAACGACGCTCGACAGCCTCTCGCACGACCGGACGATCGAAGTGGTGCGCGCGTTCAGCTATTTCTCGCACCTGGCCAATATCGCCGAAGACCAGCACCAGATCCGCTCCATGCGGGCACAGGCGAACAACGGCGAGGCCGCGCGCGGCACCATCCATAAGGCATTGGCGCGCTTCCATGCGGCGGGCGTGCCGCGCGCGACCTTGCAGACGCTGTTCGATACCATCCTGATAAGTCCGGTGCTCACCGCGCATCCGACCGAAGTGCGCCGCAAAAGCGTGCTCGACCGGGAACTGGAGGTGGCGCGCATCCTGGCCGAGCGCGATCGCATTCAGCTCACGCCGGCGGAGGCCGGCGCTGCCGAGGAGGCGATGTCGCGCGCCATCCTGACGCTGTGGCAGACCAGCCTGTTGCGGCGCGGCAGTCCCTCGGTGATCGACGAGGTCGCCAACGGGCTGTCGTATTACGATCACACATTCTTCCAGGAGCTGACGGGTCTTTATGGCGATCTGGAGGACGAGCTCGCGGCCCTCGATCCGGCCTGGAGCAATGCCGAGCTGCCGTCCTTCATCCGCATGGGGAGCTGGATCGGAGGCGACCGTGACGGCAATCCGTTCGTCAACGCCGATGTGCTGCGCCAGGCGATCGCCATGCAAAGCAAGCGGGCGCTCGATTTCTATCTCGAAGAGCTGCACCTGCTCGGCGCCGAACTCTCGCTCGACCGCGGCCGGGTGACTATCTCGGCGCAGCTCAAGGACCTGGTGGATCGCTCTCCCGACGTCTCGCCGCGGCGCATTTCCGAGCCCTACCGGCAGGCGGTGGTCGGCTTCTACGCCCGGCTGGTCGCGACCGCGCGGGGCTTTGGCCAGGAGGTCCTGCCGCGGCATGCGGTGGCCCTGGCGCAGCCCTACGCGACCGCAGCCGAACTGCGCGCCGACCTCGACATCCTCTATCGCTCGCTGTTCGCCAACGGCTCGGCGATGCTGGCGCGCGGGCGGTTGCGATCCTTGCGGCGGGCGGTCGAGGTGTTCGGCTTCCATCTGGCCAGCATCGACCTGCGGCAGAACTCGGAGGTGCACGAACGCACCTTGGCTGAGCTGCTGCAGACCGCCTCCGGCGTCGATTACCTGGGCATGTCCGAGCCCTCGCGCACGGCGCTGTTGCTGGCGGAGCTCGCCACCGCGCGGCCGCTGATCTCGCCGTTCGTCGCCTATTCGGACGAAACCGCAGGCGAGCTCGATATCCTGCGTACGACCGGCGACATCCATCGGCGCTACGGCAAGACCGCAATCCCGAACTACGTCATCTCCAAAACGGCGAGCGTCTCCGACATCCTCGAAGTGGCGCTGCTGCTGAAAGAGGTCGGGCTGCTGCGTCCGCTCGACGCCAAGCTCGACCTCAACATCGTGCCGCTGTTCGAGACGATCGAAGACCTGCGCAACTGCGGCACGGTGATGGACCAGCTTCTCGCCGTCACAGGTTACACCCGGCTCCTGGAAAGCCGGGGCCGCGTGCAGGAAGTCATGCTCGGCTATTCCGACAGCAACAAGGATGGCGGCTACCTGACATCGGGCTGGGAGCTCTACAAGGCCGAGGTTGCCCTGATCGACGTATTCCGTCGTCGCGGCATCGGCCTGCGGATTTTCCATGGCCGCGGCGGCTCGGTCGGTCGCGGCGGCGGTCCCAGCCACGACGCCATTCTGGCGCAGCCCGCCGGCGCGGTGCAGGCCGGCATCCGCGTCACCGAACAGGGCGAGGTCATCGCCGGAAAGTACCTCAACCCGGAGCTCGGCCGGCAGAACCTCGACCTGCTCGTCGCAGCGACTTTGGAAGTCGCGCTGCCCCATTCCGACACCGTCGCGCCGCGCCCGGAATTCATGGCCGCCATGGAGGAGCTCTCGGCGCACGCATACCGCGCCTATCGCGCTCTGGTCTACGAGACTCCCGGTTTCGAGCGCTATTTCTGGGAATCCACCGTGATCGGCGAGATCGCCAACCTGCACATCGGCAGCAGGCCTGCCTCGCGCAAGAAATCGACGCGGATCGAGGACCTGCGCGCGATCCCGTGGGTGTTCGGCTGGGCGCAATGCCGGCTGATGCTGCCGGCCTGGTACGGCTTCGGCTCGGCGGTCAAGGCCTGGATCGATGCGCACCCGGCCGATGGAATGGATTTGCTGCAGTGCATGGCGCGTGAGTGGTCATTCTTCCAGACGCTGTTGTCGAACATGGACATGGTGCTGGCGAAGAGCGACATCGGCATCGCCGCGCGCTACAAGGACCTCGTCGAGGACGAGCAACTCCGGGAGGACATTTTCGCCCGCGTGTGCGCCGAGTGGGAGAGTTCCCGGCAAGCGCTGCTGTCGATCCTCAAGCAACGTGCCCTCCTGGAGCGCAATCCCGCCCTGGCGCGCACGATCCGCGACCGTTTTCCGTACATCGATCCGCTCAATCACGTGCAATTGGAACTGTTGAAGCGGTTTCGGGCGGGCGACACAGACGAACGCGTCATCCAGGCCATCCATCTCACCATCAACGGAATCGCCGCGGGCTTGCGGAACAGCGGGTAACGGACAATGAAGGCGCTCTTTATCGGCCAAAGCTATATCGACATCACCTTTCTGGCCGACGAATTACCGATCGGCGACGAGAAGACGGTGGCGCGTGACTACGCCGTGTCGTTCGGCGGCAATGCCGTCACGGCCGCATTCTGCTGCGCCAAGCTCGGGATCGCGCCGGACCTCATGGCCTCGGTCGCCGACGATTGGCTCGGCCGCATGTTCGTCGACATGGCGGCGAAATACGGCATTTCCGTCCATCACCGCAAAGTGGCGCAATCGTCGCTGTCGTTCATCATGCCGAAAGGCGGCCAGCGTGCGATCGTGCGCTGCCGGGACGACCATTTCAAGCATCCGTTCCCGGTGCTCAATCTGGCGGGCTGCCGGGCGCTGCACGTCGACGGACACCTGCCGGACGCCGCGATCCACTACGCCAAGATCTGCCACGAAGCCGGCATTCTCACCTCGCTCGACGGCGGCGGGCTGCGCTCGAACACGCACGACCTGCTCGGGTTCATCGGCACGGCAGTGGTGGCCGAGCGTTTGTGCGAGCAGATGAAGCTCAAGCCCGGAGAGATGCTGACCTATCTGCGCTCGCGCGGCTGCCGGGTCGGCGCCGTGACCATGGGACCGAAGGGGCTCCTCTGGTACGACGAGAACCGTACCGAGCGCTTCATCCCGGCGCTCAATATTCCGGACGAGCTGGTCATCGACACCAACGGGGCCGGCGACATCTTCCATGGCGCCTACATCTATTCGTACCTGGTCGACCCGGATCTCGGCTGGGAGCAGCACTTCAAGTTCGCGCGCGCGGCATCGGTGTATTCGATCCAGCACCTCGGCAACGAGGCGAGCCTGCCGACGCTTGCTCAGATCAACGAGACCGCGGCGCGGTTCGGCGAACGGCGCCAGACCGCCTCGGGACTCGAGCTCGTGTCGGACGCCGGGCGCGACCCGAAGATCATCAGAGCCGGCGAGACCGAGCGGGCCGTGCTGCGGGGGTAGCGGTTACGCGACGCCGGAGAATACCAGGACGCAGCGTCCCGGCGCCATCGATTGCGAGGCTGCGGCGAACGTCCGTCGTTCCAGCGCGGTCGTGGCGGTGTTGACCTGTTCGGTCCAGCGCCGGCACGCGGGCACGAGCGGCATGGTGAAGCGGACCGCCTCCGGCGCCGCGTTGAGCACGATGAAGAGCGGCGGCTGCCCCGTCTCGGGAGGGCCGAGCACGTAAGACAGAAAGCGCCCGTTCGGAAAATTCCAGTCCGGCGCGGTCATCTCGACCGCCTTCGGCGTGAGCCACAGCACGTCGTGGCCTCCGTCCGCGCGCCTTCCGTCGAGCCAGCGGTCCGACCGGAGCTGCGGATATGACCGGCGCAGGTGCGCGAGCTGCGCGATGAACGCGACCATGTCCTCCCCGTCGCGGCCGAGCCCGCCCCAATCGACCCAGCCGCTATCGTTGTCCTGGCAATAGGTGTTGTTGTTGCCGCCCTGGCTGTTGCCGACCTCATCGCCGGCGAGGATGAGCGGCACGCCCTGCGCCAGCATGAGGCACGCCAGGAAATTCCGCCGCAACTGCCGCCGCATGTCGATGATCGCCTGGTCGCGCGTCGGTCCTTCCACGCCGCCATTCATGCTGTCATTGGCGTCCGAACCGTCGGCGTTGCGCTCGCGATTGGCTTCGTTGTGCTTGCGCTCATAGCTGACGAGATCGGCCAGCGTGAAACCGTCGTGCACCGCGACATGATTGATGCTGGCGCGCGGCGTGCGGCCGCTGTGGCCGAAGACATCGGCGGAGCCGGTCATGCGCGCGGCGAGCTCGCCGACAAGGCCGGCCTCGCCCGACCAGTAGCGGCGCAACGACCGGCGATAGGCATCGTTCCATTCCGACCAGCCCGCCGGATAGGCGCCGAGACGGTGGCCGTTCGGGCCGCTGTCCCAGGGCTCGGCGATGAGCTTGGTGGTCGCGAGCACGTCATCCTTGCGGATCGCCGCGAAAAACGCCGCATGACCGTCGAAGCCACGCGGTCCGCGCGCCAGCGTGGTCGCGAGGTCGAAACGGAAACCGTCCACACCGCAGGTCTCGACCCAATGGCGCAATGAATCGACGACCATCCCCAAGACGTGCGGGTGCGTGAGATTGAGTGCGTTCCCGCAGCCGGAGAAGTTCTCGTAGAAGCGCGGTTCGTCATCCTTGAGCCAATAGTACGAGCTGTTGTCGATGCCGCGGAAGCACAGCGTGCGGCCGAGATGGTCGCCCTCCGCGGTATGGTTATAGACGACGTCGAGGATCACCTCGATGCCGGCGTCGTGCAGCCGCGCCACGGTTTCGCGCAACGTGTCGAGCGTGCCGTAGCGCTCGTCGGCGGTAAAGAAGCCGAGCGTGTTGTAGCCCCAGTAGTTGACGAGACCCCGCGCGGTCAGGAACGGCTCGTCAATGAAGGCATGGACCGGGAGCAATTCGAGCGTGGTCACGCCGAGCCGCTTGAGATGGCCGACGATCGCGGGCGAGGCGAGCGCCCGAAAGCTTCCGCGCCACGCCGGCGGGACATCGTCGCGGAGCTGCGTCAGCCCCTTGACGTGGGCCTCATAGATGATCGTGTCCTCCCAGCCGACGAGCGGCCGGCGCAGCCGCTCGGGCGGGTGCGCCGGCGGATCCACGACGGCTTTCGGCATGGCATGGGCATTGTCGCGACGATCGAAGGACAGATCGGCGCGCGCGGTGCCGTGACGATAGCCGTAATGCGCCTCGCTCGGGGTGAACCGTCCGACGAGCTGGCGGGCATAGGGATCGAGCAGGAGCTTGTTGGCGTTGAAGCGAAAGCCCCGCACGGGCTCGTAAGGACCGTGGACCCGATAGCCATAGGCCTGGCCCGGCCCGGCCTCGCTGACGTGCCCGTGCCAGACATCGCCGCTCCGCTCCGGCAAGGCAATGCGCGCGCGTTCCCGCCCGCCACCCGCATCGAACAGGCAGAGCTCGACCTTCTCCGCGTTGGCGGAGAACAGCGCGAAATTCGTTCCCTGGCCGTCAAATGTTGCGCCCAGAGGATACGGCGTACCGGCTGACAGCGTCATGCCGGCCGCCAGGAAATTTGATGGCCAATGGACATCGTGCGCGGGTATTTGGAATCACGTCGGAACAGCATTGAAAATAGCAAGATCGACGGCCGGTTAGGAGCTCAAGATGTGTGCAGGTCGGGGATCTGCCGCTAAGCGGCTGCGCCCGACATGGTGTGCTCACCGCGTCTCGATCGGTTGGCGTCTTGTCGGTTGGCGTCCTTGCTCGACAAGCCAACGCCGCTTAATATCAATTCCGGCATCGACGGCTTCGCATTGTTTCAATAAACAGCGGACATCCCGGGATTATCTCCAGCGGCGAGGTAACAGGTCTGGTAAGGATTCGGTATTGTGCTCAAGGACTGCCGAATTGTAGATTTGCCGAAGTTCGAGGATCAGAGGGGAAATCTGACATTCATTGAATCCGGGCGGCACATACCCTTCGATATCAAGCGCGTGTACTATCTTTATGACGTCCCCGGGGGCGCCACCCGAGCTGGCCACGGCCATCGAACACTCCGTCAGCTCATGATCGCGGCGTCGGGCAGCTTCGATGTCACCGTCGGGGACGGGCGGGACATCCAGACCTTTCATTTGAACCGTTCGCATTTCGGCCTCTACCTTCCACCCATGACCTGGCGAGGCGTTGGGAACTTTTCCTCGGGTGCGGTCTGCCTGGTTCTTGCCTCTGATTTCTATGATGAAACGGACTATTTTCGCGATTACGAAACCTTCCTCCACGCCATCCAGGAGAGCAATCGTTGAAGGTTCCCTTTCTGAACCTGAAAGCGCTTGGCCAGGATTTGAAGCCTGAGCTTGCGGGCGCCTTTCAGAGAGTTCTGGACTCGGGGTGGTTCATCCTCGGTTCCGAACTGGAGGCGTTCGAAGCTGAATTTGCCGCCTACTGCGACGTCCCGCACTGTATCGGGGTGGGGACCGGCCTCGATGCCATCCATCTGCTTTTGAGCGCCTACGGGATCGGTCCGGGCGACGAAGTCATCGTCCCGTCCAATACGTTCGTGGCGACATTTCTGGCGGTGACTCGCTGCGGCGCCATTCCGGTGCCGGCCGAGCCGAGGGAAGATACCTTCAATATCGATCCGGCGGCGGTCGAGGCGGCGATCACGCCGCGAACCGCCGCCATCATTCCGGTTCACCTCTACGGCCAGACCGCGGACATGGATCCCATCAATGCCATTGCCCGCAAACATGGCCTGATCGTCATCGAGGATGCCGCCCAGGCCCATGGTGCCCGCTATCGCGGCCGGGCGGCCGGAAGTTTGGCGCATGGCGCAGCAACCAGCTTCTACCCGGTGAAGAACCTCGGGGCATTGGGGGACGGCGGAGCCGTCCTCACCGGCGACGCCGCGATCGCCGGCAAGGTCCGGCAGCTTCGGAATTATGGCTCCCAGGCCAAGTATCGGCATGAAAAGTTGGGATACAATTCTCGGCTGGACGAATTGCAGGCCGCCTTGCTACGCACGAAGCTGCGCCGCCTCGATGACTGGAATCGCCGCCGCAACACGATTGCGGACCGCTATTCCAAGGAACTGAGGGATTGCGACCTCAATCTGCCCCACGTTCCCGCCTGGGCGAGCCCGGTGTGGCACCTGTACGTGGTATGCACGACCGACCGCGACGGTTTGCAGCGCCACCTCGAATCGCGGGACGTCGAGACGATGATCCACTATCCGATACCGCCGCATCGGCAGGAGTGCTACGCGGAATTGAATCAGATGTCGCTGCCGGTTGCCGACAAGCTCTCGGCGGAAGTCCTCAGCCTTCCCATGTCGCCGTACCTTTCGGACGAGGAAGTCGGGCACGTCATCCGGTCGATCAAGGACCATTCGCGCGCGGATTGAGTGGCTCAAGGACTCTTCAGAATGTCCCAAAAGGCTCTATTGGTCGGCAGCAGTTTCAGTGCTGCCCCGATTTTTTTTGCCATCAAGAGGCGCGGCATCCACGTTTCGGTGTGCGGGAATCAGCAGACCGATCCATGCCACCAGTATGCCGACGCGTCGTATTATTTTGATTACTCCGATAGAGAGCGCCTTCTGGACCTCGTGAAATCCGAAAACTTCGATTTCCTTGTTCCCAGTTGCAATGACTACTCGTACATGTCCTGTGCCTGGGTTGCCGAACGATGCGGTTTCGCCGGCTTCGACGCATTCGATGTGGCGACCATTCTTCACAACAAGAGATATTTCCGGGAGTTCATGGGAAAACCCTCGCTGCCCTCGCCGGGAGCGATACGGGTCAGCGGCGACGGCCTGGTCGATGCCGAGCATCTTCGATATCCCTTGCTGGTCAAGCCGGTCGACAGTTTCAGCGGGCGCGGCATGACCAAGGTCCACAAGACCGAAGACCTGGCGCGCGCGATCAGCGATGCCGTCCGGGGCTCGCGCACGAGCGAGGCGCTGATCGAGGAATTCGTCGAGGGCAACCTTCACAGTCATTCCGCCTTCGTTCAAGACGGCGAAATCGTCTTCGACGTCTTTGTCGATGAATTCTGTACCGTCTATCCCTATCAGGTGGATTGCTCGAACCATCCGTCCTTTTTGCCGGAATCCATTCGGCAGCAGGTTCGCGAGTCGATGTCGCGGCTGGTCGAGATGCTCGCGCTTTGCGACGGCGCGCTGCACACGCAGTTCATCGCCGAAGGCGAACGCTTCTGGATCATCGAATGCATGAGGCGAGGTCCCGGCGACCTTTACGGCAGCCTGATCACGCTCTCCACGGGGGTAGACTATATTGATCTGCTCGTCCGCCCCTACCTGAAAGAAAGCATTCCCAGGGGCGTCACATATGAAACTCCGAAATATTTTGGACGGCACACGGTCTCGCGTGCCGAGCCGCTGGTGAATTTCACGTTCTCGTGCTCCGTTCCGGCGCGTGATCTCAGGATCGTTGCGCTCAAGAGCAGCGGCGAGCGGCTGGGCGCCGCCCCGTACGATAAGCTTGCGATCCTTTTCGCCGAATATTTCAGCCGGGAGGACATGCGGGAATACACTCCGCGACTGGCGAGTTTCATTTCCATCCAGACGCCCGAGGAATACCGGCCGTGAAATCGATAGCTCCAGATATTGGCGGTGGTCAGGGCGGCGCAGGCACCGGCCCGCTCGCTGTCGGCTTTCTGGGCGGCGCGATCAATTCGGCTGCCGGGAGGGCACACCGCACCGCCATTGAAATGGACCAGAGGTTTCAATTGCAGGCCGCATGTTTCAGCCGGCAGCCGGACATCAATCAGGCCACCGCCCAGGCATATCGGGTCGAGCCGGCCCGGACCTACCGAAGCTTGGATGAAATGCTGGAGCAAGAGCGGCAGAGCCTCGATGCAGTGGTGATTTTGACGCCAACCGATCAGCACAGGGATCAGGTGCTCGCCTGCGTGTCGGCGGGCATGCCCGTGATCTGCGAGAAGGCCTTGGTGGCATCAAGCGCGGATGGCCAGACGATCAAGGAACGGAGTCAGGACAAGGGCGGCTTTGTCGCGGTCACCTACAACTACACCGGTTACCCGATGCTGCGCGAACTGCGGCAACTGGTGCGGCGGGGATACCTCGGAAAAATCGAGCAGGTGCACGTCGAAATGCCGCAAGAGGGTTTTGCCAGAACCGACGTGAGCGGCAACCCCGTGGTCCCGCAGGACTGGAGGCTGCGCGACGCTCGCGTGCCGACGATTTCCCTGGATCTGGGCGTTCACACTCACATCATCGTGGATTTCCTGACCAACGAGAAGCCGGTCGAACTGGTCGCGATGAGCGACACCTACGGCAATTTCCATCAGATCGTTGACAACGTGATCTGCCTGGCCAGGTACACCAACGATGTGACGTGCAGCAACTGGTACACCAAGACCGCCTTCGGTCATCGCAACGGTCTCAAAGTCCGGCTGTTCGGCAGCGAGCGGGCGGCAGAATGGGTCCAGGAAGCGCCGGAATATCTGCACATGGCCGACAAATATGGCCATAAATACATGCTCGATCGCGCCAGCCCGGAAGCCACGATTTCAAATCAGGCGCGCTACACGCGCTTCAAGGCCGGTCACCCCGCCGGATTTATCGAAGCTTTCGCGAACTACTACCACGACATCGCCGATGCGTTGACCGCGCATCTGAACGGCAGCAAGCCGCACGGCAACGAGTATGTCCACGGAATCGACGAAGTTCTCGAAGGGGTCCGCATGCTTGAGGCGATCGCCGTGTCCGCTAAAGAAAGACGCTGGGTGCATGTGACGTGACCGGATTGATCCTGTCCGCCCCACACGAGCAAGAGAGGTCGGCGCAGGCCCGCCGCTTCTGTTCGGAATTCTGCGGCAAGAACGATCGACCGAAGTTCGTCCTTGGCAGGAACGTCTACGTTGAAGGCATTGTAAAATCGGCTGACGTTGAAGGCATCATCGACGATTACACCGCGGAGAAGACCTTCCTCGGGCTTCCGGTCTTCAAAACCGCAGAGATTCCGCGCGATGCCATGGTGGTCGCCGCTGCGGGTGGCAGGCCGCTGACCGCGAAAAGGAATCTAGAGGAGGCGGGATTCGAGTGCCTGGATTATTTTTCCTTTCACAGGTGGTCCGGCCTGCCGCTGACGGAGGTCGTCTTCAATGAGGGATTTGCGGACGATTTCCATGCGCAACGATCGGAATACGAATGGATTTACGATCGGCTGCACGATCAGGCATCGAAGGATATCTTCAGCAAGCTGGTCAGCTTTCGTCTGAAGTATGACTTGGCTCTGCTCGATGGCTTCAAGCCGATGGAGGACGTTCAGTATTTTGAAGATTTCCTGAAATTGGCGCCCGATGGGGAGACGTTTGTCGATGTGGGGGGCTTTGACGGGTTCACCAGCCGTGAATTCATCAAACGGTGTCCGGATTACCGAGCGGTGCACGTTTTTGAACCTGAGCCGACAAACTACCAGCTTTGCAAAGCAAAGCTGCTCGCGTTCGACAACGTCCATGTCTACCAGATGGGGCTATCCGACGCGAAGCGGCGCCTGCATCTCTCCGCGCGCGGTTCAGCCTCCAAGATCAGCGAACACGGGGGAACCGCGATATCCGTCGACAGGTTGGATGACGTTCTCGCGGACCGATCCACGTTCATGAAGATGGACATCGAGGGGGCGGAAGCCGCCGCCATCGAGGGCGCCCGAAGCACCATTGGCCGCGATGGTCCGCGCCTCGCGATAAGCGTCTATCACAATGCCGGAGATTTCTGGAGAATTCCGAGGCAAATTCTATCGATCCGCGACGACTACATGGTCATGCTCCGCCATTACACGGAGAGCATCTACGAAACCGTCATGTTTTTTTGCCGGCCGTGATCTCGCATTTCACACAGGATTGAGCCGCGCGATCAACGCCAGAGCTTCCTCGTTCGCAATGCGAGGTGCAGCCGTTGGACAACCATTTCGCCAAATGATCTCGCCAGAAAGCGCCTCGTTTGCGCATCCGACCAGACACGGCGTGCGAGATTCGCCGCGAGAGCCGCGCCTTCTCGCAATCGCCCCAGAAGAATATACTGAACCAGAAACGACAACTCCAGGCGGGAGCGACCCCGCTCGATTTCGCCGGCGTATTGCGGAAACATGACTTCAAATAGCGAATAGGCAGCTCTTTCATCGCCAATGTCGACGACCTTCGACAGATTGTTCGGATGGCGCCGATAACGCGTCAGCACCTCGTCGAGATAGATGACCTCGCCGCGATGGGCGATCTCCGTGATGTAGACCCAATCGGAAACCCGCTGCAGCCCCGCGCGGATTTCGATGTCGTTCACCGCGGCACGCCGCAGCATGATTGAATTCGCGCCGACAAAGCAGCGCCGGGTCAAGAGATGCCGGACGATGTCGCCCTGAAACGGCCGCTGTCCCGGTCCCGGCTCATTATAGCGGTAGAGCGTTTTCTTGGTCCGGTCCTCAAATACCTCCATGTCATGATAGCACATGACCGCAGCGGGATTGGCTTCCATGGCCGACACCTGTTTGACGATCTTGCCGGGAAGGAAAATATCGTCACCGGCTAGCCAGCACACGTACTCTCCCTCGATCAGGGCAGCCATCGAGCGGGCGTTCTCCGTCACGCCCAAGTTCGCGCGGTGAAATTGCGCTACGATCTTGTCCGGGTGGCGCCCCGCAAAATCGCGGACGATATTGGACGTGGCGTCTTGGGAGGCATCGTCAGAGACGACAATGCGCAGATTTCCGTAATTTTGAGTCAGAACGCTTTCGAGTGCTTCCGCAATATATTGTTGTTGGTTGTAGCAAGGAATGCCAACAGAAACGAGAGGCTGTTTCATAGCCCTTTTCCTGGGCACACCGGTCAATGACAGAAGCCAAGCAACCGCTTTCCGCAATATTCGATGCGGCTGGACGAGGCGCCAACTGAGTCATAAAGGCGCTTCTTGGCTTGGCAGCGAAGAATCCGCCGTCATGTAATCGATTTTCTCGAACGCGTGATCCAGGCGACAGCAAATCACATCGACCTGTCGGTCACAAGGCGCAAGACACTCACATGGCAGGCTCTGTTCATGCAGCATCAAAGACGTCTGTCGCGTTGGCGGCTGATGTGCGATTGGCGACTGATGTGCGAAGGTTCGGCGGGCGATCGCATGATCGGAATGTGGCAAGCCACGATCAACCTCGGCTCGCCTTGACGCCCAACCCCGCCTCGGGCACTTTCGACGACCCTGCCGACCCTCCGCCCGGTGCCACATTGAGCTATGTTGAACCGACCTCTGCGCTCTCCCCGGTGCGGCGGTTTTATCGCCAGTATCTAGACAGATTTGCCGTCATCCGGCGGGTCAAGGCGATCACGCTCGGGGCGGTGTTTGGGGTCCGGAGTGCGTTCTACTCGCACTATTATCGTGTGGCTCCAAGACTGCCGGTGTGGTGCTCGCCCACGAACATCCGGCGGCTTCGCTTCCAATACCTCGGGACCGAACTGGGGCTGATCTCGATGGGCGAGTTCCGCAAGGAACGCCCATGCCGAACCATCCAGATTGCTCCGGTCACGAAGGTGACCATTCCGGGCCCGCGCTTCGTTCGCCAGCATCCTCCCTTCGGCTATACGCCGCGCCACGTGAAACTCGAAAGCCCGGGCATCGAGGCAATCGAGCTGCGTGACGCCACCGTCATCGGCGCCAGCAACTTCGTGGTCCAGGACGACGTCGCTGTTTATCCGGATTATTTCGAGCCCGAGCGTGACGTCTGCATGTCCGAGCGCTTCGGAGCCACTGCGCTTTATCCAAGATCAAGCCGAATTCGGCACATCCTGGGACACCCGATCCAAGTTGATGCCGCCGTATCGATGGTCGGTTCTTGCACTGGAAACTATGCCCATTGGCTCACCGAAACGTTGCCGAAACTACTGGCCGTCGACCTGATCGACGAATATCGCAGCTTGCCATTGCTGGTGGACGATTGGATTCATCAGCATCACTTTGACTCCATCGACATCTTCAATCGCCACCGGCGGCAGATCGTCCGGGTTCCCGTGCACCGGCCGGTCCGCGCCCGCCGGCTGATCGAGATATCGCCGCCGTCCTTCGCCCCCCCGGAATATCGATCGGTGATCGAACGCGGGGCGTTCGAGGACGTGCCCTACAATGTTTTCAAGTTCAGCCGCGCTGCATTGAACCTGGTGCGCCGAGCGGCGCATGATCTCCCGCAGCGTTCATCGTCACCTCTGCGCATCTTCGTTCAGAGAAAATTCTCCAAGTTCGGAAACGGCCGCTCGGTCGTCAACATCCACAAGATCGAACGCGTCGCCAGAAGGCTTGGATTTGTCGCCGTGGAGCCCGGATCGCTCAGCGTGCGGCAGCAGATCGATATTTTCCGGCGCGCGACCACGATTGTCGCGCCGATCGGCGCTGCGCTGGCGAACGCCATCTTTGTCAAACCGGGATGCAAGATCATCGCGCTGGCGCCCTATTATGAGAAGGCGAACTACTACTACTTCTCAAACCTGCTGGGCATTCTCGGTCATGACCTGCGCTATGTCCTCGGCCCGCAAGTGATGACAGGGCCTTCCATTCATCCCCACCACCGCGATTTTCGGGTGGACATGGATGCCTTCTACGAGGCGCTCCGGGACATGAAATAGCCGCAGCATTTAGCAAAATGAGAGCATTAATGAGAGCATTGGAGTGACATCATGTTGGGGATTGCCGATCATACTCGATCGACGGAGCGCCCGGCCGCGCAGCGCGAGCGCAAAGGCCAGGAGGGTTATCGATGCATGCCGTTCGTTTGAAATCCCGGTTCAATCGGCTCTGCCTAGCCGTCTGCGGCGGGCTGGTTTCTGCCAACCTGGCCTTCGCCGTCGCTCAAGACAGCCGGTTCGAAATCCGCCAGGACGACGTGAACGTGGCGTTGGATGTGCAAAACGTCCCGCGTCGCGAGGCGCTGCAACGTTTGTTGGCAAACCCGGGGATCGAGTTCAAATGGCTGAACCCGTCCGTCGCCAATGAGCTCATCACCGGCACGTTCAACGGCACGCTGTCCGGCATCGCGCGACAACTCCTGGCGCAGACCGATTTCGTACTCGTCTATGAGCGTGCGGCTGGCACTGTTCGGATTGCGCGCGTGCTCATCGTCGGGCGGGCCCAGTCCGGGCAAACGGCGGCAAGGCTTGCCGCACTCGAAGCGGCGATGCAATCGCCACCCATGACGCCCGATCCTGAGGGGGCGTCCGCGGCTCCGCTCCCCGCGGCCCGGCCAAACAGCGGGGCAGGCGCGCAGCCGCTGCCGTTCGCGGGCAGCATGGCCGGCCCGCAGCCGACCCAGCCGGCGTCCATCCGATCTGCCGCCAGCGCCGCAGGGACGGTGTCCGGGCCGGTGCCCGACCCCTCCGGGCTGACGGTGCCTCGGCCAACAAGCATGGGCCAACCATTCTCGGCGCCCGTTGTCACCGCTCCGACGCGCCCCCCGCCCGCCGCCCAGGGCAAGTAGAACTTTGGAGGAGAGATGTTCGCGCCACAGACCGACGCGTCGGCGCAGCGGACCTCGCGCCCGGGCACGTGCTTTCCGTTGACAGTTTTGGGACTCGACGCCAATATCGACACAGCAGACTTCAACGCCACGCTGCAGCCTAAATGCTGCGCGAAATCGATGGAATCTGAACTCTCATGGCGCTTCCAGTTGGCGGTGGATCGGGAGATCCATGGCGCGTCACCGACCGGGAAAGGAGAATCCATGACAATCCAAAGACATGGGATGCAGGTCATGCCTAGGCTGCTGACCAGCCTGCTCGGCGTTGCCGCCTGCTGCGCCGTGGCAGTGCAGCCGGCGTTCCCCCAAGATGACCCGCCAGTGTCCGCCGGGGCGGGATCGGGCACGAGCGTCCCGCAGCCGCCTGCCGAGACACCGGCCGCCGTCCCTGAAGGGGCCCCTGGTTTGATGATCTACATCGACCCGCAGACCGGAGCGATCCTCCCGGAGCCGGCTCCCGGGAGCGTGCCCCTGCAGTTGACCCCACAGCAGCAAAACGCCTTCAGCACGTCGCATGAAGGCCTGGTCGAGGTCCCGAGCGCGGTGCCGGGTGGCGGTTTCAAGCTCGACCTCCAGGGCCGCTTCCAGAGCCCGCTGATTGGCACGGTCGATGCCAATGGCAAGGTCAGGATTCACCATCTCGGCGAGCCACCCGAGTCCGGCGACCAGAAATAGCGGTTCGACATAACCCGGGGGGTTTCCGATGATGTTGCACAGGAACCGGTTGCGCAGCTTGTTGGTGGCGTCCGCGTTTTTCGGGATAGCCGTGACGGCGTCTCCTGGCGTGCAAGCCGCGACTTTCGTCATCATCAACAATGACGGCGCCGGCGAGGGGTTCAATGATCCGACGGCCGCGGCACCCGTGGGCGGGAATACCGGCACGACCATCGGCGCCCAGCGGCTTATCGCATTCCAGCGCGCTGCGGACATCTGGAGCGCACGCCTGACCAGTCCCGTGACGATCCGGGTCCGTGCCCAGTTCGATCCGCTGACATGCAGCGCTACTTCGGCGGTGCTCGGCTCCGCCGGACCGCTCAGTTCATATCGCGATTTCAGCGGGGCTCCCGTTGCAAACACCTGGTATGCCGTCGCCCTGGCCAATGCCCTGCACGGGAGCGATCTCGACACCGCCGACGACATCAACGCCACGTTCAACAGTACGCTCGGAACCACCTGCCCGTTCCCGAGGGGCTGGTATTACGGACTGGACGGGAACCCGGGCAGCCAGATCGACTTCGTGAGCGTCCTCCTGCACGAGCTGGGCCATGGGCTGGGCTTCCTGAGCCTCGTGAATCTCTCGACGGGCGCAAAGGCTCTGGGTTTCGACGACACGTACATGCGCAACCTGGAAAACCACGGTGCCAACCCGCCAGACTATCCGAGCATGACCGACGCCCAACGCGTCGCGGCGAGCACGTCCACGGGGAACCTGCACTGGGTGGGCACCGCCGTCAGGGCGGCCAGCGGACTCCTGACCGCCGGCAAGGTGGGTGACCATGTGCGGATGTTCGCCCCCAGTCCTCAGCAGCCGGGCTCCTCGGTGTCGCATTGGGACACGGCGCTCACCCCGGACCAGGTCATGGAACCGAGCTACACCGTGGCTCTCCAAAACCCGATCCTCGAGCTCCCGCTCTTTCAGGACATCGGATGGACGGTGGTGCCTCCGGGTAGCAAGGATTTCAACGGCGACGGCAAGGGCGACATCCTGTGGCGCAACGATAATGGGTCGGTCGGGATGTGGCTGATGAACGGCGCCCAGATCGCCTTGAACACCGGTGTTGCGAATGTCACGGTCGACTGGAAGATCGCCGGGATCGGCGATTTCAATGGCGACGGCAAGAGCGATATTTTGTGGCGCAACGACAGCGGATCGGTCGGGCTGTGGCTGATGAACGGTGCCCAGATCCTCTCCAACACCGGCGTCGGGTTTGTCGGTACCGTATGGAAGGTTGTCGGCACCTGTGATTTCAACGGCGACGGCAAGAGCGACATCCTGTGGCGTCACACCGACGGGACGGTCGGGATCTGGTTCATGAACGGCGCTCAGTTGGTCACGAGCTCGGGCGTGGCGAACGTCACCAATGACTGGAAGATCGCCGGGGTCGGCGATTTCAACGGCGACGGCAGGTGCGACGTCCTGTGGCGCAACGACAACGGCTCGGTCGGGCTGTGGCTGATGAACGGCGCCCAGATCGTCTCGAACGTGGGTGTCGGGAGCGTGACGAACGACTGGAAGATCTTCGGGATCGGCGATTTCAACGCGGATTTCAAGAGTGACATCCTGTGGCGCAACGATAATGGCGCGGTCGGCGTGTGGCTGATGAACGGCGCCCAGATCGTCTCGAACCTGGGTGCCGGCAGCGTGACGGTCGATTGGAAGATCGCCGGGGACGCCGATTTCAACGGCGACGAAAAGAACGACATCCTGTGGCGCAACGACAATGGGGCAGTCGGCATGTGGCTGATGAGCGGCGCTCAGATCGTCGTGAACTCCGGTGTCGGGAGCGTCACGACCGATTGGAAGATCATCGATTTCTCAATCGCGCGCTAGCATGATCGGTCGGCGTGGATCGCGTGTCGCAAGCCGCTTGCGCCTTGATTCGGCAGCCGCCGGTTGACGCTTGCGGCGCGGCGGCTGGGTGCGGGCGCGCGGACGATGGCGGCGCGTATCCGGCGCCATCACCAACCTGTTTACTAATTGCATACACTGGACTGAATCTGCCTAAGTTATCATCGAAGGGTGACGCCGAGTTCTGCCTTGGCATCGGCCACCCACAAAAATAGTCACGGGATCCAGTGGGTTAGCGAAACCCAGCGAGCGCCGCTCGGCCTTGGCACGCGGCTTGCGAACGGCTCTGCATTGATCATCGGAGTGCTCACTCCCGGCCAAGGGGAGTGAGCAGCTTGCCACATCGCCCCTCCCCGCCTCCATGCCATGAAAGGACCAACCATGACGTTCCACCCCGTTACACGTCGACGTGCCCTGCAAGGAACCGCCGCCTTCGCGCTTGCCGGCGCGCTGCCGGTCGGGCGGGCCTTCGCCAAGGAAACCGTCGTCGGCTTCATCTATGTCGGCTCGCGCGACGATTACGGCTACAACCAGGCGCATGCGCAGGGTGCGGCCGCATTGAAAAAGCTGCCGGAGGTCAAGGTCATCGAGGAAGAAAAGGTGCCGGAGACCGATGCGGTCGAGAAAACCATGGAGTCGATGATCAATCTCGACGGTGCGAGTCTGCTGCTCCCGACATCGTTCGGCTATTACAACCCGCACATGGTCAAGTTGGCCAACAAATATCCGAAGCTGCGCTTTCAGCACTGCGGCGGCCTGTGGAGCGACAAGGACCCCAAGAATGCCGGCAGCTATTTCGGCTACATCGACGAAGCGCAGCACGTCAGCGGGATCGTTGCAGGACACATGACCAAGTCGGGCAAGCTCGGATTCGTTGCCGCCAAGCCGATCCCGCAGGTATTGCGCAACATCAATGCCTTCGCGCTCGGCGCCAAGCTCGCAAACCCCAAGGCCACGCTGCAGGTGATTTTTACCGGCGACTGGTCGATGCCGGTGAAGGAAGCCGAAGCGACCAACAGCCTGATCAACCAGGGCGTGGACGTCATCACCTGCCACGTCGACGGTCCAAAGACGGTGGTCGAGAATGCCTCCCGGCGCGGCGCCATGGTGTGCGGCTATCACGTCAACCAGGCGACGCTCGCGCCCAGCGCGTACCTGACCGGCGCCGAATGGAACTGGGAGGTGCTTTATCCGCGCTTCGTGAAGATGTTCGCGGCCGGTGAGACCATTCCCAACTTCTACCGCGGCGGGCTCAAGGAGGAATTGGTCAAGGTTTCGCCTTACGGAGCCATGGTTTCGGAAGCGGCCCGCAAGCAAGCCGATGACGTGAAGGCGAAGTTGATAGCCGGCAGCTACGACATCTTCAAAGGCCCGCTGGTCGACAACAAGGGCAAGACCGTCATCGCATCCGGGGTCAGCCGCGGCCAGACCGACGTCGAGCTCGAGAAGATGGATTATCTGGTCGACGGTGTCATCGGCGCGACATCGTGAGAGCTCCGACACCGGCTGCGCCGAGCGCCGCGCAAGCGGCGTTCGGCCGGCTTTTCCGCGCCAGCGAATACGTCCTGATCCCGGCCTTGGCGGTGGCGCTGTCGCTCGTACTGTTCGGGATATTCGTCGCGCTGTCCGGCAAGAATCCGCTCGACCTCTACTTCTACATGTACCAGGGCGCGTTCGGGAGCTGGTTCTCGTGGCAGAACACGCTGACGAGGGCTGCTCCGTTGATCCTCACCGCGCTGTGCACGGCGCTGCCGGCGCAGCTCGGCATGGTGATCATCGGGGGCGAGGGAGCGCTCCTGATCGGCGCGCTCGCGGCGACGTCGATGGCGCTGGTGATGCCGATAGCGCCGCCATTGGTCGTACAAACCGCCATGGCGCTTGCGGGCATGGCCGGCGGCGGTGCCTGGATCGCGCTCGCCGGCGGCTTGCGCCAATACCGCGGCGTGAACGAGACGATTTCGAGCCTACTGCTCGTCTATATCGCGCTCGCCATACTCAATCATCTGGTCGAAGGACCGATGCGCGATCCGACGAGCCTCAACAAGCCGTCAACGCGCGAAATCGGCGCCGCCAACATGATCGGCGCCATTCCGGGCACCGATATCCATTGGGGCTTCGCCTTCGGCGCCATCGCGGCGGTGCTCGCCTATATCCTCATTTATCACACCGTGTTCGGATTCGCCGCGCGGATTGCCGGCGGTAACATCCGCGCCGCCAAGGTCGTCGGCCTCTCGGTCGGCCATCTTACTCTCGTCACCTGTTTCCTCGCGGGCGCGGCTGCCGGTCTGGCCGGCATGGTCGAGGTCGCCGCGGTGCAGGGACGCGCCAACGCCAATATCGCGGTCGGCTATGGCTTCACCGGGATCCTGGTCGCGTTCCTGGCGCGGCATAACCCGCTTGCGGTGATCCCCGTCGCGATTCTGCTCGGCGGTATCGGCGCGAGCGGCGGCTTGTTGCAGCGCCGGCTTGGACTGCCGGACGCCTCCGTGCTGGTGCTGCAGGGCATCATCTTCCTCACTGTGCTGGCGAGCGAAAGCCTCTATGGGCGCTTCCGCTTGTTCGCTCCCAAGGGTCCGTGACCATGCCAGACACGGCGATCGGACTGTGGGGCGTGCCGCTTGCGGTGCTCGGGGGCGCGATGCGCGTGAGCACGCCGTTCCTGTTCGTCAGCCTCGGCGAGTGCATCACGGAGCGCAGCGGACGCATCAATCTCGGCCTCGAAGGCACGCTCGTGATGGGGGCGATGGGCGCCTACGGCACCTCCTACCTCACCGGCTCGCCTTGGCTGGGCGTACTGGCCGCCGGCGCGGCCGGCGCTCTGCTGGGAGCCTTGCACGCGTCGATTTGCGGACTGCCGCGCGTCAACGACATCGCGGTTGGCATCGCGCTCATGCTGTTCGGGACCGGCCTTGCGTTCTATCTCGGGAAACCGCTGATCGAGCCGAGCGCGCCCATCCTGCCCTCGATCGATGTCGGGTTCTGGACCGACATTCCGCAGCTCCGGGCCGTGTTGCAGATCAACGTGCTGTTCCTGATCGGGGTTGCGCTTGCTCCGTTGCTGGTCTGGGCGCTGCGAACGACGCGCTGGGGGCTCATTCTGCGGACCGCCGGCGAAAGCGCGGATGCGGCACGCGCCATGGGCTATTCGGTCAACCCCATTCGTCTGCGTGCCACGATGGCGGGCGGGTTTCTGTCCGGCATCGGCGGATCGTTTCTGTCGCTGGTCTATCCGGGAAGCTGGAACGAAGGTCTCTCGAGCGGGCAAGGCATCACGGCGGTCGCGCTTGTGATCTTCGCGCGCTGGAATCCGATGCTTTGCTTCTGGGCAGCGCTCCTGTTCGGGGGCGCAGCCGCGCTTGGCCCCGCGCTGCAATCAGTGGGCGTGACCCAGGGCTATCACCTTTTCAATGCCGCCCCCTACATCCTGACCTTGCTGATCATGATCATCACCTGCTCTCCCAAGCGCAGCCTGATCGGAGCGCCGGCGGAATTGAGCATCACCCGGTAGCTTCAGCCTCGGGCGAAGTGCCGACAGGAGCGACCGCATGCCCAACGCGGAGAGCGGTGAAGCCATCCCATCTGCCCTGGCTGTCGAAGCAGTCGCAATGACCAAGCGCTTCGGCGAATTCGTCGCGCTCGATGACGTATCGCTGAAGGTCGCTGCGGCCAGCTTTCATGCCCTCCTCGGCGAGAACGGTGCCGGCAAGAGCACGCTGGTCAAATGCATCATGGGCTACTATCAGCCGGACGCCGGCGCCGTCCTGGTCGGAGGCCGCGAGCAGCCGATCGGAAACCCCCGCGCCGCCCATGCGCTCGGCCTGGGCATGGTCTATCAGCACTTCACGCTCGTCCCGGCGATGACGGTGACGGAGAATCTCGTGCTCGCGCGCGACGAACTGCCCGCGGTCGTCAATTGGCGCAAGGAAATGCAGGAGCTTGAATCCTTCCTCGAAACCATGCCGTTTCGCGTGCCGCTCGGCGCCAAGGTCTCGGCCCTGTCCGCCGGCGAGCGGCAAAAATGCGAGATTCTCAAGCAGCTCTATCTCAAACGACGATTCCTCATCCTTGATGAGCCGACCTCGGTCTTGACGCCGCGGGAAGCCGATGAAGTGCTGGGGATGCTGCGCGGTCTCGTAAAGAAGGGCGATCTCACCATCCTCATGATCACCCACAAGTTCCGCGAGGTGATGGCGTTCGCCGACGACGTGACGATCCTGCGGCGCGGCCAGCTCGCCGCCAAGGGTCCGGTCAAATCGCTGACGCCCGACGCCATGGCGCGCGCCATGATCGGCGCCGAGGAGTTGACCGTTCAGCCGGCGCGCTCCGGGACATTCGGCGTCCCGCGGCTGGCGATCGACCGGCTCGATGCGCTTGACGATGCCGGCCAGCCCGCGGTGCGACAAGCCTCCCTCACCGTCCATTCCGGCGAGATCGTCGGTGTTGCGGGCGTCTCCGGCAATGGCCAGCGTCAGCTGATGGAAGTGCTTGCCGGCCAGCGCGAGGCTGAACGAGGGGAGATCCGCATGGGAGGCGAGCCTTACCATGCGACGCGCAAGGAGATGCGCCGGCACAAACTGTCATGCCTTCCCGAGGAGCCGCTGAAAAATGCCTGTGTGGCGCGCATGAGCGTCGCCGACAATCTCGCCTTCCGCGAGTTTGATCGAGCGCCCTTCGCCCTTGCCGGCTGGTGGCTCAATCACGCGCGAATCCGGGAAGAGGCCGCGCGTCAGATCGATCGCTACAAGATCAAGACCCGCACCTATGACACGCCGATCGGCGAACTGTCCGGCGGCAACGTCCAGCGAGCGGTGCTGGCGCGCGAGCTCGGCGGCAAGGTCGACATCATGATCGCGGCGAACCCCTGCTTCGGACTCGATTTTGCCGCGGTGGCGCAGATCCATGCCGAGATCATGGCGGTCCGAAACCGCGGTGCCGCCGTGCTGCTGGTCAGCGAGGACCTCGACGAATTGCTCGAGCTTGCCGATCGAATCTTGGTGATGTTCAACGGCCAATTCGTCTACGAGGCGCGTGCGAGCGAAGCCGATCTTACTGAAATCGGCCGTCATATGGCTGGACATTAGAGCGTAGCTGTTTTGGAAGGCCCGCATTCTGACGGCCCCACACGCTGAGCCGGTCCGGGGACGGCATTGGCTGTCACAATTGTCATAATCGCTGCCCATCTCTCCCCAGCCTATCTGGAAACCGGCGATGCAATCGGGCATCCTGGAGTTCCACTTCAGAGACCATTTCAGCGTGAATCCCCATGTCGCCCCCGCGTGAAATCGAGCTCAAGCTCGAAGTCGACGACCATGGCCTGGCACGGCTGGTCCGCAGCGGCGTGCTGAAGGCGGCAGGCAAGCGATCGGCACGACCGGCTACCCTGGTCTCGGTCTATTTCGACACCGACAAGCTGACGCTGCGCAACCAAGGTGTGTCGCTGCGCGTGCGGCGCGTGGGGCGGCGCTATGTGCAGACCATCAAGCAGGATGTCGGTGAAAGGGCCGCGTTGTTCGTTCGCAACGAATGGGAGCGCGACATCGGCGGCAAGGTGCCCGATCTCGACGCCGCGCGCGGCACTGCTCTCGAACCTTTGCTGAGCGGGAAAGTGCGTCGTGAACTCAAGCCCGTGTTCGAGACCCGGGTGCGGCGCACCGTCTATCCGGTCCGCAGTGGGAACAGCAAGATCGAGCTGACCGTCGACAAGGGGAAGGTCGAGGCCGGCCGGCAGTCATCGCCTCTCTGCGAGGTGGAATTGGAGCTCAAGCAGGGAGACTCCGCTGAGCTCTTCAAGCTGGCACGCGCGCTCGCGGCGGAAATTCCCTTCCAGCTAGCCGCCAGGAGCAAGGCCGAGCGCGGCTACGCACTCATTGCCGGAGAGCCGCTGACCGCCGCCAAAGCGGCGCCGGTCATGATTGCGCCTGAGGCCAATCAGCAGTCCGCCTTCCAAGCCGTTGCAGGCGCGTGCCTGTACCACCTGGTCGTCAACCAGTCTCCCATGCAAAGCGGCGATCCTGAAGGCCTGCATCAGATGCGGGTTGCGCTGCGGCGACTGCGTGCGGCGATCTCGCTGTTTTCCGGCATGCTTGCCGACCCGCAGACGCTCGCGATGAAAGCCGAATTCAAATGGATCAGCGGGGAGCTGGGACCGGCGCGCGAGCTCGACGTCTTCATGAAGCGCGTGGTGAAGCCCGTGGCCGCCGGCAAGCCCAATGGGCCGGGAGTGAAGGTCCTGACCAGGGAACTCCGACAGCGGCGCAGGGAGGCCTATGTCCGCGCCAATGCCGCCGTTGCCTCTGCGCGCTTCCGTTGCCTCATTCTCGATACCGCGGCCTGGATCGGGGATGGCGAGTGGATTCGAAGCCCCGGCGGTTTCGCTCCCATGCTCAGGGACGGCCCGATCGCTGTCGCCGCCGCGGACGAGCTGCACCGACGCAGGAAATCGATTCTGAAACGAGGCAGGCACCTCGATGCTCTGTCCGCGCAGCGCCGGCACAAGTTGCGCATTCAGGCGAAGAAACTCCGCTACGCGGCGGAATTCTTTGCCGGCGCCTTTCCGGGCAAGAAGTCAGCGCGCCGGCGAGATAAATTCGTGGCCGGACTGGAGAAGCTGCAGGACGCCCTTGGCGACTTGAATGACATTTCGGTGCACGAAGGGCTGACCGAGCGGCTTGTCGATGGACACGATGCCGGCGGCAGGCGGCACCGCGGTCGCGCCCGGAAGGCGTTCGCCGCCGGGCGTCTGTCGGGCCGCGAGGAGGCGCGCATCGCCTCCGTGCTCAAGGACGCAGAGCGTGCCTATGGCGCCTTTGCCAAGACGAAACCATTTTGGCCGTGAATTGGCCGGCGAGCGACACTGACGCTCTGACATCGCGAGGCCGATGCCTTCGCCGTTCGCAGCGTCCGCACCGGCGGCGGCGTCCAGGAGTGGCACCGCGACTGTAACAATCCTGTCACCTGGAGGAGATATCGAGGACCTAAGAGTCATTGGAGGCGGCGATGCCTACGACCTTGCCCGATCGGTCCATGCGCGCGCAAAACGACCGCAAGGAAGTCTGCATCGTCCTCTTGCATGTGCTGATCGCCCTTTTCGGTTTCTCGTTGCTGGCGTGGAACATGCTCGTGTTTGAACCCGGTTTTGATGGGTTCTGGTCCCCATCGAATCCCTACCAGGGTCGCTACAGCCCGGCCGAATTCAGCAAAGGACACGGTCATTGAACGAGCACGGCATATTGCCGGTGTCCCGTCATCCCTCCGAAGACAGCCGGTCACATTCCTGGCAGCCTTCAAAGCGGCGCTGATCATTGAGCAGGACGGCTGCTCAAGTTGACCTGGTTGATTGCCGCGGGCTGCCGGGCATAGGTCCAGGCAAAGGCTCGGTCGAAGCGCCTGACCTCATCGATAAGGACCGCGGACGAGCCGCCGGCACAACGCCAACGCTCCGTTTCAATGATAAAATCCGCCTTCAGTGGATCGACTTCGATGATCCATGCCCGGCCGAATATCGGTCCGACCATGGTTTCACGCGCACCGATGCACATCAGAATGGTCGGTGTGCGCTCGGCGCCGCGGTGAGCGCTCTCATAGTCGAGCCGCTGCTCCAGGCGGCGCAGAGCGACTGTCGCAGCGACGGACCAGTAGTCATGCTCAAACCGCCCATAGGCCCCCTTGAGGCCGCCGGCAAACAGGTTGGTGGCGACGTATTCGAGGGGATGCAATGAGACGAGCGTCCAAATCATCATTCCGACGTAGGCCCCGCCAGCCGCAGACGCGAGGGCCGGAACGCGCCGCCAAGTGGCAAGGGTGGGAAGCAGCCGTGCAAATCCTGCACCGGCGACCACCGCCAGGATCGGAATGATGAAGAGGACGTGGCGAACTCCGTCATAGAGCGTCGAGCGCTGAACGATCAGGAATGCGATCGGAAATATGGCTGCCGCCCATAGCACGAGAATGCCACGCGACCGCGCGAGGAAGAGAACCGGAGCGCGAAGGCCTGCTGTTCCGCGCAGCCGGGCACCTTGCAGGCATGCGCGCGAAAACCCAATCGTCGTGGCAAGCCCGAATGCGAGTCCTGCCAGCAGGCAGAGAATGAATGCCTCGGGGAGGCGCGCGAGAAGCTGCGCCGGAATGTAGGTAGCAGGCGGGGCATTGGTCCATACGAGCTCTCCCCAATGCGGAAATTGAAACGACATCGGGATGGTAGTGAAATGCACGAGGGCGATCTTGAATTGCCAAAACGGGTTTCCGATCTGCAGCCACGGCCAAAGCGCTATTGCCGTAGTCCAGGCGATCGCCATCACGCAAAGCGTGCGCGCAGAGATCCGGAGCAGGTCAAGCTTCGCCGAATAGCCGTGGTGAACAACGGCCGCGATCGCGCCTAAGACCATGGCGCCGAGCAGATAGGCGTGGGTGATGATCCCACCGGTGCGGGTTGCGATCGCCAGCCCGGTCAGCAATCCGGCACAGATCGTTGCCGGCCAGGACGGCACGACACGCTGCGCCATCAGGATGACCGCGAGCGTGGCCCATGTCATCGCCGCCAGAAAGGGCACGTCGATCGGGGTGAAGAACAGGCTGCCATAGAGATAGCCGGTCATCAGGCACAGGCTGATCGCAGCGAGGCCGGCCCAGCGTCCGACCGTCAGGCGGGCCATCGGCAAAAGCGCCGCGAGACCCATAAGGCCAACCGAGAAGGTCATCGCGTGGCGAACGGTCACCGGGTTCGCGAGATTGAACGACTGTGCGAACGCCGTGAGCATGTGGAACCAGGGACCGTAGTACCAAAGGTACTGCTCGACGGTTTCAAAGTGGGAGCGGTCGGTAAACCCGCTTGTGTACCAGGCAAGCGCCTTTGGACCGTAGTCGTCGGTATTGAACTCATCGACCGTCATTCCGTAGTCGCCCGCCGTCGCAAGGCCTATGACCAGTGCCGTACTGAGGAGCGCCACCACGGCCACCACTTCGGAATCGATGATGAAACGAGGGACCGAATTGATGCGGCCGCGGGCATTCAGGGGGCTGGTGAACACGGGGCTGGGCCTCGATCGGCGGCGCACGAGTCCGCGCCAGACCCTTGCTGCAGCAATGCGACAGGATGATAACGACGCCGATTCCCGGGCCTGGTTCTTTTGATTCTGCTTTGGTTTTTCAATACTGATGCCGTTTGGAGCCCGATCGGGGTAAGCACACATTGGCGGTCCGCCTCTCATGCCGGCAAGGGGGCGCTATTCAACGGATTCGGAGCTTCCAAGTTCCTCAGAACTCATGCGAATTTCTGGGACATGGCCGATCGGGATTGCCGCTTGCCAGAAACGCATGTTCGCGGGATGGCGGTCGGATTTCCCGGCATCAGCCTGGGCAGACATCTGCCGGCCGCGATAGAACTCGGCAACATCGTCGGCGCGGCCTGCCTGTACAATGAAAATGGAGGGGTTGCTTTAGTTTGAGATATCTCGTTTGGGTTGCTATAGTCGTGGTTCCGGAAACGGGGGCCCGACTGGCGCGATGTCCGGGTCGTGGCGCAGGGGGAAATCCGCCATGCTCTACCGGCTCGTTTATCCAGTGTTCAAGTTCCTGAAGCGGCATCCGAATTTCGTTCCGCTCACCCTCTTGGCCGTTGTCATTCTCGCGATCGCACCGATCGTCTACGCAAAAATCTATCAGCATTGGGATACGGATCCCGATCGCGGCGCCATCGCCATCGCCGGCGGCGCATTCGGCGAAAGCTATTCGAAGCCGCGCTATCTGGAGCAGGGCTGGACCGCCAACGACAGCCTGTGGTTCTACAACACGTCGCAGGGTTCGGGGCTGATGCCCTACGACTTTTTCCTGGTCCTCAAGCAGGCCGACTCGGATGAGTTGTTTCGGTCCGACAAGAACATCGACAAGTTCCGCTATCTGCCGCAGAAAAAAACCTTCTTCAATCCCGACGCCCTGCCGGTCGGCTTTGTGAAGACGACCTATCGGGGCCAGGACTACGTCGGCCACACCTGCGCCGCCTGCCACACCGGCCAGGTCAACTACAAAGGCCAGGCCATCCGCATCGACGGCGGGCCGGCGATGGCCGACATGGTCGGCTTCTTGACCAAATTACAAAAGGCCATGGAGGCCGCCCAAAACGGCGACAAGCGAAAGTCCTTCGTCGCGGACGTGCTGAAACTGAACAACGGTTACCGCTCCGAGAAAGAGGTCGTCGACGATCTAGAAAAGTGGAAGAACACGCTGCAGCGCTACAACACGATCAACCACAGCCAGGTCGAATATGGCCATGCCCGGCTGGATGCCTTCGGGCGCATCTACAACCGCGTCGTCCAATACGCCATCAGCAAAGCTCAGTTTGCCAAGGAGCTGGCGCTGGTCGTTCTTCCCACCGGGAGGCGCGTCCTCAGCGGCGCCGAGATCGAGAAGGTCCTCGAAGGCTTGGGCCGTGGAATTGTCTTCAGCGACGACGAATTTGCCACGATCGTGGCGCGGCTGCTGTCCAAGGCACCAGGCTATCCGGGCCTGGAGCCAAAAGAATTTCTCTATGTCAGAGACAAGATCTTCAACGCTCCCGATGCTCCGGTCAGTTATCCGTTCCTGTGGGACATCTCGCACTCCGACTATCTTCAATGGAACGGGCTCGCGGCCAATGCCGGACCTGGGCCGCTCGGCCGCAATACCGGCGAGGTGATCGGGGTGTTCGGGATCCTCGACTGGGGAGAACAAGATACGTCGTGGCGTCACCCGTTTGCCATGCTGCAGCAGTTCAGCCTCTCCGCGCTGCTGAGCGGCCAGCACAACAAAAAGCATGTCATTGGGTTCAATTCGTCCATCAACATATTCAACCTGCAGCGGCTGGAGAGCCGCTTGCGCGATCTCAAATCGCCGGAATGGCCGTTCTGCCGCAATGCCGCGAATGAATATTACCTTCCGGAGCCGCAGAAGGGCGTGCCTCCGTCGCACCCGAAATACTGCCCGGGCAGCGACAAGAGGTTCAATGAGGCGCAGAGGTTCCAGGGCGAATTGATCTACATCGATCGCTGCCAGCGCTGCCACACGGTGGTGGACCGGTCGGCCTGGGACCGGATCGTCGTCGGCCACATGTCCGACGCCGATAGGATCGGCACCGATCCGGCGATGGCGGAAAACAGCGTCAAGCGCAACGGCCAGTCCGGCAACTTCAAGGACACCTACCAGGACACTCCCGCGGGACCTCTCGTCGTCAAGGAAGACGCGCCGGTCGTGCAAATCCTCACGGCTGCGACCAAAGGCGTCATCGCCACGCCGGACGCCGATAAATGGTGGCCCCGGCGCATGGTCGAATGGGTCTATGCCCTGGTCATGTCGTTTGCCGACAACACGATCCACCCGAGCGTCAAGGACGGGGACTACAGTCCGGACACGACGGCGCAGCCCTATGCCAGTCTGCACGCCTACAAGGGCCGCTCGCTGAACGGCATCTGGGCGACGGCGCCGTATCTGCACAACGGCTCGGTGCCAACCTTATGGGATCTCCTGGTTCCTGCCGCCGAACGGCCAAAATCATTCGAGGTCGGCGCCCGCGAGTTCGATCCAGACAAGGTCGGGTTCAAGAGCGCCGGCTACGATGGCACCCAGTTTCACACCGACCTACAGCGGGGCAACCACAACACAGGACACGAAGGATATTGTTCGATCACGCGTCGGCTGCCGGACAAGGACGTCGCCAAGGCTATCATCGACAAGAATCCCGCGAAGGCCGACCCGGACTGCTCTCTGACGGAAGAACAACGACAGGCTTTGATCGAGTACTTGAGGTCGCTTTAGCAAAGGCTGTGGCAATCACGGGTGGGGCGCACAATGGCCGACGGACAGCGGAATTACCTGCAGGAATACGACGCCGCGCCGGACGATCAGAAGTACCGATTGGTCCAGCGCTGGATGAAAACCGAGCCGCTTGCATTCTTCAAGCAGCTCCGGGAGCAGCGTCCCATCCTGGTGACGCCCGAATGCACGCTGGTCACCCTGTTCAGCGACCTGACCGACGTCATGCAAATGCCCGCGGTGTTCACGGTCGATCTCTACAAGCCCAAGATGGGCGTCACCCCGACCGAAGTCGGCTATCTGATGGCGCACGACGACGACGCCCTGCATTATCGCGAAAAGTCGCTGATGCAGGGCCTGCTGAACCGCGAGGACCTGCCCCGCGTCAGGACCCTGATCGAAAACACGGCTCGGAAGGTTCTCGACGATGCCGGCGGGTCCATCGAAATCGTCAACCAATACTGCCGCATGGTTCCTGCGCATCTGGTGCAGGATTATTTCGGCTTGGACGGCGTGAAGCGGGAAGAGCTGATCGAATGGTCGTACTGGAACCAGTACGACGCCTTCCACAACCAGCCTTTCGATCTCAACCCGCCGGATCAATTTCAGTACATCGTGAAAAAGCACGATGAGGTTACCGAGAAGCTGGTTTGCTACATCGCCGTGCTCATGGCCCGAAAGCTGGTCACGGTCATCCTCGGGAATATCGTGCGGATCATTCTCGCGCCGCTGCGGCTGCTCGGCAACCTGCTGTGCCGGCTGCTCGGCTGCAAGCCGGGGCCGCGCCAGTCGAAAGACGACATGGTCAAGCGGATGCTCCGCTCCAGGTTCGCCAAGGAGGTGGATTTCCCCATAACCCGCGTCGCCGTCAACGCGGGCGGTCTCCTGATCGGGGCGATCGAGACGACATCGCAGGCGGTCGCGCAGGTCATCGAGTTTTTTCTCGTGCACCGGCCGGACTTGCTGGACGACGTCAAGCAAAAGGCCGCGCTCGCCGACCCGGCCGCTTTCGATTCCATGGTTTGGGAAGCATTGCGCTTTGTGCCGATCAGTCCTTACATGTTCCGGCAAGCCTCGACCGATTACGTCATCGCCAAAGGCACCGATCGCAATACCGCTATTCCCGCCCGCACCAACGTCCTGCTGATATCGCAGTCGGCGATGTTCGACAGCTACGCCTATGACAAGCCGGAAATCTTCAATCCCAATCGAAACTGGTATCATCACTTCAATTTCGGCTTCGGTTCACACGAATGCCTCGGAAAATATGTCGGCATGGTGATGATTCCGGAAATGGTCCGCCAGGTCATGCTGAGAAACAATATCGCCGGCAAGGCCAGGATCAGCCGCCGCAACGGCGCGCTTTACGGCAACGGTCCGGGTGCCGGCGCGGACGGGCCGTTTCCCGAAGAATACAATCTGGCTTGGCAATAGCGCGCCGAGCGAGCGGTACATCGGTCTTGTTTTCACCTGACGAAGCCTCCTGATCAGATTGGACATCGCAACATGCAGACCACTGAGCCCCAAGAGCCGGTCGTCGTTACTTTCCGCGAAGTGGAGAAGGTGCTCACCGGCCAGGAAGCGGTCGGCAACCTCACGGAGGTGGCCAACAAGGATCTCACGGCCACCCCGTTGGAAAGGGCCACCGTCATGGCCGCCATGGGCAACGTGCTCAACGAACTGCGCCGCGCCGAACACGAGGCCGGCGCGCTGGTCCTGACGACGCCGCAACACGGCCCGACATCGCGCCTGCAGAGCCTGATCGCGTCCGGCGAAGCGGCCAACCTGAAATTCGATCCGCTGCCGAGTGGCGGCCTGGAGGCGAAGTTCGATACCGACGACTGGTTCGGCTGGGCCAGCGTGGCGTGGGAGAAACTCAAGCATCTCAAGCCGCACCCCATGAAACGTCCGGCCGCCGCGCTTGCCGAGCCTTTTCCGGACCAGGGGCGGATCGGCGTGCTCGGCGACTGGGGTACCGGCCTGTACGGCGCGCCGCGGATCGCGAAATCGGTGCGGGAGGATCCGGACCCGTTTGCCATGCTGCTGCACCTCGGCGACGTCTACTATTCCGGCACGTCGAGCGAGGTGAAGCAGCGCTTCCTCGACCTGTGGCCGTCGCGAAACGGAGCCGTCAATCGTGCGGTGAATTCGAACCACGAAATGTATTCCGGCGGCGACGCCTACTTCAACGACATCCTGCCGAAGTTCGGCCAGGAGGGCAGCTACTTCGCCTTCCAGAACAAGCACTGGACGCTGGTGGGGCTGGACGTCGCCTATATCGATCACGATATCGACGCCGAGCAGATCGAATGGCTCAAGAAGATCCTGGCCAAGGCCGGCGATCGCAAGGTGGTGCTGTTCTCCCACCACCAGCTTTATTCGCATTTCGAAAAGCAGGGCAGCAAGCTCTGGAACCATCCGGAGTTCGGCGACATCCTTCGCAGCAAGCGGATTTTCGGCTGGTACTGGGGCCACGAACATCGCTGCACAGTGTTCGAGGGACCCGACCAGAACTTCGGCATCCTGGCGCGCTGCATCGGCCACAGCGGCATGCCGGAAAGCGGCACCAAGACCGGCAATCTGCCGCGCGCCGGTGAGCCAGCCTACGCCAAGGCCGAGTGGCGGCGCAGTCCGGCGCAGACGATCGAGGGGAACGCGCTACCGAACGCGGTCGTGCTGTCAGGACGCAACGAGTACATCAAGGGTGAGGAAGACAAGTTCACGCCGCACGGTTACGCCGTGCTGACCCTCGATGGTCCGTCGCTCAAGGAGCAGATCCTCACTCCGACCCGTGAGGTCGTCTACGAGAAGACGTTGGTCTAGCGGCCATGGCCATCGGCAAGCGAGAGCAGTTCCTGCGCGACCGCGCCGTCCGTGCCCTCGGCAACCACCAGGTCACCGAGGCCGTCGCCAAGGTGAAAGCGATCATCGGCCCTGCCAATATTCCCGACAGCGAGCCGCTGGCCCAGTCCGCGCTCGACAAGTTGCATCAAGGCGAGACCCCGACTGTCGAGGAGCTCACCGCGCTGGAAATCGTCGTGCGGCTGCTGCGACCTGTGGTGTTCTCGCGCAACGGCGCACTCGCCGATCTGCCTGACCAGGGCGGTCACAATCTCTATCCGGCGGAACTGAAGGACTCCTGGAGCGCCTTTCGCGACCTCGTCAAACCGCTGGTACCGTCGATCGGCCGGGTGGAGGATCGGAAGTTCAAGCACGTCGGCACCGGCTTCCTGGTGGCAGATGGCGTGTTGGCGACCAACCGGCACGTTCTCGGCGTGTTGTCCTTCGGCGCGGAAGTGCTGACACCGGGGGCGGCGCGCGTCGTCTTCAAGCAGGAGATCGACTCGTCCAATGACAGGGTGGACATCGTCTCGATTGACGGCGTGGCGGCAGTCCATCCAAAGCTGGACATGGTGCTGCTCACCGTCGCCAAGCTGGGACGGCCGGCCGTTGAGATGGACCCGGCCGGCGCGACCGAGACTACGAAGGTGGTGGCGATCGGCTATCCGGGCAAAGACCCGGTCAACAATCCGCTGTTCCTCTCCGGCGTTTTTGGCAATGATTTTGGGGTCAAGCGCGCGGCGCTCGGCGAAGTGCTCGACGGCACCGAAACGCCGTCGCTGTTCCACGACTGCTCGACCACGCAGGGCAACTCGGGGTCGCCGATTTTTTCCATGAGCAGCGGCAAGGTCGCCGGTATCCACCGCGCCGGGCACTTCATGTACCGCAACGAGGCGGTGGACGCGCAGGAACTGCGGAAGTTCGTCCAGTCCGCCCAACCGTGAGCCGACCATGGCTGTCCGCGGCCTCATCATTGCCGTCGAGAATTATCCGAAAGTGCAGGTCGGCGGCATCGCCAAGAGCCTGCCGGGAACGCTCCAGGCGGGACTGGATTTCAAGGCTTGGCTGCTGGAAAAATGGAAGGCAGAAGGCCGCCAGGACAATGACACGCAACTGATTTTTTGCTCCGACCCGGTGCAGCCCGGCGGCGTCGGCGCAACCAGCAATGACATTCGCAAGGCGATGCTCAAGCTCAAGGACCAGGGCCAAAGCGCCACGGAAGAGCTCTATTTCTTCCTCAGCGGCCACGGCTTTTCGTTTGTCGAGAGGCCCGGCAGTCGGGCCGACATCGTGATCGCGTCCGATTTCGAGGATCCGGCCTTGTCGGGCAACGCTTGCCTCAATCTTGATGCGATCATCGCGTGGCTGCGCGATCATCTCGGCACCGGCCGGCACTATTATTTTGTCGACGCCTGCCGCAACGAGCTCAACGCCAGCCAGATCCAGATCGGTTCGCTGCTGCCGATCGACCCGCAGGCGTCCGGCGAAGCCTCGACCTACGTCCTCCAGTCGACCGTGGACGGAGCCGTGGCGGCGGCAAACGGCACGTTTTCCGCGACGTTGCTGGCCGGCTTGCGCGGCCGGGGCCGGGCCAAGGTATGGCAGGCGCAGGTCAACGACAAGATGTTCGTCCGCTACGACTCGCTGCGGAGCCATTTGAAAGGCCTGCTTGCAGACAAACAGAAGATCACCAGCAGGGTCGAAGGCTCCGACGGCGAGAGCGACGGATTGCTGGCGACGCTGCGTCCCATTCCCATGTCGAAGTGCACGATCGCCATTGAAGACGCGCCGGCGCCGCTCGACGGAGAGCTCGTGTACAGACGAGGTCACTCCAGAGCCGAGGAACGCCAGCCGCTGGTCAATCAGCCCATCGTCCTGGCGCTGGAGCCGGATGACTACACGGTTTTATTGCGGCTGAAGAACGAGGTCGTTGAGACCGCCACTCCCATGCCGTTGGACCTTTATGAGGATCGCAGTCTCATATTCAAGCGCATCGCCCCGGGGACGCCCGAGTCGACCTTGGAGCCAATAGGCCGCGTACCGGAAGTGGGGGCGGAGTCGAACATGGATATCGTTGTGCCGGACGGCACAATGTTCCAACTGGACAACGTGAACACCGGAGAGGAGGCGGTCTTCAACACGTCGGCGCGCGTAACGCTGCCGACGGGGCGCTATTTCGGCACCTTGCGCAATCTGCATGGTCATGTCTTCAAACGGCAAGAAATCAATTTGGAGCCGGGACAGGACGGCACCCTGAACGTCGCCGAATGGCAGCAAAGCGCGCCGCATGTTGCGATCGCAAGCAAGCTGCCCAGTTACGCGGTGCATGATGGCGCCGTCGATTTTTCCGAATCGCTCGACGGCGCAATCACCGATCCGGATCTAGACCTGTGGCTGGCGCTGGTCGGTGGCGGGCGAATCCTGGGGTCGACCGGCGACTACTCCAAGCTCGCCGGGCTTCCGTTGCACAATTTTTCCGGCGAGCAGGCGGGCGCTTCGCCGATCTATATGCTGGCGGGATTTGAAGACGTCGATACGAAATTGCACGTCGGTCTATCCCGCGACGCCGGCGTGACCTGGGGGACAGCGACGCAGGCGCCCGACATGCCGGGAATCTGCGAGGCGTATTTCGCGGCGGCGCCAGGCTGGAAACTCGTCTCATTGAGGATCGATGATCAGGCTCCCTACACTATCGCCAGCCTCGCCAGCCCCAACCGGGGAATGCTCATCACGCTTACCCTGGATGATGAGGGCAATCCGCGCGTGTCGCAGTATCTACTGCCGCTCGGGCATTTGGTGGATCACCTGCCGACCGACATGAAAGACCGGGTGAAAGGGCGCAATCACTTGCGCGACGTCCGGTTTCTTGCGCAAGCGAACCGCGCATTCCGCAAGCGGCGCGATCTCCGGAAAGAGGTCCCGGCGGACGAATTGACCGAGCTGCTCGACGCAAAATGGCTCGATCCGATTGCGTCCACGCTCGCCTCATACGAGGCGTTGCGGCGTGGCCGGAAGGACGAACTGCGCCAAGTGGTCGCGAACATGAAGCGCTTCTTCGGCGACATTCCCGATACCGCGGCTCTGGCGAAACTCGCCGGCGAGGACACCGAACGTCCTCACGGCGTTCCACTGTTCGCCGACGGCCTGCGCGCGTTTCCCGATTTCGCCGAGTGGCTACCGCTGCCGGCTGGACACCTCGATTTCGCCAGTCCCTGGACCGCATGGCGCGCCGCGGTGAAGAGTTAAGCCGCCGGGCCGATCCGAAACACAGCTATCAAGACCCCTTGAGCGGGCGGCAGGAGGTGGCCGCCGTGTCGGTCATTTGCAGGCAGTATTCGCGGCCCGGACGATCGACCCGAAAACTCTCGATGAATCCGCCCTGGCGTTGGGTGACATAAACGGTTTTTCCATCAGGCCCGCCAAACGCGAGATTGGTCGGCTCCTTCGCCTTCAGGATCACTTCACGTTCGATTTTCCCATCCGGCGACAGGACGGCGACAGTGCCCTTCAATATCCTGGCCACGAGAATTCGGCCGTCGATGTCCGTACGCAAGCCGTCAATGCTGAAATCACTGAATTTCCTGATCAGGCGTTGCGCAGCCAGCAGCGCCCCGTCCAACCGATAAGCCCATATCTCGCGTGTGTCGGATTCGCCCACATACAGGGTCTTTCCGTCAGGGCTCAGGTCAATGCCGTTGGTCGTACTCATCTTGCGAGCGCTCGACATGACCTCGCCGACGCCATTGCCGTCCGGGCCGCGCCTGATCCTCCAAACCTGACCGTCATGGCGCTTCCAGTGCGGATCGCTCGCGTAGATCGTGCCGTCTGCGGCGATCGTCAGGTCGTTCGGTTGATTGAACTGGTCAGAATGAAAATAGACACGAGGTTCATTTTGACCGCGCTCGAACACAAACACGTTGTGATTCTTGTAGTCGGCAACATACATGCGTCCATCGCGGCTGAAGCGGATCGCGTTTCCAACGCTTCCCGCCGGAAGCTCGGCAAAGGTTTCGGAGTTGGGCGCACCGGGGTTCACCTTGCCGATCGTGCCCTGCTTTAGGTGATTCACGACATACAACGTGCCGGTCCCATCGACGGCGGGTCCTTCGATCCCGAAGGTGTACTCGCGCGATGGCGTGAGCTGACGGCTCTCGAACAAGCCGGGCTCCGCGGCCACCGCGGTGACCAATACGGCTCCGACGAGGAGCGCACCGATTGCCGAGCCGCTGATTGCCGAACCATTGAGTCGCAATGTCACGGTCTTTCCGATCGAAGAATTCCGCCCGCCGACAATCAGCGATCGGCTGGACTGCGCGCGCCGGGCCTGAGTTTCGCGACGAACAGGTCGAGCGTTTCCAGCAGCTCCTTGTAGCCTGGTTCGCCGGCGAGTAGCTCATGGCCATTGGCCGGCATGATCTTTTCGGCACCCTTTCCCCAGACACGAATGTGCAACCGGCCGGCTTCAGGATCTCCCGGATAGATCCACCCGTCCTGGCTCAGCAGAAAACGCAGCACAGCCTGATCCTTCTGACGGTCATTCTGGTTCGCTTTGAGGCCAAAATCCGAATGACACCCGCGACAGTGCCGCTCGACCAGGCCGACACGGACCTGCGAGAGGCGATTGGAACTCTCCCTGTCGTTGGCGACGAAGGTGATCAGCTCCTTGATCTGCGCTTCGGTCCTGGAACTACAAGAAAGCGCGCTGGCCGAGGCCGCCGTCGGATCGGCATCGATTCGGATGACTGTTTGATTTTTGTCTTCCACCAGCCAGATGGCGCCATCGGAGGCCACGGTCATTCCGACCGGCGCGCCCTGCGGACGCACACCGTCCACCTTGTACCAATGCGATATCAGCTCCCCGAAGGCGGCGGCAGCAATCTGACGCTCCTGCTCCGTCCGAAATACCTGGGTCGGCGGGGTAGCGCAGCTTACGTTATAGCGCACCGGGGCGGGACTGATCTTTGGAAAGCCCTTCGCATCCACATCGTAAAAGATCACGCGGCTACCCGTAGGCCGATAGCCGTGAAGCCCGACCATCAGCTTGCCTTTGAGCTCCGGGAATTTCTCCCCCTGGTAATAGAACATGCTGAGCGGAGCCGCGTGCGGCGGCATCAACGAGTGGGGCTTCTGATATGACGCGGCATTCGTGCAGAACTTTTGATAGGGGGTTTTCGTCTGCAGGAAGGCCCTGTATTCCGGGCTCTCGGTGACGAGATCGTAGCAGTAGGGCCAGCCGTAGTGCTTGCCCTTTTCGAGAACGTTCAACTCTTCATTCGGCTTTGCCGAATCGGGCAGGTCGCGGGCGTTTTCAGCCTGCAGCAAGGCAAAACCATCCTCCGGAAATTGCGGGTGAGCAGCAATAGCCATCGAATTGCGCAAACCACGCGCATAGATTTCGAGCGAAGGGTTCGGATCGCCAGGTTTCACAGCCGGGAAGATTCCGCTCGCCGGAGGGGTAAATGCCCAGATCGAGGCGAGCGGCGCCGCGCCTTCTCCCGCGGCGCATGGCTTGAGCTCGGGCGTACTGGTAGCGCAGCGGTCGGTTGGCGCACCGATGTTGATGTAGATGCGTCCGGACTTGTCAAATATGAAATGCTTGAGCGGATGGAGGCTATTTCGGGTCAGCCTGGTGCCGTCGGACAGCTTGGGCTGGAGGCCCGGAAGACCCTGGATGATCACCTCGACCGTCGCTTCAGGGTCGCCCGCGAGCGGGTCGAAACGAAACACCTTTTCGACCGTGCTCGCGTAGATCCGGCGATCGACCCCGACCGCCAGACCATGCGGCAGGTCCAGCTTCGTCATCAGGACCTTGATGCGCTTGCCTTCTGGTGCTGCCGGATCAAGCAGCAGCAACCGGCCCTGCCGGGGACTCCAGCCGGCCCCCATGTCGGCAACAACGAACAGGCTCGAGTCCGGGATCTGCACGATCGATCGCGGAAACACCAATCCGTCGGCCTTGCTGGCCACGAGGCCGGCGCAATAGCCGGACCGCATCCCGATCTGCAGCTTTGGAAAGCCCTGAGTACCATCGCCGCAACGGTCTGCGCCGAGAGCGTAGCCACTCCTTGTGGTGGCGCTTTGCGTTGCCGGCCCCGCGCGCGAATGGTCCACCAGTCCTTGAAAGCAAACAAGAGCAAGGGCGACCAGAGCGCTAAAACGGACGCAATGACAAAAATTTGCTCGCATCGGACCCTCCATGGCAACGTCCCTCCAGCGCCGCAAACACTCCCCCCTTCATCATAGCCACGCTTCAGCGTCAGCTCAATCGTCGCAGACGACGGCGCAAAATTTGGACGCGCTGCGGGGTGTTCCGCAAGCCGTCATTGTGCGAACCCGATCGTGAGCCGGTGATCGAGTCAGGTCCCCGGGGGCGATTCCTTGGTCCCAGCTTTCGAGATCTCTCGACCACGACTGACCGCCGGCTCTGGCGGCCTCGGCATGATCTGCAATCGGGGGGCCGACCGGCACCATGCTTGCGCCACGGCGGCCGGCGAACACGTTCCCGTGATTGGGGTAACACAGGGACAGGCCGGAGCGAACGATCCATCAGTGGCTTGCACCCAGCAGGCAGGAGGGGTCCGGTGGCATCGATCGCGGTCGCTATTCTGTGCAAGACGCCGGTGGCCGGCCAGTCGAAGACCCGTCTGTCGCCGCCGCTGCGTCCCGAGGAGTGCGCCGCGCTCTCGGCCTGCTTCATCCGCGACCTCGCCGCGACGATCCAGTCGCTGACCGTTTCGGACGGTGTTACCGGCTACGCGGTCTTTACCCCCGTCGGCACGGAGCAGAGCCTGCAGGCGCTGCTGCCTGACGGATTTCGGTTGCTGCCCCAATCCGGCGGCGACCTCGGCGCGCGTCTTCTCAACGGCACGGTCGACCTGCTGGCCGCCGGTCACGCGGGAGCAATCCTGGTCAATTCCGACAGCCCAACCATGCCGCGCTTGATCCTGCGCGACGCGGTTCATGCGTTGCGCGGCGGCGACAACCTTGTACTCGGTCCGGCGCTCGACGGAGGCTACACGCTGGTCGGCCTGACGCGACCGCATGCGCGCATCTTCGCCGATATTCCCTGGAGCACGCCGCAGGTCTATCGCCTCACCGTCGAACGCGCGCGCGAGATCGGGTTGCCGGTGGTGGACGTGCCGCAATGGTACGATATCGACGACGAATATACGCTGCGGCTGCTGCAGGCCGAATTCGCCGGCGAGCCGCTCGCCTTCGCGCCGCCGGGCTTCGTAGGCGCCGATGCGCCCGCCACGCGCCGCTTCCTCGCCCTACGCACGGCGACCACGCGCGCGAGGACGTTCTCGTGACCGACATCGCAAGCCCCCTGCCCCGCATCTGGAACAGCCAAGCCGGTGCGCTCGCCGGTCTGTTCGCGACCGGAGCGGCCATGTTGCTGGTTACCGGATTTGCGCTCCGGTTCTATCAATACGCGGATTGGAACCTGTTCATTGCGGTGTTGATGCTGAGCGGCGTGCTGACCATCGTGGCGACCCAGATCTCCCTGCGCGCGCCGGCGGCCATCGGGCTTGCGGTCGTGCTCGGTTTCGGGCTGGCGCTGCGATTGCTCGTGATGTCCGAAGACCCGCTGCTGTCGACCGACATCTATCGCTACATCTGGGATGGCCGCGTGCAGGCGGCCGGGATCAATCCGTATCTGCATGTGCCGAACGATGCCGCGCTGGCGTTCCTGCGGGATGCAGCGATCTTCCCCAACATCAATCGCGTGGATTATGCGCCCACGATCTACCCACCGGTCGCCCAGTTCTTCTTTGCAGCGATAACCCGCATCGGGGAATCGGTCACCGTCATGCGGCTCGGCCTGATCGGCTGCGAAGCCGTGACCGTCGCGGTGCTGATCGACCTGCTGCGCCGGTTCAACAAGCCCGTCACGTTGGCCGCGGCCTATGCCTGGCATCCGCTGCCGGTGTGGGAGATCGCCAACAGCGGGCACGTCGACGCGCTGATGGTGGCGCTGGTGATGGTCGGCGTCTGGTTCCTGGTGCGACACCGCAAGATCGCGGCCGGGATCATGATCGCTCTTGGCGCGCTGGTGAAGCCCTATGCGCTGGTCGCGCTGCCGGCGTGCTGGCGGCCGTGGGACTGGCGCGTGCCGCTCGCGGCCGTCCTTGCGGTGGCAGCGTGCTATCTGCCGTATCTTGGCGCCGGTGGCCGTGTCTTCGGTTTCCTGTCGGGCTACCTCGGCGAGGAAGGACTGAGCAACGGCAGCGGTTTCTGGCTGGTGCATGCGACGCGAACGTTGGTCGGCGACGTTCCCGGGCTGCTGCTCGCCTATCTCGCGTTGGCCGCAGCGACCCTCGGCGGGCTTGCGTTGCGCACCGCGTTTCGGAGCGAGGATTCACCCGAGCAACGCACGCGCGACATTGCCGTGCTGCTCATGGCCGCGCTGTTCTTCGTCTCGCCGAACTATCCCTGGTACTTCCTCGTCATCGTTCCCTTCATCCCGCTGGGCGGCGGCGCGCCGGCGTGGGTGCTGAGTCTCGGTGCCTTCATGCTCTATCTCCTTCTTCCCGATTACGACGCCCGCTTTCTGATCTGGAAGGGGGTGCTGAGCGGCGCGTTCCTTGTTGCCGTCATCGCAACCGTCATCGCGCGCGGGCCGAGTTCAATTCGATTACAGAGAGTTCTTCCATGGAATCGCTGACCGAACGACCGGAGACGGCGCCGGTCGATCCGCGCCGGTATTTCGAGGCGGCCGCGGCCGGCCGAGCCGGCGGCGCGTTGCGCCCGCCGGTCTGCCTCTATCTCGAAGTCACCAATCGCTGCAATCTTCTATGCACCACCTGCCCGCGCACCTATGCGGAGCTCGAACCGCCCGCCGACATGGCATGGGACCTGTTCGTGAAGATCGTCGACCAAGTGCCCGATCTTGCCCGCGCCGTGCTGCACGGCGTCGGCGAGCCGATGCTGGTCAAAAGACTTCCGGACATGGTGCGCTACCTCAAGGACCGCGGTGTCCACGTGCTGTTCAACACCAACGGCACGGTGCTCAACGAGCGTAATGGACGCGCGCTGATCGCCGCCGGCCTCGACGAGCTGCGCGTCTCGCTCGATGCGGCGAACGCGAAGTCCTATGTGAAAGTCAGAGGCAAGAATTATTTCGATCGCATCCTGAAGAACGTGGCGAGGTTCCGCGCATTGCAGGAGCGCGAAGGCAACGACAAGCCGATGGTGTCGGCCTGGCTCACCGGGTTGCGCGAGACCATCGCCGAGCTGCCGGCGTTCGTGCGGATCGCAGCCGAGATCGGCGTCAAGGAGGTCTATCTGCAGCGCCTGGTGTTCTTCGACCAGGACAGCGTCGGCATGGCACGCCCGGACCAGGCGCTGTTCGAGCAGCTCCGCGCGGACGAGGCCGAACATCTGCGCGAGGCGCAAGCGCTGGCGGACTCTCTCGGCGTCATGTTTAGCGCGTCGGGCGCGGCGTCGGAGCCCGGCGCGAGCCTCACCCGGAAACAAGGTGACAGTCCGTGGTCGCTCTGCCGGCGGCCGTGGACCGTGATGTATTTCACCGCCAACGGCCGCGCGCTGCCCTGCTGCATCGCGCCGTTCTCGCAGCACGGCTATGAAAACTACACCCTCGGCGACGCCACCCAGGAGAGCCTCCGTCAGATCTGGAGCGGACCGCGCTACAAGCAATTCCGCAAGGCGCTGGCGTCGGACGCGCCGCCGCAGGCCTGTGCCAGTTGTGGCCTGCGCTGGAGCCTGTGACATGCGGCTCGGCGATATCAGTGCGGTTGTTTCGGTGGTGATCCCCTGTCTCGACGAGGCGGAGTCGATCGCCGGCGTCGTGCGCGAGGTGCTGGCGCAGAACGTCGATGAGGTGGTCGTGGTCGACAACGGCTCGACTGACGCCACCGCGGAGCGCGCGCGCGCAGCCGGGGCGCGCGTCGTATGCGAGCCGCAACGCGGCTACGGCCGGGCTTGTGCGGCCGGACTTCGGGCAATTCGGGCCGACGCGGATATCGTGTGCTTTCTCGACGGCGACGGCAGCGACGTTCCGTCTTTCCTCGCCGACATTGTCGGGCCGGTCGCGCGCGACGAGGCCGACTTCGTGATGGGGTCGCGCCTCACCGGTCGTCGCGAGACCGGCAGCATGACGCCGCAGCAGATCGTGGCCGGGAGGCTGGCGGGCCTGCTCCTGCGCCTCGTCTACGGCGCGCGCTTGAGCGACATGTCACCGTTTCGGGCCATGCGCGTCGAGCGCTTGCGGCGGCTTTCGATGCGCGAGCCGACCTACGGCTGGAACCTGGAAATGCAGATGCGCGCGGCGGCGGCCGGACTGCGGCTGCGCGAAATCGCGGTCGATCACCGCCGTCGCCGGGGCGGCGTATCGAAAGTGTCGGGCAACCTCGTTGCCGGCCTGAAAGCGGCCTGGGCGATCGCAACCACTTTCGTCCGCCTCACCGCCGCGTTGCGCGACCGCGCAGGCCAGACCTGTGGACCGAGGAGAGTCGAGCCATGAAAGCACAGGACGATTACGTGGTCCTGCATCCGCGCATCGTGCGGATCGCGCATTGGACCTGGACGCTCGGCGTCATCATCCTGATCGGCAGCGGCTGGCGCATCTACAACCAGGAGCCGTTGTTCGAGCACCGGACCTTTCCGGTGTGGCTGACGATTGGCGGCGACTATGCGGGCGCCGAGCGGGTGCATAACGACTTCGGCCTCGCCGGGGCGCTGCTCTGGCATTTCGCTGCCATGTGGCTCTTGTTCTTGAGCCTCGTCAGCTATGTCGTTTACGGCATTGTGTCCGGCCACTTCCGCGGAAGACTCCTGCCGATCTGGCCGCGGCAGGTGCTTGCCGACATCTCCGATTTCCTGCGCGGCCACCTCGACCACGAGCTGGGCGCGCGCAACGCCGTGCAGAAACTTCTCTATGCGTTCGCCATTTTGATGATGATCGTGATGGTCTGGTCGGGTCTCGTGCTGTGGAAGCCGGTACAGTTCGAGGCCATCAGTGGGCCGCTCGGCGACTATGAGGGCGCGCGCTTCGTGCATTTCTTCGGCATGGCCGGGCTGGTGCTGTTCATCATCGTGCATGTCGCGCTCACGCTTCTGGTCCCGAAGGTGCTGCCGCCGATGATCACCGGCCGCGCACGCGCGTCCGTGGTTGCGGCACAGGCGAAGGGAGATGCCCGATGACGATCGAGAAGAAACTGCGCGATGGCGGTTTGAGCAAGGTGGATGTCGCCGATCTCAAGCGCCGCGTCTTTCTGCGCAACGGCTTGAGCCTCACGGCCCTGACGCTGCTCGGCGGCTGCGACGTGACCGACAGCGGGCCGGTCGACGGTTTTCTGCGCATGATCGGACGGCTCAACGATGGTGTGCAGTCTGCCCTGTTCCGCGGCAACAAGCTTGCGCGGACCTTCCCGGAGAGCATGGTGCCGAAGGAGTTCCGCTTCAACGCCCAATATGGCGCCGATGCGATCCCGATCCTCAATCCGGCGACGTGGCGGTTGGAGCTTTCCGGCCTGATCGGCGACAAGCGGCCATGGACGCTCGACCAGCTCCAGGCGATGCCGCAGACGTCCTACGTCGCGCGTCACGTCTGCGTCGAGGGCTGGAGCATGATCGGCAAATGGGGTGGCGTGCCGTTGCGCGCGCTCCTGGACAAGGTCGGCGCCGATCTGCGCGCCAAATACGTGGCATTCCGCTGTGACGACCCGATCAGCTACACGAGCAGCATCGACATGGCGTCGGCGCTGCATCCGCAGACGATCCTGTGCCTGACCTATGCGGACAAGCCGATCGAGCCGAAATTCGGCGCGCCGATGCGGCTGAAGATGACGACCAAGCTCGGCTTCAAGCAGCCGAAATTCATCACGTCTTTGCAGGTCACCAACGCCTTTCCCGGCGGCTACTGGGAAGACCTGGGCTACAACTGGTTCGCGGGGCTCTAGATCAAAGCGATTTCTTGCTGGCCGCGGGCGCCGCGCCCTTTGCGGCCCTTGCCGCTAGGCACCAGGGCCCTTCACTGCAAGCATGAGCAGCAGCGACCTTCACTGCAAGCGTGACACGAGGAAAGCTCCGGGCTTGTCGATGTGGAGAGCCTCCCGGCGGCGAGGGAACCTCCGCCAATATTGGACGTTGTGTGCTCGTCTATTGTCTGCAGGAGGCGACGATGCACGGTCTCATTTATCTTGTGGGCTTGGTTGTCGTAGTCATGGCCGTTCTCTCGTTCTTCGGCCTTCGTTGATTTGAAAGCGGAATCGGGGCGTACCATGCAGCCGTCTGCGATGAGTCCGATTGACCCCCTTGCGGACCCCGGAACCGGTCCCGTAGCAGTCCCCGGCGGCCCTCTATCGTATATCCATTGGGGCCCCGTCATCGCAGGAGCCGTGACGGCTACCGCAACAGCATTTGTATTGCATGCTTTTGCCGCCGCGATTGGGCTGGCGGCAAGCTCGACGTCGCCGACGTGGCGCGATGCATCCTTCGCGCTGTGGATGCTCTCCGGGATTTACCTCATTCTGGTGGCGCTCTTAAGCTATGGCCTCGGCGGTTACATTGCGGGACGGGTTCGGTCCAGTTGGTCGACATCGGCGGACGAAATCGAATTCCGTGATGGCACGCATGGCATTCTTGTATGGGCAATTGCCACAATACTTGCAGGACTGCTGGCCTTGAGTGCCGCCCAGGCTCTTACAAGGCTCGCCGCGCCGTCTGGCGGTTCGGCTGGGCCGTCTAGCTCGGTCGGCGGCGAGAACCTCATCGCCTATGACCTGGACCGCTTGTTCCGAGCCGAGCGCCGGCCCGCCAATACAGACATGGCTGAAGTCCGCGCAGAAGCAGCCCGGATTTTGCTCACCGCCTCCAGTCATTCTGGCGTCTCCGCTGAGGACCGGACCTATCTGACACGGCTCGTGTCGACCACGACCGGGCTGGCGGCATCGGACGCGGAACGGCGAGTTGATTTCGCCATCACCGGGGCACGAAACAACATCAACCGCGCCCGTCGAAGCGGCGTTATTCTTGCGTTCATGACCGGCGCCGCGGCGATGATCGGTGCAGCCGCGGCTTGGTTCATGGCCGGGGTTGGAGGACGCCACCGAGACCAAGCTATCTCTCCGCCCATGCGGGTAGCGTGGCGATACCGAAAACCGTAAGGGTAATTACTGGGTCACCAAGCGCTATCGCTCGCTGGCTGCGAAAATTTGAGGCCAAACCCGGGGTTTCCGGGAATTATCAATTCATCACGAGCCGTTGTCTCGCCCGGCAAGCTTGCAGATCACGGCAGTCTGCCACCAGCGGTTCGTTTTGTCGTAAGCTCGCAGCCTCACTCCATTCCGCGCCCCTCAGGGAGCGAAGCGGGCTTTGACCGCGCGGCTCTTAAGTCAAGCGGTCCATCTGTTGCGTAACTTGCCAGCCAGACTATCAATGACGCAAACTCACGCCCATTTCGCAAGGGGTCGACACCATTTCCCGACACCCCGCGAAGATCCGGCGACAGTCGTGTACGTGTGCGGCTGGCTGGCAGCGACACGGCTCCGCGCTCGAAATCGAGAGCGCGTCATGTCGCGGCTATTCTTGCGGCCCTGACATGACCCACAGAGACCGGACTGACTGGCTGGGGCGCCAGGACTCGAACCTGGGAATGGCGGAATCAAAATCCGCTGCCTTGCCACTTGGCTACGCCCCAATACCGATGGAATTTTATCATAAGCCGTTACGGCGTTTGTACTTTCTTCGTTTTCACATGTCCATTGCCAGGCCTTGTTTTTCGCCGCTTCCCACGTGATTTGTGAGCGCGGACGCCCTGGAAAGGGCGCGCATGCCGGTCGTAGCACTTACGCTATCACCGGGGCGGCGTCTGCCGCCTCCCAGGCAAGCACCACGCGGAGCGAGGGGGGCTGCCGGCGGGAACGCCGGGAACCTCAGGCGCGCCGGGGACGCCAGCCATTCAAGGAGACCAGGGCCCGCAAGGGATCAGGGATCGCCCGCCCCGAACAAGATCTGGGTGGCGTCAGAGACCCTGCACCATTCGGCTGACGCCGAGCCTACGACGAGATTTTTTTGACGTGCTCGTCGGGAACGAAGCGGCATCCGGGTCCAGCGCGTAGAGCGCGCGATACTTATCGCGCGCCGCCGAGCCCAGCGGTTCGTGAATCACGCAACGGCAATGGTGGCAGGCTTGCCGGCGAGCCGCAGTGTGCCGGGCGGGCACCGATCTGGCGGCAAGGCTTGGCCGCCAGATCCAAAACGTCGCCACACCGACGGTGCCCGGTTCACCAGCGGTCGCGGCCGCCGCGCCATTGGCCGGCGTATCGTCGTGCGACATACCGGCCGCGAAGGCCGTAGTTGGGTCCGCCATAAACATAGGGGCGGCGCTGATAGTAGGCTTCCGGAACGACCACCACCGGGGGACGGTCGTACTCAAGGTAAGCAGCCGGGGGAGGCGGCGGATAGACGTAAACCGGCGGCGGCCGCCGATAGACGTAACGCTGCTCGACCGGCGGGTTGTCATAGTATTCCTGCGTCTCGCCGTATTGATAGAGAGGTGCCGGGGGTACTCGAATATCGGCTGCCGCTGCTGAGCCGACTCCAATGCCCCCTGCCGCGATTGCGCCCACCAGCGCAGCCATTGTCCGCCTTGAGACGTTTTGCATCTGACTTTCTCGCTCTTCGAGTGAACCGATCGGGGTGATATTTCATTGATCCGCAGAGGCGGAATTAGAGCGGCCACAAGGCAAATTTTTGTAATTTCGAGTAACAACCGTTCAGAAACGCGGGGGCTTTGGCGCCGGTCTCGGAATTCGGCGCGGGCATGCGCCGCAGCAAACAAGGCGCGCGCAGCAACGCCTATCCGATCATCTCGTCGGCGACGGCCGAATGCGCACGCCGACGATTTCCCCGCGCGACCACCAGACAAAGACGCAGCCGGCAGACGGTCAATCCCCGTGGGCCGGCCGACGACCAGAGCATGTGCGCCGCGCTCATGTTGAACCGGTCCGCCGTCCGCTCGTCCCCGCGCAAGCGGGGACCCACGCAAGAGATCGAGCAATCAGAGCAAGCGATTCCTGGATTCCGCTTGCGCGGGAATGAGCCGGTGAGGTCGTGGAGCAACCCAAAACGGGATGCACTCTAGGCCCAACTCAGGTCCTGTTTCCCGAGCGGAAGCGAGCGGATCCGCTTGCCCGTGATCTTGAAAACGGCCTGGGCCATGGCGGGCGCGATCTGCGGGATCGCTTCTTCGCCGACGCCGGAGATCCACTTGTTGTCGGTCTTCAGGAACTGGATGTTGACCACCGGAGGATAGTCCGCCATGCGGGCGACCCTGAACTGGTCGAAGTTTCCCTCGACCACGCGCCCGTCTTCCACGGTGATTTCCTGCCACATCACATCGCTGAATGCCCACGCGATCTGCCCTTCGATCTGCTTGCGGACCGACAGCGGGTTGACGAAGGAGAAGCCTTCGTCGAATACGCAATCGACCCGCTCCAGCCGGAGCTGTCCGCGCCGGCTGATCGACACGGTGACCACCTCGGCGCACAAGGCGACCGTGGCTCGTGACGGGCGCCGGCGGTCGTCGACCGCGATGCCCCGCGCCCAGCCCTCGGGCAACGGCTTACCCCACCCCGACATCTTGGCCACCCTATCGAGCGCCGTGAGCCAGTCCTCGCGGTCGCGGAACTTGGTGTTGCGCGCGACCAGTTCACGCCGGTACTCGTAGGAATCCTTGCCGGCGGCGTGGGCCAGTTCGTCGATGAAGCTCTCGAGGTAGAAAACATTCACGCCGCTCCCGGTCGCCCGCCGGTGCCCCACCGGAACGTGGCTGTTCAGGGTCCGGACGTCATACGAGAGGATAGGAACAAAGTACGGCAGCTCGTGCAGGCCGCGCACCGCCTGCTCGGCAACGGGGTTCTTGTAAGTGCCGGCCGGCGTTCCCGCGTTGTCGTAGCGATCGCCGGTGGTGCACATGGTGATGGCCAGCGGCCACCCGTCGGCATCCAGAGCGGCCTCGAACCGGCCGATACCCATCGGGCGATACTTTTCGCCGAGACGCATGTCCTCTTCGCGGGCCCAGATGAGCTTCACCGGCCTTCCGTTCAGGGTCTTGGCCACGGCGACGGCCTGGCGGACCTGATCGGACGCACCGCCGCCGCCAAATCCGCCCCCCAGGAAGGTGGTGTGAATGAACACCTGGTCCGGGGTGACGCCGGCCTCCTGGGCCGCCCGCGACAGCGCCCCGTCGGGGGCCTGGTCTCCCGTCCATACGTCGACGCGACCGGGTGTCACCATCGCGGTGGCGTTGCCCGGCTCCATGCGGGCATGGGCGAGATAGGGCACCGTATACGTCGCCTCGACCACTTTGGCTGCGTTGCCCTTGGCGGCGGCGTAGCTCCCGCCTTCCTCCAGGACGGTCGTGCCAGCCTGTTTCATGGACTCGAAATCGGCTTGCCACATCTCGGCGCTGTTGCGATGGGCGCCGGCTCCCAGGTCCCATTCGATGGGCATGAGGTCGAGCGCGGTCTTGGCCCGCCACCAGGTGTCGGCAACCACCGCGACCCCGCCGCTCACGTAACCCTTGCCTCCGAACTTGACGGCCGAGTGGACGCCCGGACGGTCTTTGATGGCGTTGAAGTCGTAACTCCTGACGGTACCCCCGAACACCGGACAGGCCTTGGCCGCGGCGTACAGCATGCCGGGCAGCTCGACGTCGATGCCGTAGATGGCCTTGCCGGTGACCTTGAGCGGGACATCGAGGTTCTTCTGCTCGGTCCCGATCAAAGTGAACTGGTCCGGCCCCTTGATCCTGATCGTCGACGGATCCGGCAGCGGGGTCTGCGCCGCCCTGGCGGCGACCGCTCCATAGGTGGTCCGCCGGCCGGTCGGGGGGTGGTTGATGACGCTGTTCTTCGCCGCCAGTTCCGACGTCGGCACCTTCCACATCGCGGCGGCGGCGAGGAGGAGCCGTTCGCGCGCTTCCGCGCCGGCCATCTGCAGATAGTAGCGGCTTTCCCGCACCGATCCGCTGGAGCTGGTGTTCATCCGGCGGTACACGCCGGTACTGCTGCCACCCTGGGCCGGTTCGCCGCCGCCGTCGCGGCTCAGCGGGTTTCCTCCGCCGGGAATCTGCAAGGTCCACTCCGGCGCACGCTCGACCGCGTTGCGCCGGGGCGAGGCGTATTCGGCCCGCACTTTGCTCCAGTCGCACTGGAGCTCCTCGGCCACCATCATGGGGCATGAGGTGAATACGCCGGTCCCCATTTCGGTCTGGGCGACGCGGATGGTGACGGTGTCGTCCGGCGCGATCGTCAGCCAGGCATTGAGCTCGGGGACCATGGCGTCGCGGTACCATGGCTGGCCCTCGACCGGGGCCGCCTGCGCGCTCGTCGGCGGGAGGTGGAAGCCGAGCACCATCGCGCCGCCAACCGCGGCGGTGGTGGCCAGGAAGTCGCGGCGGTTCAATGCAACGTCTGGAGTTTTTTCAACATTCGCGGCCATGGTCCGTTCTCCCCCTCTACACCCGCAGCTCGGCCGCCCGGTGGATCGCCTGGCGGATGCGCAGATAAGTTCCGCAGCGGCAGATGTTGGTCATTTGCGCGTCGATTTCGGCGTCGGTCGGCTTCGGGCTGCTCTTCAGCAGGGCCACCGCGGCCATGATCTGCCCGGACTGGCAGTAGCCGCACTGAGGGACGTCGAACTCGATCCACGCCACTTGCACCGGGTGCGTGCCGTCGCTCGACAGCCCCTCAATGGTGGTGACGGGCTTGCCCGCGACAACCGACACGGGGACGCTGCACGACCTGATCGCCTGGCCGTCGATGAGCACGGTGCAGGCGCCGCACTGGGCGATGCCGCAGCCGTACTTGGTGCCCGTGAGTTTCAATGAGTCGCGAAGCACCCACAGCAACGGGGTCTCCGGCTCCAGGTCTACGGTGTGGGCGATGCCGTTGACGACAAGAGAAATCATCATAGCGCTCCCTCCCCTATTGCGATCAAGTTCGCCGCCACCGGCAAGCGCGCAGCGACCTTCTCCGCAGCAGTCGTTACTTCTGCGACTGGTTGAAATAACGCAGATCCGGCGGCGCCTGGCCCTTCTTGGTGGGCATCAGGTGGCCCTCCGCGCTCAGGAAATAGCTCTCCCTGGCGATTTCGACATGACTGTTGGTCTCGACACAAACGTCTTCGCGCCAGACCGGTCGCGGATCCGGCACGCGACGGTAGCTCTTGAGCACCGTCCAAGGACGCGTGAACGCGTTGTCGATCACCGTGATCTCATCGTGAAGAATGGCGGGATCGGCTTTGCCGAAATAAATCCGCTCTTTCACGACAGTCTTATTATCTGTGTGCAGGGGAAGACCCGTGGTCTCCAGGACGCGTGGACCCTTGAGGTGGCGCGTCTCGACTTCGAGCACGTCGTAGCGTCCATCGCCGTCCTCGTCGATCCATTTGCCGATGGAATAGCCCGCATACGACGGTTCGACCGCGTCGGGCCAGCCGCGTCCATCGGTAAAGATGCGACGGTTGTCATGGATATGGTCGATGAGAATGTAGGTGGTCTCGGGCGTGACGACGATTTCCATCGGCGTATACACATTCATGATCCGCGGCATGCCCGGCGGGATGCAGATATAGGCTCGGTCGAGGCCTGCACCGCCCGCCGCCATGTCCGCCAAGCCCGCCTCGAACACGGCCTGGTACTCCGCGGTCAGCGGCGCCTGCTGTCCCACGCCCGCGGGCTTGCTCGGGTCAAATCGAACTGGATCGCCGGGCTCGACCCGACGCCACTGGCCTTTCAAGCTTGGATATTTCATTTCATCAGTGGCCTGAGCGTCGCCCATCGCCACACACAGCATCGCCGTCACCGCGATTGAAACGATCGAGCGTCGGTAAGGCATGGTTGATCTCCCTGTGATCACGACCCAAAAACTCGCGACGGCGCAGAAGACTCGAGACAGCGCAGAAGACGTGCGAGGCAGCGCGGAGGTCGGTCGGGCCAAAAAGGAGTGGCCGTCGAGGAGTTGATGCCTGCCGACGGCATCGTCGCTGCCGCTGAAAAACAGGAGTTCGGCACCTCCCGCTGGGCAGCTCTCAGGTGAGGCTACACCACTTGCGCGAGGACGCGGAAGGGGGCGGGACGGGTGACTGTGGGGCGAGGCGGCAGCTCGGCTACGCGGGAGGCCGGGCCAGCCGCTGCTGCACGCGCCTTGTCCGGGGGCGGGTCCCGCTTGCTAATTTTGGCTCGGACTTGGACCGGGATTTGGACTGCGGCGCTCGCGACGTGTTGGCTTTCCGCGCGGCCGCTGGCTTTTTCACGGCGGGCTTCTTGCGTCCTCCGGCCGTCCTGGCCCGTTGCCGCCGTTTCGGGGCCGCGCGGGCGGCGGTATCGGACGTTGCGGCTTCGGCCATCTCCAGCCCAAACAGGGCCGCGACATCGCTGTCGGCGAGCACCTTTGCGCTCGGCGCCGGTCTTGCCAGGGCCATATTCCCGCTGCCGCCGGCGAGCAGTTCGTTTTCATCCACGCCGCGCAGCACGAAAAGCAGGCGCGGCTCTGCGTCGAGCCTGGCGCCGACGCCATAAAGCGCTGCCGCAACGTGCTTGCACATGTCTGCCCAGTCCGGACAACTGCAGGATAATTTGATTTCCTCGGGCGATGGAAACAGACCGTCGCCCTCCCGGCAGACCCGGTCCATGACGCCCTTGGCCAAACGTCCCTGCAGGAGCTCGACCAGCGAATCGATCGTTCCCGCGCAATCGCAGCAGATGGATTTCCAGCGTGCCGTCTTGACCGGCGCCATGACGATCTTGACGCTGTAGAGATCGGAACCGCTCACCCGCGCCGTGATCTCGCCCTTCGCGATTTGCAGGTCGACGACGAAACCGTTGCGGACGTAGCTCCGGCCGCGCGGCAAGCGGTACGCGTAGTCGCTGTATCGTTCGAGATTGGTGCACCATGACTGGCCCCAGAAACTGTTGGCGATCTTGCGGCCCTCGATCGTCACCGGCGCGACGGATCGTCCCTGCTTCCGGAGCTTGGCCAGAGCTTGTTGTGCCTGTAGCCGCTTCTCACCGACAGACACATAGTCGCCCCACGAATGGAAGCTCATGCCTCAGTCTCCTTCATCGCCGCGGCCAGATCGAGAGCCACGAGCTTGAGCAACTCCTCGTCCTTCATTTCGGTCAATACAATTTCGCCCCCGCCACCCAGCAGCTCGCCGGCAAGCCGCTTTTTCGACTCGATCATCCCGTCGATCTTGTCTTCCACCGTCCCGCGGCAAACGAACTTGTGCACGAGCACGTTCTTAGTCTGTCCGATTCGGAAGGCTCGGTCAGTAGCCTGGTTTTCCACAGCCGGGTTCCACCACCGGTCGAAATGGATGACATGTGACGCCGCGGTGAGATTGAGCCCGGCGCCGCCGGCTTTGAGAGAGAGCACGAAGAATGGGACATTTTCGTCCTCCTGGAAACGGCGCACGAGGTCCTTGCGCTTCTTGACCTCGGTCTCGCCGTGCAGGACGAGCCCGGGCCTTCCGAACACGGAGCCCAGGAACGCCGCCAGCGGCGCCGTGGTCTGCTTGAACTGGGTGAAGATCAGCGCCTTCTCCTGCCTGGCGGCCACCACCTCCGCGATATCGCGCAGGCGCGCGAGCTTGCCGCTGTCCTCCTCGGCCCAGGCGCCGTCGCCGAGCCACTGCGAAGGATGATTGCAGATCTGTTTTAGCCGCATCAGGAAAGCGAGCACGATGCCCCGCCGCTGAATTCCCTCGACCTGTTCGAGCTCGCGCGTAAGCTCCTCCACCGCCTGCTGGTAGAGCGCCGCCTGCTTGCGGCTCAAGGAGCAGAAGGTTTTCACCTCGGTCTTGTCGGGCAAGTCGGCAATGATGCTCTTGTCGGTCTTCAGGCGCCGCAGGATGTAAGGCCGCACCAGGTCGCGCAGCGGCCCATAGGGGTTATGCGGCCGGTCGGCGAGCCGCTTGACGAACGACGAAAACTGCTTCGACGTTCCCAACAGTCCCGGGTTGATGAAATCGAAGATCGACCAGAGATCGCCGAGCCGATTCTCGATCGGCGTGCCGGTCAGAGCGATGCGGATATCGGCGCGCAGTTGTTTGACTGTCCTGGTCTGCTTGGCGGCGGGATTCTTGATGGCCTGCGCTTCGTCCAGCACGGCCAGCCGCCACGGCCTGGTACACAGCCAATCGGCGCGCGCCAGAAAGCCGTAGCTCGTGATGACGAGGTCGGCGTCCGCCAGACCGTCCGCGTCTTTTGCCTTCAGTGTCTCGGCTGGCACCGCCGATGGATGGACCACGACTGCCTTGAGACTGGGCGCAAACCGGGCGATCTCGGCGGCCCAGTTGGCGAGCAGCGAGGCCGGCGCCACCAGCAAGCACGGCTGGCGTTCCTCGCGCGCCTGGTTTTTCAGCACCAGCAGCAGCGACAGGACCTGGATGGTCTTGCCCAGCCCCATGTCGTCAGCCAAGCAGGCCCCGAGCCTGAGCTGCCCCAGCAGGTAGAGCCATTGCACGCCCGCCCGCTGATAGGGCCGCAATATGCCCTGAAGAGACCGGCCAGGGTCGATCTGCGCGAGCCTGTCGGGACGACGCAAGGCCGCCAACGTCTCCGCCAGCCAGGGGCCGGCCACGACCTGGCTCCAGTCGGTGTCGGCTTGACCGGAGCCATCGTCGGCGATGCCGGCCCCGGCCAGCATGCGCATGGCCTCGCCGAACGACAGACCTTCAAGGGCGGCACGACGTTCGATCGCTTCGAATTGATCGAGTGTCCGGTGCAGGCGTTCATGGTCGACCTCGACCCATAGGCCGCGGATCAGGGCGAGCCCGTCGGAATGAGCCAGGAGCCGCTTGATATCCGCCGCCGAGAGTTTTTCGCCGTCGAGCGTCACCTCGATCTGGAAATCGAGCAGCGCATCCGTCCCCAAATAGGCCGGTGCCTTGCCGCCGACCGTCGCCTTCACTTGCGGGCGGGCGGGGCGGTTCATGCGCCAGCTTGCCGGCATCCGCACCAGCACCCCGGCGTTTTCGAGCGCGGGCACGTCCTTCAGGAATTGCAGCGCCTGTTGCGGGCTCCAGCGCAGCGGGTGAAAAATCTCGCCGGCATCGACCATGGCCTTCAACCAAGGGCAATGCTCGGCGGCGCGCTGCACCGGCAGCAACAGCGACAGCAGCCGCTCGCGGTTGCGCGCGCCGGAATATTCCTGCAACGCCTTGCCGAGCGGCAGATGTTGGGCCTTGGCGTCGGCCGAAAGTCTCGTCGCGTAGGTCGCAAGGAACGCGAACGGGGCGTCCTCGTCGTTCCTGTTCTCGGCGAGGTTGAAGTGCACGCGCCCGACCAGGTTCCAGGCGGGATGGCGGCGTTTGAGGAACTCCTGCACCGAGAGCTTGACGTCGGCCAACTCGGCATCGAAGGCCGCGTCCATCGCCCGCCAGAGATCGGCCAGGACGCCCGCCGTCAGGTATTCCGCCCCGGTCATGGGCGGAACGGCCGCGGCCATCTTGTCCAGGTCGCCGGCCGCGGGCAGCGGAACAGCCGGCTTGGCACCGCCCTCGCCAATACCGGGAAGCGCACATAAAGCCGTCACGTAGCGCGTTCCCAGCTCCCGCCAGTACGACAACACCGCAGGCAAGGTCTTGCCGACATCGTCGGCGCCAAGGCACAACAGTCCATGCCCGGTCCCGCGTTCAAACGCCCGCACGAGCCGTGGGTCCGGCACGGAATCCAACGCCGCCGCCTCCGCTGTTTGACGCAGGACCAGCACACCATGCGGAGTGAGAACAGGCGCCAACATCATGACGAACGTGTCCTTGCAATCCTGCCGGTCGGGCCGACGAGCCGCCGCGAATGATGCCGCCCGTGCTCCGCCGCCTCCGACCTATGAGGCGCCAGCCGCGGCAATGTCTTTCGGCCGGACGCCCAGGCCGGGTGATGACGGCAGGCGAAGCGCGGGGCCGGGGGCATCAAGTACCGGATGGGAGCGGCGGTCGACGGGCCACGTCGGGTCTTCTTCCGAATCGCACGGGGACGGACGTCAAATTCGGTGATGATCATGGCGCCCGGGCGAACTCCGGCTTGTCGGCGGGTGGCAAGCCGTCACTTCAGCAGCGCTTGCGCGCGCGCGACGATGGCAGGCGAAGCATGCGCCACGTCGGTGGCCAGCTTCTGCAGCTCGATGCCGGCCATGGGCCTGATATCCATGTTGAGCCGTTTTGCCTCGGCGAGAAACTCCGCGTCCGTCATGGTCTCGTCGAAGGCGCGGCGGAGCGCGTCGACCCGCGCGCGCGGAACCTCCGGCGGCGCGAACAAGGGCCTGCCGATCGACATGCTCGAATCGAACAGCGTCAAGACCTCGCGGTCCATGTCGTTGCGGGCATAGTCGAGGATGAGCGGAACATCCCGCTTGGCAAATTCGGAAATCTCGGGGTCCTTGGCAGGCCCCCATTGCACCAGCACGCTGATTTTTCCGTCTCTGAGGTGTTGCGCCATGGTGGCCTTCGCGGTGGACCACGAGTGCGACCCCATGCAGGTCACCTCGCCGCGCTCCATCGCGAGCACGATCGCCGCGGCACCTTGATATCCAGCCACCACCCGGATGTTCGACCCGATAAGCTGATTGATGATCTTCGGGAAAACCACCGGGTTCGTGGTCGCGCCCGTGCCGCCGCAGATGATGTCGCGCTTTTTCGTCAGATCGCCCATCGTGGCGATGCCGGACTCGGCCCAGGCGATGGTGACCTGGTTGTCCACGATGGGATTTCCGATCCAATTGAATTTCGCCGCGTCGAACTGGATGCCCTTTTGCTGCATCGCCTGGTCGAGCGGCGTGGACTGCGAGGTCACGCCGAGGACGCTGCCGTCCTTGGGCGCGATATTATAGAGCCAGTTCGAGGCATTGCGGCTCCCCGCGCCCAGCATGTTTTGCGCTATGGCGGTCGGATTTCCGGGAATGTGCTGGGGCAGAAAGCGCGCCAGCAGCCGCCCATAGGCGTCATATCCGCCGCCGACCTCGTAACCGATGACGATATGAATCTGCCGGCCGCGATAAAAATCGGCAACCTCGTCGGCCTCGGCCGCGGGTGCCGCCCAGGCGGTGAGCAGGATGGCCGCCGGGCGTGCGGCGCGGAACCGACAGGCTGCGGACAAGGCTTCCACTTTTTTACAGTTGTTGTCGCTGCGAGGATTGTCGGCGTTGCGGCCGCGACCATAACGGGCGCGTCTCGCCGGATCAATGATCGCCGGCCGCAGGCTCGGCGGCATCGATTTTCGCGGTGAACTCCGCTACATCACCGTGAAACGACTCGTCCCCGCCTCCTGCCCGACGGAGACAACGCATGGCCTACCGCGCGCCCGTCGCCGACATCGCCTTCACGCTCAGGCACGCCGCGGGCTTCGGGTCGGCGCTGGCGGAGGGTCTCTACGGCGACCTCGCCGAGGACGTGGTCGATGCCGTGCTCGAAGAGGCCGGCAGGTTCGCGACCGAGGTTTTGGCGCCTCTCAACCAAATCGGCGACCGCGAGGGCGCCCGCTTCAAGGACGGCACCGTCACCACCGCGCCGGGCTGGAAGGACGCCTACCGCGACTGGGCCGCCGCCGGCTGGAACGGTCTCGCCGGACCTGCACGCTGGGGCGGACAGGAGCTGCCGCACGCGGTCAACGCCGCCTGCATCGAGATGTGGAACTCGGCCGCCATGGCCTTCGGCCTCGGGCCGCTGCTGACCATGGGCGCGGTCGACGCGCTCGCGGCGCACGGCAGCGACGCGCTACGCGACAGCTATCTCCCGAAGCTCATCTCCGGCGAATGGACCGGCTCCATGCAGCTCACCGAGCCGCAGGCCGGCTCCGACGTGGGCGCCTTGCGCACCAAGGCCGAGCGCGCCGGCGACGGCAGCTACCGCATCACCGGACAGAAGATCTTCATCACCTATGGCGAGCACGACCTCACCGACAACATCATCCATTTCGTGCTGGCGCGTCTCCCTGACGGGCCGCCCGGCACGCGCGGCGTTTCGCTGTTCCTGGTGCCGAAGGTCCTGCCCAACCCCGACGGCTCGCCCGGGCCGCGCAACGACGTGCGCGCGCACTCGATCGAGCACAAGCTCGGCATCCACGGCTCGCCGACCTGCACCATGGTGTTCGGCGACCACGGCGGCGCCACCGGCTACATCATCGGCGAAGAGAACCGCGGCATGGCCTGCATGTTCACCATGATGAACCAGGCACGGCTGTCGGTGGGGCTGCAGGGCGTCGCCATCGCCGAGCGGGCGACCCAGCAGGCGCTCGCCTATGCACGCGAGCGCCGGCAGGGCCGTGCGACCGGCGGCAAAGACGGACCGAGCCCGATCATCGCGCACCCCGACGTCAAGCGCATGCTGCTCACCATGCGCGCGCAGACGCGGGCCGCGCGCGCGATCTGCTATGCCACGGCGGTCGCGCTCGACCGCTCGCAGCGCTCCGCCGACGAGGCGGCGCGCGCCGCCGGCAACGAGCGCGCCTCGCTGCTGACGCCGGTCGCAAAAGCCTACGCCACCGACATCGGCATCGAGGTGGCGTCGCTCGGCGTCCAGGTGCACGGCGGCATGGGCTTTATCGAGGAGACCGGCGCCGCGCAGCATTACCGCGACGCCCGCATCGCGGCGATCTACGAAGGCACCAACGGCATCCAGGCGATCGACCTGGTGATGCGCAAGCTGCCGCTCAACGGCGGCGCGACGGTCCGCGCCTACATCGCCGAACTGCGGCGCACCGTCGACGCCGTCAAGGCGGCGGACGATCCGGCGTTCGGCGCGACGCCCGCGCGGCTCGCCGAGGCCATCGACGCGCTCGCGCGCGCGACCGACTGGCTCCTCGGCCGCCAGCGGAACTCGCCCGACGCGGCGCTTGCCGGCGCCACGCCCTATCTGCGGCTGTTCGCGAATGCGGCCGGCGGCGCGCTGCTCGCCGAGGAGGCGCTCGCGGCGACGCGCATCCCGGGCGACGGCGCGGCGCCCGCTCGCATCGCCATCGCGCGCTTCTTCGCCGAGCATCTGGCGCCCGCTGCCTCCGGCCTCGAGCGCGACGTGGTCGATGGCGCCGACAGCGTCAACAATGCGGACGCCGCGCTGGCGTAGCGATAGACGCCACTTTCGCCGGACCGCACGAGGGACTACATCTCCCCCATGGCCACCCTCCTCATCACTCACCCGGCCTGCCTCGACCACCTCACGCCGCCCGGCCACCCCGAGCGGCCCGACCGGCTGCGCGCGATCGAGCGCGCGCTCGCGGACGAGCGCTTCAAGGCGCTGGTTCGGGTCGAGGCGCCGGCGGCGGACGCCGACACCATCGCGCTCTGCCATCCGCTCGACTACGTCACCGCCATCCGCGACGCGACCCCGAAGGAGGGATTGGTGCGGCTCGACGCCGACACTTCAATGTCACCGGGGAGCTACGAGGCGGCGATCCGCGCCGCCGGCGGCGCGGTGCATGCGGTCGACGAGGTGATGGCGGGACGCGCCGCGAACGGCTTCGTGGTGGCGCGCCCGCCCGGCCACCACACCGAGACCGCGCGCCCGATGGGTTTTTGCCTGTTCAATAACGCAGCGATCGCGGCCCGCTACGCACAGCGCCGCCATGGCATCGAGCGGGCGGCGGTCGTCGATTTCGACGTCCATCACGGCAACGGCACGCAGGAAATCTTCTGGTCCGACCAGACCGTCATGTATTGCTCGACCCACCAGATGCCGCTGTTCCCGGGCACCGGCGCGGTGAGCGAGCGCGGCGAGCACGACACCATCGTCAATGCGCCGCTGCGCGCCGGCGATGACGGGCGCGTCTTTCGCCAGGCGTTCGAGACCACGATCCTGCCGCGGCTGCGGGACTTCAAGCCCGACCTGGTGGTGATCTCGGCCGGCTTCGACGCGCACCGGCGCGACCCGCTCGCGAACCTCCAGCTCGTCGAGGCCGATTTCGACTGGGCGACGCTCAAACTCATGGAGATCGCGGACCAGAGCGCCAAGGGCCGCGTCGTCTCGGTGCTCGAAGGCGGCTACGATCTCGAAGGGCTCGCCAATTCCGCCGCCGCCCACGCCGCCGCCTTGATGCGGGCCTAGGTTCGATTCGACCGCCGACCAGGGTAGACTTGCGGCGCGACTCGCCAGCCTGAAAACCGGACCCGATCATGGCCGACACCAACGACGTCAAGACACTGACCTTCGAACGCGCCATCGAGGAGCTCGAAACGATCGTCAAGCGGCTCGAAGAGGGCAAGGTCCCGCTCGAGGAATCGGTCGCGATCTACGAGCGCGGCGAGGCGCTCAAGCGCCGCTGCGAAGAGCTTTTGCGGCAAGCCGAGGCGCGGGTCGAAAAGATCACCCTCGATGCGGCCGGCAAGCCGAGCGGCACCGAGCCGCTCGACGTCAACTAGCGCGCGCATGCAGCATGCGAGGACGTCCGATCCGGTTATCCGTTCCG
>JAXDOD010000027.1:0-5651 GCA_034669045.1 Alphaproteobacteria bacterium
CCTCGCGCGGCAAGGCACCGCGCGCGCCCAGTGACGTAGGGCGCGGCGCCTCCCGGCGCTCCACCTTGGCCACCAGCCTGTCGACCGTTCCGGGGCGCCCCGGTCCGGCCAGCTTTCGCTCTGTCCGCTGCAGGATCGCCTCTAGAAAGCGCCCCCTCATCGGACATGACGCGAGCAGGATAAGCGAGGTCTTGAGGACGGGGATAGGTATACATTCACAAGTTCGTGAACGGCGGCACCGCAGAGACTTTCGTGCCCCGGACGCAGCGCAGCGCGTAGCTCTTCGCGAAGCGGTGCGCTGCGGCCCGATTTCTACGAGCGCGCAAATAGCGGGTCCCAGTTCTGCGAAGCAGCGATACTACACAGCTTGTCCGATCTGCGACGGACGCAGGCACATATCTATGAGTTTGCAGAGTCTGTTTCGATTCAGATAGGAAGTCATCGCCGCGCGGAGCGACGTCGGTCGATCACCCCTCATCGCTCGCCAGCACCCCCTTCACCGCCCTCGCCCAACCCGCAAGCTTGCGCTCACGCGTAGCCTGACTCATCGCCGGCTTGAACCTGTGCTCCAGCCGCCAGTTGTCGGCAAATTTTGCCGGCTCCGGATAAACGCCGGCACTCAGCCCCGCGAGATAGGCGGCGCCGAGCGCCGTGGTCTCCGCGATCATCGGGCGATCCACCGGCGCATCCAACAGGTCCGCAAGCCGCTGCATGGTCCAGTCCGACGCGGTCATGCCGCCGTCAACGCGCAGCACGGTGTTGGCGGTCTTTGCTTCCGGCCAGTCGGCGCGCATCGCCGCCCACAGGTCGAAGGTCTGGTAGCAGACGCTCTCCAGCGCGGCATGCGCGAGTTCGGCAGGGCCGGTGTTGCGGGTCAGGCCGAACAGCGCGCCGCGGACGCGCGGATTCCAGTAGGGCGCGCCGAGGCCGACGAACGCCGGCACCAGATACACGCTCTGCGCGGAATCGGAGTTGTCGGCGAGCGGACCGGTCTCGGCCGCCTGCTCGATCAGGCCGAGGCCGTCGCGCAGCCACTGCACCGCGGAGCCGGCGACGAAGATCGAGCCCTCCAGCGCATAGGTGCGCTTGCCATCGAGCTGATAGGCGATGGTGGTGAGCAGCTTGTTGGAGGATTTTACCGGCGTGGCGCCGGTGTTGAGCAGCGCAAAGCAGCCGGTGCCGTAGGTCGATTTCATCATGCCCGGCGAAAAGCAGGCCTGGCCGATGGTGGCGGCCTGCTGGTCGCCGGCAATGCCGCGGATGGCAATGGCGCCGCCGAACAGGTCGGGCAGGCTGTCGCCAAACTCGGCGGAAGAGTCTTTTACCTCGGGCAGCATCGAGCGCGGCACGCGCAGGATTTTGAGCAGCTCGTCGTCCCATTCGCCGGTATGGATGTTGAACAGCAGCGTGCGCGAGGCGTTGGTGGCGTCGGTCGCGTGCACGCGACCTCCGGTGAGCCGCCACAGCAGATACGAATCGACGGTGCCGAACATCAGCTCGCCGCGATCCGCGCGTTCGCGCGCGCCGGGCACGTGGTCGAGCATCCACGCCACCTTGGTGCCGGAGAAATACGGATCGATGATCAGGCCGGTTTTTTCCGAGATCGCCGGCTCATGGCCTTCGCTCTTGAGCTTCGCGCAGATATCCGCGGTGCGGCGGTCCTGCCAGACGATGGCGCGATGGATCGCCTGGCCGGTGGCGCGGTCCCATACCACGGTGGTCTCGCGCTGGTTGGTGATGCCGATCGCGGCAATGTCCTTTGCGGCGACGCCGGCTTTCTGCAGCGCCTCGCGGCAGGTGGCGATGGTCGAGGTCCAGATGTCTTCGGGCTCGTGCTCGACCCAGCCCGACGCCGGAAAATGCTGCGGAAATTCCTGCTGCGCGGATGCTGCGATGGAGATGTCCTGCCGGAACACCATCGCGCGCGAGGACGTGGTGCCCTGATCGATGGCAAGGACATAGGACATGGCGCGTTTCCCGGGTGGTGTTGTTTGCGGCAAGGCAAGCGGATTGGGAATGGTTCGTCAATATGGAGGTATCGTGCCCCGGACGCAGCGCAGCGCGTAGCACTTCGCGAAGCGGTGCGCTGCAGAGCCGGGGCCCAGCTTGCTCGCGACTCGAAGAAACCGGGGTCCCGGCTCTGCGGAGCGGCATGAAGAATGCCGCACCGCGTCCGGGACACGAGACCCCGCTACACCGACGCGGTCGTCACCCCGCCGTCGATCACGATGGTCTGCCCGGTCATGAAGGTCGAGGCATCGGAGCCGAGATAGGCCACCGCGCCGGCGATCTCGTGCGGCTCGCCGATGCGGCGCAGCGGCGTGGTGGCGCAGCGGCGTTTCAGGCGCTCCTCGTCTTCCCACAACGCGCGGGCGAAATCGGTCTTGACCAGGCCGGGTGCTACGCAATTGACGCGTACGCCCTTCGGGCCCCATTCGCCGGCGAGGCTGCGGCACAGCGCGAAATCCGCCGCCTTGGAAATCCCGTAGGCGCCGATCACGGTGGAGCCGCGCAAGCCCCCGATCGAGGAGATGATCACCACCGAGCCGCTTCCGCGTTCCGCCATCTGCGGAATCGCCAGTGCGCAGAGCCAGATGTTGCTCTTGACGTTGGAGCCCATGATCTTGTCGAAGGCTTCATCGGTGATGTCGAGCAACGGGCCGTAATAGGGATTGACCGCCGCGTTGCAGACCAGGATGTCGATCTTGCCATAGTGCTTGGTGGCGCCCGCGATCAGCGCCTCGACCTCGGGTTTTCGCGCGATGTTGCAGGCGATGACATGGGCGTCGCCGCCGTCCTTGCGAATGCCGGCCGCGACTTCTTCGCAGGCATCGGCCTTGCGGCTGGAGATCACCACTTTGGCGCCGAGTTTTGCCAGCAGCTCGGCCGAGGAACGGCCGATGCCGCGGCTGGAGCCGGTGACGACGGCGACCTTGCCGGTGAGATCGAACGGGGTGGATTGCATTACACATGCTCCATAATTGCGTCGTCGCGCCTCCTCTCACGCCGTCATGCCCGGGCTTGTCCCGGGCATCCACGTCTTTGTTCGGAGTACGCGGCTGGAAAGACGTGGATGGCCGGGACAAGCCCGGCCATGACGGGAAGGGCGGTTCTACACCAATCCCCCGCTCTCGCTGACGCGGCGCAGGTGATAGTCGCTGTCGCCAAAGGTGTTTTCGATCATGGTGAGGCGCTTGAAGTAGTGGCCGATCCTAGCCTCCATGGTCATGCCGATGCCGCCATGCAGCTGGATCGCCTGCTGGCCGACGAATTTTCCCGACTTGCCGATCTGCACCTTCGCCGCCGCTACCGCGTTGGCGCGCGCCTTGGCGTCGTCGAAATCCGCCGCCATGGTGGCGAACATCGACATGCTGCGGGCCTGCTCGACCGCGACGAACATGTCGGCGGCGCGATGCTGCAGCACCTGGAACGAGCCGATCGGCACCCCGAACTGGGTCCGGGTCTTGAGATATTCGACGGTGGACTTCAGCGATTCATCCATCGCGCCGACCGCCTCCGCGCACATGGCGATGCGGGCGTCGTCGACCACCTGCTCGATCAGCGCCAGGCCGTCTTCGGGATCGCCGATCGCGGCGTCGGCGCCGACCTCGACGCCGGTAAAGGTAATGTCGGCGGCATGCAGCCCGTCCTGGGTCGGGTAGCCTTTTTTGGAAACGCCCCTGGCATTGCCGGGCACCAGGAACACGCCGATGCCGGCAGCGTCGCGCTGGCCGCCCTTGGTGCGCGCGGTGACGACAAGGGTGTCGGCGCTGTCGCCATTGAGCACGACGAATTTCTCGCCGTCGATCACCCAACCCTCACCTTTTTTCTTCGCCGAGGTCGAGACGTCGGCAAGATCGTAGCGCGAGTTCTTCTCGAGCTGCGCAAAGGCAAAGGTCTTGCTGCCGTCGATGATGCCGGGAATATGCGCGGCCTTCTGTGCGGCCGAACCGCCGCGCCGAACAAAGCCGCCGCCGAGCACCACGGTCGCCAGATACGGCTCCAGCACCAGCGCCTTGCCCAGCGCTTCCATCACAATCATGGTTTCGATCGCGCCGGCGCCGAAGCCGCCGTCGTCTTCCGAGAACGGCAGCCCGAGCAGGCCCTGCTCGGCGAGTTTTGCCCAGACGCTCCTGCTCCAGCCGCCTTTTTCGGCGCCGTACTTCTTGCGGCTTTCGAAATCGTAGGAACTACCGAGCAGGCCGTCGACGCTTTCCTTGAGAAGCCGCTGCTCCTCGGACAAATCAAAATCCATTTTTCTTACTCTCCAAACTACCCATTTCTTCGTCATGCCCGGGCTTGTCCCGGGCATCCACGTCTTGAAAGTGCCGCAGCAAGAAAGACGTGGATGGCCGGGACAAGCCCGGCCATGACGGGTGTGTTGCACCGTGGATGGCCGGGACGGGCCCGGCCATGACGGCGTGTGTTGCAATGCCTCGCGCGTCCTCGGCGGCAGAGTCGTCGTTAAAGCCCCAGCACCGCCTTGGTGATGATGTTGCGCTGGATCTCGTTGGAGCCGCCGTAGATCGAAACCTTGCGATTGTTGAAGTAGCTCGGCGCGATCTGGGCGGTCCAGTCCATCGCTTCGTTGCTGCCGTCGTCGCCGTGCTCGTCGTAGGGCGCGGCGAACGGCCCGATCACTTCCATCAAGAGCTCGGTGGTGGCCTGCTGGATTTCCGAACCCTTGATCTTCAGCACCGAGGACGCCGGATTGGGCTTGCCCTTGCCGTGCTTGCCCTCGTCGGCGACCACACGCAACTGCGTCAACTCCAGCGCCTTCAGCTCGATCTCGACCTCGGCGAGTTTTTCGCGGAATTTTGCGTCTTCCATCACCGGCTTGCCGCCGGATTCGACCTTGGACGCCAGTTCCTTGATGCGGCGAATCCGCTCCTTGGAGACGCCGACCCGGGCGATGCCGGTACGTTCGTTGCCGAGCAGGAATTTTGCGTAATCCCAGCCCTTGTTCTCCTCGCCGACCAGGTTTTCAACCGGCACCTCGACGTCGTCGAAGAACACCTCGTTGACTTCCAGGCCGCCATCGATGGTCTGGATCGGGCGCACCGTGATGCCCTTGGTCTTCATGTCGATCAGGATGAAGGAGATGCCGGACTGCTTCTTGGCGGACGGATCGGTGCGGCAGAGGCAGAAGATCCAGTCGGCATATTGCGCCAGCGTCGTCCAGGTCTTCTGACCGTTGATGATGTACTTGTCGCCCTTGCGTTCGGCCTTGGTCTTCAGCGAGGCGAGATCGGAGCCCGAACCCGGCTCGGAAAAGCCCTGGCACCACCAGTCGTCGACATTGGCGATGCGCGGCAGGAAATGCTTCTTCTGCGCCTCGCTGCCGAAGGTGTAGATCACCGGGCCGACCATGCTGACGCCGAACGCGAGCGGCGCCGGCGCGGGCGCCATCTGCAATTCTTCGTTGAAGATATAATGCTGCACCGAGCTCCAGCCGGTGCCGCCATATTCCTTCGGCCAGTGCGAGACGTGCCAGCCCTTCTTGTTCAGGATGCGCCACCACTCGACCATCTCGTCCTTGCTGACATGACGGCCTTCCTGCAGTTTCTGCCGCGCCGCCGGCGGCACGTTCTCCTTGAAGAAGGTCCGCACCTCGTCACGAAACGCGTTTTCTTCCTTGCTGAAGCTGAGAT
>JAXDOD010000028.1:0-78271 GCA_034669045.1 Alphaproteobacteria bacterium
CCAACACTGCTTGCTCATTGGACATTATGTCATGGCACCGGCCGAACATCGGGAGCCGTGTGAATCGAGAGGTTCATGCACGGTTCTCGGAGCGCCCGGAGGTGAAATTCCTCCGGGCGACTCGACATTCGCTACAGATCGTTGCACGCCGAAAATCGCTCCATGTCCGCTGTTCCCCAAAAACGACGCAAAGCCAGACCCTTGGCATCTGTCGCGAAGGGTCACCGCAACAGTCGCCCCTGCAGCGTCCCGCTATGGTTATGCGGTTTGCCGTTCAATCACCGGAGCCACGCTTGCGTTTGAGCGCGGCTTTCCGGCGATAGCTTTCGACGTTCATCTCCAGGATCGTAGCATGGTGCAGAGCCGGTCGAGGGCCGCCAGCGTCATGGCTTGGTCGGAGAAAATCTTGCCCCATTCGCCGAAGGGATGGTTGGCCGTGGTCAGCAGCGACCGGCGTTCACAGCGGGCGGCGATCAGCTCGAACAGCACACTGGTCTCGGCCTGATTCTTGGTGACGTAGGCGATATCGTCGAGGATCAGCAGTTGGTACTTGTCGCGCTTGGTGATGGCGGCTTCAAGCCCCAGTTCCCGGCGCGCCACCTGCAGCCGCTGGACCAGGTCGGTGGCGCGCATGAACAAGACGCGCCGACCGTCTGAACGAGAGCCAGACCGAGCGCTGCCGCAAGAGGGCTCTTGCCCCAGCCCGGCGGGCCAAAGAGCAAGATATTGGCACCCGATAAAGCCAGCCATCCCCTGCAGCGAGCGCCATGACCTGCGCCTTGCTGACCATGGGCACGGCGTTGAAGTCGAAGGTGCCCGATGTTGCAGCAGGCGAACGGGCACGCGCTACGCGCGCCCTCCGGGAACGCAAGAAAAAAATTCTGGCGCTTCGCTGGAATTTGTTTCTTGCCGTTCGCGCCGCTATCGTCAGCCTCAGATTGAGCGGTAGCAAAATGAATATCTTTTCCGAAATGAGGTATCGGGGACGAGTTTTGACGCATCTGTGGGTTTTCGGGCGTGAGGGAGGCTTCCTGAGCGATCCCAAGTCGAAGCTCTTTGCCTCCGGTGCCCGATTGAACATATCGCGCTTGTCGAGCCCTTCGATCACGCAGCGCAAACGTGGATGCAACCTGCTCGGCGTTCTATTGGTAGTGCTTCCCTTAGAGTCGTGGGCATATTGGCGGGTTGCCGTATAAAGCTGCTTGCACTCCTCCGGGCTGAACCATGGACGATGGACGATCTTGCCCTGCGTCCTGTACGGCTCGGTTTGAAGACGGAGAACAACCACTGCGACCTCGCTCCCCTACTGCAGTCCAGATTTGGAGTCACGAAACGGCAGGAGAGTGCCATGGATGCCACGACCCGGATTGAGCGGGCGCTTCTATTGGCCATGGAGCGCGCCCGCGCGGACAGCGCGCCGCCCCGGCTCGCCTCGGCAATGCACTACGCTCTGTTCCCAGGCGGTGCGCGAATCCGGCCGCGCCTCTGTCTGGCGGTCGCCTGTGCTTGCGGGGAGGACGATCCGGCCATTACCGATGCGGCTGCGGCAGCCATCGAGCTGCTCCACTGCGCGTCGCTGGTGCATGACGACCTGCCATGCTTCGACGATGCAGCAACGCGCCGCGGCAAGCCCACGGTGCATCGCGCTTTCGACGAACCGCTGGCTGTGCTGGCAGGCGACGGCTTGATCGTGCTGGCCTTCGAGACGCTGGCCCGGGGCGCAGCCGCCGCGCCGCAGCGCTTGTCCGCACTGATGCTCACGCTCGGCCGCGCCGTCGGCATGCCAGCAGGGATGGTAGCAGGCCAGGCGTGGGAGTCCGAGCCGGACGCGGACCTCGCCGCCTACCACCGCGCAAAAACTGGCGCTTTGTTTGCGGCGGCGACCATGGCGGGCGCTGTCGCCAGCGGGGCCGACGCCGATGCGTGGCGCGCGGTCGGCGAACTGATCGGCGAGGCCTACCAGGTGACCGACGACCTGCACGACGCCGTGGGCGATGTCACCGAGCTGGGCAAGGCCACGGGCGTCGATTGCGCGTTGGGCCGCCCGAGCGCCGTGCAGCAGCTCGGCGTCAGCGGTGCGCTGCAGCGGCTGACGCAACTGTTGGCGGCGGCCGTGGGGTCGGTGCCGGACTGCGTTGGAGCCGCCGAGCTGCGCGACCAAATACAGGAACAAGCAGCGCGCTTCGTCCCGACGAGCATAACTGCTCGCCTGGGTGTCAAACCAAAGTAGCAACGGTCCAAGTTGGAATCTTCCGGTGGAGGTTGGGAAGGCAGGTGGATGACGCTCGCGAGTGCGTCCTCAACAAGGGCCGTAGCGAGCGCGTTGTCTCGCCCTCCTGAAGCCATGTCGGTGCAGACCTTACGCCGCGCTGCCAGCGATTCGCGTAAAAGCTGTTATTTGTTTATTGTTCTCGCGGGGGTTGCGCGCTGACATCTTGTGAGCTAAGACTCACTCGCGGTGTTCTGTTGCCCGAGTTGGTGGAATGGATAGATTCCTAAAGACGACGGATAACTGGGCGCGAGGGATCAATCCACTTGACTTCCAGGCAACCTACGACGACTCGATCGAATGGTATGGGATCTCCCGGGATTGCGTACGCGATGTATTCGATTGCGATTACGATGCGGTACTGGACGGGACAGAATCGTCTGCCGTGAGGCCGTTTCGTCCGCGTACGACGGATCTCGATACATTCAAGGCGTGGATCGGACTGCCCGACGATTACATCCGGTCCGGCAAGGCACTGCCTTACGATCGCAATCAAAATCTAAATTACGATCCCCGCTTCGAGGATCCGAATGCGGATCTCTCGGCTGTCGAACGCAATGACATCTACGTCGCCGCCGGACGTTACCTGTTCGGCGATTCCGAGGCCGTAGCGGCGTATCGGAGCGCGATCGAACTGCATATGGCTCCGTTCGAAATCGCTGTCTACGCGGTCGACAAGCTCATTATGCGCTCGAGCGGATCGCTGTCCATCCAGGGCCCGCCATCCGTTCTGATCGTGCGAAAACTGAATCTCATCGACGGGTCTTCTCTGAAAACCAAGACGATCACGCGTGTCCTGTCCGACAAGATGGTCAAGTTCGGGCAGTCGGACTTAGCTGAAACTCACCCCAGTGGAGGAACTGAGCATGGCTACTAGTATTGTCGTTGATCCTGGTAACTCGCCCTATGTCGTTCCAGCTCCGGCGGTCACTTACGACAAGGTGACGATCAAGCCCGGTGGTACCCTGGCGTTCCAAGCACCCACCACGATGGCCTGCACCACGCTTGAGAAGAGCGTCACGCAGGCGCGGTCCGTTTAACTTAATCGCCACGACCCTCAGTTCTTCGGGACGATCGGCATTCAGGACGAAAGGTTCAGAAAATGGCCCTTTATGACATCATGGTGGTCGGCGACAACGGCGTCGACGGTCGGGCCGGCGGCGCGGGCACGCCCGGTGGAACTGGCGCTAACGGCCAGAACGCGAGCTGTAACTGGGCGTCCATCTGCACATCGCACAGCAGCCCAGGCGGCGGCGGGACGGGCGGCTCGGCGGGCGGCGGCGGCATGGCCGGCGCGGACGGCCACGACGCCCAGAACGCCACGATCAAGGCGACAACGCTCGTCGGCCAGTTCACGTTGTTCAGCGCCGGTGGCAATGCCGGCAACGGCGGCGCCGGTGGCGCTGGCGGGAACGGCGGGAACGGCGGCGCTGGCGGCTCGGGGTCGAGCTGCCCCGCGGGCCCCGATTGCTCCGGCTCCAATGGCGGCAATGGCGGCAATGGCGCTCAGGGCGGCGATGGCGGTAACGGCGGAAACGGGGGACGCGGCGCCACCGTCAACGTCTTCGCCCAGATCGTGCAGGGCGGCTTTTCAAGCATCGAAACGCCTACCCCGCTCGCCGGCAATCCTGGCCTTGGCGGTCAGGGTGGCGCCGGGGGTGCCGGCGGCAACCCTTCCGGCAGCGGTGGCACCGGCGGCGGGCCAGGCAAAACCGGCAATAAAGGAAATCCCGGGAGCCCGAGCAACGTCAATGCACCGTCCGTTTCCTCATAACAGCCGGCATGTTGGCGCTGCTGAAGGCCACGAGCGCGCTCGCCGGCGCATCCGTGGACCGGACGGTGGCCATGGCTCGCGTCCTCACCGGCTCGGACGGGCCGGCGTTGATCGAGCGTGGTCACAGCGGGCTCAATCATGACGGCAGCCCGCTCCAGCTTTGCATTAGCTTCGATGGAGCTGGAGCGCGCTATCGCCTTCTGGGTGATCCCGCGTCGGATGTGTCCGACATCGACCGCCGTTTCGATCGCAGTCTGATCGCGAAAAAAGAACTCCTGCGTTTGGCGGACGCGGAATCGCTAGGGCCGGTCCTCGATCGGACCCTGGAATGTCTTGTCGGCACTCAAACACGTTTCGAATCTGCCAAGCATCCCGACGGCGTGATGTGGCTGGCCGGGGAACTCGAAGGCCGAGGTGTCGCCATGTATGTCGACGCTCGCGATGGCGGCGTCGATCCGGCAGCCCGTCTGCATGACTGGCTTGGAACTGTCGCGCGGCGGTCGCCGGACGCGGATCTGCTCGTCGAGGCCGTATCGACGGGGCGCGTCATGTCGGCGGGCATCGAGGGGGTGTCGCCCAAATTTGCCCGCGCCAAGATCTACTGGCGGCTCGCGAAGCCCGCGCCGCTGGGCACAAGCTCGATCGTCCTGTTTTCGCATCCAGCCTTCGCCCGCTTCACGATCGACGTGCTGGGCGAGCGTGAGGTGAGTCTCGACGGCATCGTCCTCAGCGCCGGGCTCGCGCTCCCGTCCGCCACGCTGGCCGATGCCAAGCTCGATATTTGCTGCTGTCCACGCTGCGCCAATCTCGATGCCGACGCCACTTTGGCGCTGGCCACACGCCTTGCCGCGATGCAGAGCGCAACCCTGCCCGATATTCGTCCGCTGATTGACGTTTCCGATCTGGCCTTTGTTGGCTTCGCGCTGACGCGCGACCTCGAAGCCCGGGTCAACCTTTACTTCAAACCGAAGCTGGAGGTATCCAACAATGGCTGACACCAGCTCAAATGCGACAACTCCTCAGCTCGCGGACATTCCGAGCATTCAGAGCTTTCAGTTCGAGGCGGATCCGGTCGGGCAGATCCGCAAGAGCGTCAATCTCTTTCGCGGCGACGTCAATCTCCCGCTCGAACTCGTCAACCTGAAAGCCGATCACGGCCTCACGGCCTCGGCAACCGCGGTGTACGATGGAAGCGCCTGCCATCATGTCGATATCTGGAATCTTGACGCGCCGACCGGGATTCTCGGCCTTGGCTGGTCGCTCCCGATGGAACAGATCATCGCGTCTCGTACCGGCGCCGCCAGCGACCAATTGACCAGCTACTATCTGCGTGCAGCCGGCGCCGCTTCGGAAATGATCCATACCGGCACTGATGCCGATGGTTCGCTGCTGTTCCAGCTCCAGGCCTATCAGTTCTGGCGCATCCGCTATTACGAAACGCAGCAGCGCTGGGAGATCACCAAAGAAGACGGAACGAAATCCATCTATGGCGGCTCGACCGTGCCGGGGACCAGCGACGGGAACAGTGTCCAATGGGGCGTGGCCTTCGGCAACTGGATGATTTCAAGCGCTCAGACGCTTGGCCAGAGCCAGATTCCGGTTGCATGGAACCTGCGCCAGGTCGTGTCGACCCATGGCCATGCCATCACCTACACATATGACGTCGTGACGCAGGCGGTCGGCAGCGGCGGCAAGAGCTATACCAAGGCCTGCTATCTATCATCGATCACGGAATCCGGCGGTCGCAGCATTGTCTTTTCCTACGGCGAGAAAATATTCCAACCCGGACAGTTGTGCGAATATCAGGACCCGCACAAACAAACGCCAAACAATAATCCCGACGGCTATCAGTCGTGCTACGCGACCCGCTTTCTCGATCAGATCGCCGTCAGGGCTGCGGATGGCACACCGCTGACCTCCGTCGTTTTCTCCTACAGTTTCTTCAACACGGCGAGCAATTCCAACCCGGCCCATCCGTTTCTTTACAAGCGCATCCTCACCGCGATCCACCTGCGGAACGAGCGGTTGGACCCGCTGCCCGGCATGGTGTTCACCTACAATCAGCCCGGCGAGATCGCCCCGGGACGGCTCAAGACGGTGGAATATCCGCAAGGGGCGACGGCGACCTACGGGTATCACACGCTAAATCTGCCCTCGATGCGCCAGCAGCGCATCCTCAATCCCTTCACCGGATCGACTCCCGGTGTGCCGCGGGTCTGGCATGGCCCCGATTATTCGGTGATCACGTGGGTCGACACGGTCGGCAACAGACTCCAGGTTTCGACATATTCATGGTCGGGAAGCTGGGTCGACTGGACACCGGCCAGTATCCAGAACGCGAAAGTCGATCTGAGTTCGCTGCTGGTCGCTGCAACCGAGAACTATTTCGCGGTGTTCTATCGCGACATCCAGACCAGCCAAGGGATGCTTCTGCTTTACCAGCGCGATCCGACAGCCTTTGGCACATGGACCGAAACCGTTCTGTCGAAGCCCATGAAAAGCGGCACCGCGACATCGACCTTCGCGGTCGGCGACGACTTCGTCGTCGTGGCGAACCCCCTTTTCACCGGCGGCGCATTCATGGGCGCCTGGTGGGACTGGACGAAGCGAGCCTGGAGCCAACCGCTGCTGCCGTCGTTACCGCTTGCCACCACGCCCCAGGTGGCGATCGCGGGTTTCGGTAATTTCTACGTCGCCTGCTCCTACGACGCGAGCCGCCAGCTCGGGTCGTTCCAGTTGATCTCGGTGTCGGGCCACGCCTGGACGAGCCGGAGCTGGAGCAACACCATGGCCGTTCTGCAGGCGGGCAGTGGCTTCCCGTTTGAATGGAGCCTGCTGCCGAGTGGTGCGGTCGCGACTTATTTGACCAGCATGTCCGCGTCGTCGGCGACTGGCCAGATGATGACGTTTCAGTGGGATGTGAACTACAATCCCATCTCGCCGAGCACGCCGGTGACGCAGGCGCTCAATACACCGGTCGCCAACGGCCAGCTTGTCGTCAACATCCTCGCCACCCAGTCGGTGGGCGCGATGGTCGGCAACGGGGCATCGCTGACCCGCTATGTTGGCGGCGGCGCCAGCACCAATTGGGCCGCGCACGCGCTCGACAGTCAGATTTCGGCGAGCTCCAGCTATCAGTTCGCTTATGGCCTGGACGCCGCGGTGATGGTCAAGTCGAGCGGCGGCGCAAGCGCGGCGGTGTTTTCGGGGTTCAACCCCAATATCCCCAACGCGGCGGGCTGGTCGCAGAACATCACGGTGCCGCAAGCGAGCGCCGCCACGGTCGGCGATGGATACGCGACAATCGGCGGGGCCATCTATCAGCGGCAGACCGACGGGCACTGGATCCAGACCGGTACTCTGATGGCGGCGAGCGGACGCAACCTCGATCCGGCCAGCGTCCAAAACCGCGCGCCGTCCTATATCGCCTACCAGGATGCGGGCGGCACGAACACGCTCACGTATATCGCGCTGATACGGAACGGCGTGGTCCAGCCGGCGATCACCCTCGCGCCGGATCCGCAATGCGTCACGGTGCACGGCGCCGTCGGTGCCGGGACCGATCTCGCCGGACCGCTTGCCTTCGTCACCTATCCGGCGGGATCGAGCTTTGACGCGGCGCCCTATCTGACCCTGTATCGGGTGGTCGACCGGGCTGTATCCGGTGCGGTCACCGATACGCCGGTGACCACGATCAACATCGGCAATGGGTTCGACGACCAGATCAATCCGCCGCTGCTCCAGGCCTATCAATACAACACGGCCGGAATGACGCTCGATTCTACGACCGGGGTCGCCCAATACCCCATGGTTTCAATGTATGGCGGGACTGACTCGCCAGCCGGACGATCGCCGTACGGTCGAACGGACTTTTATTATTCGAACGGGCTTTCGACGGCGGCACAAGCATTCTACCCGGCGGGCTGGATATACAATTACGCCCGGATCCTGAACGGCACGCTGCTGGCGACAATCGCCCGCGACGCGGACGGCAAGGTTCTGTCGACCGACATCGATTACTATCAAATTTTCTACACGGTGCGGGGCAGTCAGTTCCTTTATGGCGCTTATCCGCGCGCGGTGCAGCGCAGCATGACGCGCGATGGCGTGCAAACCATCTCACAAAGCCAATACGATCAGCAGTCCGGCCTTGCGACCCTCGTCACGACCAGGAGCTATCTCGGCGGCGCGGTCGAGCGCGTCTACGAGCAGCACACCACCTATGCCTATCAGGTGCCGGAATACGCCTCCGCGATGCTTGGCGCCTGGGTGCTGAATTCTGTCGCGCAGGTCGTGATGACCAGCGACGCAGCGCCGGTTTCCGGCAAGGTGACCACCTTCAAGAACTGGACCACCGACAGCGAATGGCGCTGGGCCGCCGAGCGATCCTACACATGGACAGGCACGGGCACGGCCTCCTTCGATTTCGGGCCGAACCAGCCCAACGCCAATTGGACGCTCGATCGAACGATCCTGGCGCGCACGGCGTCGGGGCGGATCGCGGCGCGGGCGGACGCGACGGGGCTGGTCACATCCTATCAGTTCGACAAGGCCGATCATTTCCAAGTCGCCGCCTTTACCAATGCCAACGCGCTTGCCGGCGAGGCCGCCTATCTCGGTTTCGAACCTTACGAGCCGACTGCCGGATGGACGATCGGCACCGGCGCCACGATGGTTTCGGGCGATGCCCATGCCGGGCATTATGCGTTGTCGGTGCCGCACGGCACGACCGGGCTAAGCCGCGGGTTTACCGCCACGCGGGGCGATCTGTTGCTGGTGGCCTGGGTCAAGACCAGCCGAGGGTTCGGCAGGGATGGCGGCACGGCGCGGTGGGACTTCAACATCGACGGCGTATCCGGCAGCGTCGCGATCACCGACACCGCCCAGGCTTGGGCACCGATCGTCGCACGGCTCGCGTTGCCGCCGGGCAAAACGAGCGCGAGCGTCGCCATCAGTTGCGTCAACGCCAAACAAACCGCCTCCTTCATGGTCGACGACGTTCGCGTCGGGCCGTTTGTCGGCGGCTTCGCGGCGCGGGCGCTTGATACCGACCGTCGCCTCGTGACGGCGCGCCTGGATGGGCCGCTGGCGACGCGAAAATTCCTCTATGACAGCTACAATTCGCGGATCGCCGCGCTTGGCCCCGAGGCGGCGTCAGCGAGCGCGCAGCAACTCTCGTTCGACGTGCTTTCGCGCGAGACGCAGGTCAGCGACAGCTTCAATCCGGCTCAGCCGAATGCGTCGACGACCATCGCGACCTCGGGGGCGAGCGCGTATCTCGATCTCGCCGCCGGCGTGCCGCTTGCCGCGCAATATGTTGCCAACCCCGCCGCTTCATGGAGCGTGACCGGGGATGCGGTTTCCTACAGCGGGGGCGCGGCCGGATCGCTGGTCGCCGCCGATGCAACGCTCACCGCGCCGTGCGCCTTCCGCTTCACGGTCGCGTCCGCAGCGGCGCTCAAGTCTGCGCTGTCGATCGGGCTGACGTCGGCTGGAACGTCTACCGCGTCGGTGAGCTTCGATCCCAATACCGCGAGCTACACACTCGCCATCGGGACGCGGACGCTCGGCACGCGGAAGACACCGGTCCTGTCGCTGCCATCGTCGGCGGTCACCGCGCTTGACGCGGGCCAGGTCACGCCCGCCATCATCGCGGTATTCACCGCGCGTGGATGGCCGCTCTCCGCCACCGCGACGGTACGGACACGCACGGCCAAGTCGTCCTGGACGATCACCGATGCGGCCTCCGCGAAGGTCTACTATGTCGTGGCGGCCGGCGGTGGGCTGGACGTGTCGGTGCTGGCCCGCGAATGGACACTGACGGCGGGAACGCGGTCGCTGCTGTTCTTCGCCGACGGGATATTGCTGTTCGGCGTCCCCACCGACGCCATGCTGGCGGGTGTCCCGTGCCTGTCGGCCGGCGACCCGTTGACGTTCGCCAATCTGATCGTCACGCGCCGCCCGCAGACCGCGACCACCTACAATGACGGTACCGGGCGCAAGATCCAGTCGCAATCAGTGCATGATGCGACGGCGATCGCCCAGCAATCGGTTTACGACGCGGTCGGAAACATGGTTGCGCAGACGAAGTCGACCGCGATTCCCGCCACCGGACGGATGCTTCTCGCCTATGCGGCGGATTACGTGAGCGCGTTCGATCGCGTGAGCGGCGTCATGCAGGGCTTGGTCGCCGATGGCCATCCCGAGGACCAGGGCTATCCCTATTCCGGCAACCGGTTCGAGGCATCGCCGCTCGCGCGGCAGGTTGAGGGAGGGCGCGCGGGCAAGGATTTCGCGATCAACTTGGCCGTCCCGGTGGATCAACGCCACACCACCAAATACGAATATGGCGCCAACAACGGCAACAGCGGCCTGCCTGCCAATCAGTACTACACGACAACGACGATCAGCCCGCGCGGCATACGCTCGACCGCCTATGTCGACAAGGCGGCGCGCGCCCAGATCGGCAAGACGATGAACAACGGGCCGGGCGCGCTCCAGACCTTCTTCCAATACGATCCCGCCGGGAACATCTCGATCGTCCGAACACCCAATTATTACGCACCGGGCGGGAGCAAGGCCGACGACTGGGTGCTGACGTTTACCTATGACTGCAAGGCCAACATCCTCAGCCAGACGACGCCGAACGAGGGGAGAACCCAGTTCGTCTACGATCAAGGGGGGCGTCTGCGCTTCACCTGCGATGCCGAAGGCGCGGCCAAAGGCTACATTATCTACAATAAGTATGACGGTATCGGCCGGCCGATCGAGACCGGTTATTTCGAGACCGCCTTCGACCGGCAGACATTGCAGGCGAACGCCAACACCCAGCCGGATTGGCCGCCAAGCACAACCTGGCAGAAGCGAACGCATTGGGACGGCGACGGCACCGTGCCCACCACGATCGGTCAGCTCGCCTCGTGCGAGACCGCCAATGCGATACCGGGGACCGCCGATGTCGCCGAAAGTTTCGGCTACGACATTTCCGGGCGCGTCCTCGCCAAGACGTCTTCAGCCGGCGGCCGGTCCTTTGCCTTCGCTTATGCTTACGACGCAATTGGCAATGTGGTGTCGCTTGCCTATCCGCCCGATTCCGGGGTCGGCATCGTCACTTATTCCCAGGACGATCTCAATCGCATCGTCTCGGTCGGTACGCGCGCCGATCCGGCCGCCTATTCCGCCTATCGCTACAGCGCTGACGGCAATGTCGACGCCGAGACATTCCAACCCACCAGCACGCGACCGATCACGCGCGCGATCGGTCACAACGCGCCCGGCTGGATTTCGGGCATCACCGCGACGCAACCGGGCGGAGGCTCGATCTTCAAGGAGACCATCACCTACACGTCGGGCGGCTGGCCGAACGGACAAGGCTATTATGACGGCCCGATCGCGGAGCTCGATTTCGACTATCCGGATGCGGCAGGAGCCTACACCTACCGGCTCAATTATGACGCCCAGGGGCAGTTGCTCGGCGCGAAAGATGTCGCCAACGATGCCTATGACTATGGCATCGCATCGCCGGTCGTCTATGACGCGAACGGCAATATCCGCGGTACGTCGGTCGGTCGCACCGTGCTCGGATATGAATATGCGTCCGGCGCCGGCGATCGGCTCCAGACCGTCACGGCCAGCGAGCCGGCGCTTCGGCGTAGCTTTGGCTATGACGCCAACGGAAACATCACCGGCGTCAGCGGCGGCCGTACTCAGACGATCGCCTATGACCGTGCCACCGACCTGCCGCGGACGGTGACGACCGGCAACACGACCGTCGTCTTCGCTTACGACGGGCGGGGACGCCGGATCACCAGGGCGTCATCCGGCCTGCGCAAGGTTTACGGCTATGGCACCAGTCCCCAGGCCCTGGTCGAATGGATCGGTACCGCCGGTGCGCCCACGTCTTATATATATGGCCCCGCGGGGCTGATGTCGGTCACCAAGGGCGGAATACTTTATTTTGTGTTCCGCGATCATGAACGCTCGCCGCGCGTACTTTGCGGAACCGACGGCAGGATCGCCGCCAGCTTCGATTACATGCCTTTCGGATCGGTCAGCCGCGAGTATGGCGATGCGTCGCTCACCGACCGGCGTTTCACCGGGCAGGAATATGACGCCGAGACCGGCCTCTATAATTACGGCAGCCGGCTCTATGACGCCGCGATCGGGCGCTTCTACGCCCCCGATCCTCAGCATCAGTTCTTCAGCCCCTATCTGTATGCCGCGAACAACCCGCTCAGCTTCGTCGATCCCACCGGCCAGTTCGCGATCATCGCGGCCCTGGTCGAGGGCATCGCCGACCTGATCGTCTTTGCGGCCGTGAGCGCCGAGGCCACCGAGGTGGCCACGACAACCGTGGCGGCGACCACGACGATCGCCGAAGGCAGCGAGGCGGTCGCCGTCGGAACCGAGACCGTATCGACCGTGGTCGGCGCAACGGAGGAGGTCGCCGCCACTGATTCACTGGTGGCGGCCAGCACCGACGCCACGACCACCAACCTGTCGGAGATCTCGACCGTCAGCGCCGAGGCTGCCGAGGTCGAGAATGGTTCTGTCACGTCGCTCGAATCGACCGCCCAGAGCACCGCCACACGCTATTACTCTCCCATCGAATGGCTCAATTTCCGCGGCGATCTCGGGGGGCAAACCGCAATGCATCCAGTCCCCTACGCACGATGGCCGTTGACCTATCTGAACCAACTCGGGCTAACGGCCTACAATCCCGTCGTCACCGTCTTTGATATGCCGGGTACGTTTGGTTACGTCGATACGGCGGCTCATGAAGGATTCCATGCTCTGATAGCGAGCTACCTTCCATTCATCACGCAGGCTGGAAACGCCTCGATTGGCGGCGTCCAGGTGGGCGGACCCGTGCTTTGGGCGGAAGAGACAGTGGCTTATTCGGTCGGGCATCTCGCGGCAGGGCGTGTATTCGCGGTACCGTTCGCACCGATCGAAGCCTTCGGCAGTATGAGCGGCCCGCAAGGCATTGTTACGCTCGGCGCGATGGTGGTCGGCGCGGTCTTTTTTACGCTCTGACAGAAATAAGGCCGAAACAATGTTCGGGTGGTTCCGAAAAAGGCGGATCGACCGTTTCAGCCAAGCTGGCCGGGTCGTAACCGCCGCAGCGTTGCGCGACGGCACGGCGCCGCGTCCGGCACGTCTCGTGCGCGTGAATTTGGGCTATGGCGACGAAGTCTGGGCGCATTACGGCGAGGCCGTGCATTATCGCAAAGCCGATCGGTCGATCGATGAAGCGCAACTGGTACTAGGCGACGGCGACGATCCCGCGGCATTGGCCAAAGCACTCGGCGTGCCGCTCGAACGGACCGCCGTGAGGTTCTGATGACCGCACATGCCTCCGACGTGATGCCGCGCGCACAGAAAGCCTCCGCTGAACGGGCGGTGCTGCTCTATGCCGGGACCTGTCGCCGCTGCCGGGTGGTGGCGCGGACGATCATCCTGCTGTCGTGCGGGCAGATCGAAGGCCTGTCGCTGAATGTCGACGAATGGCGTGACTTCTATGACCGCGAGCTGCCGGAAAGTCGCGGACATCCGGTCTTGTTCCGCCGGGGTGTCGCGACCTGGGGGCCGCGCGTCTTCCCGCTGGCGCTCTATGTGGCGGTCGGAGGCGCGATGACCGCGCTGAGCCGGGCACTCGGGAGACGCCGATGAACAACACGCGCGGCCGTGTTCTCGACCGCGGCCTGGACGCATTCGTCGCCGAGGCCGAACGCGGATACCCCGAAGCCGCGCATGTCATGGCGTTTCCACGCGCACAGGGCTTCATGGTCGAGCGCGACGAGCAGGTCGGAGACATCTTCCAGCGCGCCTGCATGGTCGAAACGCTCGTTGCCATTCGCGACCGGACCGGCCGTGATCTCCGCGATCTGATCGTGCATGAAACCGATTATCTGCTGTCGATGCGGCGCGGCTACGCGCCGGGCGGCTGGGGCTATTTTCCCACCCTGCACGAGTTGCCGCCCGACGCCGACGATCTGGCCGTGGTCATCCGCGCGTTGATCGCGGCGAACCGGCGCGACGCGGTGACAGCGCACTGCGTCGAGCCGCTCCTCGTGCTGATCGAGGAATGCCGCACCGGACCGGGGATGTTTGAGACCTGGATCGTGCCGCGCAGGGGCGATGCGGTGCACGACCGGCAACGCTGGTGGATCGCCAACGCCTGGGGGCAAGGGCCCGATTGCGAGGTGATCGCCAATCTCGTCCATGCGCTCACGCGCTTCGATTCCGTCCGTTATGCCGGGACGATCGCCGAATGCGCGGCGCGGCTTGGCGAGATACAGGCCGCGGACGGAAGCTGGCCGTCCTCCTGGTATCACGGCTCGTTTTATGCCGGATGGGTGTGTTCGCTGGCGCTCGGCGCCCAAGGAAAACCGACCGCGTGCTGGCGCGCCTATTTGCGCGACAGCCAGCGCCAGGATGGCGGCTGGGGTTGGTCCGGAAGCAGCGACGTGCTGAGCACCGCTTTCGCGGTGTTGGCGCTCCCCGCGGATGATGCCGCCAGCGCGCGGGGGCGGCGCTTTCTCGAACAGACACAGGACGAGGACGGCCTGTGGCCGGCCATTCCATGGATCAAGATGGAACTGGGCCGCTCGCAAGGGCGCATACGGCAGGTGCTGAGTTATGGCAGCCGGACGATCAGCGGCAGCTTCGCGCTTCAGGCTTTACTCCACAGCCGGGAGGAGAACCGACCATGGCCGCCATGACCATTGATAACGCGCCGGCGCGCGCCAACGAATGCACGGCATTGCGCGATGATGGCTATTTCATCCGATCCGGCTTCTTCTCGCCGGCGGACATCGACGCGTTTGAACCCGCGGCCGATGCGGCCTTGGCCTGGCGCAACGACAATCTCGCGCGGTACGATGATTTGTTCGCCCGGATTTCGACGCGCGACGGATTCGTTTTCGTCAACGAGCTGCACGACGATTCGCCCACGCGCGAGGCCGTCCGCGCCTTTTGCCTGCAACCCACGATCCGCGACATCGCCCGGTCGATCGGTGGGCCCGATATCGCCCATTGCTGCTATCAGCTTGTCTTTAAATTCGGCGGCCATCAAAAACCTTTCGCCTGGCATCAGGATGAGGTCCATACGCCGTCCGATCCGCCGTTTTTCAACATGTGGGTCGCGCTCAGCGACATGGACATCGGAAATGGCTGCCTGTGGACCAAACCAGGCGTCGGCCTCGATCGGGTGTTGCCCCATCAGCAGACGCAAGAGGGGCTTTCAGCCTGGCCGCTCGACCACCCCGACCAGGGCATACCCCTGAAGATGCGCCGCGGCGATATCTGCCTGATGAATTCGAAAACCCTGCACAAAAGTGGAGGCAACAGCTCCGCGACGACGCGCAAGGCCATGCTGATCATCTTCATGAACCGTAATGCCAAGATTCACGGCCATACGGTGCCGACGATCGCTTATGCCTGAAGCGCCCTCCTTCGAGCCGATGGGCCGTGGCCTGCATATCGTACGCGGCTATGACGACGCCCGCGCGCTGCTGGCCGATCCGCGCTTCGTGCATTGGCTGCCGCGCGATGGCACCGGCTCGCCCGTCGGTCGGGCCGTCGCGCGATGGCTCGACGCGATGGATCCTCGCCGGAGCGAGCCTGTGCGTTCGACGCTGATCCGCGCGCTGGCGCCGTCCGCGAGCAAGGCCCGCGAGCCGCGCATGCGGCAAATCGCCGACGCCTTGCTCGCGATGGTGCACGCGGACGGACCATTCGACATCGACGCCGGCTTCGCCCGGCCGCTGACCCAGGCGCTCGTCGCCGACATTCTCGGTGTCGACGATGCGCTCCGCCCGCGACTGGACGGGTTTCTGGAGACGCTCGGCGTTCATATTCCCCAGGCGCTCTTCCCCTCCGGACAGTACGACCCCGGGCGTTTCTTCGATGACTGGGAACAATTCATGGCGCTGGTCGCGGCGCGGTCACCCGATCAGGGTCTCGCGGCGGCGATACGCGCGGATCTGGTCAGAGCAGGCGCTGCCGGTGACCACGGCACGTTCACGGCGATGTTTGCTTTCGCCGCGACCCAAAACATCGCACGCCTGATCGCGCGCATGGCCCATGGGCTGCATGAACGGCCGGCGGTCTGGCGGCGACTGCTCGAAGACTCCGCCGCCATCCCCGCCGTGATCGAGGAATGGCTGCGTTTCGATCCGCCCTTGGCGTGTGTCCATCTTGTCGCGAATGAGACCGTGGTCGGCGGTCATGGCGCCGTCTCCACCGGAGAATCGGTGATGGTGTCGCTCACGCACGCGAATCGCGACGGCGAACGTTTCGCCGCGCCGGGGGAATTCGATCCCGATCGCCACGCGCCACCGCATCTCGCTTTTGGCAGCGGTCCCCTCGCCTGTATCGGCGCGGCCATCGCCCGCACGTTGGCGGCGGTGGCGATCGAAAGCCTGGTCGCTCGGTTCGAGCCGGGCGTCGGTGCGACCGAGGCGTTTCCACTGCTTCGTTTCGCGCCGCGCAGTCAGGCCGTGGGGATACGCGCCGATGCGAGCACATAGCAGGGCGGCTCGGCTTCCCGCAATGCGCGCGCACTCGCCCGCCAGCTCATGTTGGCGGTATCGTCGGAGGCGAGAGTTTCGACATGGGCGCTGAAGCGCGTGAGATAGGCATCCCAGGTCCGGGTCGTGACATCGCAAGCCTTGATGTCGCTGAAACCCGCGCCTTGGAGTGCTTCGGCATAGCGCGCGACGGTCGCCCAGCCGAGATTGTCCGCCGGCACGTTCCAGGCGCCCGGCCAGTGCCGCGACGGCACCAACAAATCGGCCAACGCGATCGAGCCACCGGGCCGCAGGATCCGTGCCGCTCGTGCGAAGAAACGTTCGCGCGTATCGAAATGCAGTGCCGATTCGATCGCAATCACCGCATCGAAGGACGCATCGGCGAACGTCATGGCCGCCGCGTCCATCAACGTGAAGGTGGCTGTCGGGCAGACGGCGCGCGCATGTTCCAATTGGCGTTCGGAAATGCCGATGCCGACAATCTCCGCCTCCGGCCAGCACCGCGCGATGGCGCGCGTCGACCCGCCAACACCGCACCCCGCATCGAGGATCCGCTGGGGCGGCGCGTGGACCTCGCCCGCCACGCGCGAGACCAGCGCCGCGCAGGCTTCGGCGGCACCACCGGTCGTCTCGGCCCAGAGACCGACATTGTAATAGTCGTCGCCATAGAAGCCGCGCATCGCCGCGCTGAAGAGTATCTCGTCGTAAAGCTGCGCTCGTCTGTGTGAAGCCTGATCCGCCGGCTGTTCCGGCATGAACTGTCCCGATGGAGAGTCACCCGTGCACAACGATCACTCTCCCGACGCGCTTATGTTCGAAGATGCCCGTTTACAGCATGGCTTTTGTCAACGTGGATACGTCGTGACTCCTATTCTATCGGCAGATGACATTTCAATTCTGCAAGCATCATGGCATGAATACGACGATCCGATAAAGGATATGCCCTTTGGGTCGACTCTGTTTTCGAAAGATGTCGATCTGCGTCGTCGCACGCACGAAAGCGTTGTATCAATTGTTTCAAGGAATATTGCGGAAATCATGCCGTCTGCCACCATTGTTTATGCTGGTTTCGCGAACAAGGCGCCAGAGGAGGAGGCGAGCGGCCTGCCTTTCCATCAGGATCCGAGCTTTGTCGACGAAAGTCGTTACGGATCAGCCAATATTTGGATTCCGCTGGTGGACATCGACGACAGGAACGGTGCCTTGTGGGTCGTGCCAGGCAGTCACTGCTTCAATCGCGGGCGGCGTGCCTTCAACCAGTCCTTTGCTTATGAAGCTTTGGAGGGTGCACTGCGCGCGACCTATGCCCGCCCGCTTTATCCGCGCGCCGGCGAGGCAATCGTTTTCGCTCATACGCTGTTTCATTTTTCGCCGCCGAACCATTCCGACCGGCCACGGCTGGTGGCTGGCGGCCTCATCGTCAAGGCGGGCGCACCGCTTTTCTATCATTATACCGATGCTGCCAACCGTCGGGACATCGAGGTTTATGATGCAGACCAGGCGCTCTTCCTGCAAACGCCGATCGGTACCCGGCCGATAGGCCCACTCGCTGGCCGCTATCCGGCAGCGACGCAGCCGATCACGATCGAAGATGTACATGGGGCAAGCGAGAGGGCGGCTGCCGTTGGGTTCCTCGCACGTCGCGGTTTATGAGTACGCGCTCGAACTAGCGAAAAACCTAGCCGCAGAAATAGCGGACAGGTCCGCCGCAAACAGGATCGCACCCCGCGGGTTGCCGCACGGCTGGGACCCTTTTTTCTATCAATTGCCCGCGTTTGCGCGCACAGTGCCGCATCGTTCGCTCGGATTACCCGGCGCGGATGGCTGAGAGACCGGTTGCGCTCTTGCCCCAACGATGAGGGTCGAGAGCGGTGGTCCGTTTGCCATCCGTTGAAGCCCCTGCATTCACCCCATGCGTTTGAATCCTATCAACGGAGGCTTCAGATGAAGCGCGCCGCACTCAAAGTTGCAGCAATCGCGTTTGTCACCATGTTCAATGCCGCGCCGGCGGCGGCGCAGTTGGTGCGAACCTTCATCTCGGCGAACGGTAATGACGCTTACAATTGCAGCCGCACCGCGCCGTGCCGGACCTTGCAGACAGCGCACAACAACACGACCGCCGGCGGCGAGATCAACATGCTTGATCCGGGCGGTTACGGCCGCGTGGTCATCCAAAAATCAATTAGCATCGTCAACGATGGCGTCGGTTCATCCGGTATCCTCGTCCCTGCAAGCAGCATCGGAATCCGGATCATTGCCGGCGCCAGCGACAAGATCCACCTGCGAGGACTGATCATCGAGGGGGGCGGGATCGGCGAGTACGGAATTGTGTTCGAAAGCGGAAAATCCATGTCCATTGAGAACAGCGTGATCCGCAACATGACGATCACAGGGATCGCCTTCGTTCCAACGATGAACGCCAACCTCTTCGTCTCGAACACACTCGTTACTGCAATGGCAGCCACGGTATTGTGGTCGAACCATTCGGCCCTACTTTCGTGAATGCTGTCTTCAACCGGGTCGAAATTCATGACAATAGCGGCAATGGTATCGCCTTTGACGGGGTTACCAGCGACGGAAGAATTGCCGCCACTGTGACGGATAGCGTGCTCGCAACCAACTCGAGTGGAATTTCCCTCCGGGCGAGTACTGGCCAATCAACAATCAAGGTCATGATGGTGCGTAGCGTGCTCATGGGCGACGAATTCGGCATCGAAGCGATCGGTTGAACGCTCGGATTCGGATCGCCCAATCGATGCTGACGGGCAATAACTCCCCCTGGAACACCGGAGTGACAGACACCGGGGGCGTGAAGAGCGCCGGCGACAACACTATCGAAGACAACATCGACAATGACTCGGGTCCGGCCCGCTACGACATGAAGTAAAGGCGGCGGCCGAGGGTCGGGAGCCGGTTCTGTCACGTCTGGATTCTCGTTTTGGCCGAGAGAACAAACGCGGTACACAACCGCGCAATTTTTCAAGAGGCAAATTGACAGCCAGCATGGTCCTGGGAGAAAATTTCAGGCCGATGTGTTCCCGCGTGCGTATCACCATCTCCGGCAGGCGGAGGGGATCATGTCCGGACTGCAAAAATATAGTTTCTCCGAGCGATCCAATGTGTCTGTGAGGCGCCTGTGCCCGACCTGCGGCAGGGCAATGCGCCTCAAGACGATTGTGCCGCACCTGCATTTCTCCAATCTCGATATTCACGCGTATGAGTGCGACGGCGGCCATACCCAGGTCGCATCGGTCGCTCGGCCGCAAGCCGATTAAGGGAGCGGAAACGGACACCGAGCCCCAGCGTGCCGCGGCCCTGGGCCCAACGCCTTTTTTCTTCATGCCTTCCGCCGGCACGACGTCACAAACCGCCTGTCCGTTGGCGACGAACAGCGTGGGTTGCTTGTCGGGGCATGCTGGCCGTGGGGTTTCCGTGGCCGTCACATGTTCGCGTTCAGGCGGCGTTCGTTGCCGCTGCAGGACGCGTGTTTTGAGCCGCCACCCTGTCGATGGCGGTCATGATCTCGCCGGTGGCGGTCTGATGGATCATGTGTCCAGTGCCCGCAACGCATCGCAGCGTGCTGTGCGCGATATCGCGATGCAGACGGGCAGATTGCTCGCTTTTGACAAATCGATCTTCCGCACCTGCAACGATGGCGACCGGCATCGGCAGCCGTCGGTAGTGTTTCTGGAGCGTGTTCGCCGCCGGAATCATGAGAGCCGATTCAGCAGCACCGGCTCGGATCTGAGACGGGCGCACGGCCATCTCCTTTGGAAAGCCTTTGAATTTCTCCGGGACCGGGCTCGGGCCGAAAACCTTGCGGAGAAGCAGCGGCCAAACCAGCCTGCTCAGGAAAGGAGATAGGGTGTGGCTCAAAAGGGCGCCGATCAGCGGGATGGCGGGCGGCGACAGGATCACCACATCGGCTCGAGCGCTTGGGTAATAATAGCCTGAGGCCAAGACCAAGGCCTGGACCGCTTGCGGATGTTTCACCGCCAGGGCGAGAGCCACCAATGTTCCCCAAGAATGTCCGAGAACGATCGCCCGTGGCACGCCGATTTCCTTGAGCGCGGCGGCCACGAGGTCCGCCTGCGCCTGCGGGGTCCAGACCCGGCCGCGCGGCCGATCGCTGTGGCCGAAGCCGGGACGGTCGAATGCGATAACGCGGTATTTTTTCGCGGCAAGATCGATCAACCCGCTGGACTGAAAGTCTTCGATCATCGTCCCGTTGCCATGGAGCAGGACCAGCGGCGTTCCTGTTCCCCGCTCCACGTAGTGAAGCCGAACGTCTTGCACGGTCATGAAACGCCCGCTAGGCGGGTTCCGACGCTCAGCTTTTTTCGCCAGCCACCGGTTCAAAAGGGCGGCCGCGACGCCGGCGGCGACGACGCCCGCCGCGATCGGAAGCGCCTTGCGCGCCATCGCGGAAGCGGTCGGGGCGCGAGATCTCGTTGCAGGAAAATGCACGTCGCTGCCTTGGGTCGGTGCACGACCGCCCGGGCATCCGAGCGATGTTGCACCGCGGGACAACAGCCGATCCAGACATTCGTTCCCGTCATGGCACTGCGCCCGGGGGTCGATTAACCGGCTGCGGCAGCGAACCGCGCTGCCCATGGCGTGCGGACAGTGGGCTTGGTTGGCGAAAGCGCACCCTTGTCGGATGACAGCGTAGGGACATCGTTTTCCGAGGACCCGAACGGTGCTCGGTGCTCTTCGCGCCTGCGCGTCTTATTCGCGCCATCCCTCGGTGGGGACGGACCGCGTCAGATCCTTGATAAAGTCAGCGATCAGCAATCTGAGTTCATCGAGCGATGGAATATCCATGAGCAAGGCAACGTAACCGCGAATCTCCTTATTGCTGATCTCGAACATGATGTGCAGAAAGAGGACAAGGCTGGTCCGATTTCCGGTACTTTCAAATATATGCCGGCCTTCCCCGCGCACGACCACCGGCAGCGACATCTTCAGCGCGCGCTTGAGCAGGTTCGCGATGGTCGCCACCCAGCTATTGAGTATGATGTTGCCGGTCTCGGCCAGTGCCTCGTCTTCAAGATCGACAATGTCTTCTAGTGCGAGGTGCCGACCGACAACCACCCGTACCAATTCCAGACTGCTCGCTTCCGGAAAGATGAGCAGCGCCCGGCCCGAAAACGGTCCGCTAAAGTCCTGGCGCACGGCCACCAGTTTCGGATTGTCCGGTTTCGCGACCGACCGGGAGGCGGATTCCTGCGTCAGAATCTCCACGGTGGGAACCGAGAGGAGAACCTGATGCTCCACCATCTGACGCAGACTGTTGGACGCCCGAGCCATCGCGATATTGGCGAGCTCGCCCAGGGCATCCCGCTCAAGATCGGTCAGCGGCGTAAACTGTTCGGCCGTCATGGGCGTAGAGCCTCCCGCCTGCATCAGCCCCGGACTATGAGCGCGCGCATCCAAGCCCATCATCTATCAAGGGCTAGGACGGGTGCCAGGAAAGAGTACACGTCGCAGGAACGCTTTGCCACCGGCGGGTCTTATGCTTGGCAGCCCGCGGGTCGGGTCGCGAAGCAATTATCGCATTGGAACCCTTGGCTTTTCCCGCTTGTGCCCGCCGACGCTTAGCGCGTAGGTTGCCGCTAAAATCCATGTGCCGGCGTCCGCCTGGTCGGCGCCTCAGAACGAGGATGGCTTCGATGCCCAAGAAGCAAAATGGCGCCGGGCGCGTCGGGCAGACGGTCACGCGACCGGGCAGCGCGCGGGGCGCGGCGCGGTCCCAGGAGCGTCCGCAACCGGATCGGCAAGGCGCCGCCGGCGGTGCGGCGATGGGGATGACCCGGATATCCAAATCCCTCATGAAGACGTCCGACCTTGCCACGCGGGGAGGACTGTCACCCCGCACGGGAGCCAAGTTCGTGCCGGCGATGGCGGCCGTCAAACCGCGCCGCGGCAAGCGGTCGTTTCTGGCCAACCAGGCTGGCCGCAAGCAGAAGATCGAGGAGCGCATCGCGGCCGCAAGCGAAGAGCTCATCGCGGGAATTACCGAAGCGGCCTCGGCCGCCGAACAGTTGCGGCGGGCGATGGAACAGATCGCCACCGGCGCGGAGGAGGCCGCGAGCGCCTCGCAAGAGACCCTGACCGTCGCCACCGACACCGCCGCGACCCTCGTGCAGGCTCGCGACCGCGCCGACTCGTCGCGGCGCCGAACTGACGCCTTGCAGGGAGTGCTGGCGGAATCGATCAACCAGATTGGAGCGTGGGCGAGCAACATCAAACGCAACGGAGAACGCCAAGCGGCTTCCGTCTCCCTCATCGAGAAACTGAGCCAGCAGGCCGTCAGCGTGGCGGATGTGACGAAAATCGTCGGCCAGGTTTCGGATCAAACGAACCTACTCGCACTCAATGCCGCTATCGAGGCCGCCCGCGCCGGCGATCACGGACGCGGCTTCGCCGTTGTCGCCGACGAAGTCAGAGCGTTGGCCGAGACGTCCGAAAGAAGCGCCCGCCAGGCACAAACTCTCACCACGCAGATTCAGGAGCAGATCAAGTCCGTTACCGCGGCGATCAAGGGGGCAGCCGACGGCGCCGCTGCGGAAGCGGAGAGGAGTCAGACGGTCATCCTCGCACTCGGCGATCTTCGGAAGGAAGCCGGCGCACTGACCGAGGGAAGTCAAACGATTGCCGTGGGAGCCTTGGAAGCCGAAGCGGCTTCGCGCGAGGCTCAGAAGGGCGCGGAGATCATTTCATCGGCGGCCGAACAGCAGGCGGCGGCGGCCGCGGAAGCTCTGAGCAGCATCGAGCAGCAAACCGCCGCGCTGAACGAAAGCCAGAGCGCCGCGCAATCGCTTGCCGCCATGGCGAACAACCTGGACGTGACATCGAAACAAGGCAGCAGCGCGGAGCAATTGGCCTCCGCTGCCGAACAACTCTCCACGGCGGTCCAGGAGATATCGGGGGCTTCGTCGCAGATCATGGAGGCGGTCGAGCAGATCAGCCGGGGCGGGCAACAGCAGGCCGCCGCGACGCAGCAATCCAGCGCTGCCCTGGCGCAGGTCGAAAAGACCGCCCGCCTGGCAAGAGAAAGCGGGTCGGCTGCGCTTGATCGCGCCAGACGAATGGTCGGAATGCTGGCCGAGATACGAGTGACCGTCACCGATCTCTCGGCCGGCGTGGCACGATCCCTGGAAGCGACCCGTGGCAGCCTGGAACTGATCACCCGGATCGAGGGCATAACCCGCAGCGTCGACAAGATCGTTGACGGCATTGGAATGGTCTCGATCCAGACCAACATGCTGGCCGTCAACGGCTCGGTCGAGGCCGCCCGCGCCGGCGAATTCGGAAAAGGCTTTGCTGTCGTATCGAAAGACATCCGCAGCCTGGCACGCGATTCAGGAGAAAACGCCGGGGGGATCAAGGATACGTTGCGCGCGATCCAGGATCAGATCGCTGCCGTGCGCCGGGAATTGGAGCAGATCACGTCTGCTGCGGAGGCCGAAAATCAGCGGAACGCCAGCCTGCTCACGAAACTTGGCGGCGTCGAGGCCGACATGAGCGAGGTTTCCACCAACAACCAGGAGATCGTGGCGAACGCCGAGACGCTTCTATTGTCGGTGAAGGAAGCGGCGCGCGGCGCACAACAGGCGGCAGCCGTCGCGGAGGAAGCCGGAAGCGCGGCGGCGCAGGCCGCGACCGCCGCGAAGGAGCAGGCGCGGGGCGCCGAGGACCTTGCCGCTGCGATCGAGGAAATCGCGTCTCTCGCCGAAGAAATCCAACGTCACAATGGCTAAGCGCAGCGAGCGAGCGGCCCCGAAGCAGGCCGACACCCAGCGCGCCGGCGACGCACAGGTTGCTCCGCCCCTCGATGAGGACGCCGGCGAGAACCACCTGCTCGTCTTCCGGATCGCCGACGATTTATTCGGTTTCAAGCTCGACGATGTCGGCGAAATCATCCGGTTGCCGGCCCTCGCGTACATGCCGCTGGGACCGAAAAGTCTCCTCGGCCTCGCCAACCTGCGCGGTATGGTGCTCCCGGTCGTCGATATACGACTTTTGCTAGGGTTTTCCCCGGCTCCGCTGGATGACGCGGCGCGCGTGATCGTGATCGGCGGTGGTGCGCCGGTCGCATTTGTCGTCGATCGGATCGAGGCGCTTCGCAGGCATTTCGGCCAACGCGGGGAGAAGGACGCCGCTGGAACAGGCGCCGTCGATCCGGACATGCTCGACGGCGTCGTCAAAGCTGCCGAGGGCGACAGGACGGTCAAAATCTTGAATCCACATAGGATGTTGCGTGACGAGTTCTCGCGCCTCGGTGTCTCCGAACCGCGTACCGCGAGCCGGGTCTCGATTTCGGCTGGCGCTCCGAACCCCGCAGCCCCGGAGCAACCACTGGTCGCGTTGGTCAGCTTCGATCTTGGGCGGCAGGAATATGCCTTGCCGCTCGATCGTGTGCGGGAGATCATTCCTCTGCCCGATCAGGTTTCTCAGGTTCCGCGTGCCGAGACCGCCGTGCTGGGCTTCACGACCCTGCGCGACCGTTTGTTGCCGCTGGTCTCGTTGCGCATGCTTCTCGGGTTGCCGCCCGATAGCGAAGGCGAGGAGCGCGGCAAGGTCGTCGTGCTGTCGATGGGCGGCGCAACCATCGGCATGGTCGCGGACCGCACCCGGGAAATCCTGCGCGTCGACCCGAGCGCGATCGATCCGGCGCCGACGTTGCTCACGCGCGGAGCTGGCGACGCCGAGATCACCTCGATCTGCCGGCTCGAGCAGGGCAAGCGCCTTGTGGCGCTGTTGTCACCCGACCGTCTGTTCCGATCCGAGCTGGTCCGCCGCGTTCTTGCGGAAAAGGGCGGCGAGATTGAACGTCAAGAAGGCCCATTGAGCGAGTCAACGATGGCTGATGAGCAGTTCGTCATTTTTCGGCTGGGCAATCAGGAATACGGCCTGCCGATCGGAGCGGTGGATGAAATCGCGCGACCGCCCGACAATATCACCCGGCTGCCGAAAGCGCCGGCTTTCATCGACGGAGTGATCAACCTCCGCGGCATTGTCGTCCCCATCGTCGACCTTCGGCGACGATTCGAACTGATGTCGCAGGAACCGGTGAGCACCCAGCGTATTCTCGTCTTGGCGATCGGCGGCGGGAAGACTGGTTTCATGGTCGACAGCGTATCCGAGGTCCTGAAGGTGCCGGCGGCGGCAATCCGTCCGGCGCCGGAGGTCTCTCGCGAGCAGATGCGTCTGATCGGCCGGGTGGCAAACCTGGATGCGCAAGCCCGGATGATCTTGCTGGTCGACCCGGCACAGCTCCTGGACCGGGTCGAAGCAGACGTGCTGGCGAAGTTCGATCGCGCCGCTCCAGAGCAGGCATCGAAGACTTCGTGACCAGACTTCTGATCGTCGACGATTCCCCGCTGATGCGTAAGCTGCTCGAAGGAATTTTTCGGGCGGAAGGCGACTTTGAAATCCGGCTGGCCCGCAATGGCGTCGAGGCGCTTGAGCTCGTGCGGTCCTTCGATCCCCAGGTGGTGACGCTGGATGTCCAGATGCCCGGAATGGATGGACTTGCCTGTCTCGGGCAGATCATGATCGAAGCGCCGCGGCCGGTGGTGATGATCTCCGCACTGACAGAAGAAGGCGCCGAGGCGACGCTGGAGGCCATCGAGCTTGGCGCCGTCGATTTTGTCGCAAAGCCGGGCGGAGCCGTTTCGCTGGAAATCGACCGGTTGCGCCCCCTCCTGGTCGAGAAGGTCCGCGGCGCCGCCAACGCGCGTATCCGCCCCACTTTGCGTCTGAGGGAGCGCATCCGCCATCAATTCCGGGGCGTTGGCGTTGTGCCTCGGCCGGCACAACCGCGGCGCCCGCGCATCGCGGAGCACAGGGCAGGTCCAGCTCAGGGCTTGGTGTTGATTGGAACCTCGACAGGCGGGCCGGCCGCGCTCGACCTTGTGCTTCCTCGGTTGCCACGCGATTTACCCTGGCCGGTCTTGGTGTCGCAGCACATGCCGGCGAGCTTTACCGGCCCGTTCGCGAGGCGGCTTGACCGGCAATGCGACCTGGAGGTCGTCGAGGTAACCCGCCCGATGCCGTTGCTCGCCGGCACCGTCTACATCGGACGTGGGGATGCCGATGTGATCGTGGCTGCCCGGGCAACGGGCATGGTCGCCATGCCGGTCCCGGCGCAGCGTGACTATCCGTGGCATCCGAGCGTGGAACGGATGGTGACCAGCGCACTTGAGCATTATGGCGCAACGCGATTGGTGGGAGTGCTGATGACCGGTATGGGAAGGGACGGAGCAGATGCGATGACGCTGTTACGCAGCCAGGGTGGCCGAACCATCGCGGAAGCGGAATCCACGGCGGTGGTCTGGGGCATGCCCGGGGAGCTGGTGCGCAACGGCGGGGCTGAATTCGTCCGGCCGGTCGAGGACATCGCCGGCGCCATCGTGGACTTGGTCAGAGAACATGCCGTTCGTTAAACGCGATGCGACCGCCCTGCCGGGCTCGGACCGGACGACCGGGATGGACGCCGCGTCGGCCGTCGCCAACCTGAGCAGTCCTGACGCCGAGATCAGGTGGAGCGCAGCCCGTGCGCTTGGCGCCCATCGCGAGATGGTGTCAGCGCTGGCGGCCGCGCTCGGCGTTGAACGGATCGCGCGCGTGCGGGAAGCGATCATGACCGCGCTCATGCGCATCGGCGATGAAGCCAGCGTCAAGGCGATGCTCCCTTACCTGCGCTCGCAGGATGCCGGCCTGCGCGCGGCGGCCATCGAGGCACTGCAAGCCTTGCCGGATGCCATCTCGCCATTCCTGGAACAACTGCTGGCGGACGGCGATTCGGACGTGCGCATCCTCGCCACCGAGCTTGCTCGCAACATGTCGGCCGCGGATGCCACGCATGCATTGAGCAGGCTGCTGGAACAGGAGCAGCATCCCAACGTCTGCGGCGCGGCGATTGAAGTCCTTGCGGAGGTCGGGACGAAAGACGCGATTCCCGCGCTTCAATCGTGCGCCAATCGCTTTTCCAAAATTCCATTTCTGAGTTTTGCGGCGGCAACGGCCATAGCCCGGGTTTCGAACGCTGAAGGCTAGGTCGTAAATGGCACGTTCAGAGTCCGACGGACCTCGTGCCGTCCATGTGACCCAAGAAGAGGTCCGGCGCTTCTGCGACTTTCTCTATCGCCGCACCGGCATGTCGTTTTCCGACAGCAAGCGATATTACATCGATCGCCGTCTGGCGGAGCGGATTGCGGCCACCAACGCCCCCTCTTTCCAGGCCTATTTTGCCCTGCTGCGCTCGGATGCCGATCACGAGATCGAATATCTGATCAACGCGTTTACGGTGAACGAGACCTACTTCTATCGCGAGGACCATCAGCTTCGTTGCATGACGTCCGATCTTCTCGGCGACCTCCTCAAGCGGAAGCGGCCGGGGGAACCTATCCGCATCTGGTCGATACCCTGCTCGACCGGCGAGGAGCCCTATTCGATCGCAATATGGCTGATGGAGAATTGGAAGGAGGTCGATCTTTACAATATCGAGATTGTCGGCTCCGACATCGACACGCGCGCGCTCAAGTCGGCGGCGGAGGGCATTTACGGCAACCGCGCTCTCATGCGGCTCACCCAGGACGTGATCAAGCGCTATTTCGAGCGGCTCGACGACGACCGCTACCAGATCGACCCCGGTTTGAAAAATTCGGTCCAGTTCACGCAGGCCAACCTGATTGACCCGCAGGTCATGGCCGGCTTTCGGGGTTTCGACATCGTGTTTTGCCGCAACGTCCTGATCTATTTCGACGACGCATCGCGCCGCATTGCCGCGGAAAGTCTCTTTGATTGCCTCAATCCAGGCGGCTACATTTGTCTCGGCCACTCGGAGACGATGAGCCGAATATCGCCGCTATACCGTGTTTGTCGATTTTCCGACGCGATAGTCTATCAAAGGCCGGAGGTGGACCATGTCGGCAGTTGAGCAGGCATTGGAGACGCCGCGAATGCGGATTCTGGTTGTCGATGATTCGTCGCTCGTGCGGCTCTATTACCGCAACGCGCTTGAGGCCGCGGGCTTCAGCGTCGAACAGGCCATCAACGGCATCGAAGCCATGGAGAAGGTGCTCGCGCAGGCATTCGACCTCGTGATCGTTGACGTCAACATGCCGAGAATGGACGGCTTGTCCTTCGTGCGCGCACTCCGGCGCGGCGCTCCGGAGGTGGCGATACTTCCAGCCTTGATGATCTCGACCGAATCCGGACAGCAGGACATCGACGATTCCAGGACCGCGGGCGCGAATTTCTATCTGGTCAAGCCGGTTTCGGATGCAGACCTCGTTCGCCATGTCGCGGCGCTGACCGGACAGTCGGCATGAACGCCATCCACGAGCAATTTGTCGCAGAAGCGCGGGAGCTCATTCACCAGGCGACCGATGACCTCATTGCCGTCGAACGCGAAGGGGCGTCCGCGGAACGGATTGACCGGATTTTTCGTGTGTTCCACACGCTCAAGGGTTCCGCCGGCGTGGTCGACGTGGCGGCAATGGCCGTGACATTACATGCCGCGGAAGACCTGCTCGCCGCGATCCATGGCCGCCAATTGAGCGTGACCTCGGCGATGATCGACCAGGCGCTCGCTTGCCTCGACCAGGTTTCGCGGTGGGTGGATGCCTTCGAAGCATCCGGCACCGTGCCGTTCGAAGCTGGCGAGCAGGCGCAGGCGATGGCTTTGGGGTTACGGAAATTTCTGGCGGACAACGCAGCGCCGCAGCCGGCGCGGTCGGATCCGGGCGTTTCCGAAAATGCCGGAGATCGCGCGCTGCCCGAGTGGGTCTCGCGCCTGATCATTGCGGAGCGCACGCGGATCATCGGGCATCTGCAGGAACAGCCATCGGCGCTCGTCGCCGTTTCCTACGAACCGCGCCCCGGCTGCTTTTTCGATGGCGACGACCCGCTGTCGCTGATGCGAGCCGTCCCAAATCTCGTGGTCTTTCATCTCCGGGCGCGTGAAGCATGGCCGCCGCTGGCCGGCCTCGATCCCTATGCCTGCAACCTGCGTCTCGAAGCCGTCTCGGCGTCGACTCGCGCCGAGCTCGCGGACATCTTCCGCCTTGTATCGGACCAGGCTCGGATCATCGACATACCACTCGAGGCTTTGCCGCCAGAGCGCGACGCGACATCCGGCAAGCGTGCGCAAACCGAGCTTGTGCGTGCCATCCTCGAGGAGCAGCGCAGGGTTCTGGCCGCCTCCACGCAACGTGACGATCTGACCGGGCGCCTCGGCGCGGCGGCACGGGTGGCGGCGAATGCAGTGCGTCATTGCGGGCGGGCCGATTTGACGCCGCCGATCGAACACGCGAGGGACGCGGCGTTCCTGCGGGCGGACGCGATGCCGTTGCTGTCCGCGCTCGGGCAGGTGCTGGCGTCGCTCGCACCTGGAGCACAGGCTGGACCGGGCGGCGATGGAGCGGTTCAACGAACTGCGGACTTTGCGACTGACGAGCCCGGACCAGCGGCCATCCGCTCATTGCGCGTGGATGAGCGGAGGGTCGACGCGCTTTTCAACATGGCGGGTGAGCTGATCGTTGCCAAGAACGGCTTCGCGCATCTCGCCAAGCGGATCGCGGACGAGATTGGCGACCACGAGCTGGCTGCCGCCGTCAAACGACAGCATGAAACCATCGAACGGCTGGTCGGCGAGATGCATGTCGCGATCCTGCAATTGCGAATGGTGCCGGTTGCCCAGGTCTTTCGATCGTTTCCGCGGCTGGTGCGCGATATGGCACAGCGGCTCAACAAGAAGGTGGCTCTGGTGACGCGCGGAGAAACGACCGAAGCGGACAAGACCATCGTCGACCGCCTGTTTGAACCGCTGCTTCATCTCGTTCGCAATGCGCTCGATCACGGCATCGAGGGTCCTGAGCCGCGCCGCTCCGCGGGAAAGGCCGCGGCGGCCACCGTCACACTGCAGGCCTTGCGCGTGGGCGATCGCTTCATCGTGGAGGTCAGCGACGACGGTCGTGGGATCGACCCGGACATCGTCAGGCGCAAGTCCTTGGAACAAGGGGTCATCGCGGCCGATGAGCTGGCGGCGCTGGCGGACGATCAGATACTCGATCTGGTCTTTGCTCCCGGCTTTTCGACGGCGGCCGAGGTCTCGGATATTTCGGGTCGCGGTGTTGGAATGGACGTGGTGCGGAGCGCCATCGAGCAGATCGGCGGCAAGGTCTCGCTGACGAGCAGCGTGGGGGCCGGTACGACGGTGCGGCTCGATCTGCCGATGAACATTGCGATGACGCGCATCATGGTGGTGGAGGCCGCCGGCCAGGTCTTCGGAATCCCGATGGACGGGGTAACGGAAACCCTTCGCCTGACGCCGGATCGTATCAGCCGGATCAAAGGCAATGACGCTTTCGTTCTGCGGGACCGGGTCGTGCCGATCTGCCCGCTCGCGGGGCTGATGAAATTGCCGAAACCGCCCGGCTCAGGATCGGCCATTCGGCTCCTGGTCGTCATCGAGGCCGGCGGAAAAAACGTCGCCATCGAGGTCGACGCCGTGCGCGACCGGCTCGAAATCGTGTTGAAACCCCTGCAGGGGCTCTTGGCCAAGGCGCGCGGCTACGCCGGGACGACCCTGCTCGGCGACGGGAAAGTCCTGCTGGTACTGGACATAAAGGAGATTCTCCCGTGAGTGTGCGGCGACACCAGGATGGAACTATCCTTCTGGAGGGACATTGCCCCGTCGAGGACGCAGAACCTTTGCTGCAACTGCTGCAAGCAACACCGGATGCTCCCCTGGACTGGGGGCAGTGCATTCACCTCCACACCGCGGTACTGCAGGTCATCCTGGCAGCCCAGCCCCGGCGGCTTGGGTCCTGCGGAGACCCGTGGGTCCGGCGGTGGGTTGAGGGCGACACCGTTTGAAACAAGATGAGCCGTCCCATCGGGGCCGGTTCACATCGTTTAAGGTGCTATACATCGCTCTCGAAGCGCGGGCGCCATAACTCCGTGGGACCAACCAGATGCAGTACAAAGTGCTCGTTGTGGACGACAGCAAGCTTGCCCGTATGGTGATGGCGAGCGCTCTGCGGCGAATCCGGCCGGAATGGGAGCTGATCGAGGCGACCAACGCGGACGACGCGATGAAGGCGATTTCGTCGCAAGCGGTCGACGTTGCGCTGGTCGATTTCAACATGCCGGGAATCGATGGCCTGGAGTTGGTGGCGAAAATCCGGAAGGCCAGCCCGACGATGCCGGTGGCAGTGGTCTCGGCCAACCTGCAGGACGAAATTATCGGCCGCGCGCGGGAACTTAATGCGGGCTTCGTCGCTAAGCCTCTCACGGAGGAGGCTCTTGGAGCGTTTTTGTCCGGTGCTGCGTTGCGTTTGAAAACGAAAAAATGAACATTGAGGCAATTGAGCTTTCCGATACCGAGCGTGATGCACTTGCCGAGATCGTCAATATAGGTGTCAGTCGCGCGGCGACCAGCCTGCGCCAGATGGTGGGCGAACAGGTGCTGCTCTCGGTTCCCGCCGTTAATATCGTGACCCGCCAGGCCGCATCCGAACTCGTGGAGCGCGGCGGTTCTTCCAAGCTTGTTGCTGTCCAGCAATCGTTCGAAGGCCCTTTTTCGGGCCGCGCGCTTTTGATCTTTCCACAAGCCCAAAGCCTTGAGCTTGTCAGGTCGATCGTGGGCGAGGAGCACTCGCTGGCGGATGTCATCGATCTGGAGCACGAGGCGCTCGCCGAGACCGGCAACATTATCCTCAACGCCTGCCTGGCCACCATCGCGAACGTCCTGCATCGTACGATGCGCATGTCGCTGCCCGCGGTCGTTCGTGGTGACGGGGCAACCCTGTTTGACGTTCAATCCGCCGCCGTAACCGGGAATTTGGTCCTTTTCCTCTACATCGACTTCGCCATCAAGAATCGCAACGTTCACGGTTTCATCGCCCTGCTCATGGACTTGCCTTCGATCACGGCTTTGAAGAAGATCGTCGGCGAGTTCATCGACAGGATCGGACGCCGCTGCTGACAATGCCAGATGACGTGTCCAAGCTCGAATTCGGCGCTGTGACCGACGCCCTGGATGTCGGCATCATCGTGCTTGACGGGCAAGCTCGGATTGTCGCCTGGAACGAGTGGCTGGCCCGGATCACCGGGCATGCGAGACAATCCGTTCTGGGCAAAAATCTCTACGAGCTGTTTCCCGGACTCCTGACGACCCGTTTGCCGGCCGTCATCAACGATGCGCATGAAGTCGGCAGCTCGAGCATACTGACGCATTCATTGAACAAGCTGTTGCCGTTGCGGGGCGAGGACGGCCACGAGCTGCTGCACAACATCGTGGTGCGGCCGGTCTCCTCCGGGCGGTCGCGCTTTTGCCTGCTGCAGATCAACGATGTCACCGTCGCTGTAAACCGCGAGCGCGTGCTGCGCGAACGGCAAAACGCCCGCTATCACGCCATCGTCGATTCCGCGCCGGATGCAATCATCACCACGAGTCTCGACTGCACGATCCAATGGGTGAACGGCGCCAGCCAACACGTATTCGGCTATGCCGCATCCGAGCTGCTGGGCCAGAACATCGGCATCCTTCTGGCCCACGATGGCGACGCCGTCCGTGCTTTTGGTGAGGACGCGACGAGACGCAGCGATGCGGCTGGTCCCCTTCTGGTTGCCGGACTCCGCAAGGACGGCCGGGTGGCCAATTTTGAAGTGTCGTTTGGGCAGTGGGGCACGGACGACCGTCTGTTCGTAACGTCGATCTGGCGCGACGTGACCGAACGCATGCTCGCCGAAGCAGCCATTCGAAACAGCGAGAGCCTTCATCGCACGTTGTCGGAAGCACTGCCGCAGTTGGTATGGACCTGCCACGCAGAGGGCGAGTGCGATTATTTCAATCCGCAATGGCAGAATTACACCGGCGCCGCTGTCGCCGACCATCTCGGCTGGGGCTGGATCAACGCGATCCATGACGCCGAACGCGACAGGTTTAAGGCCGCATGGGAGACTTCGTTGAAAAGCGGTTGCGTGTTCGATGTCGACGCGCGATTGCAGGGGGCGGGCGGGACGCATCGTTGGTTCAAATTCCGGTCGATACCGGTGCATGCGGCCGACGGAACGATCACGCGATGGTTCGGGACCGCCACCGACATCACCGACCATGTCGACGCGCGCGAGACATTGCGCCGCAGCAACGAAGAGCTGGAAGCGCTGGTGGCTGCGCGCACGCGCGAGCGTGAACTGGCGCTCGGCCAGCTCCATGAATCTCAGAAAATGGAGACCATCGGCCAACTGACCGGCGGCGTCGCGCACGACTTCAATAATCTGCTCGCGGTCATCCTCGGCAGTCTGTCGCTCTTGAAGAAAAACCTTCCGGACGATCCGCGGACCTCCCGCTTGCTGGAAGGTGCGATCCAAGGCGCCGAGCGTGGCGCCACATTGACCAGACGCCTTCTGGCCTTTGCGCGACGGCAGGAACTCAAGCTCGAATCGGTCGAAGTTCAAAAGCTCGTCCCGGACATGCTCGATTTCCTGCGCCAGTCGGTCGGTCCGAGCATTGCGATCATGGTCGACATCCCGCCCGACCTTCATGCGGTCAGGATCGACGCCAATCAACTTGAGCTTGCGCTGATGAACCTCGCCGTTAATGCAAGAGACGCGATGCCCATGGGCGGGACGTTGACCATCACCTGTCGCGATGAGGCCAATGGACCGGATAATCTTCCAAAGACACTGCCGCGCGGGCAATACGTCCGCTTGAGCGTCGCCGATTCCGGAAGCGGCATGAGCGAAGCGACCCTCGCAAAAGCCATGGAGCCGTTTTTTACAACGAAGGGCATCGGGAAAGGCACCGGCTTGGGCCTTTCCATGGTGCACGGGCTGACGGCCCAGTGCGGCGGCGCCATGCATATCTCCAGCCATTTGGGGAAGGGAACGGTCGTCACGCTGTGGCTGCCGCGCGCGAGCGCTCAGGATGCCGTCAAGGCGCCGGAGCAGCTTGCGGTGCCGGTGCAGGATGCTGTCAGCCGAAAGTTGAGCATCTTGCTGGTGGATGACGACGCTCTCGTCAGCATGAACACCGCCAATATGCTGATGGACCTCGGCCACGATGTTGTTGAATCGCATTCCGCCAGCGACGCATTGCAACGCCTGGCATCCGACGCAAGGTTCGACCTCGTGGTCACCGACTATGCCATGCCTGGAATGAACGGTCTCGATCTTGCGACCAAGATCACGCAGATGAAGCCCGAAATGCCGGTGATTCTCGCTACGGGTTACGCGGATTTGCCGTCCCCCCCTGTTCCCGATTTCCCGCGCTTGGCAAAACCCTACAGCCAGGACGAATTAGCTGCGCTCCTGGAGACGGCGATCCACCGCATTCCATGGGAGCCCGCCTCGCATTAGTTGCCGCCCTGGGGCCCCTGCGATCGTCGTCATACCACCGGGCTCCACGCGACGGATCGACATCGGTCGAACGCGGCTTTCGGCCATGCTGCGATCTCGGCAATAGATGCCCGACCGATGCCGCCCGGCCCTCGTCGACGAGAGCGTCCGCTCAGCGTCGGTTACTCACAGACAGTCAGTGGCCCAACGCGGCGGGAGCGCTTTGCCGGGTTGATTGAAAATTTGAAGCCGTGCCGGAACGTTGGTCTTCACCCGGACTTATCGCTATGCGGCTCGCTTGTGCCGCCGTCTCCTCAGCACCGGGTGCCCCCATGTACCACCACGTCAAAAAGCTCATGTACACCGTTCGGGTCGACGAGCCGGACCCGGCGTTCGGCAACATGCTTCTCGAGCAATTCGGCGGCGCCAACGGCGAGCTCGCCGCGGCCATGCAGTACTCGATCCAGGGCCTGAATTGCGACGATCCGGGGCGCAAGGACCTGCTGATGGATATCGGCACCGAGGAACTGAGCCACCTGGAAATCGTCGGAACGCTGGCCCGCTTGCACCTCAAGCCGCTGAAATCCGTGCGAGAGGAGGCCGAGATCGATCCTCTCATAGCGATCGCCGGCGGCGGCGGTGTCAATCTCTTCAACTCGATGGGAAACGCCTGGACCGCCGACTACCTCAAGATCACCGGCGAGCTGGACGTCGATTTGCGCAGCAATATCGCCGCAGAGGCGCGCGCGAAAATCGTCTACGAGCGTCTGATCAATTTCTGCCGCGACGCCGGTACGAAGGACGCTCTCCAGTTCCTCATGACGCGAGAGATCACCCATATGCGGGCGTTCACGCTGGCGTTGGAGAGCATGGGCCGGCCACCCTTCAGCATTGGAAAAATCGCGCCCACGCCCACGCTCGTCGACCAGTTCTTCAACGATTCGACCGGGGAGGGCGATCACGGCGAGGTTGATGCCCGCGGCCCTTGGAACGAGGGCGAGCCTTGGGAGTACGTAGAATCGCCGGCCTTCCAGGATCTCAACGGCACCGACACGGACGGTCCGTCCATCCACGCTGAAAGTTCGGATCCGACCGAATCCGAGCCCATTCAGGAGCTTCTGGTCGATCAATTGCGCGACATCCTGCACGCGGAGAAGCAGCTTCTGAAGGCGCTCCCGAAAATGGCCAAGGCGGCGCGTTCAACCCAGCTCCAAACCCTGTTGCAGACCCATCTCGAGGAGACCCAGGCGCAGGTCGAGCGGCTGAACGAAAGCCTGCAGATTCTGGGCTCGGCAGCGCGCGCCAAGCCGTGCAAGGGAATGGCAGGCCTGGTCGAGGAAGGCGAGGAGGTCATGAGCGAGGGCAAGGCGAAAGACGATGCTCCGGCGGACCTGGCGTTGATCGGTGCTGCTCAACGGGTCGAGCACTATGAGATCGCGGCCTACACCACGGCGCGCAATCTGGCATTGCAGCTCCGTCAGACCGCGATCGTTCAGCTCCTCACAATGTCGCTCGGCGAAGAGCAGAATGCAGGCCAACTGCTGGACCAGGTTGCCCAGCCGTTGATGTCCGTGGCCAAGATGCCGGCGAGCGTCGAGTAGCGTGAGAACGGGAATCTCGCCGACCGGTGTGCGCGCGAGGCGCCTGGCGGCATGAAGCGGGCGCCGTTCTTCACATTCAAACCACGCCGGCCTTAGCGCGGGGCCATCCGGAAGCGGTCTGGATTCACCTGCGCATGCGCGCTCTTGCGCGTCCTGCATCTGCTCGCCGCACGCCGCCCGCGGCGGAACTCTCGGGCCGCATAGGTGTTGTTTTCAAGCAGGTTCATTGGCTGGTCGAGGCTGCTGGCGAGGTCGCGCGTGCCTGGTAAACCATTGGAATTCGCAGCCCCGAGCAAGGAGGCGCTGTTTGAGCTGCTTGTCGAGAGCTCTATCGATTTTGCGATCTTTACTTTGGATCCGAACGGCACGACGACAAGCTGGAACGTGGGGGCTGAACGCCTTTTCGGTTATGCGGAAGACGAGATGCTCGGTTGCTCTGCCGATGTGATTTTCATCCCGGAGGACCGAGCCAAGGGTGCCCCTGAGAAGGAGCGGTCCGAGGCCCGCGCTCAGGGCCGCGCAGCGGACGAGAGATGGCACCAGCGCAAAGGCGGCTCTCGCTTCTGGGCCTCGGGCCTGATGATGCCGCTCAAGGCTGGCGATGCAGGCTTCGTAAAGATTACCCGCGATCGCACCGAGCAGCACCAGGCCGCCGAACGATTGCGGGAAAACGAGGAGCGCTTTCGCCTCCTCGCGACCAGTATCCCGCAACTCGTTTTCCTGACGAAACCCGACGGCAGCCGTACCTGGCCCAGTCCGCAATGGATCGCTTTTACCGGACTAGGCTTCGATGCCAGCCTGGGGCTGGGCTGGCTGGAAGCGATCCACCCCGATGATCGTGCGGCGACGCAAAGCGCCTGGCAGGAGGCGCGTCTGAACGGGGAATACTACATCGAGCACCGGATTCGGCGCGCGTCGGATGGAGAGTATCTCTGGCACCAGACGCGGGCGAAGCCGCTCGAGGGCAACCGCGCAGCGGCGGGCGACTGGGTGGGAATGATGACCGACATCAATCATTTGCGCGGCTTGCAGAGCCGCCAGGCCGTCCTCATGGCCGAATTGCAGCACCGCACCCGCAACCTGCTCTCGGTGGTTCAGTCGATTGCAAACCAGACGATCCGTTCCAGCAGCTCGCTCGAAGGGTTCGGCACCCAATTCGGAAGTCGGCTTCGCGCGCTAAGCCGGGTTCAAAGCTTGCTCGCCCGGGTGGAAGATCAGGTCATCGACCTCCACGCGCTCGTTACCGCCGAGCTCGCCGCGCATAGCGAGGATGACCTCACGCCTCCCAAAATCAAGGTTGGTGGGCCCGCCGTGGCTCTGCCGCCGACCGCCGCCCAAGCCCTCGGGCTGGCTCTTCATGAGCTGGCGACGAATGCGGTCAAGTATGGCGCGCTGGCCCAGCCCTCCGGAAAGCTTGAGGTGACATGGGAACTGAAGCCGAAGAAGCCGACGCCTGAAATTGCCCTCGAATGGCGCGAGAGCGGAGTTTCCATGCCGGCGATCGGGTCGCCGAAGCGAAAAGGCTATGGCAGCGAGTTGATCGAACGCGCGCTGCCTTATCAGCTCAGTGCAAAGACACGGCTTGAATTCGGGCCGGACGGCGTGCGCTGCGCAATCCTTGTCCCGCTTTCCACGGAGCCGGTCCATGGCTGAGTCGGGCGCTGCGAGCCTGAAAGGACGCTGCCTGCTCGTGGTCGAGGACGAGTATCTCCTTGCCGCCGACTTGACGGCTTCGCTTGAGTCCCTGGGCGTGGAAGTCGTCGGGCCGGCCGCTTCAGTGGAGGAGGCGCTTTCGCTGGTCGAGAACAAGGGCGGCCGGCTCGATGGTGCAGTGCTCGACATCAATCTTCGGAACGAGCGTGTCTACCCGGTTGCCGACGTGCTCACGGCGCGCGGCGTGCCCTTCGTCTTTACGACCGGCTACGACGCCACCGCCATACCGACTGCCTATGCTTGCGCGCCCCGGTGCGAGAAGCCCGTCGACAAAGCCCAGCTTGTCCGCTGGCTCTCGAATACCGGATCGGGGAAATGATGCCAGGCGTCGGCGCATAGGCTCGGCCGTACACGGCTCGGCTGTACACGGCTCGGAGCCCGAGGCTCGGCTTCTGCCTCGCTGAACGCATGGCCCTCGTAGGAATATGGCCCCCACATGGGAGGAAGCGCGCGATGAACCGCTCAAGAGGCCGCTGCGGAAAGCCCTTGGCATGAGGGCAGATGCTTCCATGTGTTCCAATTCAGCAGCAAATCTTCCGGATCCTTGTAGATGGCCACGGCTCCTGCTTGCTTCAGCTCCGGTTCGGGCGAGCCGCCGCATAGGACGGCGACGAAAGCAATACCGGCCTTGAGAGCAGCTTCTCCGTCGTAGCGGCTGTCGCCGACGACCACGCAATCCTCACAGCCGATGGGAGATAGGCTTTGCACCGCCTTCACGAAAATATCAGGCGCGGGCTTGGAGCGCCGCGCGTCGTCCGACGTGGTCTGGCAGTCCACCATGTCTGCGATCCCCGCGATCCGCTTGTATTGCGTGATCTCATCTGCGGTGCACGAGGACGCGAGCACGAGCTTGCGACCGTCCCGCTTGATCAGCTCGAACAGCTCTCTCACCTTCGGAAACGGCCGGACCTTGCCCAGATATTCTCTCTGGAACAGTTTCGATCGGTAGTCTTCGATCTCCTGTTTTCGGCTTTGCGGGGTGTCTGGTGGAAGGAATGCCGGCATGAGCCGGTCCGCGCCCTCGCCGATGTGGCCACGGACATCGTCGAGCCTGGCGCTCACGCCGAAATGCGCCAGCGCCCTGACCCACGACTCGGCGTGCAGGTCTACGCTGTCGATCAGGGTGCCATCGATATCGAATATGACCGCTTTGAGCACCAGCTCGCCCCCAATGATTCAGTACACCAGAACGCCGGCGACAACGGCGAAGGCAGCCGTGACGGCAAGCAGGGGCCAGACGTCGGGACGATAATCGAGGTGTGGAATGCGCATGATCTTTGCCTTGATGGTCGCCCCTTATCAACCGCGGAAGAAAGCAGGGGTTTCGTGCGGAAGAAAATAAGTCAGTCTGCTTGACTAAATTGGTCTGCTTCCTACGTCAGACCTCCCGAAAACCTGGACAGCGATTCTCCGAATGGACTTCACCACGCTGGTCGGTTTGGTCGCCGCATTCTGCACGACTGTTTCGTACTATCCGCAACTGAAGAAGTGCTGGTCGACGGGATCGGCCGGCGATCTCTCCATGACGATGTTCCTGACCCTGAGCGCCGGGGTGGCCTTGTGGGTGGTCTACGGCGTTTTGAAGTCCGACCTCGTGATTGTCATGGCCAATGTCGTCAGCTTCGCGCTGCTGAGCGGCATTCTGTACTTCAAGCTGCGTGAACGCCGCACCGGCAAAACCGCCCCGCCCGGTCGCACCCCAACCAGCGCCGCTCCCCGCGTCGCCGGACGGCAGTAGCACCGGCAGAGCCGGCGCGCGTCGTTCCGGCTCCGCCTTGGGTGGCATGGGCTGACCTATCAAGCACCGCTCTTGAGCTCAAGCGTGCTGCTGGTGACCGGCGCGACGAGCATCACCTCGAGTTCCGATATTGCATTCCGACATTGCATGACGAGTCCTGCTTCCCGAGCGCGCCAAGACCACGAAGGAAGCAAGAACGAACTATGGCCATCACTTGAACGTGGCGCCGCTAATCCCCATATATGGGTCTGGGTCTTGATCCAGGTCTGCAGCGCTTTAAGTCCACGAACGATCCTTGCGGCATTATCGTCCGCCTTCCGTAGTTTCTGCGTTCTTCAGCCTCTTCGCCCCGCCCGCAGCCGCTACAGCAGCGTTTCGATAGTTGCGCCCGTCCGCGCAAAAGCGGCTTAGCCGGGCGGGTGTTGGCGATTCAGAGATTTCGACGTCGCTTCACGCCGAAATCGGCGTTCAGCGCTGAACATTAAGGCAAGGTCTGTGACAATTGAACGTGCAAACGCCCGTGTTGTATCAAAACCATGGGGCATCTCGGATGTGCGTCCTTGGAGCAACGCAGGCCAGGGCGGCGGTTTGATCGGCGAGATTTGTTATGAGCGACCAGGGATCGCAGCGGATTCTTCGCTGCTGCTTAAGTTGCTGTTCACCAACCAGCCGCTTTCCATTCAAGTTCACCCCGATGATGCATTTGCGCATTCGATTGGCTTGCCTAACGGAAAAACCGAGGCTTGGTACATCCTGAGTGCTGCTCCAGATGCAAAGGTCGCGCTCGGTCTAAAACAGCGCCTGACGCCGCAGCAATTACGTGAGGTCGTCGGCGACGGCTCGTTTTCGGATGCCGTTGAGTGGCAGGCCGTGTCACGCGACGACGTTCTCTTCGTGCCCGCCGGGACGATTCATGCGATCGGCGCCGGGCTCGTCATTGCCGAAATTCAACAGCGCAGCGACGCGACCTTCCGCCTGTTCGATCATGGCCGGCCGCGTGAGCTTCACATCGAAAGCGCCATCGCGGTGGCCAACACTGGGCCCTCGGATGTCCAAGTGCCGCCGAGCCGGCTCACCGACGAACGGACACTCCTCGTTTCCAGCCCGCACTTTGTGTTTGAACGGATCGATCTCGCGCCGAACTCCGCCTGGCATCTGGAAGCCCATTGCGAGACCTGGTTTCTCGTTCTCGACGGTGGTGCCCGCGCTGGATCGTTCGACGTTGCCATAGGCGACGCTATTTTCGCGCAGTCGGACCGCCTCGACCTGCACGTCGGCCCGGCCGGTCTGGCGGGCCTTGCGGCGTACACGGGCGGCGGCCCGGTTGCGCACCTGCTGCAGCCTATCGGACAGCCGAGCGCAGTGGATGCGGGACAGCGACAGGATGCGCGGCTGTCACCTTTACCCATTCGAGCAAAAGCGCCGCCGACGGACGGGCGCCTGGGAATCGTTCAATGAAATCGATCCAGCGTGTGGCATTCATCGGCAATCACCTTCCGCGTCGTTGCGGCATCGCGACCTTTACCCACGACCTGCATCGGGCGGTCTCATCGGCGCGCCAGGATCTGGAGACCTGTGTCGTCGCCATGACGGACCCCGGTCGCTGCTATGATTATCCGCCTGCGGTGCGCTTCCAGGTCCGCGAGGAAATGATCGACGATTATACGCGGGCAGCCGAACTCCTGAACAATGCAGGCTTCGACGTCGTCTCCCTTCAACACGAATACGGAATTTTCGGCGGCGAAGCCGGCGGAAACATCATCGAGCTGCTATCGCGCCTCGAAATGCCGGTGGTCACGACCCTTCACACGGTCCTCGCCGAACCGAAGCCTATGCAGCGCGAGGTGATGAGTCGGATCATCGATATTTCGGCGAAGATCGTCATCATGTCGGAAAAAGGTCGCGAATTGCTCCGGACCGTTCATGACGTGCCGGCGCACCAGATTGAAGTCATTCCGCATGGAATTCCCGATTTCCCGTTTCTCGAAACGCATTCTGCCAAGGCGGAATTCGGTTTCGGCGGAAAGACGGTCATTCTGACCTTCGGGCTGTTGTCGCCAAACAAGGGCATAGAGATCATGCTCGATGCGATGCCGAGCATCATCGCATCGTGCCCGAACGCCGTCTATGTCGTTCTCGGCGCGACCCACCCGAATCTCGTGCGCCATCAGGGCGAGGCCTACCGCGATAGCTTGACCGCGCGCGTGCGGGAGCTTGGCATCGATGATCACGTCGTCTTCTTCAACCAATTCGTCGACCAGGCCACTCTGCTGAGCTTCATCTCGATGTGCGACGTCTATGTGACTCCGTATCTCAATGAAGCTCAGATGACATCGGGCACGCTCGCTTTCAGCTTCGGACTGGGAAAGGCAGTCGTCTCGACGCCTTATTGGCACGCCAAGGAACTGCTGGGTGATGGACGCGGCATTCTGGTTCCGTTCGGGGACGCCAAAGCTCTGAGCTTCGAGATCGCTGGCCTATTGACGAACGATGTCCTGCGTCATGCCATGCGCAAACGCGCCTACGCGGCGAGCCGATCGATGACCTGGATGCAGACGGCCAAGCGCTATCTGAGGGTCTTCGAGACTGCGAGCGAGAATGCCCGACCTGAAATACTGCTTCCGATCGATGCGGTCGTCTCTGAAAGCAAGAGGCAAGTCATACCGGAGATGCGGATCGGGCATTTCCTCTCGCTCTGCGATAGCACCGGAATGCTCCAGCATGCGGTCCATTGCGTGCCGGATCGGTCCCATGGCTACTGCGTCGACGATAACGCGCGCGCTCTGTTGTTCTCAAGCGCACTGTCGAACGCCGGCGAAACCCAATTATCCGAGACGATCACCGCACGCTTTGCGGCGTTCATCCAGCACGCCTGGAACCCCGACACCCGGCGATTCCGAAATTTCATGAGCTACGACCGGCGCTGGCTGGAAGAGCAGGGCTCCGAAGACAGTCATGGCAGGACGCTCTGGGCGTTGGCCGAATGCGCGCGCAGCGACGCCGACCCGTCCCGCCGCCGATGGGGTGCGGCGCTCTTCAAGACAGCCCTTCCCGTCATAGAAGAATTCTCGTCGCCCAGGGCTTGGGCCTTCTCGCTCCTTGGATTGGACGTCTATTGCACGCTGGTTGGCGGAGACGTTCTCGCCAACCGCCTTCGGAGCCTCCTCGCGGACAGGCTGATGGCCCTGCTGTCTGCGACGGAAAGCGATGAATGGACTTGGTTTGAAGACGTGCTTGCCTATGACAATGCGCGCCTGCCGCAGGCACTGATCCAAACGGGCCTGACGACGTCTACGCCGTCCTACGTCGAGGCGGGCCTTCGATCGCTGCGTTGGCTGATGTCGCTCCAGACCACGTCATCGGGAAACTTCAGGCCGGTCGGGACCAAGAGTTTCGGCCGGATCCGCCAGAAACCGGAGGTGTTTGACCAGCAACCGGTCGAAGCGTCGGCGACCATTTCCGCGTGCCTTGCCGCCTGGCGGGCGGATAATGACGGGGAGTGGCGGGCCGGGGCGATGCGTGCGTTCGGCTGGTTTCTGGGCGAAAACGACCTGCACACGACACTGATCGATGCCGATACGGGCAGTTGTTCGGACGGGCTGCATCCGGATCGACCTAATGAGAACAAGGGCGCAGAATCAGTGCTATCGTATCTTCTCGGTCTTGTGGAGATTCGCGGGTCCAAGCGCGCTGTCGCGCTAGGTCGAGCGAGACCTGTGTCTAAACCAGTCCCCAGTACCATCAGCACGATTCAAGCTCGAGCAACCCCAGGGAGCCTCTTTGTCCCAATCCCAATTCTTAAACCGCCAGAGCTTGTACCTGCGCCCGGATCCGGCCCGGGTCGTCGTCAGGCCCTTCAAGCCCGCGACTGAGCCCCGGGACCTCAACCCGACCGACAAGATTCGGGCCAATCACATCGTCGCCAGAGTTCTTCGGCTCGATCCGGAAGCTGCTGACCGGCAGTTGACGGATGTGCTCGAAAATTTCGAAGGTCGTCACAGGAACCTGCTCGATATCTTCGAGACGCGCGCTGCGGATATGGAAGAGGCGTTGGCGCCGCATGCCGGATTGAATAAGACGCAACGCCGCCTGATCGGCGCATATTTTCTTCATGAGTACTCGTTCGAGGCGTCGGCCTTGTTCAATCCGAGCATCGTGCGGCACCCTGACCAAACTGGCGCCCCGGAAAACGGCTGCCGATTCATCCTGAGTCTTCGCGCCGTCGGCGAAGGGCATATTTCATCGCTGACCTTCCGATCCGGCACCATTGCCGCGGACGGCAGCGTGACCGTCGATCCGACCGCGCGTCTTGCCTCGGTTCCTCAAGTCCGAAGCCGGACGTCCAGGCACAACGGCGACGCTGTCGAAGTCATCTTCCGGCCGCACGAAGACCTGAGCGAACGGGTCATCTTCCCGATCACCGACTCGCAAGCAAACGGCATCGAGGACGCCCGGTTCGTCGAGTTCAACGACGACGGTCGAAAAATTTTCTACGCCACCTACACGGCCTATAGCGGCAGGTCGATCCGCTCTGAGCTGCTTGAAACGACAGATTTCCAAACGTTCCGGATGACCCCGCTCAGCGGATCGGCGGCGGGCAATAAGGGCATGGCGCTGTTTCCGCGTAAAATTGACGGTCGCTACGCGATGATCGGCCGCCAGGACAATGAGAACCTCTATCTGATCTATTCCGACGACCTTTACACATGGGACGGCGGACAATCCTTCCTTCAGCCCGAGTATCCTTGGGAATTCGTTCAGATTGGCAATTGTGGCGCACCCGTCGAGCTGGACGACTGTTGGCTGTTGCTGATCCATGGGGTCGGGCCGGTCAGGAAGTATTCGATCGGGGCTGTTCTCCTGGACAAGAAGGATCCCTCAAAAGTTCTCGCACGCTCGCGCGAGCCCCTGGTTCGCCCGGAGCCCACGGAACGGGAGGGTTACGTGCCCAACGTGGTCTATACCTGCGGCGCCATGCGGCATCGGGACCAGATCATCTTGCCTTATGCGGTATCTGACACGTTCTCCAATTTTGCGACGATAAAGATTGCGGCGCTGATGCAGGCCGTTGCGAGCTGATCGAGAGCGCGCGCGCGCGCAAGTCGGTCCAGTCGTGGCCGCTGCGGGAGTAGACCGTCGCCGTGGCGTGGTGACGATGCGGTCGGGCACGGTAGCCGTCTTGATCTCATGCAGCCTGTCATCTGACATAGCCTGTCATCTCATAGAGCCGGTCACCGCCCGGCAGGCGCTCGGTCGCGCCGCCTCGGATCGCAGGGCTTGATCGAGCCGGGGCATGCCGCCTTTCGTGCGCGTGGCAGGCGTGCGCCACCAGGATCCGCCCGGGTCTTGCGCGACCGCGCCCGCCTCAGGACCGTCGAAGAAATAGTGTTGGAAAGGCGCTCCTGTGCGCATAACCTCATGCTGATGGTCATGGAAAAAATATGGGATCGGGGATGATGATGCGACTGTCGTATCGGGCGCGCGGAATGGCGGCTTGTCTGATCCTGGCGCTGGCGTCCGCGGGCGCTGCTGCACAGGCGCCCGTGACGTTCGAGGGCAAGACGATTTCAATGCTCATCGACTCCTCGGTCGGCGGCGGCACCGACCTGACCGCCCGCCTGATCTCGCCGTTCCTGACCAAGTATCTGCCGGGACATCCGACGGTCATTGCCAGGAATATGCCGGGCGCGGAGGGAACGGTTGCCTTGAACTACTTCGTGCAGCAGGTGGCGCCGGACGGGCTGACGCTGACCACCGGCGGTGGCCCGTCGATCGATCCGATTCGGTATCGGGCGCCGCAGTCGCGCTTCGATCCCGGCAAGTTCGAATTCATTGGCGGGATCGGCCGCGGCGGAAGCATGCTGGTCGTCAGCGCGGCGGCCGAGAAGCGGTTCAATGACCGGGCGATGACACCGGTAGCGATCGGCATTGCAGGCGCGGCGCCGCGATCTGGTCAGCTCATGGCCGCCTGGGGGATCGAGTTTCTCGGCTGGAATGCCAAATGGATTGCGGGATACCGGTCGACGCAGGCGCTCAATCAAGCGCTCCAGCAGGGCGAGATCGACATGACCGCGACCAGCACGCTGCTTTCGCTCAAGAGCGGAGTCGAAAGCGGGCAGTTCAAGGTCGTGATTCAATCCGGGGGCCTGCAGAACGGCAAGCGCGTGCCGCGGGCTGAGTTCCCCAAAGTCCCGATCCTTGCAGATCAATTGGAGGGCAAGGTCACGTCCGAGATCGCTCGGCAGTCATTCGCGACGTGGCAGGCGGTGCTGCTGACAGACAAGTTCTACGCGCTCCCGCCGGAAACACCGGAGCCGATCGTCGCCGCCTATCGCGGCGCCTATCGCAAAATCATCGACGATCCGGAATTCACCGCGCGTGGGCTGAAGTTGAGCGAGGTCTTCGAGCCGATGACCGCCGAGGACGTGAATTCGCTGGTGAAGGACATTGTCGATACGCCGGCGCAGGCGGTGGAGTACGTGAACTCGATGCTTCGGCGGCAGGGATTGGGCGGCTGACGGCTTGCCCCAAGCAGGCAGGATGGCCGCGCCAAAGTGGGCCTCACGGAATAATGCCCAACGAAAGCTGATCGAGATAGTCGTAGCCCGCATGGAGCGAAGCGGAATGCGGGAACGGTGCATCGACGCGGCCCCGGATTTCGCTGCGCTCCATCCGGGCTACCGTTGCTACGTAGGGTGGGCAAAGCGAAGCGTGCCCACGCGTCTCTATGATTGTGGCACGGAAGCCGCGTGGGCACGGCGCTGCGCGCCTTTGCCCACCCTACGCACCTAGGCTGTCCGACGGCGGTTCGTTTGACGCCTCGACGAATGCCATGCGGCCCGCGCATGACAAACTCGAGATTTGCTCGACCGGCCGAGGATCGGGCCGAGCACCTGCTCGAGCGGGCGAGCAAGTCCGAGGATCGCGCCGAGGATTCGCGTTGCGCGCGAACCCGCCCCGCGGGCCCGCCATCATGCGCGCCGCGCATGGGGGACGATAGGAATTGTTTCACGTGAAACGAGGCGTCGCGGCCCAACGAAAACCGCCGCCCGGCGGCCCGGACGGCGGTTCGTTTGACGCCCTGGAACGGGCTCAGGCGACGAGGTTGCCGTACTTCTTGAGGTTCTCTTTCTGCTTCTCGTTGCGCGGCGGCAGCTTGAACAGCTTGGCGGCGGTGCCGCCCAGGATGTTGTGCTTGCCCTTCTCGGAGACGAACGGCAGGTCGGAGATGGTCGACGGCAGGTCGAAGTCCCAGTGCGGATAGTCCGACGAGTACAGGAGCTGCGTCTCCGCATTGATCATGCGGAAGGTGCATTCCATCGCCTGCATGTCGACGCGCTCCATCGGCTGCGACGAGTAGTACATGTCGCGCATGTAGTCCGACGGCAGCTTCTTCAGGAGCGGGCACTCCGACGGCCGCAGCATGTATTCGTGGTCGAGCCGCTGCATCAGGAACGGGATCCAGGCCAGGCCGGATTCGATCCAGATCACCGGCAGTTTGGGGAACCGCTCGCCCATGCCGTTGACCACCCAGTTGGTCAGGTGCAGCACGTTGTACCAGGTGAAGCCGAGCGCATGCACCGAGATGAAGCGGTTGCAGCTCTTGTAGATCGGCTCGCCCCAGTTCGGGCCGGAGTGGAACGAGAGCACGAGCCCGCGCTCCTCGATCGCTCGATAGACCTTCATGTAGGCGTTGTCGTTGACCGCCATGTGCGAGCGCACCGTGGTGACCATGAAGCCGCCGACGTGCTTCCTGTCGCCGAAGGTCTCGACCTGGCGCAGCGCCTCGTCCGGCGAGTTGAACGGCAGGCTGAGCATCGAATAGAAGCGGTTGTCGGACTCGGGCAATACCTTCTCGGTGAGCCAGCGGTTGTAGGCCCAGCACAGCTCGTGCTCCATTTCCTTCTGCGGATGCAGGCCGATGTTGAGCATGCCGGTCGGGAACAGGCAGGAATAGTCGACGCTCATCGCGTCCATCCAGCGGTGGCCGAGCTGCACGTCGCGCAGCGCGCCGGGCTCGGTCTTCTCCGAGCCGCGCATGGGATAGCGCGTCACCCGGCCGCCCATGTCCTGATAGCCGATCTGGGTCGGCGTGATGCCCTGGCGGTTCTTGGTGCGTCCCGACATGATGAGCTGCCGGAACACTTCGTTTTCCATGAACGGCAGGAATTCGCTGTAGTTCTCGTTCTCGTAGTGGTGGGCGTCCACGTCGACGATGACCATGTCGTCGAAATTGCGCTGCACCGCCTGCTTCCTCGCATGCGCGAGCAGCCGGCTGGTATTCATTTCCTCGACCGATACCCGTCGGCCCCGGTCAGCAATGAGATCCATGTTCTGTCTCCTGGCGTCCTGTTGTCGCTCCGACGGTGCTGGCGCTCAGCGGCCCGTCCAACTCTGCCACATGCCGAGCTCGAAGACCGCCAGATTGGCGGCTTTCAAGAGCGCGCTCGTGGTTGTCATGATTTCCGTGGGGCTGACGCTGGTGCGTCCCTCCAGCGGCAGGAAGTCCTGCCCGGCCTCGACCTGGGTGCCGTAAAGCTTGCACAGGGCCGCCATCAGGGTCTGCACCGCCTGCGGCGTGAGCACGTCGAGCCGGCCGTCGGCGAGCGCGCGCTCGATCTCGGCGGCAAGCCGGAGCGCGTCCGCCGACGTGCCCGTCGCCACGACCTTAGCCGCCGGTTTCACCGAAGGCCGCGCCGCCGGCGCAGCCTTGGCGACCGTGGCCTTCGCCACGTCTGCCTTGGCGACCGCGGCCCTGGGGACGACCGCCTTACGCGACGACATAAAGTTCATCTCCCTTTTCGACCAGCTTGTATTTGCGAAGCTTCATGCGGCGGTCGGAGACGCACTCGCCGGTCTTCATGTCGTATTCCATGCCGTGCCACGGGCAGACGAAATGCAATTCCGTGTCGGAGAAGTAGAGGCCGGCCGACGTCTTGTCGGGCCGCAGCCGCTCCTCGACCTTGGCGATGGTCAATCCTTCGCAGGCCGGCCCGCCCTGGTGGAGGCAGAAATTGCTGTAGGCGAAATACTCGCCCTTTTCCCGGAACACGCCGATTTCGTGCTCGCCGAGGAATACGATCCGGCGCTCACCGTCCTTCATTTCCGTGGTCTTGGCGACAAATTGCTCAGCCATACTCAACAATCCTCCCTTTGATGGCCGGGGCCTCGCTTGCTTGCCATTCTTGCGGGCGCAGTCCGGTGTCGGCGCAATATGCCTTTTCGCCGGTGCCAGCGCAATCAGCGCGACGGCTCCGGCACGCGCGTTCTCGAATGCCAGACCCGCCGGGACCGGTGGCGTCTAGGCCATCCGGGTGGTGAGCGACCCGATCCCCTCGACCCAGATTTTGACCACGTCGCCGGCCTTGAGGAACTCGCCGCGCCCGGCGCCGACGCCCGCCGGCGTCCCGGTCAGGATCAGGTCGCCGGGGTGCAGGGTCAGCCGGGACGAAAGGTGGGAAATCTGCTCGGCCAGATCGAAGATCATCTTGCTGGTGTGGGAATCCTGCTTGATCACGTCGTTGACCCACAGCTTCAGGCCGAGATTCTGCGGGTCCGGGATGTCGCTCGCGGGCACGATCCAGGGCCCGAGCGGGCAGGAGCCGTCGAAGCTCTTGTGCGCCACCCAGTCGGCCTTGAACGGCGAGGTGTCGCTGATGTGCGGCCGGCGGCCCTTGTCCCGTGCCGACAGGTCGTTGGCGGCCGTGTAGCCGGCCACATAGCGCAGCGCCTTCTCCACCGGGACGTTCTTGGCCGGGCGGCCGATCACCGCCGCGAGCTCGACCTCCCAGTCCATCTGCTTGGAATAGTCCGAGGTCTTCACGGTCGCGCCCGGGTTGGACAGCGAGCGCGAGGCCTTGATGAAATGCCAGGACTGCAATCCGAGCGTGTGCGGGTCGGGCTCGGCCGGCCGGTTGTTGCGGGCGTTCATCTCCGCGGCGTGATCGGCATAGTTCGCGCCTGCGCAATAGATCGCCGATGGCCAGCGGATCGGCGCCAGCAGTTTGGTCCGCTTGAGCGGCAGACCCTTGGCGGCGCGCGCCTTCGCGGTGTTCGCCGCGGCCTTCTTGAGGACGCCCTGCGCCGTCTTCCAGTCCTCGAGGATGCCGAGCACGCTCGCATAAGCCGGCCGGCCGGTCAGCTTGGCGGCGTCGAACACCTTGTCGTCCACCACGATGCCGGCGCGCGGTCCATCGGCGCTCTGATAGGTCGCGAGTTTGTAGCCGGCCATGTTCGGTGTTCTCCCTTGCGCGCGGTTCGCCGCGGACCGGTTGAAGCTTTCGCCCAGATGAGGCGGTCTTGGCAAGGGTGGGGCTTGATCCCGGCGCGCGTGCTATGGCCTATGCTCGTCGAGAGCGACCGCAGTTCAGGAGACCGCCATGATCAAGCCGAGACGCCTCGGACATGCGACGTTTGAAACCCAGGACCTCGAGAAACAGATCGCCTATTGGACCGAGGTGGCCGGTCTCGTCCTCGCCGAGCGCGAGAAGAACCGTGCGTTCCTGGCGACCAAGACCGGCCTGCTGGTGGTTCAGCTCGAACGGACGGAGCGGGCGTCCTGCAACCGGCTCTCGTTCGAAGTCGCGCCGGGTTCGGACTTCGGCGAGCTTGCAAAGACTCTCGCGGCCGACGGCATCACCAGCGAGCTGCGCAACGATTCGATCCCGGGCATGGGCCAGGTGCTCACCTTCAAGGACAACAAGGGCACCTCGATCGACCTGTTCAAGGAGTGGGCCTATCTCGGCTCCCACCACCAGGTGAGCGGCATCGGTCCGCTCAAGCTCGGCCATGTCGCCTTCCACTGCCCCGACGTGAAGGTGGTGGCGGATTTCTACGCCCGGGTCATGGGCTTCAAGGTCTCCGACTGGATCGAGGACTGGTTCGTGTTCATGCGCTGCAACCCGGATCACCACACGGTGAACTTCATCAAGGGCGACAAGGCGGAGATCCACCACCTCGCCTTCGAGCTCAAGGACATGTCGCACATGCAGGACGCCTGCGAGATGTTCGCCACCAGGAAGATCCGGATCCTGTGGGGGCCGGTGCGGCACGGGCCGGGTCATAATGTCGCGACCTATCACCGCAACCCTGACGAGCACACCATCGAACTCTATATCGAGCTCGACCAGATGAAGGACGAGGAGCTCGGCTATTTCGATCCCAGGCCCTGGCACCGCAACACGCCGCAGCGGCCGATGACCTGGAACCGCGCGGAGTCGACCATCTGGGGCCTGCCGCCGTTGCCGGACTATCGCCGCGGCAGCAGCATGCCGGCGGTCGGGCAGCAGAATTAGCAGGTTGAGAAACTCTCCGCCGGCACTCGGAAGCCGCGAAGGTGACGCGATGATTACACGACGCAGCGTGCTTCAGGGGACCATGGCGGCAGGTTTCGGCCTGCGCGCCCCCGGCTTCGCTCATGCCCAATCCTATCCGCACAAGGCGATCAAGGTGGTCCTGCCGTATACGGCCGGTTCCCCGAACGACGTCGTCGCCAGGCTGATCGCGCCGATCCTGTCGTCGCGGCTGGGGCAGTCGGTGGTCGTCGACAACCGGCCGGGCGGCGGCACCACGATCGGGCTCAAGGCGGTGATGACCGCCGATCACGATGGCTACACGCTGCTCTACACCAACACGCCGACCCACGTGATCGCCCAGCTCGTCGCCAAGGGTTTCACCTACGATCCGGTCAAGGACTTCGACCCAATCGTGACGGTCGGCAGCACGTCGCTGGTGCTGGTCGTTCCGCCGACGCTCCCTGCCAACACTCTGCAGGAGTTCATCGCCTATGCCAAAGCCAACCCGGGCAAGCTGAACGTCGGCTTCGGCCAGGGCACGCTGCCGCATCTGGTCGGTGAAGCATTCAAACTGGCGACCGGCACCGACATCGCCAGCATCCCCTACCGCGGCGGCGCGCAGGCGATCACCGACATGCTGGGCGGTCGCATCCACATGAACCTGGGCGCCGGCGCGACCCTCGTGCCGCTCATTCGCGAGGGCCGGATCAAGGCGCTTGCGGTCACCAGCCCCGCGCGCGGCCGTGAACTCCCCGACGTGCCGACCATGGCCGAGAGCGGCCTGCCCGATCTGACCACGGTGACCTATTACGGATTTTTCGGCCCGGCCGGGACGCCCGCCGAGGTGATCGCGAAGCTCAACGGCGAGGTCAACGAGGCACTGAAGTCGGCCGAGCTGCGCGCCAGCATGGTGAAGGTCGGCTTCGAGCCGACCGGCGGCTCGCCGCAGGATTTCGCCGCGCTGATCTCCGAGCAGTTGCAGCGCTGGGCCCCGATCGTGAAGGCCAGCGGCTTCCAGATGGATTGAGTCCTCTCGTCTCCCGGCGCAGCGCAGTCGGTAGGGTGGGCAAAGGCGCCGGCACGGGCTTTCCGCGTGGGCAAAGTCTAACGTAGCGCCGTGCCCACGCGGATCGGCCGCGGTGAACGACTTTGCCCACCCTACGGCGCGCCGGGTGAGGCCCGACAGCGCCACTCACGTCAACACGAAGATTAGACTAAGGCCGCACCGCCGGAGTCTCGATCTGCATCCCGCGCGCGCGCCACATCAGGAACAGCTCGAGCTCGACATATTCGGGCGCGCCCGCGGCATAGGGCTCGACCCGCATGCCGGCGATGCAGTTGCGCAGCCGGCGCTGCAGCGAGCCGAGGCTCTGCCATTCCAGGCGATAGATCGGATATCCGGTCGGATGCGCCTGCGTGATGGGCGCGCCGGCAAGCCGCGCATTCCAGTTGTCGTCGTGGCATTGCGAGCAGGCGAAGTTGAGCTGGCCCTGGCGGCGATAGAAGATCGCCTGGCCGCGCTCGATGACTGCCTTCGTGCGCTCGTCGTCGGCGACCTCGATCGGCATGCCGCGCGATTGCCGCGCCAGGTAGGCGGCGAGCGCGAGAAGCTCCTTGCCCTCGGGCGGCAGCGGCGTCGCCTTCTGCTGGTCGGCGCGGCAGATGTTGATGCGCTGCTCCAGGTTGACCGGCCGGCCGCGCCCGGCGTCGTAGGCCGGAAGGCGCGCGGCGACGCCCTTCATGCTCGCCTGCGCATCGCCGTGGCAGTCGGCGCAGGACTTGCCCGCATCGCCGGCCTTGCGGTTCCAGAGGGTCTCGCCATCGAGCACCGACAGCATGCCCGGATTGGCGCTGTCGTCGTCCTGCATCGCGCGGGTGTCGCGGCCCATGAACTCGTAGCCGGACTTGCGCTCGGCGAGCGGGATTTCGGCCGCCAGGGCGGGGAGGGCGGTCATGACAAGAGCGGCGGCAAGGACTTGCGCAGATCGCGTTGAATCTCTCCGGCGCTCATTCCCGCGCAAGCGGGAATCCGGTCTTCCTGGGTCCCCGCTTTCGCGGGGACGAGCGGACACGGCGGGAGCCATCACTCCACCGTGATGTTGACCGCTTCGGTCACGGAGAAATCGTTGTCGCCGGTCCACTTGAATTCGATCTTCCCGCTGTCGGTCGCCACCGTGAAGAACGAAACGAAAGGATTGGCGGAGATCGCCGGAAACAGCTCGGCGCGGAAGATTTCCTGCCCGTTATAGGTGCACACGAACAGGCTGATGATGTCGCGCGGGATCGGCTTGCCGACGTTGTCGTGCCGGTAGCCGGTTTCCATCTCGTGCGAGATCAGCGTCTTGATGGCGATGATCTCGCCCTTCCTGGCCTTCGCCGGAACGTTGATGAGCGCGCGCGCCATTATCCCGGATCCTCCAGGCAAGCCGCGATGGTGACGATCACCTCGATCTCGTCGGACCAGAAGGTGCCGTCGCTCATCTCGGCGATCGCGATCACCCGCTGCGAATCGGCGAGCCGCATGCGGGTCGCGACCCGCGCCTGTCCGGCGCGCGGGCCAAGGCGGGCGCTGATGACGTTGGGTTGCGGGTTCTTCTCGTTGAAGACGTGGATCGCCTTGACGTGATTGTCGACGGTCATCGGGCTTTCCACCGACACGTCGACCGACACCGTGTTGCCGTTCTCCACGATCGGCGGCAGGTCGAGGGTGACTTTGCCCTTGCGCAGCGGCGCGGTGCCGACGACCTTCTTGATCGCCGCCGCCATCGCGGCCGGCGTCGCGCGCGCCTCGCTCGCCGGGAGCACCGCGACGAGCCCGCCGGCGAGGCTGCCGATCAAGAAGCCGCGCCGCGTTGCGGGCGTGCGGTCATCGATCATCATGCTTCACCATCCTGTCGAGCTCCCTGTTCTCGCCCTCATGCCCGCGAACGCTTTTCGCGGGGACGAGCGGGAGCGGGATCGACGCAACTCAACTGAACCTTCTAGTCCCGCAGCGTTACCAGGAATGCCACCACGTCCTCGATCTGCTCGGCCGTCAGCACGGGCCTGCCCGCAAAGGCCGGGGCCACGCGGGTGAGACCTTCGACACGATAATACGCCGGCATGATGGTGTCCGCATTGAAACGGCTCGAATCCACGATCCTCAAGCGGAACTGCGCTTCCGACCAGCGGGTTCCCGCCCCCTTGAGGTCGGGCGCCAGGCTGCCCTGGAACTTCTCTTCCGGGAACGGTCCGGTGTGGCAGAGGAGGCAAAGCCCGACCTGCCGGTTGCCGACGATGGCGCGGCCGCGCGCCGCATCGCCCCTCGCCCCGGTCAGCGGCGCCGGGATCGCGTCGCCCACGACCGTATAGGGCCGCAGCGCGTCCTCGGCGAAGGCGCGAGGGCCCGGATGGAAAAAGTTGACCGCCAGTGCGCATGCCAACGTGCCGATCCGCAAAAGCTCAGCCGAACACTTCTTCGGTGATGGTCTTGAACCAGCCATTGGCGTAGCTCGCTTCCGCCTCCCGCGTCGCCTTCGGCGCGTCCACCTGGCTCACCCCGCCTGCGGTGTCGACGTCGGTGAGGACGCCGTCCTTGGGCCGGTAGACCCCGGCGACCGAAATGCCATAGTCGGGCGCCACCAGACTGTAGCAGGTGTTGATCAGCCGCGGCTCCTCCGGCTTCTGGCCGGCGAGCAGCTTGGCCAGCGCGGCGGCGCAGACCTTGGCCTGCGCATTGGCCGAGAACGCGGATTTCGGCATCGCGCCCATGATCGCGGCGTCGCCGAGAACGTGGATGTTGGGCTGCTGCTTGGATTCGAACGTCACCGCATCGACCGGGCACCAGCCGGTACGGTCCGCGACCTGCGCCAGCTCGGCGATGCGCCCCGCCTTCTGCGGCGGAATGATATTGGCGACCGCCGCCTTGTGGCGGCCGAAGTCGGTGACCACGGTCATCGAGCCGGGCTCCACCGAGGTGACCTTGCCGCCCTTCGACAGCGAGACCCATTCGATCATGTCCGGATAGAGCGCCTTCCAGCCGTCCTGGAACAGCCGCTGCTTGGAGAAGGCATCCTTGGCGTCGAGGATCATCAGCTTCGACTTCGGCTTCTTGGTCTTGAGATAATGCGCGATCAGGCTTGCCCGCTCGTAAGGTCCGGGCGGGCAGCGGAACGGGTTGGCCGGCGCCGAGATCACCACCAGTCCGCCGTCGTCCATGGCTTCGAGCTGGCGGCGCAGCAGCGTGGTCTGGTCGCCGGCCTTCCAGGCATGCGGCATGGCCGATGACGCGGCTTCGGTGTAGCCGGGCAGGCCATCCCAGCGCAGGTCGATGCCGGGCGCCAGCACCAGCCGGTCGTAGGCCAGCCGCGCGCCGTTGGAGAGCGTCACTGTGCGGTTCTGCACGTCGACACCCGATGCCGGCGCAAACGCCATGGTCACGCCCGTCGCCGCGACCTTGTCGTAACCGAACTGCTGGTCCTTGAGGTCGCGCATGCCCGCGACGACGGTGTTGCTGAACGGGCATGCCGTGAAGCTCTGGCTCGCCTCGACCAGCGTCACGGTGATGCGCGGATCGAGCTTCTTGAGCGCGCGCGCGCAGCTTGCGCCGGCAAAGCCGCCGCCGATGACGACGACGCGTCCGGCCGCGGGCTGCGCGAGCGCGGGCATCGGGAGGAGGGCCGCCGACGCCCCGGCGGCCGCAGTCGTGATGAAATCGCGTCGGCTGGTGCGGGCCATGGCCTCAGTCCTTCTGCGCGGCGTACCAGGCTGCGATCGCCTTGGTTTCATCATCGGTGAAGCCCTTGGCGATGCGGTCCATCACCGTGGTCGGGCGCTTGCCGGTTTTGAAGTCGGCCATGGCGGCGACGATCTGCGCCGCATCGCGGCCGTTGAGCCGCGGCACCGGCGTGGCCACGAAACGGGCCGCCGGATGGCAGCCGGAACAGGAGCTTGCCCCGGGCGGAGCGTCGGCGGCGAAGGCTGCGCCGGTCAGCGCCAGCACCGCCGCGGCCGCAACGGCAGTTCGGATCATCTGCATGTCACACCGTTCGGTCTTCGTGAGGTAATGCGTGCGGCGCGTTGCTTATTCCGTTCGTCCTCGCGAAAGCGAGGACCCAGCACCATGAGTGCAGCAAGCAAGGCTGGATTCCCGTTTGCGCGGAGATGAGCAGGTGAGCATCCCGTTTCTTCCCATCTGAGATACATCCTATGCCTTCCTCAAATCGTGGTTCTTCAGCGGCAGCGAGCGCACGCGCTTGCCGCTCGCCGCGAAAATCGCGTTGCAGAGCGCCGGCGCCACCACCGACACCACGGGCTCGCCGCAGCCGCCCCAGAAACCGCCGCTCGGCATCAGCACGGTCTCCACCTTCGGCATGTCCGCGATGCGGAGCATCGGGTAGTCGTGGAAGTTCGATTGCTCCACGCGCCCGTCCCTGATGGTGATCTCGCCGTAGAGCGCGGCGGTGAGAGCAAAAACCACCGAGCTTTCGGCCTGCATCGCGACCGTCATCGGGTTGACCACGTGGCCGGGATCGAGCGCCACCACGATGCGGTGCATCCGCACCTCGCCGGCGCCCCCGAGCGACGCCTCGACGACGCCGGCCACGTAGGTGCCATAGGCTTCTTCGAGCGCGATGCCGCGGTACACGCCCGGCGGCAGCGGCTTGCCCCATCCGGCTTGCTTGGCCGCGGCGTCCAGCACGGCGATGAATTTCTCCGCATGCTTGTGCCTGCCGAGCATCCGGCGGCGGTAGTCGTAGGGGTCCGCGCCCGCCGCGTGCGCCAGCTCGTCGACGAAGCTTTCCTTGAAGAAGCAGTTCTGGGAGTGATTCACGCAACGCCAGAATCCGACCGGCACGTGGGTGTTCCGCATCGCGTAGTCGGCGAGATAGTTGGGCACGTCGTAGGGCATGTCGTCGAGGAAGCCCTCCTGGAAATGCGTGTCCAGTCCGTTCGCGACGGCGAGCGGCGTGAGCGTGCCGCGGATCGAGTTGCCGGTCATGCGCACGTGCCATGCGAGCGGCATGCCGGAGGCGTCGAGCCCCGCGACCATGCGGGTCATCGCGACCGGCCGGTAGTAGTCGTGGCGCATGTCCTCTTCGCGCGTCCAGATCGTCTTGACCGGCTGGCCGATCTCCTTGGCGATCAGCACCGCAGGCGGGATGAAGTCCTGCACGGCCCCGCGCCGGCCGAAGCCGCCGCCGAGCATCGTCTTGTGCACGATCACGTTGCGCGTCGGCACGCCCGCCGCCTGCGCCGCCGCGGCCAGCGCCGCCTCGCCGTTCTGGGTCGAGACCCAGATCTCGACCCGGCCGCCGGTGACATGCGCGGTGCAGTTCTGCGGCTCCATGGTGGCGTGGCCGAGGAACGGCACGGAATACTCGGCTTCGATGCGCTTTGCCGCCTTGGCGAGGCCATCCGCGACGTTGCCGTCCCGGCGGCCGGCGCCGGCCTCGGCGGCATCGAGCCCGGTGCGCAGGAAGTCTTTGATGGTGTCGCTCGAGATCTTGCCGTTGCCGCCGTCGTCCCAGGTGACGCCGAGCGCCTCGACCGCCTGTTTCGCCTGCCACCAGCTCTCCGCGACCACCGCGACCGCGTCCTTGAGCTTCACGACCTTGCGGACGCCCTTCATGCCGGCGAGCCTGCTGTCGTCGACCGCCTTGAGCGTGCCCTTGAATACCGGGCTCTGGATCAGCGCCGCGTGCAACATGTCGGGCAGCCGCACGTCGATGCCGTAGACGGTCTTGCCCTGCACCTTGTCGATGATCTCCAGGCGCCTTGTGGGCTTGCCGACGATGGTCCAGTCCCTGGGGTCCTTGAGCGTGACGGTTGCCGGCGGCGCAATGCGCGCGGCGGCTTCCGCAACCGTGCCGTAGCTCAGCGTGCGTCCGCTCGGCGCATGCGTGATCACGCTCTTGCGCGCGCGGCACTCGGCGGCCGGGACCTGCCATGCCGCGGCGGCGGCCGCGACCAGCATCTCGCGCGCGGTGGCGCCGGCCTTGCGCAGCAATTCGTGCGACGAGCGGATCGCGCGGCTGCCGCCGGTCGACATGTCGCCGAAGACGCGGTTGCGGGCGAGGTTCTCGTGCGGGTCGGCGAACTCCGCGGTCACCTTGGCCCAGTCGCATTCGAGCTCTTCGGCGACCAGCATGGCGAGCGCGGTGAAGCTGCCCTGTCCCATTTCCGATTTGGCGATGCGCACGACGACGGTATCGTCGCCCCGGATCACCACCCAGGCCGTGACTTCGGCGGCGCCGTCGCCGGAGGCATGCGCGGCTTGCGCGCCGAAGGGAATTTCGAAGCCGAGGGCAAGCGCGCCGCCGGCCGCGGCGACGCTGGCGAGAAAAGAACGGCGGTTGATCTGCGAACGATCATTCATGGGGCTGCAAGTCTATTTCAAAAGCCCGTGTCGAATCATCGCTGCGCGCCACGGCGATTTCGTGACCTTGTGCCCAAAGCGAGAGCGGCGGCCTGTCAGGGCCGCCGCTCGTTCTTGGGACTAGGCTGTGCGGATGTCGTGGTTCTTCAGCGGGAACGAGCGGATGCGCTTTCCGGTCGCCGCGAAGAACGCGTTGAGCACCGCCGGTGCCGCCACCGCGATAGTCGGCTCGCCGACGCCGCCCCAGAACCCGCCGGAGGGCATCACGGTGGTTTCCACATGCGGCTGCTCGCGGATGCGCATCATCTCATAGGTGTCGAAGTTCTTCTGCTCAATGGCGCCGTCCTTGATCGTGCACTCGCCGTAGAGCAGCGCGGTCAGGCCGTAGATGAACGAGCCCGAAACCTGCCGCTCGATCTGCGCCGGATTGACCGCCGTGCCCGGATCGGTCGCCGCGAAGATGCGGTGGATCTTGATCCGGTTGCCGCCCTCGACCGAGATCTCGGCGCAGGCCGCCACGTAGCTGCCATAGCCCATGAACTGGGCGAGGCCGCGGTGCACGCCCGGCGCGGCCGGCTTGCCCCAGCCGCCCATCTCCGCGACCTTCCGCAGCACGGCCGCGTGCTTGGGCTTGAGCATCTTGAGCCGGAACGCAAGCGGGTCCTGCTTGAGCTCATGCGCCAGCTCGTCGATGAACGACTCGACGTAGACAGCGTTGGGATTGACGTTGACGCCGCGCCAGAAACCGGCCTGCAGGTGGTTGTTGCGCATCGCATGGTCGATCAGGATGTTCGGGATGTTGTAGCCGAAATTGCCTTCCGGCGAGCTCGGCGTCAGGCCTTGGAACACCGCGGGGTCCATGCCGTTTTCAAGCCGGTCGGGAGCCAGCGAGGCAAGGATCGACTGGCCGGAAATGCGCATTTGCCAGCCGACAATGTTGCCGTCGGCATCGACGCCGGCGGACATCTTGCATTGCGTCGTCGGATGGACTTGGCAATGCGTCATGTCCTCTTCGCGCGTCCAGATCAGCTTCACCGGGACGTTCGGCATCTGCTGGGCGATCATGGCGACCTGGCTGACATAGTCGGCCCGGCCGCGGCGGCCGAACCCGCCGCCGAGATGCACCTTGTGGAAGTCGCATTTCGCGATCGGCACGCCGGAGGCTTCCGAAGCGGCTGCGAGCGCGGCCTCCGCGTTCTGCGACGGTCCCCACACGTCGAGCTTGTCGCCGGTGTAGAGCGCGGTCGCGTTCATCGGCTCCATGGTGGCGTGGTGCAGGTTGGGATAGCTGTAGACCGCCTCGAACTTCCTCGCCGCGCCGGCGATCGCCGCCTTGGCATCGCCGGTCTTGTTGCCGACGAAGGCCTGCTCGGCATCGAGGCCTTCTTTGAGCACCAGCGCGAAGGTCGCGGTCGAGACCTTGGAGTTCGGAGTGTCCTCGTAGACGATCGGCAGCGCGTCCATGGCGGTCTTGGCGTGCCAGAACGTATCGGCGATGACGGCGACGGCGCTGTCGCCGACCGGCACCACCTTCTTGACGCCGGCCATGCCCTGGACTTTCGCCGCGTCGAAGCTCTTGACCTTGGCGCCGCGCACCGGAGCGTCCTTGATGGTGGCGACCAGCATGTTCGCCATCTTGATGTCGATGCCGTAGGTCAGCTTGCCGGTGAGCTTGTCGAGGGTGTCGAGCCGTTTGAGCGGCTTGCCCGCGATGGTCCAGTCCTTCACGTCCTTGAGCGTCACCTCCTTCGGCGGCTCGAGCTTGGCGGCGGCCTCGGCCACCTTGCCGTAGGTGGTCGTGCGGCCCGACGCCTTGTGCGTGATCACGCCGCCGGTGACGCTGCACTCGGCGGCCGGGACCTTCCACTCGTTGGCGGCGGCCTGGATCAGCATTTCGCGCGCCGCCGCGCCGCCCTTGCGGACGTATTCATGCGAGGCGCGGATGCCGCGGCTGCCGCCGGTCGACATGTCGCCCCAGACCCGCTTGCGCGACAGATTGGTGCCCGCCGACGGGAATTCGGTCTTCACCTTCGACCAGTCGCACTGGAGCTCTTCGGCCACGAGCTGGGCGAGGCCGGTTTCGGTGCCCTGGCCCATCTCGGAACGGGCGATGCGGATGACGACCGTCTCGTCGGGGCGGATCACGATCCAGGCGTTGACCTCGGGCGAGCCGTCGGCGGCGCGCACCACCGTGGGCCCGAACGGCAGGTTGAATCCGAGCGCGAAGCCGCCGCCGACCGCGGCGGCGCCGGCGACGAAGGAGCGGCGATTGATCTTCGGGACAAAGTTCATGGCTGCCTCCCGGTTCACGCGTCCGCCGCAGCGTGGATCGCCGCGCGGACTTGTTGATAGGTGCCGCAGCGGCAGATGTTGGTCAGCGCGCTGTTGATGTCGGCATCGGTCGGCTTCGGCTTGTCCTTGAGCAGCGCGGTCACCGCCATGATCATGCCGGCCTGGCAGTAGCCGCATTGCGGCACGTCGTGATCGAGCCAGGCCTTCTGCACCTTGGTGAGCACGCCGTTGACGGCCAGGCCCTCGATGGTGGTGATCTGCTTGCCGGTGACCGCGCTCACGGGCACCGAGCAGGAGCGCACCGCGGCTCCGTCCACATGCACGGTGCAGGCGCCGCATTGCGCGATGCCGCAGCCGTACTTGGTCCCGGTGAGGCCGACATTGTCGCGCAACGCCCATAGCAGCGGCGTATCGGGTTCCACGTCGACATTATGAGATTGGCCGTTGATATTGAGAGTTGGCATTCGCATCCTCCCTCTGCCGTGGAGATTGGGTTGTCCGCTTGCGGGCGCGGCAGGGTGGGACAAGGAGCCGCGTGCTGGCGCGACGATAGCTTGTTCTCATTCCAATGAGAATGCGAAAACGCGACCACCCGGTGTGCGGCGGCCGCACTCCCGCCCGGCCAGCGTCGTAAAATAACGTGTTTTATCAATGGCTTATTGCTCGCGCAGCGGCTGATGCGACGTCCGTCCGTGGGACGGCTGAACCGCCGGGCGTTCACAAAGCCGCGACCATCGAGGCGCCGCGGCTTGCCACACAATCCGCTGCCTTCGTGTAAAATTGCGCTGACGCGCGTGCGCGCGATCAGCTATTGAGACACACGCCGCCACTGCCAAGCAGACCGCGCGCAAGCCGGCAAGCGACCGGGAGGAAACCATGGCAAAACCGACATGGACAGCAGCATTCGCTTTCGCCGCCTCGCTGGCCGGGAGCGCGGCTCACGCCGCCGACGCCGCCTTGATCGAGGCGGCCAGGAAGGAAGGCGAGGTGACCTGGTACTCGACCCAGATCATCAGCCAGCTCGTGCGGCCGGTGGCGGCCGCCTTCGAGAAGAAATATCCGGGCGTGAAAGTGCGCGCGACCCGCGCCAATGCCAGCGAGGTCGCGGTCAAGATCCTCAACGAGAGCCGTGCCGGGCGCACGCAATCCGACGTGTTCGACGGCACCACGACCGTGGTGACGCTCAAGAAGGAAGGCTACGTGCTGCAATGGCTGCCCGAGGCCGCCAAGGAATATCCGCCCGAGCTGCAGGACCCCCAGGGCTACTGGATCGCCAACAATCTCTTCATCATCACGCCCGGCTACAACACCAGCCTCGTTCCGAAGGGGACGGAGCCGAAGACCTATGCCGACCTGCTCAACCCGAAATGGCGCGGCAAGATGGCCTGGAACGGCTTCCCGACGAGTTCCGGAGTCGGCGGCTTCGTCGGCACCGTGCTGACCGACATGGGCGTGGAGAAGGGCCGCGCCTATCTGCGCGAGCTCGCCAAACAGAACATCGCCCCGTTGCGGGGCTCGGCGCGTGAAGTCCTCGACCAGGCGATCGCGGGCGAATACGCGATCGCGCTGCAGATCTTCAACCATCACGCGGTGATCAGCAAGAAGAAGGGCGCGCCGGTCGATTGGATCAAGATGGAGCCTGCGACCGGAACGCTGTCGGTGCTCTCGGTGCACAAGAACGCGCCCCACCCGAACGCCGCCAAGCTCCTGGCCGATTTCATCATCTCGAAGGAGGGCCAGCAGGTCTTCCGCGACGCCGACTACATCACCTCGCATCCCGACATCCCCGCGCTCGAGCCGACGCTCAAGCCCAAGGAAGGCGGATTCCGCGTGCAGTTCTTCACGCCCGAGCAGACCGAGGAGCAGATGGCCGAATGGAAGAAGGTGTCCGACGAGTTCTTCCGCTAACAGCGAGCAGGGATAGCGCGGTCGTCAGGACATCCCGCCGTAGACATCGCCCATCGCCAGCTCCAGTCCGGGCGGGTCGAGCCTGATGACGCCCGCATGCACGATGCTGGTGAGGATCGAATCGTCGTCCCGCCGCCCATGGTGAATAATCGCGGGCTTATCTGGATCGACGATCAGATAATGCATCACGCTCGGAACACGGAAGTAACCGGCGAGCTTGCGCGACGCATCGATGTGTTGCGACGACGGCGATAGAACTTCGACCACAATGATCGGATCAGGCACCAGGAGCGACGAAGCCGGCAGCTTCGGTCCGCAGTAGACCAGCGCATCGGGCTCATGCGCCGTCGTCTCGTCGATGCGCACCGTCATGCCGTCAGGCATCACATGGCAAGGCAACCGACGGGCACGAACGGAAGCGACGAAAGCCATGTGGATGGCGAGCTTGATTTCCGCGTGAACGGCTCGTTCCGGCGTCATCGCATAGACGATGCCCTCGTAAAGCTCGTAGCGCCCAGGCCGGCCTTCGGCCCAGGCCAGGTACTCGTCGACGGTCAGGCGTGTTTTCGTCAATGCGCTCATGCCCGGATCATAGCAACACGTGGTAGAGGCGGCAAATTACCGCTGGCCGATCGCCCCGCTTGCCTGCACAATGCGATCAAACTTCGGGGAGGAGCGCGGTGAGCACGTCCGCTGACGTGGCGAACGTCCGGACTGCCGGCGAGCGTGCCTTGCCGGCAGGCGCGCTTGCGCCGCCGCATTGGTCGTGGCTCGCCTCGCACCAGACCACCTGGCTGGCGGCGCTGCTGGTCGTCATCTTCTGCGCACTGGTGGTGCCGCCGTTCCTGTTCCTCATCCAGGGCAGCCTGACGATTGCCGGGCCCACGTTCGACACCTCGGAATGGGGCTTGGGAAATTTCGCGACCGTCGTGCGCAATCGGCATTTCGTCGAGACCAGCATCAATTCGCTGGTCTTCGCGGCCGCCAGCGCCGCGGTCGCGCTCCTGATCGGCTGGGTGACGGCCTGGATCGTCGAGCGCACCAACACGCCGTTCAAAGGGCTGGCCTATGTCACCGCGATCATCTCGCTCGGCACGCCCTACATCCTTTACGTGACCGCGTGGCTGCTGTTCTTCGGCAAGGCCGGCCCGGTCAACCACCTCTATCGCACGCTGACCGGCTCGACCGACGTCCTGGTCAACATCTATTCCATGCCCGGCATGGTACTGGTCGAGGGCTTCCTGTGGTCGCCGCTCTCCTTCCTCTTGGTCGGCGCGACGCTGCGCAACGCCAACCCGGAGCTCGAAGAGGCCGCACGCGTGCACGGCGCCGGCGTCTGGGACACGATCCGGCGCGTGACCATGCGGCTGTCGCTGCCCTCGATCATGGCGCTGTCGATGCTGGTCTTCATCCGCGCCATCGAAGCCTTCGAGGTGCCGGCGCTGGTGGGACTGCCGGGCCGCATCTCGGTGCTCACCACGGACATCTACAGCAACATGGTGGCGCGCGCGCCGCCCGACATCGGGGGCGCCAGCGCGCTCTCCGTGATCATGCTGATGCTGGTCCTGGTCCTGCTCTACGTGTATGGGCGGCTCTCCCGCAATGCGGAGAGGTTCGCGACCATCACCGGCAAGGGTTTCCGGCCGCGGCCGTTCGATCTCGGCCGGCTGCGCTATGTGGCGGCCGCCGTCCTCGTGTTCAACTTCGTGTGGCTCCTGCTGGTGCCGATGCTGATGCTGGTGTGGGTGTCGCTGCTGCCGTTCTTCCAGCCGGTGAGCGCGGCCGCGTTCAAGCTCATCAGCCTCAACAATTATCGCACCGTGCTCGCCTCCGACCATGTCGAGTTGTTGATCAACACCATGCTGGTGGCCGTGGCGACCGCGACGATCGCGGTCACGCTGACGTTCCTGGCGGCCTGGATCGCGGTCCGGCGCGCGCCGGGCGGCTGGCTGGTCGACCGGCTCGCCACCATCCCGCTGGTCTTTCCCGGCCTCATCCTCGGCATCGCGGTGATGCAGGTGTTCCTGCGCATCCCAATTCCGCTGTACGGCACAATCGGCATCCTGATCTGGGCCTTCGTCATCAACTACCTGCCCTATGGCATGCGCTACGCCTCCTCGGGCATGCTGCAGATCCACCGCGAGCTGGAAGAGGCGGCTGCGATCTGCGGCGCCTCGCCGCTCACGCGGCTGCGGCGGATCGTGGCGCCGCTGCTCGCGCCCGCCCTGATGGCCGGCTGGCTGTTCATCTTCCTGATGGCGGCGCGGGTGCTGTCGCTCGCGATCCTGCTCGCGGGGCCGCGCTCGCAGACTATGGCGGTCGCAATGTTCGACCTCTGGGGCAACGGCCAGGGCACTGAGCTTGCGGCGCTCGGGCTGATGTGGTCGATGATGATGGGCGTGATCGCGGTGGTGTTCTACTTCCTCGCCCGACGATCGGCCGCCGGCGCCTTGGGCCGCGCGTGAGGGATTTGTATGCTTCGCGTCGAGCGCCTGAGCAAAATCTTCGACAACGCGACCGATCAGATCGCCGGCGGCATCCGCGAGGCGAGCTTCGCGCTCGAGCCGGGCACCTTCTTCACGTTGCTCGGACCGTCCGGCTGCGGCAAGACCACCACCTTGCGGTGCATCGCGGGCCTGGAGACGCCCGATGACGGCGTGATCACGGTCGACGACCGCGTCCTGTTCAACGCCAAGGCGCGCATCAACGTGCCGGTCGAGCAGCGCTCGGTCGGCATGGTGTTCCAGTCCTACGCCATCTGGCCGCATATGACGGTCGCCGAGAACGTGGCGTTTCCCTTCACGGTCTCGAAGCAGCGGCGTTACTCCAAGGCCGAGATCGAGGAGGGCGTGAAGCGCGCGCTCCATATCGTCGACCTCGACGGCTTCCAGCAGCGGCCTGCGACGCGGCTCTCGGGCGGCCAGCAGCAGCGCGTGGCGCTCGCGCGCGCCATCGTGCATGAGCCGCGGCTTCTGCTGCTCGACGAGCCCTTGTCGAACCTCGACGCGCAACTGCGCGACGACATGCGCGGCGAGCTCAAGCGGTTGCAGAGCAAGATCGGCATCACCACGGTCTACGTGACCCACGACCAGTCGGAGGCGCTGGCCTTGTCCGATCAGATCGCGGTCATCGACCGCGGCCGCATCACTCAGATCGGCTCGCCGCAGGACATCTATTTCCGCCCGGCGAACCCGTTCGTCGCCCGCTTCGTCGGCGCCACCAACCTGCTTTCCGGCCGTCTCATCGGGAGCGCGAACGGCAAGGGCCAGGTCGAGGTGCTCAGCGGGCGGCGGATCGACTGCCTGGTTCCGCAACCTATCGCCGACACGTCGGCGGTATCGGTATCGATCCGGCCGGAGAGCATCCAGCTTGTCCACCCCGACGGCCGGCCCGCCGTGGCGCCCGGAAACTGCCTCGCCGGCCGCATCGCCGGGGTCACGTTCCTGGGCGCCGCGCGCCGGGTCGACGTCTTGAGCGACGGCGTCAACCTGCAGGTCACCACGTCGGCCGAGCTTCCGCTGCCCGGCGACGGCGAGGTTTTGCTGCTGTTTGCCGCCGAGCGGGCTGTCGCCTTGCCCGGAAAGGTCTCCTAGGGTGGGCAACGGCGCGGCGCCACCCCTTCCGCGTGGGCAAACTCTGGCGTGCGCCGTGCCCACGCGCCCGAGCACGGCCAGCGAGTTTGCCCACCCGACCGGGCGGCTTCGTAGGGTGGCAGAGGCGCAGGCGCCACTCTTTCCGCGTGGGCAACTCTGTCTTGCGCCGTGCCCACGCGCCAAAATCCAGCAAGCGAGTTTGCCCAGCCTCCAAGGCCGAGCGGGCTGTCGCCTTGCCCGGAAAGGTGTCGTAAAAGGAAGTCCCAACCAAAACGTGCCGAGGCGCCCGCCTTCGGCGCCATCCAAGTCAAGCGAGTGAGGAGAAGAAGAAATGGCTGCCAAAAAGTATGAGACGATCCTGGTCGAGAAGAATGAAGGCATCACCTGGGTCACCTTCAACCGTCCCGACAAGCGCAATGCGATGAGCCCGCAGCTCCATCTGGACATGGACGACGTGCTCGACGAGCTCGCGATCGACGACGAGACCGAGATCCTTGTGATCACGGGCGCCGGCGAGTCGTTCTCCGCCGGCCAGGACATCCGGCTCTATTTCCGCGGCACCGAGGCCGATCCCGCGATGCGGGCGAAGGCGCGCCGCGCCTCCAACCAGTGGCGCTGGCAGAAGCTCTCGACCTTCCCGAAGCCGACCATCGCGATGGTCAACGGCTTCTGCTTCGGCGGCGCCTTCACGCAGGTCGCGGCCTGCGATTTCGCCATCGCGGCGGACGAGGCCACCTTCGGCCTCTCGGAAGTGAACTGGGGCATCCTGCCGGGCGGCATCGTCTCCTGGAACGTCGTGCAGTTGATGAACTATCGCGACGCCATGTACTACGCGATCACCGGCGACACCTTCGACGGCAAGAAGGCGAAGGAGATCGGCTACGTCAACATGCACTTCCCGAAGGCGAAGCTGAAGGAAGAGACCATCAAATTCGCCAAGAAGATCATGGAGAAGAGCCCGGCCGCGGTGCGCTATACCAAGGAGGCGATCCGCGCCGTGCGCTTCATGAACGAGCCGCAGGCGCAGGACTACCTCAACTGCAAGAGCGACGCGCTCAAGTACAACGACAAGGAAAACGGCCGCCAGGAAGGCATGAAGCAGTTCCTCGACGAGAAGACCTATCGTCCGGGCCTCGGCCACTTCAAGCGCAAGAAGGCGACGGCGAAGTAACGCCGGAGCGGTCTCGCGCAGCCTGTCGCAGCTCTCCGCCCGGATGATGCGCCGGTCATCCGGGCCACATTTTCGTCGGTGCTGAACGCTCGATGCGCGGCGGTGGAGGCCATCATGCGAAGCGCTCTCGTCTGCTCGATCCCATTCCTGCTTCTCGCTACTGTCGCGCATGCGCAATCGGCCGCCAGCGCGGTGCAGACCTTCGGCCTGATCGGGACCTGGGCGGTCGATTGCAACGAGACTCCCAGTCCCACCAACGAGCACGCGGTATTCTCCGTCGCGTCCGGCGACACCATCGAGCTGCAGAACGATTTCGGACGCGACTACGACGACATGGTCTATCGCATTGTCGATGCGAGCCGCCTTGCCGCCGACAAGCTGGCGATGCGCCAGGTGCTGGCGACGGACAACCGGGTCGTGCTCGACGTCGTCCTGATGAAAAGCAACGACAGGGTTCGCGTCTGGTCGTCGCGCGCGTCCGATGGCACCGCCCTCGTGAAGGACGGGACGGTGGCTTTGACAAGCGGCCAGGAAACCCGCTGGGTGACGCGCTGCAATGAGCGATTTGCCGGCAGTCTCGGCGCCAGCCCGTCCGGTTCAAGCTCCGATCCGCAGGATGAAGCCGCGGGCGACCCTCGGCCGGACTAATTCCCCCCGGCGGCGGCGGCAATGCCCTCGTGACGTTCGCGCACCGCTGGTGGTGCGGGCCTGCGATGGCGCCGTCATAGCCGTCACGACATCAACGCCTTCATCCGCTCCTGGTTGAGGTTCTTCACGAGCTGATCGACCAGCCCGGCGAGCGGCATCGGCGTCTTGGCGCCCTGCGCGAGCTCGAGCGCCACGTCCATGTCCTTCTCCGCCCATTTGCCGGTGCTCTTGCCCCAGCGCGAGAGCGACCAGTTGGCGCCGCTGCCGTGGCCGAGCGCCTCGATCAGCCGCGAGACGTCGACGCCGAGCTTCTTGGCGAAATTGAGCGACTCGTAGTTCGCCACCATGCAGGACCACAGCAGCATGTTGTTGATGGTCTTGGTGATCTGGCCGGCGCCGACGTCGCCCACGTGCAGCACCTGGCGGCTGAAGGCGCTCAGCACGGGCTTTGCCTTGGCGACCGAGGCGTCGCTGCCGCCCACATAGGCGGTCACGGTTCCGTTGTCGGCAGCCTCCTGGCCGAGCACGACCGGCGTGTCGCAGATGCCGATGCCCTTGGCGCCGGCCAGCTTGTCGAGCTCGCGGCAGGTCTCGGGCGAGCAGGAGCTGGAGATGCAGATCACCGAGCCGCGCGCCAGCGTGTCGAGGATGCCGGATTTTTCGACCACCTCCTCGATCTGGTAGTCGGTCGCGACCATCACCATCACGACCTCGGCGCTCTTGCCGACCTCCGCGGGCGAGCCGCAGATGCGCACGCCGTGGCTCTCCGCCCGCCGCGCGGCGTCCGTGCTGATGTCGTAGCCGTAGACCTCGAAGCCCTTGTGGACCATGTGGCGGGCCATCTGCAGGCCCATGGCGCCCAATCCGATCATGCCCGTGCGCTTCACCGTCGTGTCTGCCATGTCGTCACCTCGTTAGATTCTGTAATCCCTGCCGTAGGGTGGGCAAAATCGCCTGCCCTGCGGAACGCGTGGGCACGGCGCGCGCGCGATATTGCCCACGCGGAACAGCCTGCCGCGCGCCTTTGCCCACCCTACTTCTTTTTCCGCCGCGCATCGGTCGCCGCCTGGTCGACCGCCAGTTTCGTAGGGTGGGCAAAGGCGCAGGCTGTACCCTCTCCGCGTGGGCAAACTCTATCTTGCGCCGTGCCCACGCGCAAAAATCCAGCAAGCGAGTTTGCCCACCCTACGAATTCTTCATCTGCGCTCGCCGTCGCTCGGTCGCCGCCTGGTCGACCGCCAGCGCATGGCCATCGCGCCGAAGCACCACACCATAGTCGCGCTCGGCGGCCGCTGGCGAGACATATCCCTCGTTCACGTCCGCGAGCACCCGCGCGGAGTCGCGCGCGCGCGCGTCGCCATGGCCACCGCCGCCGGGCGTGTCGAGGCGGAAAACGTCGCCCTCCTTGAGCGGGTAATCGGCGTAGCGCGTGGGCAGGCGCTTGGCGCCTTCGGTCCCGGGATTGATCCAGATGTCGCCGGTGCGGCCGGTGCTGCCGCCGGCGCAGCCGTTCGGCGGGATGATGTGCTTCATCGAGCGGATCGAGAAGCGCGCGTCCTCGAGATTGAGATATTCGCGGCGGATGCCGAGCCCGCCGCGGAACCTGCCGGCGCCGCCGGAATCCGCGATCAGGTCGAACCGCAGGAGCCGCGTCGGGAATTCGCTCTCGATGATCTCGATCGGGGCGATCATGGCGTTGCTCTGGTTCACCGTGATGCCCGACGCGCCGTCCTTGGTGGCGCGCGCGCCGGCACCGCCCGCGATGATCTCGTACTGCACGTAGCCCTTGCCCGTGTAGGTGCTGCGCCCGCCCAGGATGATCGAGCGGCTGCCGCTGCCGTCGGCGCGCACCTTGTCCGGCACGATGTTGGAGAGCGCGTCATAGACCGCATCGACCAGCGCATGCACGGTCGGATTGTAGGTGTTGACCGGCGCCGGGAAGCGCGGGTTGAGCACGCTGCCGTCGCGCGCCGTGATGGTGAAGGCGCGCAACAGCCCCTGGCTCACGAACGTGTGCGGGTCGATCAGCGAGATCAGGCAATAGGCGCAGGCCGCCTGGACCAGGGGAGGGCGCACGTTCGCCGGCCCTTTGGTCTGGTCGGCCGAGCCCGAGAAGTCGAAGTGGATGGTATCGGCCGTCTTCGTGACCACCACATGGATGCGCACCGGCTTTTCCAGGTCCACGCCGTCGTCGTCGACGAAGCGTTCCGCTTCGAAGCGGCCGTCCTTCCATTCGGCGAAGCTCTTGCGCAGCTTCGTCTCCGACATGTCGAACAGCCGGTCGAAGCAGGCCAGCACCTTGGCCTTGCCGTATTTGGCCGCAAGCTCGTTGAGGCGGCGCTCGCCGAGCCGGTCGGCGCCGAGCTGTCCGCGGATGTCGCCGAGCACCAGCTCGGGCGTGCGGCTGTTCGCCCCGATGATGCGCTCGAGGTCGCCGTTGGGCTTGCCGGCGCGCTGGTAGCGCACGGCGGGCAGGTGCAGGCCCTCGTTGAAGATCTCGCGCGCCTGGCCCGAGCAGCTCCCCGGCACCGGCCCGCCGATGTCGCTCTTGTGCGCGATCGAGCCGCAGAAGCCGAACAGGTCGCCCTCGCAGAACACGGGGCTGATGACGCACATGTCCGGCGCATGCGGGCTGCCGCCCTCGTAGGGATGATTGATCAGGAAGGCGTCGCCCTCCGCGATCGCCCCGCCGAATTCCGCGATGATGGCGCTACAGCAGGCCGGGAACGCGCCGATATGGAGCGGCAGCACGACGTGCTGCGCCACCACCTCGCCTTTGGAATTCATCAGCGCGCAGGAGGCGTCCTGCGATTCCCGCACGATGGTGGAGAAGCCGGTGCGGAACAGCGAGTTCTGCATCTCCCGCACGATGCCCGAGAGGCTCGCCTTCACGACTTCGAGATCGACCGCATCGACATGCATCAGACATTCCTCATTTGTAGGGCGGGAAAAATCGCCGGCACTCCGCGGCGCGTGGGCACGGCGCGCGCGATTTTGCCTGCGCGCAACATCCTGCCGCGCGCCTTCGCCCACCCTGGAGGAGCGATCGTCACCTTTCCTCCGTCACGATCAGATTCTTCCACTCGTCCACCCGCGCGGTCTGGCCGGGATAGATCACCGTCGTGCAATCGAACTGGTCGAGGATCGCCGGACCCGTCAAGGCGAGGCCGACGTCGAGGCGCTCGCGCTGATAGACCGGGCAGTCCGTCTCGGCGCCGTCCATGCGCACCCGCCGCGTCTCGCGCAGCGCATCGCTGAGCGGCGTGCCGGTGCGCTTGAACCGCGGCATCTCGACCGGCGGCACCAGGCCGTTGCCGCGCACGCGGTAGGACACGATCTCGACCGCCTCCTCCGGTGCGCTGTGGCCGAACATGGCGCGGTGCTGCGCGTCGAATTGCCTGCGCAGCGCAGCGAGGCCGCCGTCCGCCATGGCATCGCCGCACGGCATGGTGATCTCGTAGCCCTGCCCGGCATAGCGCATGTCGAGCGCGCGGGTGATGCGGATCGCCGCCGGCGCAAAGCCGTCGTCGCGCAGTTCCTGCAAGGCGAGCGCTTCCAGCCGCGCGAACATGCCGTTCACATCCGCGGGCGTGATCTCGCTGATCGGCGTCATCCGCGACTGGATATAGTCGTGCTTGACGTCGGACATGATCAGGCCGATCGCCGAATAGACCCCGGGATAGAGCGGCACGATCATGCCCGCCATGCCGAGATCGCGCGCCATGCGGCCGGCGTGCACGGGGCCGGCGCCGCCGAAGGCGAGCAGCATGAAGTCGCGCAGGTCGTGGCCGCGCATGGTGGAGATGGCCTTGATCGCCTCCTCCATCTTGACGTCGATGATGCGCACGATCCCTTCCGCCGCCTCGGGCACGCCCATGCCGAGCGGCTGCGCGATCTTGATCTCGACCGCGCGGCGCGCCTTCTCGGCGTCGAGCGGCATCTGCCCGCCGAGGAAGTTGTCGACGCTGAGGTGCCCCATCACCAGGTTGCAGTCGGTGATGGCCGGCATCTCGCCGCCACGTGAATAGCACGCCGGCCCGGGCATCGCGCCGGCGCTCTGCGGCCCGACCTGCAGCACGCCGAAGCGGTCGATTTTCGCGATCGTGCCGCCGCCCGCGCTCACCGTGTTGATGTCCATCATCGGCACCGCGAGATCGCGGCCTTCGATCTTGCCGCGGCTCGCCACGAACGGCTCGCCGTCCTTGATCAGCGCGACGTCGCAGGAGGTGCCGCCCATGTCGAAGGTGATGATGTTCTGGAAGCCGGTCATGCGGCACGCATAGGCACCCGCCGTCACGCCGCCGGCCGGGCCGGAGAGCACCGTGGTGACGGCCTTGCGGGCGGCGGCGCCGAAGGTGGCCATGCCGCCGTTCGACTGCATGATGTATTTCTGCCGGGTGGTGATGCCGGCGTCGTCCAGGCGGCGGTCGAGCTGCGCGATGTAGTGCGCGAGGATCGGCTGCAGGTAGGCGTTGATGACGGTCGTGCTCAGCCGGTAGTACTCGCGGATTTGCGGCACGATGTCGGAGGAGAGCGAGATGCTGCAGTCCGGCATCTCCTCGCGCACGATGTCGCGCACGCGCTCTTCATGCTGCGGATGCAGGAACGAGAACAGCAGGCATACGGCAAGCGACTCGATCTTCTGCGCGGCGAGCGCGCGCACGGTCTCGCGCAGCGCCGCCTCGTCGAGCGCGCGCAGCACCTCGCCGCGGAAGTCGACGCGCTCCTTGACCTCGCCGGTGCGGCTCTGCGGCACCAGCAATGCGGGCTTGTCGAACATCACGTCGAACAGCGCCGCCCCATAGGGCCGCGCCTGCTCGCCGACCGGATAGATGGCGCGGAAGCCTTCCGTCACCAGCAGGCCGGTGCGCACGCCCTTGCCTTCCAGCAGCGCGTTGGTGCCGACCGTGGTGCCGTGACAGAAGAAGGAGATGTCGCCCGCCGGCACGCCCTTGCCGATCAGCGTCTCGATGCCTTGCAGGATAGCGCGCGACGGATCGTCCGGCGTCGAGGGCACCTTGGAGATCGACACCTCGCCGGTGTCTTCATTGAGATAGACGAAATCGGAGAACGTCCCACCCGTATCGACCGTGACGCGGTAGCGAGGCATAGGACAAACTCACATTGCTTAAGCGCATCCTCGGATGTGGATGCGCCGGTCGAGCCGCGAATTCGGTCCCGCCCTCTCCCCTTGCGGGAGGGGGTGGCGAGCGCGGCGCGCGAGCCGGGTGAGGGGACCGCTTCGCAGAAACCCCTCGCCGCCTCGCTCACGAGTGCTCGCTCGGCATCCCCCTCCCGCAAGCGGAGAGGGGAAGAGCCCGTGGCACCCGCGCCCGTTCACCCCGCCGCCGCGGCCTCGCCGACAGCGCGCGGCGCCGCCTGCCATTCTTTGCCGGGCGCGGCCGTGGTCGGGAAGATCAGCGACTTGATCACCACCGGCACGGCCCCGGAACTCGGCAGCATGCTGCCGATGTCGATGAAGTCGAAGTCCTTGAGCTCGAGCCCGTCGACCGACACGATCGCGTTCTTGATGCGCATCTCCTCGCGCAGGTGAATGCCGAGCAGGCCGCCGACGTCGCCATCGCCCGCGAGCACCAGCGGATGGCCCTTGGCGAGAATGTCGGAAAGGCCGTCGACCGCCCCCTTGCAGAATCCATCGAGGCGCTGGAACGTGGCCGAGCCGCGCCACGGCACGAACACCGCCACCGGCGTGTCGCCTTTGCCGAGATCGAGGCGGCGCAGCACGCCCTTGATGGCGGTGGATACCTCGTCGGAATCGATCACGTCCGCCTCGAGCGGAAGCGATGGCGCGATCACCGGCACGTTGCGCAACGGCAAGGCATCGAGCGGCGACACGAAGATGGTGCTGCCGCTCACCTGGGTGGTGTATTGCGAGGCGCCGACCACGGTCGCGCGGATGCCTTCGTTCGAGCGCTCGATCGCCGGTCCCCAGACTTCCACGCGCGAGCGGATCTCCTGCGCCAGCAGCACGCCGAGATCGCCGAACGTGGTCGCCTCGCGGCCGTAGATGTATTCGGACACGCCGCCGGAGAACGTGATCTGCTCGACCGGCCCGCGATGGGTGAGCGGATCGAGACGGCACAGCGCCGAGCCGCCGGCCGCCGGCGTGCCGGCGCGCATGGCTTCGAACAGCCGGTCCGCCATGAGCGCGGCAAGCGCGCGCGCGTGCTCGGGCGCAAGCTGCGCGCCGAGCTCGAGCGTGATGCCGAGCTCGGCGGCGAAACGTCGCGCCGCCTCTTCGACGCGCACGATCCGGCCGCTCTCGTCGACGCACACCAGCCGCGCGCCGACGTCAACGGCGGTGAGGTCGACCACTTTACCGTCGGCGCAGACCGCGATCTTGGAGGTGCCGCCGCCGATGTCCACGTTCATGACCGTGGCCTTGTCGCGGATCGAGCGCGCGACCGCGCCCGAACCATAGGCGGCCATCACGGTCTCCAGGTTGTCGCCGGCCGAGACCGCGACCATCTTCCCCGCTTGCCGTGCAAAAAGTTCGCCGATCTTGCGGGCGTTGCGCCGGCGCACGGCCACGCCGGTGAGGATCAGCGCCCCGGTGTCGATCTCGTCGGGATCGACCTTGGCGTCCTTGTACTGGCGCTCGATGAAGGCGCCGAGCGCGGCCGAGTCGATGGTTTCCTCCGCCCCCTTGGAATAGGGCGTGAGCAGGATGTCGGACTGGTAGAAGGTCTCGCGCTGGGTCACCACGTAGCGGCTGTCGAGCCGCTCCAGCACGATGCGCGAGAACACCAGATGCGACGTCGACGACCCGATATCGACGCCGACGCTGAGCACGATGATCTCGTCCTCGTCGACGAGCGAACGTCCCGTGCTGGAAAAAAAGACCCGTCCCCCAACCGCTTCTTCGGTCATTCCGTGCGCACTCCGCTGTCTCTAAACGTCATATGTCTCTAAGCGTCATAGTGTCTCTAAGCGTCATAGTGTCTCTAAGCGTCATTCCGGGGCGCGGACGAGGCCCGCGAGCCCGGAATCCATGACCACCGTGCTCTTGGAGTCGCACCGGCGGCGCGCCCGCATCTGCTGTGGCTATGGAGTCCGGGCCCGGCGCTTCGTGCCGTCCCGAGATGACAGAAAGAATTTTCTTACGCCCCCACGAACTTGGGCACCACCGCGCCCTTCTTGTAGAAGTCGGATTCCATCCGGTTCTGGACGCCTTCGGCCTGGAGCTTGGCGGAGTATTCCTCGCGCAGATACGGGTCTTCCATCCAGTAGGGGATGGCGGTGCCGCCTTCGGGAATATCCATGCCGGTGTAGTCGGTGTGCTTCTCGCCGGGCGGGCCGGGCTCGCGGCCGGGATTGTGCGGTCCGAACCAGGCGGTGAGCCGGAACGGCTCCTTCGACGCGCCGAAGTGCTGGTGATACCAGCGCGCGCCGCCGGGCGCGGCCGAGACCATTCCGAACGGCTCGTAATCCACGCGCTTGACCTCGGCGCCCTTGCCGTCCTGCCACGGCGTCACGCCGTTCCGTTCCGGCCAGGTATAGGTATAGCCCTTGCCCGTGAGGCAGATCAGCACCGCCGCCGACGTGTGGGCATGCGCCTTGGAATAGCGGCCGGTCTCGTGCTGGCCGATCCAGTAGTAGAACGAGTTGCCGGTCATGAACGGCTCGATGCGGCGCCAGCCCGGCGAGCGCCGGTTGTCGAGCGGCAGGTCGCAGTTGATGACGTCGGGGACGAAGTTGGTGCGCCGCATGGCGAGCCCGCGCACCGGATCGGGTTCGACGTCGTCCTTGTATTTGTAGAAATCGTCGGCGCCGGAAAAGCGGTCGCGGAACTGGAACGGATTGTCGAAGATCGCCCCGACATTGTTCACGAGGTTCATCAGGTTCGGCGCGGTGGTACCGGCCAGCAGCAGCGCCGGCGCAGACGACGCGTTGACGATGCGGTGCATGGCATTGACCGGGATCGAGAACAGCGAGCCCTTCTGCCACTCGAACACATGGCGCTTGTTGTCGCCTTCGAGCCAGACCTCGGTCGAGCCGCGGCCCTCCACGACGAAGTAGATCTCCTCGTACATGTGCTTCTCGGGGTTGAGGGCGCCCGCGCCCGGCACCTCGATGACGTAGCAGCCCCATTTGCCTTCGGTGCCGTGGAGCTGGATGTAGCTGCCGCGGCCGCCGGTGCGCTTCCAGGGCGCGAGCGGCAGGTTCTGCACCTTGCTGACGCCGATGTCGCGGAACACCGGAATGCCCTCGGACTCCATGAAGTTGTCGTACGGCGTTTTGGGGCGGCCGAACTTGCCGAAGCCGGCACGCTTGCCGCCGGTCGGCTCATGCCAGTGGGTCGCGCCTGGAACGTCATGCATGGGTGAACTCCGTTGTCTGTCGAGGCGGCGCCACAGCGATCCCTCCCCCTTGTGGGGAGGGTGGACGCGAGCAAAGCGAGCGGCCGGGTGGGGTCTGCATTTGCCGCAAGTGCTGTCCCCACCCGACTCGCGCTCGGCTATCGCCTCCGCGCGAGCCACCCTCCCCACAAGGGGGAGGGATGATGTGGCCTCGCCCGTTGCAGCTAGGCATGCTCTTTTTCCTCGGTATCGATCCGCGCCGGGGCCTGATCCACCTTTTCGGCGGCGTAGGCTTTGTCCATAGCCGACTTGAGCCCGTGCCTGGCGAGTTCCTGCTCGAACTGCTTGCGCGTCTCCGGATTCTCGTCGGAATAGTCGATCTGGTCGCCGCCGAGCCGCTTGCTGATCCAGGCCTTCGGCACGCCCTGGGCGTTCCGGATCGCGACACCCTCGTGCTTGAAGGCGAGGTAGCGCGCCGGCGTGGTGCCGGTGTTGAAATGCTGGTGTAGCCACATGTTCGGCGGCACGATCATGGTGCCGACCTCCCACTTGTAGTAGCGCGGCTTGTCGCCCTCCGGCCACATCAGCGAATAGCCTTCGCCGGACAGGATGATGACATGCGCGCCCGGTCCGTGCGCGTGCGCCTTCTTGTAGGTGCCGATCGGGAACTGGGAGATGTGGCTGTTGAGCGAGCTCTTGGCGAAATTGAAGCGGATATGGCCGCCGCCGGCGCCGCGCTCCTTCGCCGTGATCAGCGGCAGGTTGACCGCGTCCGGCACGAAATTGGTCGCCAGCATGAAGCCCTTGGTCTCGTCCTTGGCGGAGAAATAATCCGGCTCGCCGTTGAAGCGGCCCTTGAAGTCGTACTTCGTGCCGAAGATGAAATCCAAGTCCTCATAGAGATTGATGACGATCGGCGCATTGGTGACGGAGACGAAGCGCGCGGGATCGCGGCCCGAGCCGTTGAAGTGCTGGTGCCAGCAGTTCAGCGGAATGGCGAACAGCGCGCCGGCCTTCCATTCGAAGGTGATGCGCTGGCCGGCGTCGTTCCACACCGTGGTCGAGCCGCGGCCCGACAGGATCATGATGGTCTCTTCGAACAACTGCCGCTGCGGGCTCAGCGTCTTGCCCGGCGGAATCTCGCACACGAAGCAGTCGTTCGAGGTGCGCGACGCCTCATGGTTCATGAACACGCCGGCCCCGCCGCGCCGTGCCCAGGGCTTGAGCTCGACGGTGTTCAGGTTTTGCACATAGGTCGAGCTGATGAGGTCGAGCCCTTCGCTCTTCACCCATCGGGTGTACGGCGTCTCCTTTTCGGCGGCGAATTTCTTGGCGAATTCGTCTGAAACGATGGCGTCCTTGGCCATGGGTCGGCTCTCCGATAGGCGTGTTGGCGGGGCTGCAGCCGTTTCCGGCGACGCCCGGCTCAAGTTCTTCTATATGGAACATTGTTCCAGGATTCGCTGTCACGGTACCACCCGCCTTCCGGCCTGCGCAAACGCCGGAAAGTATGGGCCGAACCGCGGCGGGCGGCGCGTGATGCCGCAGAGCCGACCGGTGCAATTCCTTGCCCACCATGCCAAAATCCAGGTGGAACAATCACAAAAACAAACAGAGGAACGCGACGATGAGGATTTCAGCGAACAAGCTCGCTGCTCTGCTGCTCGGCGTATTGGCGGGATCGCCGGACTGGGTGTCGCCGGCA
>JAXDOD010000029.1:0-15003 GCA_034669045.1 Alphaproteobacteria bacterium
CGGCGTGCCCGTGGGGATGCCGAAGATGGGATAGATCTCATCGTCCCAGGTCAGCTTGCCGTCGGGCAACGTCAGCTCGTAACCGCCGGTCTTGGCCATGTGCGCGGTCTGCTTGAGCCGCATCTGCCGCGCCTTGAGCTCGCGCGCCGCACGCCGCACGCGCAGCTCGTTCACGATGAGGTCGGCGAGCGCGGTGAGATGGGCCGCGTCGTCGGCCGAGAACGTGCGCGGCGCCATGCCGACGATGCACAGCGTTCCGATATTAACGCCGGGGCGCAGCGTCAGCGGTACGCCGGCGTAGAAGCGTATGTTGGGCGCGCCGCGGACATAGACATTGCGCTGGAAGCGCGGATCGAGCGTCGCGTCGGGAACGACGAGCGGCCGGTCGCCGAGGATGGCCTGGCTGCAGAAGGCGTCCTCGCGGCTCACCTCGGTGATGTCGAGACCGCAGGTCGCGAGGAACGTCTGCTTGTCGCTCTCGACCAGCGTGACGAGGGACACCGGGACCTTGAACAGATCGCGGGCGAGGCGGCAGATGCGGTCCACCTGCTCGATGCGGCCCGCGCTTTTGAGCTCGTGCGCATAGAGCTCCGTCATCCGCTCCTCTTCGTTGGGCGGGACGGGATAGGGCAGGGTGGTTGCAGGTCTTTCGGCCATTCCATAGGGGTAACGGCCGCGTCGTAAATTATTCCGGAATCCACCGCTCAAGTGCGCGCGGTGGTAAATGATCGGTCACCGCATCGGTGTCAAAAAGGGGGGTGTAATGCGGAATTTGCCCGTCAGCCCTTCGCCTTCAGCGAATTGTACAGATCGAGCGCGTCCTTCGGCTTGGTGTTCTGGTGCACGACCGCATTGACGGCGGCGATCATGGCCTGCGGCGCGTCCGACTGGAAAATGTTGCGGCCCATGTCGACGCCGGCGGCGCCCTGCTGCACGGCGTTGTAGGCCATGGTGAGCGCGTCGAGCTCGGGCAGCTTCTTGCCGCCGGCCATCACGATGGGCACCGGACAGGAGGAGGTGACCGTTTCGAAGCCTTCCTCGACATAGTAGGTCTTCACGTATTGCGCGCCGAGCTCGGCGATGATGCGGCAGGCGAGGCGGAAATACTGCGCATCGCGCTTCATGTCCTTGCCGACGGCGGTGATGCCCATCACCGGCATGCCAACTTTGAGGCCCGCATCGACCAGCCGCGTCATGTTGTGAATCGTCTGCGTCTCGAAGTCGCTGCCGATATAGACCTGCACGCCGACGCCTGAGGCGTTGAGCCGCACGGCATCCTCCATGTCGAGTGCGATCTGCTCGTTGGCGAGATCCTTGAGGATGCTCGGACCCCCGCTCGCGCGCAGCACCATCGGCGTGCCCGAGTCGGCCGGGATCACCGAGCGCAGGATGCCGCGCGTGCAGAACAGCGCGTCGCATTGCGGCAGCAGCGGCACGATCGAGAGGTCGATGCGCTCGAGCCCGGTGGTGGGACCCTGGAAATAGCCGTGGTCGATCGCCAGCATCACCGTGCGCCCGGTCGCCGGATCGAACACGCGCGCGAGTCGGTTCTTCATGCCCCAGTCGAGCTGGTGCGAACCTTTCAGGAAAAAGCCCGGCGCCGCCTGCGGCCGATGGGCGGCGAAGCGCTGGCCTTCGGTATCGGCTTCGGGCATGGGCTACCTTTGAGTTTCGCGACGATGCCTTGCGCGCCGCGTCGGTTTGTCTGGAATTTGCACCGGGAAGGGAAGGCCCTTGCTGAGCTTCACCTGTGTAAGAAACAACGTGATGGCCTCGCTCGGCGTCAGCCCTATTTTCTTGAGCACGGCTTCGGCGCCGCGCTTGAGTGCCGGCTCGACCCGCGCCCGGATGGTTTCGGTCCTGGCCATGTCTGGCTCCGTATCCGTGTGTAGCACAAATGGGCTACGGAGGCAAAACGTCAAGTCTGTCGGCGGGCCAAGGCGTGCCGTGTCTTCCGTCACGACGGTCCATGCGGCTGGGCCAGTCTGCGGCGGGATGGCGCGTGCGCTATCGGAGCGCCGCCGCGATATTGCCGCCGTCGACCGTGGTGACGTCGGCCGTGGTCTTGAGCGCCAGCGCCTGCGCCAGGAACGCCTGCGCCACGTCCGCGGCGGTCACCTCGCGGCCGAGCAGGTTGCCGGTCATGTAGTCCTGCTCGCTCACGCCGCGCGCCTGCGAACGCTCCTGGATGAATTCGTCGGTGAGGAGTCCCGAACGGACGCGGTCGGCGTTGACCGCGTTGGCGCGGATGCCCTCGGCGCCATAGTCGAGCGCGTATTGGCGCACGAGAAAGAGCGTCGCCGCCTTCGGCAGGCCGTAGGGACCGAAGTTCGGTCCCGGGTTCACCGCCTGCTTGGAGACGTTGAACAGGAGGCAGCCGCCGGTGCCTTGCGCCAGCATGATCTTCACCGCCGCCTGCGCGACGCGCTGGTGACCGTAGAAGTTCAGCTCGAAGCTCTCGCGCAGCACGCCCTCGTCGACCTCGCCGATGCGGCCCTGCCACGCGGCGCCGGCATTCGAGACCACGATGTCGACGCCGCCGAAGGCCGCGACCACCTGGTCGAAGGCGCCGCGCACCGACGCCCGGCTGGTCACGTCGCACCGGATGGCGAGCGTGCCGCCGCCGATCGCGCGCGCCTTCGCCTGCGCCGCGCCTTCGTCGAGATCGAGCAGCGCCACTTCGGCGCCGGCCGCCGCGAAGGCTTCGGCGGTCGCTGCGCCGATCGCGCCCGCCGCCCCGGTGACGACCGCGATCTGGCCGGCGAGCGGCTTGCCGGTGGTGTGGCCGAGCTTCGCCTGTTCGAGCGGCCAGTATTCCATGTCGAACATGTCGGCTTCCGAGATCGATTCGAACCGGCCGATCGCCTCCGCGTCCGTGATGGTCTCGATCGCCGCCTCCGCGAGGTCGGCCGCGATCCCGGCCTCGGTCTTGCTGCGGCCGAGACCGAACAGGCCGAGACCGGGAACGAGCGCGACCCGCGGCAGCGGATCGAGCATCGTCCTGGTCTCGCCCACGCGCGCATTGTGGCGTGAGAAATAGCGCCGGTAGTTCTCGACGAAGGCGGCGACCGCCTCCTGCGCGGCGCGCTTGAACGCGGCCGGCTTGGCCGCCTCGGGAGCCGGCAGAAGCAGCGGCCAGTTCTTGGTGCGGATGGTGTGATCGGGCGTCACCACGCCAGCCTGGCTGTAGCGCGCAAGCTCCGCTCCGTTCACGTAAGCGAGGATCGCGGGATTGCTGCGGAACGCGAGGATGAGCCGGTGGAACGCGCCGTCGGCCTTGTCGTCCTTGATGCTCACGGCGCCGCGCAGGATCGGGGCGATCTCGCCCGGCGCCGCAAGCTGCTGCGGCACCGGCGCGCTCGCGAATACCGCCTTGCGGCCACGCTTGAGGCGTTCCTCCGCGCGCGAGACCAGTTCGATCATGCGTTCGTAGGACTCGCGCGCGCTCGCAGCGAAGGTGAAGATGCCGTGCTTGCGCAGCACCAGGCCGGCGACCCCGGGCGCGGCCTCGTAGACGTCGGCCGCCGTCCAGGCGAGCGCGAAGCCCGGCATCAGGTAGGGCACCAGGGCGACGCGGCCGTCGAACACATCGGCGCAGATCGTGTCGCCGTCGGGCTGATCGATCAGGCTCAGAACCGCGGTCGCATGGGTGTGATCGACAAACTTGTGCGGCAGGAACGCGTGCAGCAGCATCTCGACCGATGGGCTCGGCGCCATCGGGTCGATCAGGGCCTCGCGCCGGATGCGGCGCATGTCGTCATCGCTGATCGCATCGCGCAGGCGCAGCTTGCGCAGGCGTTCGAGCCGCAGCGCCGGCATGCCGGCGGGCTCGATCGCGGCCATGTCGGCGCCCGAGCCCTTGACGCAGAGCACCTCGACCACCTCGCCGAGGAGGTCGGGCAGGGGCATCTTGACCGACGTATTGCCGCCGCCGTGCAGCACGAGCTTGGGATCGCGGCCCAGCAGCCGCGTCGAATAGATGCGCAAGGCGAGGTCGGAGCCGATGCCCTCGCCGGCATAGCGATCGATGATCGCCTGGGCGTCGCGCTCGACCCACCCGCTTTTCATCGCCGCCTCCGCCGGGGCAGGATGCTCCGGCGGTCAGCCCTTGCCAAGCACCCGCTTGCTCCACCAGCCGGCGCGGCGCGGCTTGTCGGCATCCTCGTTCGGCGACACGACCGAGATCACCGGTTGCGGCGGCTCGACCGGCGGCGGGGACGGTGCGTCCTCGCTGGCCAGGCTCACGGACGCGGGCTCGCGCACGGTCGAACGCCGGCGCGGCGCCGGCTCGGGCTCGCGGCTGTCTTGCGACAGCGGCGCCGGTATCGGCTCGGAAGCGGGTGGAGCAGGGGGCGGTGCCTGCCATTGCGGCTGTGCAGGACGCTGCTCGTCGCGTTCGCGCGCAACCGCATCGTCGCGAGCGTCGGGCGCAAGGTCCGCGGCGGGCTGCGGCTCGGCGCCGGACGTGCTCGGGTCGGACTCGAACGCGGCGGGCGAATCGGACTGCGGCGGCAAACCTTCGCCTTCGCGACCGTCGCGGTCGCGGCGGTTGCGCCGTCCACCGCGGCGTCCGCGCCGGCGCCGGCGCCGCTCGCCCTCTTCCTGCGATTCGCCATTCGCTGCGGCGTGCTCGGGGTCCGTTGCGGCCGCGTCCGTGCCGACGGCGGCCACCGGCGCAGGCGCGCCATCGCCGTCATCGGGAGCGGGCGGGGGAGCCGCGAACGGGTCCTGCGCGACGGCGCTCCGGTCGCGGCCCTCGCCCCGGCCTTCGCCGCGGCTGCCGCGGCCGCCGCGCCGGCGTCGCCGCCGCCGCACGCCATTTTCGCCCTCGGGATGCCCGGCATCGGCGTGCGCCGGTTCGGACCCGTCCTCGCTCGCGGCCTCGCTGTCGTCCTCGGCTATGACTTCGATGTTGCTGGCGGGCTCGTGCTCGGTCTCCGCCTCGGCCTCAGCCTCGGCCTCTTGCTCGAAATCCTCCTCCTCGTCCTCCGGCGCGAGCGGCGCCTGGTTCGAGGGCTGCGCCGCGATCGCCTTGGCCTGTTCGACCGAGTGCACCAATTCGCCCTTCTCGATGGCGTAGGACACCTGGCCGCCGATGGTCGCATCGGCGCTGACGATGATGGCGAGCTGGAACCGCTCCTCCAGCACGCGCAGATGCGCGCGCTTCTGGTTGAGGAGATAGAGCGCGATCTCGGTGCGCGTGCGCACGATGATGTTGTGGGTCGCGCCCTTGAGCAGCATCTCCTCGAGCCCGCGCAGGAGTTGCAGGGACACCGATGACACCGAGCGGATGTGACCGGTGCCGCCGCAATGCGGGCATTTCTCGGTCGAGCTTTCCAGCACGCTCGAGCGAATCCGCTGGCGCGACATCTCCAGCAGTCCGAAATGCGAGATATGTCCGACCTGGATGCGGGCGCGGTCGTGCTTGAGCGATTCCTTGAGCCTGCGCTCGACCGTGCGGTTGTTGCGCTTCTCGTCCATGTCGATGAAGTCGATGACGATCAGCCCGGCCAGGTCGCGCAGCCGCAGTTGCCGCGCGATCTCCTCGGCGGCCTCGCAGTTGGTCTTGAGCGCGGTGTCCTCGATGTGGTGCTCGCGCGTGGCGCGGCCGGAATTGACGTCGATCGCGACCAGCGCCTCCGCCTGGTTGATCACGATGTAGCCGCCGGAGCGCAGTTGCACCACCGGCTGGAACATGGCGTCCAACTGGCTCTCGATGCCGAAGCGGGTGAAGATCGGCAGCGTATCGCGGAACGGCTTCACGTTCTTGCCATGGCTCGGCATGAGCATGCGCATGAACTCGCGCGCGTCCTTGTAGCCCTCGTCGCCGGCGACCAGGACTTCGTCGATGTCCTTGTTGTAGAGGTCGCGGATCGAGCGCTTGACCAGCGAGCCTTCCTCGTAGACCAGCGTCGGCGCCGTCGATTTGAGCGTGAGGTCGCGCACCGTCTCCCACAGCCGCAGCAGATATTCGAAGTCGCGCTTGACCTCGGTCTTGGTGCGGGCGGCGCCGGCGGTGCGCAGGATCACGCCCATGCCTTCCGGCACTTCCAGGTCTTGCGCGATCTCCTTGAGGCGGCGGCGGTCCTCGGCGCTGGTGATCTTGCGGCTGATGCCGCCGCCGCGCGCGGTGTTGGGCATGAGCACCGAATAGCGGCCGGCGAGCGACAGGTAGGTCGTGAGCGCGGCGCCCTTGGTGCCGCGTTCCTCCTTGACGACCTGCACCAGCATCACCTGCCGGCGCTTGATCACCTCCTGAATCTTGTACTGCCGGCGCATCCGCGGCAGGCGCTCCGGCACCTCCTCCATGGCGTCGGCGCCGCCGACCGATTCGACGACCTCTTCTTCGCCGCCTGCGCCATGGCCGTTGACCTCGGTGATGTTGCCGTTGTCGCCGACGTGGTCGGCTTCGGCCGGCATGTCTTCGTGAGTGTCGCCGGTCTCGGCGGCGTCGGACGCCGCCACCCGCGGCGCGTCTTCGCTTTGCGGGATCGGCTCGGCGGCGGCGCTCGATTCGAACTGGGCGAGATCCATCGGGGTGTCGCCCGCCGGAACGGCAGGCGAGTCGTGGCGCTCGTGCGCGGCCTCGCCCTGTGCCGCCGCCTCGTCGTGGGCTTCCGGAACGTCCTCCTCGGCGGAGCCTGCGGGCGCTGCCATCACCTCGGAACCCGCCGCCATGGCGCCGGCCTCGTCTTGCGACTCGATCGGCTGGCTCATGACGTCGTCGCGCGAGCGCCTGGCGCCGCGGTCGCGCTGCGCGCGGCGTCCGGCGCGATGGTCGGCCTCGGCGTCGGCGGCGCGCGCCTGGCGCTCCTCCTCGTCGATCAGCGCCTGCCGGTCGGCGACCGGGATCTGGTAGTAGTCCGGATGGATTTCGCTGAAGGCGAGGAAACCATGCCGGTTCCCGCCGTAGTCGACGAAGGCCGCCTGCAGCGACGGCTCGACCCGCGTCACCTTGGCCAGGTAGATGTTGCCGCGAAGCTGTTTACGGCTGGCCGACTCGAAGTCGAATTCTTCCACGCGGTTGCCGCGCAGAACCACCACCCGGGTCTCCTCCGGGTGGGTCGCATCGATGAGCATTTTGTTGGGCATTGATCAATCTCTTGACGGCAGGCGTGCGCGCGGCCGGCCTCTCTCGCCATGCGGGCGAAACAGGACGGCGCGACCAGGAGCCTGGCTGATTGTGAGGATGGACCGTCAACGCGCGAGAGCGGAACGCATCGTCCGTCGCCCGGCCTACGCAGGCGGCGTAGACTGGGCGGCAAGCGTCGCCCCGCGACGCGGTGTTGCTGCGATGGCGTTTTTGTCGGCTCTCGACGCGCGGCCCTAGCATGACCTTCGGTCCGTGACGGTGCGGCAGCGCACGCGCGCCGCCGCGGTTTCGCTTGGCTGACGATGACCGCTCGGGCGGTTTTGAACCCGCCTGCCGCCGCCAAAGGCCTTGGCCTCCTGCGACGCCGGTTGTGCTCTACAAGGACATCGGCCTCGATGGCCCGCCGCCGTGCCGATGCACGGCGCCACGGACCGCTTTCGCCGCCCAAGTCCCCTCCCGTCGATCGTCGGGGAGCGGTTCCTGGGGGGCCAGCCGGATTGTCCGAACGCGGTACAACCGGAACTGTGAACCGTCAGCTTGCCCTTATTAGGGGGGTCGCGGGCCAATGGCAAGGGAAGGTTGCCACGGCGGCAGCGCCGGGGGGCCCCGGTTGCGCGTCGGGTCCCGGCAAGGACGCCTGGATCGGGGAATTGGGCCGTCTATTCACAGACCCGGACCCGCGGGTCGGAGCACAAGACGCGGAATCGGAAATGGCGGTAGGGTAGGGGCGCCGAAGCGTAGGGACGCGGACGGGAATCAACGGGACGAAGCGGGCGCCGCACGCGCGGTCCAAGGCCGAATTCTCACCACTGGAGGAGACTATGTCGTTTGCGAGGACCGGTTTCTTCACTGCCGTCATGCTGGGCGCGCTGGGCGTCAGTGGTGACGAGTTGCGGTCGCAAGGGGCGCCGTTTCAGTTTCATCTGATGGAGGCGACCATCCCCGACGTCCATCGGGCCATCCGCGAAGGCCAGATCACGTGCCGGGGACTGGTGCAGGCCTACATCAACCGGGCGAATGCCTACAACGGCACCTGCAACCGGCTGGTCACGGAGGAGATGGCGCCGGAGTTCCTTCCCAACTTCAGCGAATACCAGGCCGCGATGAAGTCGACGGCCGACCGGCCCGATAGCGACCGGGGTAAGACCCTGCCGGTCGAGTTCGGCCGGATGGAGCCGACCTCGTCCGATCCGGCCGTTCTCCAGCAGTTCGGGATGACGGTCGGGATTCCCAATGCCGGGCAGGTGCGCGCGCTCGGGATGCTCAACATCCGCGGCCAGCGCTCGGTCACCTGCAAGGGCGACTTCGACAAGCATCCCACGGCGGGGCCGCTGCCGGCGGACGCGCCGCCGGTGTGCGAGGAATTCCGCCGCCAGCCCGATGCGCTCGAGCGCGCCGATGAGCTCGACAAGCAGTACGGCCGCAATCCCGACCTGGCGGCGATGCCGATGTACTGCGTCCCGTTCTCGTTCAAGGATCCCTACGACACCAAGGACATGCGCTCCACCGGCGGCGCCGACGCCCGTTACGACATGGATTTTCCGGCGCGCGACCACACGCTGGTGGCGCAGCTCCGCAACAAAGGCGCGATCATCTACGCCAAGGCGAACACCACCGAATACAACGGTCGCGGGCCCGGCTTCCCGGCCGGCGAGAACTATCCGTCAAAAATTCTGCCGTCGGTGCTGGGCTATCAGCGCAGCAGCTGGGCCGGCAACCCGTGCAACTCGTACGACACGACGCGCGCCGCCTCGATCGGCTCGAGCTCAGGGTCGGGCGTCTCGGTGAGCACCAACCTCGCCATGTGCAGCCTGTGCGAAGAGACCGGCCAGTCATGCCGCGGCCCCGCCAATCACAATTCGGTGGCGCTGATCCTGCCGCACAAGGCGCACCTGTCGTTTCTCGGCGGCGCCATCGGCGCCGAGATCTACAACGATCGCGCCGGCATTCACTGCCGCGCCATCACCGACGCCGCCACAGTGCTGGACGCGCTCAAGGATCCGGTCGAGGGCTACTACGACCGGCGCGACATCTTCACGACCGTGCCGCGCTCCAGCATCTCCACCGAGCCCTACGCCAACGCGCTCACCAGCGGGAGCCCGGGCGCGCTCAAAGGCATGCGCATCGGCATCATCCGCGAGTTCATGGTCAAGCACGCCAAGGTCGACGAGCCGATCGTCGATGCGGCCGCGGCTGAGATGAAAGCGATGCTGGCCGGACATCTCGGCGCCACGCTGGTGGAATCGCTGACCCCCGGATGGGTCGACGATCCCGACGTCGAGAACATGACCACAACCTTCGACCGGGCGATGGCGGAGCTGGTGCCGGTGCTCTACCCGGATTTCCTCTACCGCTTGAATGCCGCCCGGGAGCCGGTGTATCCGGCTTTCGCCGCCGCCGTGCAGCCGACGCCGTTCGCGCCGGGCGTGACCAAGGGAACCGGGACGATGGCCCCGGCCGACTGGATGGTGCGATGGGCCGAAGGGCTCGAGCCGACGCCGCCCAACCTGACGCTCCGCGACCTCCTGGGAGGCGGCGGCGATACCAACTCCAGGACCTTCCGCTTCCATATTCCGCAATACCTGAGCCGGCGCGCCAAGGACTGGGCCGCCCGCGGCTTCAAGGAAACCCTGGTGGATTGGCCGTCGCTGAACGCGCGCTCGAAATTCTGGGGCGACGACCAGCGCGCCGGCTTCAAGAACTGGGAGGAGATGACGAGCCTACACAGCCCGCCCAAAGGCATTGCCGAGAACATCCAGCGCCGGGAACTGCTGCGGCGGGTCATCATGAAGGTGATGCTGGACAACAAGCTCGACGTGCTCATCCAGGTGCACACGGCGCTGGCGCCCGCCAGGATCGGCCTCGCGCCGGAACCGGCGGTCGACAATCGGCAAATCTCGTATCCGCTCGGCCCGAACGCGGGCATCACGGAGATCCTGATCCCGGCCGGATATGTGCGGACCGTGTACGACCCGAAGTTCGTGCTCACCACCGACGCCAACGGGCGCAAGGTCTACCGCAGCGTCACCAACACGGAGCCGACGGAGATTCCGGCGCCGGGCCTGCCGTTCTCGATCAATTTCCTGGTCGAGCCGGGAATGGAGCATCTGGCATTGAAGGCGGCCTCGGCCTATCAGGCGGCCTCGCACCGGCGCGTGCCGCCGCCGATGTTTCCGGCGCTTCCGGGGGAGCCATGAGCAAGGGTTGATACGGCATCGAAGACCGCGGGCTGGCGGGCGCGCCTTGCGGACTGACCTGTTCGGAAGGCGGATCCTCTTGCGCAACGGTGGTCGGCCGCGCTGGTGTCGCCGCCGACGCCGGCGCGGCATCATGGCTGCCGCGGCGACGGGGTACCAGATTGATCCCGCGCAGATCACTGCGCAGGGCCATGGTCGGGCTTCCGGCCTACGAGCTTAAGTTCCGATTAACCATCGCGCCCTAATGGAGTAAAAGGTGCTCGGAGGGGCTCGGAACACAATGTCTGTCCGCGCAACGGGCTTGGCTATTTTTGCTGCGATGCTCCTCGGCGCCCCCTGGGCCGCCGAGCGGAGCGGCGCGGCCGCGGCCAATCCGGAGACGCGCGCGCCCGACGATTTCCCGGTGGCAACCGAAGTGCGTGTCGGCGGCGACGAGAGCGCCACCCGCCTCGTCCTCGACTTGAGCCGCAAGATCGACATCCGCGCCTTCACGCTCGCCAATCCCTATCGCGTCGTCATCGACATGCCGCAGGTCGTGTTCCAGCTCCCGGCCAGGATCGGCGAGCGGGGGCGCGGGCTGATCAAGGCGTTCCGCTTCGGCCTGGTCATGCAGGGCGGGTCGCGCATCGTGATCGACCTTGCGCGGCCGGCGAAGGTCGAGAACGCGTTCGTGCTCGAGGCCGTCAACGACCAGCCAGCGCGCCTGGTGCTCGACCTCGCCTTGACCGAGCGTGACGCCTTCATGCGCACGATCGCGCTCGACAACCGCGCGCCGGCAGCAATGCCGCGCCGGCACGATGCCGACGCCGACGTCAAGTCCAACAACGATCCGCGCCCGCTGATCGTCATCGATCCCGGCCACGGCGGCATCGACATCGGCACCCGGCTGGCGCCGGGCGACAGTCCGGAAAAGGCGCTGGTGCTCGAGTTCGGCCTGCTGCTGCGCGAGCGCATCGAGAAGATGGGCAAGTACCGCGTGGCCATGACGCGCAGCGACGACAGCTTCGTGGCGCTCGCCGACCGGGTGAACTTCGCCCGCACCCGCCACGCCGCGCTGTTCATCTCGCTCCATGCCGATGCGCTGGTGCGCGCCGAAGGCGACGCCCAGGGCGCCACCATCTACACCTTGTCGGAACGAGCATCGGACGCGGCCGCCGCCCGGGTCGCCGAAGCCGAGAACCGCGCCGACGTGATCGCCGGGCTCGACCTGTCGGCGGAGCCGAGCGACGTCGCCGACATCCTGATCGATCTCGCCAGGCGCGAGAGCAAGACCTTCGCGGTGCAGTTCGCGCGCGTGCTGGTGGCCGAATTGCGCAATGCCACCAAGCTGCACAAGGAACCGCTGAAGTCGGCGAGCTTCTTCGTGCTCAAGGCGCCCGACATCCCGTCCATCCTGATCGAGCTTGGCTACGTGACGAACCGCACCGACCTCAAGTCGTTGACCTCGGAGACCTGGCGGGCGCGCACCGCGGACGCGGTCGCCAAGGCGATCGAAACCTACTTCACCACCCGGCTCGCGGGCGCCGGCCAGAATTGAGGATCATGCCGTGCGCGACCGGCCTCAGTTTCAACATAAAACCGGACGATTTTGGCTCCCGGACCGGTCCGGGGCGGCTAGCAGCATAAGCTCAAATCTGCCAGATTCGACCGTCGGCGGTTGGCCACAGCCGGCCGTCGTGATCGGATGACGTGATGCGCGCAGGACATCGGCCATGAGATTCTTTCTACGCTTCACCGGATGGGTCTTTGCCGGCGGAACCATCGTCTTCCTCCTGGCGGTCACCGCCACCGCCGGGCTGCTGTGGCATTTCTCCAAGGACCTGCCGGACTATTCGCAGTTGCAGGACTACGAGCCCGCCGTCATGACGCGGGTGCATGCCGCGGACGGCTCGCTGCTGGCCGAATACGCGCGCGAGCGGCGCCTCTATATCCCGGTCCAGGCGGTGCCCAAGCTCGTCATCAACGCCTTCATCGCGGCCGAGGATAAGAACTTCTACGAGCATGGCGGGCTCGATTTCTCCGGCATCGCGCGCGCGTTCGTGGCCTATGCCCAGAACTACGGCTCGGGCCGCCGTCCCCAGGGCGCCTCCACCATCACGCAGCAGGTCGCCAAGAATTTTCTGTTGACGAACGAGCTGTCCTGGGCGCGCAAGATCAAAGAGGCGCTGCTCGCGATGAAGATCGAGCGCACCTTCTCGAAGGAGAAGATCCTCGAACTCTATCTCAACGAAATCTATCTCGGCATCGGCGCCTACGGGGTCGCCGCGGCCTCGCTGCTCTATTTCGACAAGTCGGTGCACGAACTCACCGTCCCGGAGGCCGCCTATCTCGCGGCGCTGCCCAAGGGGCCGAACAATTATCATCCGTTCCGCCGCCGCGACGACGCGCTCGCGCGCCGCAACTACGTCCTCGACCGCATGGTCGAGGACCGCTACCTGACGGTGGCGGACGCCGACAAGGCGAAGAAGGATCCGCTCAAGGTCACGCAGCGGCCGACCGGCGCGCATATCTTCGCGGCCGAGTATTTCGCCGAGGAAGTGCGCCGCTACATCAACGACAACTACACCGAAAAGAAGCTCTACGAAGGCGGGCTCTCGGTGCGCACCACGCTCGATCCCAAGCTGCAGGTGCTGGCGCGCAAATCGCTCACCGACGGTCTCGTGCGCTTCGACGAGACCCAGGGCTATCGCGGCGCGGTCACCAAGCTGGAGCCGGTCGGCGAATGGGGCGCCAAGCTGGCCGAGGTCAAGGCGCTCGCCGACGTCGCGCCCTGGCGCATGGCGGTGGTGCTGGAAGCGGCCGAACAGTCCGCCCGCATCGGATTCCAGCCCGCGCGCGACCCGTCCGGCGGTGTCGTCAAGGAGCGCGAAACCGGCATCATCACGCTCGACGGCTTGAAGTGGGCGAAACCGACCTGGGGCCCGATCAAGGGCAAGGTGCCGACCAAGGCCAACCAGGTGCTCGAAACCGGCGATGTCATCTATGTCGAGCCGCTCGCCGGCAAGGAGGGTCAGTTCAAGCTCCGGCAACTGCCCGAAATCTCCGGCGGCATCGTCGCGATGGACCCGCAGACCGGCCGCGTGCTGGCGATGGTCGGCGGCTTCTCCTACGACCAGAGCCAGTTCAACCGCGCGACCCAGGCGCTGCGCCAGCCCGGCTCCTCGTTCAAGCCGCTGGTCTATGCCGCCGCCCTCGACAATGGTTACACGCCCTCGACCGTGGTGCTCGACGCGCCGCTAGAGATCGATACCGGGTCGGGCGTGTGGCGGCCGGAAAACTACGAGGGCAAATTCTACGGGCCCTCGACGCTCCGTTTCGGCATCGAGCGCTCGCGCAACGTCATGACGGTGCGGCTGGCGCAGGACGTCGGCATGCCGCTGATCGGCGAATACGCCAAGCGCTTCGGCATCTACGACAATCTGCCATCCTATCTCTCGTTCGCGCTCGGCGCCGGCGAGACCACGCTGCTGAGAATGGTCGCGGCCTACGCGATGTTCGACAATGGCGGCAGGAAGATCCAACCGACGTTCATCGATCGCATCCAGGACCGCTACGGCCACACCATGTACCGGCACGACCAGCGCGAGTGCCGCGGCTGCGCGTCGCCCAAGTGGGAGAGCCAGAACGAGCCCGCCCTGATCGACCGGCGCGAGCGCGTGCTTGACCCGATGACCGCCTACCAGATCACCTCGATGATGGAAGGCGTGGTGCAGCGGGGCACGGCGGCCGGCGTGGGTTTCGCCAAGGAGGTGGGCAAGCCGATCGCCGGCAAGACCGGCACCACCAACGAGGAGAAGGACGTCTGGTTCATCGGTTTCTCGCCCGACCTCGTGGTCGGCGTGTTCATGGGCTACGACAAGCCGCGTCACATCGCCGATCGCGCCACCGGCGGTGCGCTGGCGGCGCCGATCGTCCGCGACTTCATGAAGGTCGCGCTGGCCGACAAGCCGGCGGTGCCGTTCCGGGTGCCGGCCGGCATCAAGCTCATCCGCGTCGACTCGAAAACCGGCATGCGCGCAGGCCCTGGCGCCTCGAACGTCATTCTGGAAGCGTTCAAGCCCGGCACCGCGCCGCCCGACAACTACTCCGTGATCGGCGTTACCGACACCGAGGGCCGGCCGGTTGCGGTGTCGCCCGAGGCCGACCGCATGATGCGCTCGGGCACCGGCGGGTTGTGGTAGCCGCATTGGTTCGGGTGGACGGGCGAGGCGAACCGCCCATTTGGACCGGCGCACGGTTGCGCCTGCGCTGCCTTGTCGCTACATCCGGTCGATAGAACCATTTGCTCGATCGTTGCGAGATTTGCCATGCGCGCGGAAACCCAGACCATCATCGATGAGATCAAGCAGTCGGTCGGGCTGCTGAGGAGGCATCTTTGACTTCGACAAGTCGAAAATCCGCCTCGCCGAGCTGAACAAGCAAGCGGAAGATCCCAATCTCTGGAGCGATACCGTACGCGCCCAGCGCATCATGCAAGAGCGCACCGCGCTCGATGATCAGCTCACCTCCATCGCCCGCATCGAGCGCGAACTCGACGATCAGTTGACGCTGATCGAGCTGGGCGTGGCGGAGAACGACCAGAAAACCATCGCTGAAGCGGAAGCCGCGCTCAAAGCGCTGCAAACGGAAGTCGCGCGCCTGGAGCTTGAAGCGCTGCTCTCCGGCGAAGCCGACGCCAATGACAGCTATATTGAAGTCCATGCCGGCGCCGGC
>JAXDOD010000030.1:0-15078 GCA_034669045.1 Alphaproteobacteria bacterium
TGCCCGACATCGTCATTGCCTCCGACGTAGCGACAAGGGCTGTGGCAAACAGCATGTTATTGGCGAGCTTCATGGTCTGCGCAGACCCCGGCCTGTCGCCGGCAACGACGATCGTCTTGCCCCACGACTGGAACACCGGCATCAACTCGGCGACTTTGGCCGGATCGCCGGACACCATCATGGCCAGCGTGCCGGCCTTGGCCCCTGCGACGCCGCCGCTGATCGGGGCATCGATGACGGTGACACCGGTTGCTGCGCATTGTGTCTCGACCTCGCGGATGAACCGCCCGCCGACGGTGCAGGTGTTGACCAGCGTCTTCAAAACCTTGCCCGCGAGCAGGCCGTCGGGTCCGGAAAGCGCACGCCGGAAAATCTCCAGCGTCGGCAGCGCGACAATGACCGTGTCGCAGGTGTCCGCCAATTCCTTCGCTGAACCCGCCCGCCGCGCCTGACGCTCGAGAAGCGGGCGCATGGCGTCCTCGCGGATATCATGGACCCAGAGCTCGTGCCCGGCGTCGAGCAACTTGCCCGCCATTGGTTGACCCATGTTGCCGAGGCCAAGGTAGCCGATGCGCATCGTGGTGCTCCCGGGAAGGTGGCCTATGCGGCAGGCGGCTTGTAGTCGGTCTGGTGCACTTCGACGATGGTGCCGTCGGGATCCTGCAGAAAGATCTGATACCAGCCACCCATCGCCCAAACGCCGTAGTCGGCGAATTGAATATTTTTCTCTCACAGCATGGCCTTGAAGGCCTCGATATCGTCGGTACGAAACGCGATGTGACCGCGATCGACCGGATTGAGACTCTGTTTGGTCCGGAATGCGACGCCGAGATCCTGCGGCGAGATGTGAAACTCGGTCGTGCCGTCGGTCAGAAACTCGACCTTGCCGTCGTAGCCCTGCGACGTGATTCGCGCGTCCTGGTAGCTTGGCACCGGCTTCATGTTGAACAGCGACCGGTAAAATTCCGCGACCGCGCCAACGTCCTTGGTCGAATAGTTCACGTGGTGGAGTCTCAGTTCCATGGGGTTCCCCTTGCTGTCGATCGGACCATGAACCTACCCCGGAATTCCGCCGTCGAACATCAAGATGGCTGCGGTGACATGGCAAGCTCCCTCCGAGGCGTTGCAACCCGGACTTGTCGGCGAACCGTGGCGATGTCCGGGCTCCCCAGCGAACCGCGCGGAGACCGCTCCCGGGCCATGGCACGCCGATGCCGCCGGCCGATCCGCCGATCTGTCGCTTCACCGGGATGGTGATGGTCAATGGGGCGGCGTGGAAGGCGCCGATCGAGGGTCGGCGACGGCATCAAGGGCGAAGCGATTTCGACATGGCGATCGAGCGCGTCGCCAACCCCAAGGGCGGCTGCGTCTAGATCACGATGAGTGGCAAGTTCCTGCCGTTCAAGTATTATGGCGCGACGGGGAACGCGCAGGCGTATGGGTATAAGGAGGAGTAGGGCACTGTCGGTTCGGCCGGTTTGCCGCCGGTCTCGGAAGGATGCCTTACTAACTCCGCCACGGACGGCGCGAGGTGTGACGCACATGGATGATTTCCACTGCGTCACCGGCTACAGCATAGAAAATCCTGTAGCGATAGCGATGCACCACATGCACGCGGATATCGGGGTCGTCGGTGCGCTGATATGACAATGGATGCTCGGCGATGAGCTGGATGCTGGCATAGATAGCCCGTAATACGCTACGCGCGCCGGAGAGGCTCCGCTCCTCAAGATACCGGCGGATGGCGTCAATATCGGCAAGCGCTTGCGCCCGATATTGCAGCCTCATGCCAGGCCGCGCGCCTTCCAGAACGCCTCGACCTCATCATCGGAGGCAAGCGGCCCGCGGCGTGCCGAATGGATGGCAGCGCGCTCATCCTCGCTCAGGCGATAGACGCCCGTGCGCCGCGCTTCAATTTCGCGGGCAAGCTCGGAGAGTTCCTCCTGGTCCTCGACCGGCCAGGACGCCACCCGCTCGAGAATGGTTTTCACCGCAGGGCTCATGGCGACAATATAGCCCAAAACGCCCGGAAGTTCTACTCATCATGCCGATTGTGCCTACAAAGGCGCGCATCTCTGCGCGCCGTGCCCACGCGTCGTTTCCCGCTGGGACCGGAAGACGCGTGGGCAACGCGCGCTGCGCTCGCTTTTGCCCACCCTACCAGCTCGCAGCATCCCCAGTCGTAGCCCGGATGAAGCGTAGCGCAATCCGGGTTTCTTCAGTGCCGGTACGCCCGGATTTCGCTACGCTCCATCCGGGCTACTTGCTCCATCCGGGCTACTTGCTCCGGTTGGGCGGTCAGACAGAGTGTGCCGCTCCGGGCGCCGGAAGCTGAGATTTCTGCGCGATTTTCCGTTTCCCTATTGATTGATTTCGGGCTCGACGAGGCTGGCGAGATTTCGCAACGAGTCCTGCCAGCCGAGATAGCACGCTTCCACCGGAATGACGTCGGGAATGCCTTCTTGCACGATGTTCAGGTCGGTGCCGACGGAGACCCGCCTGAGCGTCACCGTCACCTGCATTTCGCCCGGCAGATTGGGATCGTCGAATGTGTCGGTGTAGCGCAAGCGCTCGCCGGGCACGAGCTCCAGATATTTTCCGCCGAAAGAATGGCTCATGGCCGTGGTGAAATTGCGGAATGACATCCTGAAGGTGCCGCCGACCTTCGCGTCGAGGTGATGCACGGTACAGGTAAAGCCGTTGGGCGGCAGCCACTTCGCCAAGGCGTCTGCCTCGATGAAGGCGCGATAGACCTTATCGGGCTTTGTTGTCAGGACGCGGTGCAATCGAACGGTGTTGGGCATGGCTGTTTCTCCTGAGTGCGGTGAGAATCGTAGCACGCAATAGCGATGCGTATCGCGCTGATGCGATCAAAGCATGGCGCCATGCGCTTTTGATTGCGCCGTCTGACCAGGCCGCAAAAGGGCGGATTACGCTGCCCGATCCGCCCTCCGGGCTTCCGGCTGCGCAAGGGCGTGGTCGTAGGGGTGACTTGCTTCCTGCTAAAGCCCGAACGGATAGGTCTCCGGGACGTCCTGGCGCGGCGTCACCGGCAGCGGCGTCACCGCGTGCGTTTCCTCGAACCAGACGAAGGCATCGAACTGGTTCGGCAGCGAGGCGTCGAAATAATGGCTCGCGAGCTCGGTGTCCGGCCGGTAGATCACGCCGATCGCGCGCTCCAGCCGTGGGTACAGCAATCCTTCGCGCAGCTCTTGATTGCGTCCGGCCCGCCAGTCGATCAGGAACGCGCCGATGCCGCTGTCGCGGCAGAGCCGCTCGTAGCTGTCGCGGTGCGCCGGGCGCACCTGCTTGATCTCCATCGGCCCGTCCCAGTCGGTGGCCGCCGCCACCGTCCCGCGGTCGGTACCGAAGCCGATCAGCACCGCGTGTTCGCGCCACCACTCGCGCGCCAACTGGCCGATGTTGAACTCGCCGCGCACCAATCCCATCTCGGTCGCTGCGGCGTTGCCGACGTGGGAGTTGTGCGCCCACACCACGGCCTTGGAACCCTCGCCGTGGTGCGCCAGCAGCCGCTCAAGCGTTTCAAACATATGCCGGTCACGCAGATTCCACGATGCGGCGCCGCCGTAATACATGACGCGGTAATATTGCTCCGCCGACGTCACCAGCCGCGCATTCTGCTCGGCGTCGAAAAAGCCCTCGCTGTCGCGCCCGGCATAGTCGAGCCGCTTCGCCAGCAGGTCCTTGAGCATCGCCAGCACCGCGGCCTCGCATTTCGGATAGCCGCTGGAGAGCGCCGCGCGGCCGTAGCTGGCCGGGTCCTTCTGCCAGGGCGTCAGGCAGCCGTAGCGTTGGCGGGCGACGCGCGCCGCGTCCGGATCGGTCTTGTCGAGATAGTCGATCACCGCGCGGATCGACGCGTTCATGTTGTAGATGTCGAGGCCGAAGAAGCCGGCGCGGCGCTCGGGCCCGCGTCCCTTGTTGTGGGCGCGCAGCCACTCGATGAACCCGCTCACTTCGACATTGCGCCACATCCAGGTCGGGAAGCGGCGAAACGCCGGCTCGGTGTCGGCGCGCCGGGCCTTGTGGCGCACGTAACGATCGATCGCCGCGGCGTCGGGCCAATCGGCCTCGACCGCGACGATGGTGAAGCCGTGCCGCTCGATCAGGTGCCGCGTGATCGCCGCGCGGGCGCGATAAAATTCCGATGTGCCGTGCGAGGCCTCGCCCAGCAACACGACGCGGGCGTCCGCGAACCGGTCGAAACGGCGGCCGAAATCCGGATGGTCGAGCAGACGCAACGGCTCGGCGGCGTCGCGAATGAGGTCGGCGGCAGAGCGCTGGCGGGCGGCGGGCGCTTTCGGTTCCTCGAGCCCGCCTGACCGCATGGTTGCGGCTTCGGGCCAGCCCTGGGCGCCGACCAGCGGCACGAACATGACCGGGCCAAGGTCCTCTTCATGGAATTCACGGTCGCCGTCGCGCACGACCTTCACCAGCCGCTGCTGATGTTCAAGCAGCCCGATCGGCATCACCAGGCGGCCGCCGACCTTGAGCTGGGTCCGCAATGTCTCCGGAATCTCCGGCCCGCCCGCCGCCACGATGATGGCGTCGAACGGCGCCGCGTCGCTCCATCCCAGCGTGCCATCGCCGTGGCGGAGGTGGATGTTGCGGTAGCCGAGCTGCTCGAAGCGGCGCCTGGCCAGTTGCACGAGCGTCTGGTGCCGCTCGATCGCATAGACCTGCGCGGCGATCCGGCTCAGGACCGCGGCGGCGTAGCCCGATCCCGTTCCCACGTCCAGCACGCGGTCGCCCGGCTTCACCTCCGCGGCTTCGATCATATGCGCCACGATATAGGGCTGCGAGATCGTCTGCCCTTCCTCGATCGGAAGCGGCGCGTCCTCGTAGGCGAACTCCGCAAGGCCCTCCGCCACGAACGCCTCCCGCGGCACCTGTCGCATGGCTGCGAGCACGCGCGGGTCGTGCACCCCGCGTCCGGCGATTTGCGCGTCCACCATGCGGTCCCGCTCGGACACCGCCTGGCTCGTACGCGCCGGTTGCTCCGTGCCGTCGGCGAGCGTTTGATCCTGCGAATTGGAGCGTGCCATTGCCGGCCTCGTATGTGCCGCCCGTGCTCCTGAAGATGACCGAGAAACGCCACCAACATTGCCGCAGTTCCCGGGCATTCCGGTGCTCGGCAAATAAATCGGACCGCATGGAGGGCGGCGGCGACGGCTGCGTCGGTCCATCCGGCATCACCTGATCCGCCCTGCTGCTTTACCGATACGGCTCCAGCAGGCGCGCGTGATCGCGGTTGCGTTTGGAGCGGTGGCCGCGGCGGCGGAGCGCAGGTTCGTGGCGCGGCGGCTCGTGGCTTGCGATGAAATCGGCCAGTGCCGACGGCGGAGCGTTTGCGAGCTTCACGCCGGCAGCGCGCAGGTCTTCGATCACCCGGGTGCCGGCCGGCTCTTCCCCCGTCTCGAGCGAACGTCCGCCGGCGTGGTTGGACAAGAGCCGCCGCCGCCGGGGACGGGCGGCGAGCTTGGCCATCTTCAGCAGCTCCAGCGCCTGCGCGAGCTTGTCCAGGTCGACGCCCGGCGTGCCCTCCAGTTCGCGGAGATAGCGTTCCGCGAGCGCGGAGAGGCGCGCGGCCAGCGTGCGCAGTTTGAGCCGGGCGCCGGCGCGCGCGCTCGGAACCGTGTCGGTGGCGCGCGGCGCGAACGGCGGACGCCGCCAGCCGCCGTCGCGCGTCCAGCGGCAGATGCTGGCGCGTGCGACGCCGCTGCGCGCCGCGATCTCGCTGTAGGTCAGCGTGGTCTGCTCGATCAGACGGCGCACCGCGGCGACGGTGGCGTCCGCATGCGGCCGGCGCGAACCGCGCCGCCGCGGTCCGACCACGGCTCCGGGTTCATCCGGCCGCAGGCCGATCCGCGCGATCGAGCGATAGATGGGGAGCCGCATGCCGAGGAATATAGACCTAGAAGGCCGCGACGGCAAGCGGCCATTGCCGGAATTCGGCCGGGTGTTTCGCGGCTTCCGCGTGCAAGCGTAGTCCGGATGGACGCAGCGCAATCCGGGTTGCTGCCACATCATAAAGCAGTCCCGGATTTCGCTACGCTCCATCCGGGCTACGCCGCGCCTGCGCTCACTTGTGCGGAGGCGGGCCGACCCTGTACCGTCGTGGCAAGGTCCCGTGAACAAGGACTTGGAGGAAAACAATGGTCAGAACGTCGCTCGCCGCCGCCTTGCTCGCCGCGGCTGCATTGATCGCAAACGACGCGCAGGCGCAGAACCTGGTGATCCAGGGCGGAACGCTCATCGACGGCACCGGGCGCGCGCCGATCGAGAATTCCGTCATCGTGATCGAGGGCAACCGCATCAAGGCCGTCGGCAGGAGCGGCGAGGTGGCGGTGCCGCCCGGCAGCCAGATCCTGGTCGTCAACGGCAAGCACATCCTGCCCGGCTTCATCGACGGCCACTGCCATTGGGAATCGTTCTGGGGCGAGGTCTATCTGCATCTCGGCGTCACCACCTGCATGGCGATCGAGACCCAGCAGAACGGCCCTTGGGCGCTGGCGCAGAAAGAGGGCACCGAGATGGGCAAGATCCGCGGGCCGCGGATCTGGGCCACCGGGCAGGCGCTGGGCGCGCGCGAGGGCGATTTCGAGACCGAAGGCTCGCGCGCCTGGCGCGGCTACATGAAGGTTCCGAACGCGGCGGCCGCGCGCGCGATCGTGCAGCAGAAGAAGAAGGACGGCTATGATGGCATCAAGCTCAGCGAGTTCATCTCGCCCGAGCTGATCGCGGTCATCGTCGAAGAGGCGCACAAGAACGGAATGGGCGTCACCGGCCACACCTGGGACGCCATCGCCAGCGCAAAGGCCGGCGTCGACGGCATCGAGCATATCTGGTCGGTCGGCTATTCCTCGATCATGGATCTGGAGAAGCGCAACAAGCTCGCGGTGGATCGCACGGCGGGGCGGATCGACGCGGAGGAGGCGGGCGCCCTCTACGAGGTCGAAGGCTTCGACGCGGTCATCAAGGCGATGGTCGACAACAAGGTGGCCTGGACGCCGACCATCGCCAAGTGGCTGCGTCCGCTGTCGCCGAGCGCGCAGCGCTTCTGGCAGCGCGAGCAGCAGATCCTCGCCAACCCGAAGGCGAAATTTCCCGACGCCGTGCGCGCCGTCACCGAGTTCACCACCGAAAAGCTGTTCAAGCGCTACAAGCCGGAGCAGCTCGAGCGCACCAAGATCGGCTACCAGAAGGCCAACGAGTTCATCCGGCGTTTCGTGGCGGCCGGCGGCATCTTGAAGGAAGGCTCCGACTCGCCGCGCGGCATGGCCGGCCTGCTGATGCATGAGGCGCTGGTGATGGACGTCGAGGCCGGCGTCCCGCCCATGATGGCGATCCAGGCCGCGACCCTCAACGTCGCCAGAACCTTCCACAAGGACAAGGACTACGGCAGCGTCGAGCCCGGCAAGGTCGCCGACCTCTCGATCATCGACGGCGATCCGCTGCAGGACATCTGGATGACGCAGAACGTCAAGCTGGTCGTGCTCGACGGCAAGATCGTGAACCCGGAGTTCACCGGCTACGTCAACCCGATCCCCGAGTTCAATTCCTGGCAGCAGTTGTCCGTCAACATCGAGGTGTCTCCGCTGACGCTCACGCAAGGAGCGGGGCCGACCACGCTGAAGGTGAGCGGCAAGGGCTTTTGGCCGTTCCACCGGGTGCTGCTCAACGGCAAGGAGCTGGAAACGACGTTCGTGAGCCGCAGCGAGCTGCAGGCGATGGTGCCGCCGGAGGCGGTCAAGGACGTCGGCATGTACAAGGTCACGGTGAAGAGCAACGGCGAGGCGATCGCGGAGTCCAATCCGGCTCCGCTGGTGGTGAAGTTCAAGCCGTGAGGCGTTCAACTCGCTGCGGCCGCTTCGGTTCAAGCACAAGGGGCGCGGCACACCCGGTGGGCTCCCTCCCCCGCACCGCCCGTCTTCGACGGGCGATGGGGGGGAGGGAACCCGGTGGCGCTACCATGCACTCCACCATGATTTGTGCGACGTAGAGAACAATGTGGCGGACATTCACCCGTCCGCAATCACCTGGCGGCCGATCTCGCGCACGCTGTTGACGCCGCACAATGCCATGGTCACGTCGAGCTCGCTGCGGATGATCTCGATCGCGCGCGCGACGCCCGCCTGCCCGCCGGCGGCGAGGCCGAAGATGTAGGCGCGTCCGATCAGGCAGGAGCGCGCGCCGAGCGCGAGCGCCCGCATGAGGTCCTGGCCCGAGCGGATGCCGCCGTCGAACATGATTTCGATCTCGCCGCCGACCGCGTCGGCGACCTTCGGCAGCGCCGAGATCGACGATGGCGCGCCGTCGAGCTGCCGGCCGCCGTGGTTGGAGACGACCAGCGCGCTCGCGCCGGTGGCGGCCGCGAGCCTCGCATCCTCGACGTCGAGCACGCCCTTGATGATCAGCTTGCCGGGCCAGAGACTCCTGACCCATTCGACGTCCTTCCAGGACAGCGCCGGGTCGAACTGCGTGGAAATCCACGACGCCAGCGAGTTGACGTTGGTCGTCCCCGCCGCATGGCCGGCGAGGTTGCCGAAGGTCTTGCGCTTGCCGCGCAACATGCCGAGCACCCAGGCCGGCCTGGTCGCGATGTCGAGCAGGTTTGCGATCCGGATCGCGGGCGGGACGCTCAGGCCGTTGCGCACGTCGCAATGGCGCTGGCCGAGCACCTGCAGATCGATGGTCAGCACCAGCGCGCTGCATTTGGCGGCGGCCGCGCGCTCGATCAGCGAGCGCACGAAGCCGCGGTCCTTCATGACGTAGAGCTGGAACCAGAACGGCTTGGCGACCGCCTGCGCCACGTCCTCGATCGAGCAGATCGACATGGTGCTGAGCGTGAACGGAATTCCGGCTGCTTGCGCGGCGCGGCAGGCGGCGATCTCGCCGTCGCGGTGCTGCATGCCGGTGAGCGCGACCGGGCCGAGCGCGAGCGGCAGCGCAACCCGCTCGCCGATCATCGTCGTCGCCAGGTCGCGGCGCGAGACGTCGACCAGCACGCGCTGGCGCAGCTTGATGCGCTCCATGTCGGCGCGGTTGGCCCGCAGCGTTTCCTCGCCGTAGGAGCCGGCCTCGGCATAGTCGAAAAACATTTTGGGAATCCGGCGGCGGGCGCGCCGCCGCAGGTCTTCGATGCAGGTCATGGTCCGCATGGTCATGCGCCCATTCTTAGCATGGCGCCGGGAACGCGAGCGCCGTCCCGCGCGTTATCGTCAGAACGGCCCTTCGCGGCCGCTGCGCAGGAGAATGAACCATGGGCACTCGTAACGAAGAGGTGATGGACTCCGACCTGCTGGACGAGAAGAAGAGCCAGGAGGACGACGAGGCCAAGCGGCAGCGGCGCCTCGAAAAGTCTCTGGAACAGGGATTGGAGGACAGCTTCCCGGCCTCCGACCCGATCAACGTGACGCAGCCGCCCCCGAGCAAGGGCGACAAGAAGCGCTGAAGTTCCGATTTACCAAGCAGAATCAGCGCCGCCGGTCCCCCGACGGCGCGATTCATCATGCCGCGACCTCCCCATATTCACCGCTGACATTTTTCGGAGAATTCTGGCATTGAAATGCCGTATCATCCGGTCAGGTCAGGGGCTCCGACGGGAGGGGTCGCAAAACAATGGCTCGTCGCTATTTCGGCACTGACGGCATCCGCGGTCGCGCCAACGGCGTGATCACGCCGGAACTCGCCTTGCGCGTGGGCCAGGCGGCGGCGCTCGTTTTTCGCCGCGGTGATCATCGCCACCGCGTTCTCATCGGCAAGGACACGCGGCTGTCCGGCTACATGATCGAGACCGCGCTGGTCGCCGGCTTCACCTCGGTCGGCATGGACGTGTTCCAGACCGGGCCGATGCCGACCCCCGCGGTCGCCATGCTCACGCGCTCCATGCGCTGCGATCTCGGCGTGATGATCTCGGCCTCGCACAATCCCTTCGACGACAACGGCATCAAGCTGTTCGGGCCCGACGGCTACAAGCTCTCCGACGACATCGAGAACAAGATCGAGGCGCTGGTCGATTCCGACCTCACCAAGAAGCTCGCCAAGGGCACCGATCTCGGCCGCGCCAAGCGCATCGACGGCGTGCACGACCGCTATATCGAATTCGCCAAGCGGACGCTGCCGCGGGCGATGAGCCTCGACGGGTTGCGCATCGTCGTCGATTGCGCCAATGGCGCCGCCTATCAGGTCGTGCCCGAGGCGCTGTGGGAGCTCGGCGCCGAGGTGATCCCCATCGGGGTCGAGCCGGACGGCTTCAACATCAATCGCGAATGCGGCTCGACCGCGCCGGAAGAACTGTGCCGCAAGGTGCGCGAGATGCGCGCCGACATCGGGGTCGCGCTCGACGGCGATGCCGACCGCGTCCTCATCGCCGACGAGCGCGGACGCATCGTCGACGGCGATCAGCTTCTGGCGGTGATCGCCGAGAGCTTCAAGCAGGACGGCCGGCTCGCCAAGTCCGGCGTTGTCGCCACCGTCATGTCGAACCTGGGACTCGAACGCCATCTGCAAGGCCTCGGGGTTTCGCTCGAACGCACCCCGGTCGGCGACCGTCATGTGCTCGAACACATGCGCCAGCATGGCTTCAACGTCGGCGGCGAGCAGTCCGGCCACATCATCCTGTCCGACTACACCACGACCGGCGACGGCTTCGTCGCCGCGCTGCAGGTGCTCGCGGTGGTGAAGAAGCGCGAACTGCCGGTCTCGAAGGTCTGCCATCGTTTCGATGCGCTGCCGCAGGTGCTCAAGAACGTGCGCTACAAGAGCGGCAAGCCGCTTGAGAACGCCAAGGTCCGCTCCGCCATCAAGACCGCCGAGGAACGGCTCAACGGGCACGGCCGGCTGATCGTGCGCCCATCGGGCACCGAGCCGGTGATCCGGGTGATGGGCGAGGGCGACGACAAGGTGCTGGTCGAGGAGGTGGTCGACGGGATCGTCGACGCCCTCACGCGGGCCGCCGCCTGACCGGCCGCGCTGGCGCGCTCTGGTTGGCACGAGGACCTTAGGACCGTAGGGCGCAATAAGTGGAGCGCAGCGGAACGCATTGCGCCGTGCCTCAAAAGGACCGGGCCTCGAAACGACCGAGCCTGAACATGGCGCAATGCGCTCGCCGATTGCGCCTGACCGGCGCACTCGCCTCGCTTATTGCGCCCTACGCGCTGGCGCCTGCCGGTGTATTCCCCCTGGCGGCAGCTTGGGTTTCGGCGGTGCGCCGGCAGCTATGCGGAACTCACAGAGCAGATTGGAATACGTATAAAAACAGCGTTTTCTTTTTGCCCGCCGGTCGCAATTGCAGTATCGATGGTTGCAAGAACAACCAATTCCTTCGGGGGACGCCGGGTTCCATGATCGTCTGTTCCTGTAACGTCATCAGCGACACGGATGTGCGGACCGTGGTGAGTGCCGCCAGCACGCCGCGCACCACCGGGCAGGTCTATGGCTGCCTTGGCTGCAGCGCCCAGTGCGGCCGCTGCGCCCGCACCATCCGGCGGATCATGACCGAGGCGCTCGCCGGCTGCGGCGCGGGCTGCCAGTGCTGCCCCGGCGGCCAGCACCGCGACTGACCGAGGCTCGGTCAATTTGTTGAGAACAGCCGCGCGTGGCCGCGCCTTTGCACTTGCCGCGGTGCGCAAGACCCATCAGATTGGATTAATTCCAGGGAACGGCGCGCCCATGCGCGGCGACGCGGTGCCATCAGCCACGGGATGCGGACCATGAAGGGCGACCCGAAAGTCATCGACTATCTCAATCGCGGCCTGCGGCACGAGCTGACCGCGATCAACCAGTACTGGCTGCATTACCGGCTGCTCGCCAACTGGGGTTTCAAGGCGCTCGCCAAGGCCTGGCGCAAGGAATCGATCGAGGAAATGCAGCACGCCGACAAGATCGTCGACCGCATCATCTTCCTCGATGGCTTCCCCAACATGCAGGTGCTCGACCCGCTGCAGATCGGCCAGAACGTGAAGGAAGTGCTCGACTGCGACCTCAAGGCCGAATATTCCGCCCGCGCCCTCTACCAGGAAGCCGCCACGCACTGCCACTCGGTCAAGGATTACGTGACCCGCGACCTGTTCGAGGAGCTGATGCACGCCGAGGAAGGCCACATCGATTTCCTCGAAACGCAGATCAGTCTCGTGGCCACGCTCGGTGTCGAGCTCTACGCGCAGCACCATATCGGCAAGCTCGACGACGACCACGATTGAGTCGTTCGACCTCGCAGGGGCTGATTCGGCTGCGGCCGGCGCTGAAAATCCGCGGCCGGCGCGCGTCGGCTGATGCCGCCGCCTGCGGCTCCAAATCCTTAACGAAGGATTGACGTTGCCTGCGCCGGCGTATCGGCGGTCGCACGCCGCTGCGGCGGCGGCCTGCGGCCGGTAACCGACGTTAAAATTCACGGTTAAAAAGTAAGGTTAAGCTCCGTTTAACGGTTTGCTGGCATCCTCGGCTCGTTGGTTCATCCCCTGAAGGGGCAACTGCCCCTTGTCGGACGAAAGGACGAAGTCATGGGTCGTGTAAAGATGTTGGCGCTTGCAGGAGCGACCGCACTGGTTAGCACGGCGACGCTCGCCGCCGATTTTCCTCCCGCCTTGCCGCCGCCCATGCCGCAATACATGCAGGCGCCGCCGCCGGTCGATACCAGCGGCTGGTATCTGCGCGGCGACGTCGGCGTCGGCAAGCAGAGCATCACCGGCTTCAATCACTTCCAGTCGAACAGCGCGTTCGTCTGGCCGGCGAGCTGGCGCATCGACCAGCTCGACATGGGCGACGCGTCGATGGTGGGCTTCGGCGTCGGCTATGCCTGGAATAGCTGGATGCGATTCGACTTCACCGGCGAATATCGCGCCAGCGCGAAATTCAAGACCATCGGCAGCTACACCGAATTCTGCCCCAACGGCCGCTGTTTCGACGTCTATGACGGCGGCCACCACGCCTGGCTGTTCCTGGCCAACGCGTACCTGGACCTCGGCACCTGGTGGTGCCTGACGCCTTTCATCGGTGTCGGCGCCGGCGGCGGCTATCACACGGTGGGCGGGCTCACCGACGTCGGTTACATCTCCGATGGCACCACCGGCTTCGGCTACGCCGCATCGAGCTTCTCGAAGTTCAACTTCGCCTGGGCTGTCCACGCCGGCCTCGCCTACAACGTGACCAACAACTTCAAGGTCGAGTTCTCCTATCGCTATCTCGACATGGGCAGCGTCCAGACGCCGATCATCGACTGCGCCGCGGCCGGCTGCTCGGCAACGGGCGGACCGCGCGCCTATTACACGCTCAACAGCTTGACCTCGCAGGACTTCAGGATCGGCATGCGCTGGATGCTGCAGCCTGAAACGATCGCGCCTCCGCCGGTCTATACGCCACCCCCGCCCCTGATGCGCAGAGGCTGATCTTGCAGCACCAGGACGACGACGGCGCGGGCACCCCTCCCGCGCCGTTTTCCGTTGCGCGGCCGGCAGCGTGATACCGGCGCCGGACGCTGCAATGCCGCTGCCGGGCCAGGCGCGACCGGCCCGAATTCATCCGAGCTAACCGCTCATTAAGGTTAATCAATCATGATGAGGGACGCGCGGCGATCATGCCGCGCCACGAAGGGACCGTCATGCGTCGCTTGGCCATTGTACTTGCCACGATCGGGCTCGCCGCCGATGCCTCCGCCGGTGACTTCGACATTCCCGACCTTCCGGTTCTGCGCGGGTCGAGCCCGTTCATCCCGGCGCCGCCGACCTTTACCCGCTGGAGCGGGGCCTATGCGGGCGTGCAGGCGGGCTACGGCAACGGCCGATTCGATTTCTCCGGCGCGACCAAATCGCTGATCGCCTACGAGCTGCGCGAACTCGCGCTCGAATCGCAGCAGCACCCGTCCAGTTGGAAATTCCTCGGCACCGCCAACGACACGAATCAGAGCGTGGGCATCTTTGCAGGCTACAACAGCCAGTTCGACGATGCCGTGCTCGGGGTCGACGTCCACTACAACCGCACCGACTTCATCGCCATTGCGCCGAGCTCGCCGATCGCCCGCCTCACCTCCGCCGGCGGCAACACCTATGCGGTCACGCTCGACGGCGCCGCCACCATGCGCATCACCGACTGGGGCGTCGCGCGGGTTCGCGGCGGCTATGTCATCGACACCGTGATGCCTTACGTCACGGCCGGCGTCGCGTTCGGCCGGGCCGACATCTCGCGATCGGTCACCATATCGATCATCGAGAATCCGTTCTCCCCGTTCGATCCGACCCAATGTCCGTCCGCGGCAAACCCCTCGTGCGGCCAGTTCGTGTTCACGAACAGCGAAACCAAGAAGGGGTCGTTCATCTTCGGCTGGGCGCTCGGCGGCGGCGCCGACGTGATGCTGATGCCGCATGTCTTCTTGCGCGGCGAATACGAATACGTGGCCTTCTCCGGCCTCGCCGGCATCAAGACCAGCATGCATACCGCGCGCGTCGGCGGCGGCTTCAAGTTCTAGAGCATTCCCCGCTGGCGATGAATCGATTGTGATCGGGTTGGGGACTCTCATCTGGTTTCGATTGTGAGTCCATGGCGCTTCTGATTCGGAGGACGCCATGGGACGAAGCCCCTATTCGGATGATCTTCGCACGCGGGTGGTCACAGCAGTGGCTGAGGGATGCTCGCGACGGTCGGCTGCCAAGCGGTTTGCGGTGAACTCGTCATCCTCGATCCGGTGGGTGGAGTTGCAGGCAGAGACGGGAAGCGTCAGCCCGCGACGGCAGCAACGCACAAGCCGCTCGCCGCTGGAGCCGCATGCGACATGGTTGTTGGAGTTGCTCGCCCAGGAGCCGGACCTGACTTTGGCAGAGATCGTGCAGCGGCTATGGCAGGATCGCCAGGTCCGGACCACGGACAGTTCGGTTGATCGCTTCTTCAGGCGGCACGGCGTGAGCTTCAAAAAAAACTCTGCACGCCGCCGAGCAGGAGCGGCCCGACGTGGCCGCGGCCAGGCACTTCTGGAAGGCTCGCCAGGCCCTGCTTGATACGACCCGCCTGGTGTTCGTCGACGAGACCGGGACCTCGACCAAGATGGTCCGCACCCACGGGCGT
>JAXDOD010000031.1:0-9832 GCA_034669045.1 Alphaproteobacteria bacterium
GATGGTGGCGCGACGTCGCCCGCGAGGCCACCTATGGCGGCTATCACACTCGCGTCGTGCAGATTTCGCACCGCTACGGGATGATCCTGTTCATCGCGTCGGAGGTGATGTTCTTAGTCGCCTGGTGCTGGGCCTTTTTCAGCGCCGCGCTGTTCCCCAGCGATCCTGTCCACGTGCTGCGCGACCAGTTGTTCGGCGGCATGTGGCCGCCCAAGGGGATCGAAACCTTCGACCCGTGGCACCTGCCGCTGCTCAATACGCTGATCCTGCTCACCTCGGGCACGACCGTGACCTGGGCGCACCACGCGCTCCTGGAGAACGATCGCAAGGGCCTCAAATGGGGCCTGATCTGCACCATCGTGCTCGGGCTGCTGTTCACCGGTGTGCAGGCCTACGAATACATGCACGCGGCTTTCCACTACGCCGGCCACATCTATGGCGCGACCTTCTTCATGGCGACCGGATTCCACGGTGCCCATGTCATCATCGGCACGACCTTCCTGATCGTCTGCTTGTACCGCGCCCAACTCGGGCACTTTACGCCGACGCAGCATCTCGGCTTCGAGTTCTGCGCCTGGTACTGGCACTTCGTCGACGTGGTGTGGCTGTTCCTGTTCGCCTGCATCTATGTGTGGGGTGCCGGCGCGGTGCACGCCGCGCATTGACAGTGCGCCGGCAAGGCCCTGCACAAGCCTGCTGCAAAAGCCGGCCGCCTCGATCGCGGGCGCAGGCTGTGGCGCTCGGGTCGGGAACTGTCTTCCTCCCAGGGGCGAACTATGGTTCCATTGCGACGTGACGCGTCGCAACTTGGGAGGACATAATGAAACGACTTCTGCTTGCTCTCGCCGCCATCGTAACGCTCGCAATCATGGCCGCGCCTGCGCGAGCCGCCGATTGCACCGACAACGGCTGGCAACCGACCTTCGTGCACGACACCGACCGGCCCGACGGGCCCCATTACGTGGCGCCCGGCCCGAGTTTCGTGAAGCTCACGGGCGCGACCGGTGCGCAGTGGGTGCCGCAGGCGTGCCAGTTGATCCAGCGTAGCGGGCTGCGTGACCGCCGCGGCTTCACCACCTGCCAGGACTACACGCGCGTCCAGTGCGGCTGCAATCGGCGCGGCAGCATGGGCAACAGCACCTGTGCGGCGTTCCTGCGCGGACGCCCTTAGAGCATTTCAGGACCCGTGGAATCCGTTTTGCGTCCGAAAATGCGAGCAATGCAAGAGCTCTAGCTGGCGCATCGCCGAGGACCGGTCGAGGCAAGGGGCGGCTGCAGCAGCCGCCCCTTTGATTCCGGGCCGGGCTCATTACGTGATAGGCCTGCGATCAGGACAGACGACACATGCCCGATGATGTGCATTCGTTGCGCCAGCCGATCCTGCGCGGCCTCTCCGGCCGCTGCCCGGGCTGCGGCGGGAGCCGGATGTTCGCGGGCTTCCTGACGCTCAAGCCGCGTTGCGAACACTGCGGGCTGGATTACGGGTTCGCCGATTCCGCCGACGGGCCGGCGGTGTTCGTGATCTTCATTTCGGGCTTCATCGTCGTGTTCGCGGCGCTCGCGGTGGAGTTTCTGTTCCAGCCGCCGTACTGGCTGCACGCGGTGCTCTGGCTGCCGCTGATCCTGGTGACGACCTTGCTGCCGCTGCGGCTGCTCAAGGGTGTGCTGGTCTCGCTGCAGTACCACCACGAGGCCGCCGAAGGCCGTCTCGCGGGACGCGACGCGCCGTGACCCTCGCCGGCGAGAACGCGCGCATCCGCGCAAGCACCGTCCTGTTCGGCATCTTCGCGCTTGCGGCTCTCGCAGTCTTCGTTTCGCTCGGGACCTGGCAGCTCGAACGCAAGGCCTGGAAGGAGGCGCTGATCGCCACGCTCCGGCAGCGCCTCGCGGCCGATCCGGACCTGCTGCCGCCGTCCGCGCGCTGGGGCGGCCTCGACCCGGCCGAGCACGAATTCCGCCGCGTGCACATCCCCGCCACCTTCGCGCGCCAGGACGAGGCGCTGGTCTATTCCACCGGCTCGGCCTTCCGCCCCGACGTCTCCGGTCAAGGCTACTGGGTGTTCGCGCCTGCCGAGCTCGCCGATGGCCGAACCGTCATCGTCAACCGCGGCTTCGTACCGGAGGGCCAGCGGTCGGCCGAAACCCACCTCCCGCTGCAAGGCCGCATGTCCATGATCGGCGCGCTGCGCTGGCCGGAGCCGCGCTCATGGTTCGCCGCCAAGGACGATCCCGCCCATAATCTGTTTTTCGTGCGCGATCCGCGCGCGATCGCGGCCGCCAAGGGCTGGGGCGACGTCGCGCCGTTCTACGTGGAACTGGAGACGCCGTCGGGCGAGGGCAGCCTGCCGCGTTACGGGCGGCTTTCGGTCGCGCTGCGCAACGAGCACCTGCAATATGCGCTCACCTGGTACGGCCTGGCGGCCGTGCTCGCGGTGGCCTTCGCGTTCTGGATCAGGGGCCGCCGGCACGAGGCGGGTGGGTAGGCCACCGGCCATCCAACGTCATGCCGGGCAAGGACCGGGCATGACGTTGGTGGGGTGCCAAACGCGCCTTATGGCTCGAGCGATCCCACGTAGGCGGAGATCGCCAGCACGTCGTCGCCGCTGAGCTTGTCGACCGCCGCGGTCATCAGCAACGGCCAGGGACCCGTGCGTTCGCCGGTCTGGAAGTAGTAGAGCTGGCGCGCGATGTTGAGCGGCGAGCGCCCGGCGATGCCCGGCACGTCGCCGATGCCTCTGAGCGTCGGGCCGTGGCAGACGGTGCAGGCAACGGTCTTGCCGCCACCGCCGTTCATGACCAGGTCGGCGCCCTTGGCGAGGCTGCCCTTCGGCACGTAGGAGACGAAGCCGGCGTGCGGATCGCGCAATGCGACGCGTGACGGGTCTTCCGGCAGCTCGATGATGCGCTTGCCGAGCGGCTCGGTCGCGCCGTCGGCGGCCGGCAGGCGCATGTTGCCGCGCCCGAAATAGGTCTTCGGCACCGCGTCGGCCTCGGTCACCTTGCTCCAGCGCAGCACCTTGAGCCCGCTGAAATACTCGGCCGCGGTCTTGATCTCCTCGTCCGACATGCCCTTGGCGATGGTGATCATGTTTTCGGCGTGGCCTTTGCGCGCGCCGCTGCGGAAGTCGTTGAGCTGGCGCAGCAGATAGGTCGCGGTCGCGCCCGGCAGGCGCGAATTTTCCGGATGGCCGTGGCCGCTGCCGACATGGCAGGTGATGCAGGCGCGCACCGCCGGGAGGCGGCCGTGCGCCACCACGTTCGGCATCGTCGGATGCTCGTCCGGGAACCAGTCCGGCGGATTGGCCGCGTCTTCGAGCTGCTTGAGCGTGTAGGTCTTGGCGCTGCCGGGAACCGACACGACCTTGTTGGGGTCGCTCGGCGGCGGCACGTTCGGGGCCGGCGTGGTCGGTCCGAAAGCCCAGTCCGGGCGCTCGGCAGCGGAAGCGGCCACCGGCAGCATTGCCAGCGCCAGTACCCAAATCAATCTTCTCATGGACATCCCCCAAGCTGTCTTGGCGCCCGGCAGGATCGGACGCGGGTCGGGAGACTATTGCGAACAAGCCAACGCGACAAGGGCGGGCGTGAGCGGAGTTCTTCCGCTCCGGTCCTCGCGGGGAGCGTCGATCGTGGCCGGCTTACTTCGGCGACACGATCTCGTTGAATTGCGCGATCACGTCCTTGGGGGTCTCGCCCATCTGGGCGATCAGCCGTCGCACCGCCTCGCCGTCGATCGGGCTCAGGTCCTGGCCCATCTTTCCGATCTCATCCACGAAGGCTTGATCTTTCGTCATCGCCATGAATGCGCCCTGCAGCGCCTTGGCGCGATCCGCCGGCAGGTCCGGCGGCGCCACCACCGGCAGCGCCATGAAGAACGGCGTTTCGGCGAAGGCGAGCAGCGCCAGCGCCTTGGGATCGCTGGTCAGCTCGCGGCCGGTCGGCACGTCCGGCAGGTCGGACGCGCGCGTGGTGCGGGCGAACTGGATCAGCCCGCGGAAAAAGCCCGCCTTGTACAGCGCCTGCTGGCCGACCTTGATGGCGCTGTGGCCGACGATCTGGCCGTCGACCTCGCTGCGCTGCTGGGCGAGGAAGACGTCGGCGGCGCCGCGATAGCCGCGCACGTTCTGGATATTGAGGCCGAGCACGTCCTTCGAAATGATGGTGAAGACGACGTTGGTCGCGCCGGCGCCGGTGGTGCCGATGCGCGCGACCGGATTGCCGGGCGCTTTCAGGTCGGCGACGCTCTTGGCGTAGAAGGTTGAATTCACCCAGAACACATAGGAGTCGTTGGCGTAGGACGACACGCTGCCGAGCCAGTTCATCTTCAAGGGATCGAATCTTGCGTTCGGGTCGCCCTGGATCGCGAGCTGCGGCGTGCCGCGCTCGAGGATGGCGATCGTGGTGCCGTCCTTCTCCGCGCTGGCATAGATGCGGTTGGCGAGCACCAGCCCCGCGGCCGTCAGGTTCTGCACCACGAAGGCGGGATTGCCGGGAATGTGCTTGCCCATGTGGCGGGAGATCAGCCGCGCCATCAGGTCGTTGACGCCGCCCGGCGCGCTCGCCACCAGGAAGTTGATGGTCTTGCCGCGGTAGAACTGCTCGACCGTTTGCGCGGCGGTGCCCTCGATCGACGCGAGCAGCAAGGCGGAGCCCAGCACGGGCGTGAAAAACTTGTGCATCGCGAATCCTCCGCGCGTGACGTCTTTTTCGCGCGGAGTGTGCTCGCGGGCGGCCGAGGCGGTCAAGAGTGCCGATGTCGCGCCAGGCCGCACGTTGCGAAGCGTCAGGCCGGCAATTAAGACATCTGCAGCGCCGCGATGGACCACGACATGCTGATCATCAACAACGAACTCGTCTCGCAGCTCCTGACCATGGACGACTGCATCCGCGTGCAGGAGGAGGCGTTCAGGCAGATCCCGACCGGCGGCGCGATCCACCGCCCGCGCATCGACATGTATGTCCCGGCCGAACGGCCGGACGGCTATTTCCGCTGGGGCACCATGGAAGGCGCCAACGACGGCTTTTTCGCCATCCGCATGAAGTCCGACATCATCACCTGGCCGAAGGACGCGAACGGCAACTGGACCGAGGAGAAATACTGCCGCGAGCCCGGCACCTATTGCGGCGTGATCTTCCTGGTGTCCACGAAGAACGCCGAGCCGCTCGCCTTCATCAACGACGGCGTGCTCCAGCATTTCCGGGTCGGCGGCGGCGCCGGCATCGGCGTCAAATATCTCGCGCGCGAGGATACCCACGTGGTCGGCATGCTCGGCTCCGGCGGTATGGCGCGCACCTTCCTGGAAGCCTTCAAATGCGTGCGCGACGTGCGCCTGTGCAAGGTCTACAGCCCGACCCCGGAGCATCGTGAAGCGTTCGCGGCGGAGATGTCGAAACGCCTCAACATCGAGGTGCGCGCGGTCGACGATCCGCGCGAGGCGGTGCGCGGCGCCGATCTGCTTTCGTCCTGCACCGACAGCATGGCGCCGGTCTACGACGCGGACTGGATCGAGCCCGGCATGCACGTGACCAATCTGGGACGCCGCGAGATGCCCGACGAGAGCGCCGACAGGTTCGACGTGGTGGTGCGCCAGGGCACCGCCGGCTTGCAGATGAAGCAGAGCGAGCGCTTCCAGGCCGAGCGTGGACTGTCGCCGGCGGCCTTCATCGGCGGCACCATCGAGCAGATGAAACGCATCCCGGAGAAGAACCCGCAGCCCGGCTTCGGCGGCGACACGCCGGAGTTCATGGACCGCGGCAAGGGCGGCGACAAGCCCGACTTCGCCGATCTCGTCACCGGCAAGTGCAAGGGCCGCACCGGCCGCGACCAGGTGACGTTCTATCGCAACGTCGGCAATCAGGGGCTGCAGTTCTCGTCGGTCGGCGGGTGGGTGTACCAGCAGGCGGTGAAGCAGAAGAAGGGAAGGGTGATTCCGACCGAATGGTTCCTGCAGGATATCCGGGATTAGCGAGGAGCCGACCTTCTTTTGCGGCTACTGCTGCCCCGGCGGCTTGTCGACCGTGTGCTCGTCCTTCGGCGTCAGCGCGACTTTCATGCGGTCGCGGACGTCCGCCGGCGCGCTGAGCAGCCCGAGGATGATCTGCTCGAGCTGTTCACCGGTCTGCGGGCGGATCTCCATGTGCTCCTGCGCGGCCGTGGCGATGAATTCCGGGTCCTTCACGGTCGCCGCGAAGGCTGCGCGCAGCGCAGCGACCCGCTCGGCCGGCACGCCCGGCGTCGTCGCGAGCGGCCGGCCGACGGTCGAGGCCTGCGCCATGAAGGCGAGCAGCGGCTTGTCCTCCGGCTTCACCGCCTGATCGAGGATCAGCGGCACGTCGGGCAGCGCCGGCTCTTTTTCGATTCCGGCCTGGATCAGCGGGATGATCTTCCGTTCGGGAATCCACGTCGGCTTCGAGGCCATCCAGCCGGAATAGGGATTGGTGCCGCGGCCCTCGACCTCGCCGCGCTCCATCGCGAGATCGATGTGCTGCCCGCCCGGGTAGCCGAACACGATCTTGAACTTGGTGCCGAGCACGTTGTTGTAGAAGGCGGGATACTGCACCGACGCCGAGCCCGCGCCGGTGGTGCCGATGGCGGTGACGCGCTTCTTGGCGTCCTCGATCGTCCTGGTCGGCGACGTGTGCCAGACGACCAGGAGTTGGTTCGAGAAGATGACGTTGGCGATCCACTTGAACTCGCGCAGGTCGGCCTTGAGCTGCGGCGACATGCCGAGCGCCTGGTCGGCGGCAAGGCCCTGGCTGACGATGCCGATGACGGTGCCGTCGCGCGGCGCCACCTGCGCCATGTAGTTGGCGGCCGTGATGCCGCCGCCGCCCGGCATGTTGACGGGAACGATCGCGGGGTTGCCCGGGATGTGCTTGCCGATGAAGCGCGCGATCAGCCGCGTGTACTGGTCGTAGTCGCCGCCGGGCGTGGTCCTGATCACGAACCGGATCTGCTTGCCCTTGTAGAAATCGCTCACCGCGTCGGCGGCTGCCGGCGCCGTGCCGAGAACGAGAATTCCGATCAATGTTGCGCCAAGAGGCCCCGACATCGTTCTCCCTCCGTTGCGCCGCTCCCCCGCAGGCACGGAGCGAGCAGACCGAGTCCGCCGCCGCGCTTGCGAGCTTCCGGTCCGCCGCAAGTCAGATCCGCGAATGCCGTCGGCGCCAACGGCGCGGCGTCATTTCCTCGCCTGCGGGAAATATCTCAAGTCCGGCGGCGGCTGATCCTTCTTCTGCGGCATCAGATGCCCGTCGGCACTCTTGAAATAGGCGTCGCCGCTGATGAAGACGTGGTCGCTGTTCTCGTTGCAATAAGTCTCGAGCCACTCGGTCTTGCGGTCGCGATTGTATCGTTTCGTGATCGTCCAGGGCCGGGTCAGGGCGTGATCGATGGTGGTAATTTCGTTGTTGAGGATGTTCGGTTCGGCCGGGTCGAGGAAGAGTCGCTCCTTGATGATGGACTCGTTGTCGTCGTGCAACGGGATGCCGGTGGGCTCGAAATTGCGCGGACCCTTGAATGAGCGCGTCTCGATCTCCAGTGTCTCGTAGCGTCCGTCATTGTTCGCGTCGAGCCATTTTCCGATCGAATAGCCGCCGAACGTCGGCTGGATGGTCTTGGGCCAGTCGCGCCCGTCGGTAAAGACGCGGCGCGGTAGCCGGTTCTCGAACAGGATGTGCGTGATGTCCGGGAGGATGACGAACTCGATCGCGAAAATGGCGGTCATCAGCCGCGGCATGCCGGTCGGAAAGCACCACGAGCTCGGATCGTTGCCGGGCCCGCCGAGCTTCTGGTCGGCGAGGCTGGCCTCGAACACCGCCTGATATTCCGGCGTCAGCGGCGCCTGTTGGCCCTGCCCCGTGGGCTTGGTGGGGTCCCATCGATTGCCGCCGCTGATCCGCCACTGGCCCGCCCAATCCGGATATTTTTCCGGGTCATGGGCGCGCGCCTCGCTCATGAGGATGCCGAGCGCGCCGGTGAGCGCGAGGAGGCAGATCGATCGCCGCAAAAACATGGTCGTCCCTTCTTCTTGATTTGAGATGCGCGCCGTCCGCATCTTCCGGGCGGGAAGAGGTCGAGCGACCCGGATTTCCGACAGGGTACACTGATCGCAGGCGTGCCTGGAAGAGCCCGCCCGGCTCTGCCGCCGGAACGATCTCGCGCTGGAGTCCCGGGGTCGGAAATGGAACGGTGGCCGCGGACGATCCGGCCGGTCTCGATCGAGGCTACTTCGCTCGAGCCATACGCGGCCGTCGCGCTTTCGTCTCGACGGCGGTCTGCCCCTCAAGCCATGCCTCGTGCGTCCAACACGAATGCTGGAGATCGCAATGCGGGCAGCGGACGTGCAGGAATATATCGGGTAGGCAGAAAAAAGTGCCCGCATCAAGCTCGATGCCGGTTGTGACCGCCTTGCCCGAGGCCGGGCATTTCATCATCATCATGCTCATGGCAAAGCCCACCACACGCCATGCACCGACCAATAGCAGGCTTTCGCTGCCGGTTAGCGATTTGTCAGTACGGAAATGTACGGTTTTAATGAATCAGGCGGCGATATTCGGCTTCCGGCACGCCATAGAAACTTCCCGCGATCTTCTCGATGCCCTTGCGGTCGAGGACGGTGATCTCGCCGCGGCGTGCCTCAATAAGATTTTGCGCTTGCAGGGATTGCACCGCCTCGGTGACGCCGGCTCGTCGCACTCCCAGCATGAGCGACAGAAACTCGTGCGTCAGCGCCAGCTTGTTTCCCGTCACCCTGTCATGCGCCATCAAGAGCCAGCGCGCGAGACGCTCGTCCAATCTTGCCCGCGCATTGGCAATCGCGGTATGCGCGGTTTGCACCATGAAAGCCTGCACGTGCTTGAGGAGCGATGTGTGCAGGGAACGGCTTTCGTTGATCGCCGCGCGCAACTGGTTCGCTGAAAGACGGTGGCCGTCGCCGGCAAGCTGGATGTACGTCTCGTGCGGCGAACGATCGTTGCCGAGCACGATCGCGCTTCCGCTCATTCCTTCACAGCCGATAATGCCGATCTCGATGCGCGTCGCGTTCGGCTGAACAGCCACGACCGAGGCGATGCCCGCTGCCATGAAATAAACGTCATCGATGCGCTTGTTCGGCTTTTCCATATCCCGACGAAGCGGCAGCGAGATCGGTTCGAGGTTGGGCTGCAACAACGCCAGATCGCCAGGCGACAGCGAGTGCAGCAGGCGATTGCTCTTTGCAAGGCGGGAGATGGGAACCATGGCTCTTCCCTCGAAGGGGCAAGAGCACTGGACGGTCTCCCAAACGCCTGCGCCCAGAAGGTCAAGCAGACGGTACGCGTGCTATATACCCATCGTAACAAGGCCCCTAACGATATTTCAGGAAAGTACGGAACTGTACGAAACCAGGGCCGTTACCCTATTGGTCGAAGACCTTCATTCGCCAAGATAATGACCAGTGCTGCCAGCAGTCGTGGCAGGGAAAGAGATTGCGTCGTGCGCGCATCTTCTGAAAAGGCCTGGAGCATCGGAGAGCAGCGGGCGCCGCTCGAGAATCGCTGCGATCAATGTCATTGCAGGTTGGCAGACGTCCGTGTGATCGGCGGAGGTTCAGAAACACACAGGCAGTTTTGCACATTGGCCTGCTACGATCTGTGGGAGGCATCGAACCAATACCGGTCGAAGAACTAGCAGTCTGCTGAAAAACCCCTCGCCACAGCGCGCGAGTGATGATTCAGTTTTCTATCACGAATCGGCGGAGGCTTGCATGCGGGGCGCATTTTTGGATCAGGGCAAGCTGTTTTCGTACCTCTCGCCGGAGGCACGGGTGCCGACGAGCCATCCGCTGAGGAAGAT
>JAXDOD010000032.1:0-54492 GCA_034669045.1 Alphaproteobacteria bacterium
GCACCGTGATCTACAAGGGCATGTTCCTCGCCGATCAACTCGGCACCTATTATCCCGATTTGAGCGAGCCGGATTTCGAGAGCGCGCTGGCGCTGGTCCATCAGCGATTCTCGACCAACACCTTCCCGACCTGGTCGCTGGCGCATCCGTATCGCATGATCGCGCACAACGGCGAGATCAACACGCTTCGCGGCAACAACAACTGGATGGCGGCCCGGCAGGCGTCGGTGTCGTCGAAGCTTTACGGCGACGATATCTCCAAGCTCTGGCCGATCTCCTACGAGGGCCAGTCCGACACCGCCTGCTTCGATAACGCGCTCGAATTCCTGGTGCAGGGCGGCTACCCGCTGGCGCACGCCATGATGATGATGATCCCCGAGGCCTGGGCGGGCAATCCGCTGATGGACGAGGAGCGGCGCGCCTTCTACGAGTACAACGCGGCGCTGATGGAGCCGTGGGACGGCCCCGCGGCGATCGCATTCACCGACGGCCGGCAAATCGGCGCGACGCTTGATCGCAATGGGCTTCGCCCGGCGCGCTATTTGGTCACCCGCGACGACCGCATCATCATGGCCTCCGAGATGGGCGTGCTGCCGATCCCGGAGAAGGACATCGTCACGAAATGGCGGCTGCAGCCCGGCAAGATGCTGCTGGTCGACCTCGACGAGGGCCGGCTCATTCCCGACGAGGAGCTCAAGTCGACGCTGGCCAAGAGCCATCCCTACCGGGAATGGCTCGAGCGCACCCAGATCGTGCTCGAGGACCTGCCGGCCGCGGGCGGCGAGGCGGCGCTGTCGAACCTCACGCTGCTCGATCGCCAGCAGGCCTTCGGCTACACCCAGGAGGACCTGCGCATCCTGATGTCGCCGATGGCGACCCAGGGCGAGGAGGCGGTCGGCTCGATGGGCAACGACTCGCCGATCTCGGCGCTGTCCGACAGGCCCAAGCTGCTGTTCACCTATTTCAAGCAGAACTTCGCGCAGGTGACCAACCCGCCGATCGACCCGATCCGCGAAGAGCTGGTCATGAGCCTGGTCTCCATCATCGGCCCGCGGCCGAACCTGTTCGACCTCGAAGGGCTTTCGCATTCCAAGCGGCTGGAAGTCCGCCAGCCGATCCTCACCAATGCCGACCTCGAGAAGATCAGGTCGATCTCCGAGGTCGGCGACGGCCACTTCAAGTCGCGCTTCCTCGATACGACTTGGCCGGCCGAGCACGGCGCCGCCGGCTTGAAGGACGCGCTCGACGCGCTCTGCGCGCGCGCGGAAGCGGCGGTGCGCGAGGGCATCAACATCATCATCCTCTCGGACCGGCGCGCCGGCGCGGAGAATATCCCGATCCCCTCGCTGCTCGCCTGCGCGGCCGTGCATCACCACCTGATCCGGCAAGGACTGCGCACCTCGGTCGGGCTGGTGGTGGAGTCGGGCGAGCCGCGCGAAGTCCACCATTTCGCCTGTCTCGCGGGCTACGGCGCGGAGGCGATCAATCCCTATCTCGCCTTCGAGACGCTCACGGCGATGAAGGACGAGCTGCCGCAGAAGCTCGACGAGAAGGAAATCGTCAAGCGCTACATCAAGTCGATCGACAAGGGCCTTCTCAAGGTGATGTCCAAGATGGGCATCTCCACCTACCAGTCCTATTGCGGCGCGCAGATCTTCGACGCGGTCGGGCTGAAGTCCGATTTCGTCGCCGAATATTTCACCGGCACCGCCACCCGCATCGAGGGCGTCGGCCTCTCGCAGATTTCCGAGGAATGCGTGCGGCGGCACCGCGACGCCTTCGGCGACGCGCTGATCTATCGCAATGCGCTCGACGTCGGCGGCGAGTACCAGTTCCGGGTCCGCGGCGAAGACCATGTCTGGACCGCGCAGACCGTCGGCGCGCTCCAGCACGCCGTGCGCGGCAATTCGCTCGACCAGTACCGGCTCTATGCCAAGGTCTCCAACGAACAGACCGAGCGGCTGCTCACCATCCGCGGGCTGTTCCGGCTCAAGACCGCCGAGGAGGACGCCCGCGTGCCGGTGCCGATCGAGGAGGTCGAGCCGGCCAGCACCATCGTGCGGCGGTTCGCGACCGGCGCCATGTCGTTCGGCTCGATCTCGCGCGAGGCCCACACCACGCTCGCGATCGCGATGAACCGCATCGGCGGCAAGTCCAACACCGGCGAAGGCGGCGAGGAGCGCGATCGCTTCAAGCCGCTGCCGAACGGCGATTCGATGCGCTCGGCGATCAAGCAGGTGGCGTCGGGCCGGTTCGGCGTGACGGCGGAATACCTCGTCAACTCCGACATGATGCAGATCAAGATGGCGCAGGGCGCCAAGCCCGGCGAAGGCGGCCAGCTCCCCGGCCACAAGGTCGACCAGACCATCGCCAAGGTGCGCCATTCGACGCCGGGCGTCGGCCTGATCTCGCCGCCGCCGCACCACGACATCTATTCGATCGAGGACCTGGCGCAGCTCATCTTCGACCTCAAGAACGTCAATCCCGACGGCCTCGTCTCGGTGAAGCTCGTGTCCGAGGTGGGCGTCGGCACGGTCGCGGCCGGCGTCTCGAAGGCGCGCGCCGACCACGTTACCATCGCGGGCTTCGAAGGCGGCACCGGCGCGTCTCCGCTCACCTCGATCAAGCACGCCGGCTCGCCGTGGGAGATCGGGCTCGCCGAAACCCACCAGACGCTGGTCGGCAACCGGCTGCGCGGGCGCATCGCCGTGCAGGTCGACGGCGGCATCCGCACCGGCCGCGACGTGGTCGTCGGCGCGATTCTCGGCGCCGACGAGTTCGGCTTCTCGACCGCGCCGCTGATCGCCGCCGGCTGCATCATGATGCGCAAGTGCCACCTCAACACCTGCCCGGTCGGCGTCGCCACGCAGGACCCGGTGCTGCGCAAGAAATTCGTCGGCCAGCCCGAGCACGTGATCAACTTCTTCTTCTTCGTGGCGGAGGAGGTGCGCGAGATCATGGCCGCGATGGGCTACCGCACCTTCGCCGAGATGATCGGCCAGATGCAGATGCTCGACAAGCGCCAGGTCGTGGAGCACTGGAAAGCCAAGGGCCTCGACTTCTCCAAGCTGTTCCACAAGCCGGATGCGCCTCACGGCGTGGCCATCCACAAGTGCGAGGCGCAGGACCACAAGATCTACGATATCCTCGACCGTCGCCTGATCGAGCAGTCGCAGGCCGCGCTCGACCGCGGCGCGCCGGTGCGCATCGTGACCGCGATCAAGAACACCGACCGGACCGCCGGGGCGATGCTCTCGGGCGAGATCGCCAAGCGCTACGGCCACGAGGGACTGCCGCACGACACCATCCACGTGAAGCTCACCGGCACCGCCGGCCAGAGTTTTGGCGCCTGGCTCGCGCGCGGCGTGTCCTTCGAACTCGAAGGCGACGCCAACGATTACGTCGGCAAGGGGCTTTCGGGCGGCCGCATCGTCATCCGCCCGCCCGCCGACGGCGGCTTCGTGCCGGAGGAATCGATCATCGTCGGCAATACCGTGCTGTACGGGGCGATCGAGGGCGAATGCTATTTCCGCGGCGTTGCCGGCGAGCGCTTCGCGGTGCGCAATTCCGGCGCCATCGCGGTGATCGAGGGCGCCGGCGACCATTGCTGCGAATACATGACCGGCGGCATCGTGGTGGTGCTCGGCCGCACCGGGCGCAACTTCGCGGCCGGCATGTCGGGCGGCGTCGCCTATGTGCTCGACGAGGACCGCACCTTCGAGTCACGCTGCAACATGGCGATGGTCGAGTTCGAGCCGATGCCGCAGGAAGAGGCGGTCAGCGAGCTGGTCTATCACCACCAGAACGATCTCGAATCGCACGGCCGCGTCGATGTGCTCGAGGACATGACGCGCCACGACGTGGAGCGGCTGCATCTCCTGATCGCACGGCACGCGGAATTCACCGGCTCCGCGCGCGCCCGCGACATCCTCGCTGACTGGAAGAGATACTGCCCGCTGTTCCGCAAGGTGATGCCGGTCGAATACCGCCGCGCGCTCGCCGAGATGGCGAAGGCAAGCACCATGCAGGCGGCTGAATAGCGTAATGGGCAAGATCACCGGCTTCCTCGAATACGAGCGCAACGACCGCGACTACGAGCCGGTCGAGGAGCGCGTCAAGCATTGGCGCGAGTTCGTGCTGCCGCTGCCCGAGGAAGAGAACAGGACCCAGGCGGCGCGCTGCATGGACTGCGGCATCCCGCATTGCCAGGGCACCGGCTCGGTCGCGCCCGGCACGCCGGGCTGTCCGGTGAACAACCAGATCCCGGACTGGAACGACCTGGTCTACCGCGGCCAGTGGCAGGAGGCGGCGCGCAACCTGCACTCCACGAACAACTTCCCGGAGGTCACCGGCCGCGTCTGCCCGGCGCCCTGCGAGGCGTCCTGCACGCTCAACATCGACGACAACCCGGTCACCATCAAGACCATCGAATGCGCGATCGCCGACCGCGCCGTCGAGCAGGGCTGGCTCAAGCCGGAGCCGTCCGCGGTCAAGACCGGCAAGAGGATCGCGATCGTCGGCTCCGGACCGGCCGGCATGGCCTGCGCGCAGCAACTGGCGCGCGCCGGCCACGACGTGCACGTCTACGAGAAATATGCCAAGGCCGGCGGCCTGATGCGCTACGGCATCCCCGACTTCAAGATGGAGAAGCATCACGTCGACACGCGCGTGACCCAGATGGAAGCGGAGGGCGTGACCTTCCACTACGGCGCGCATGTAGGCGTCGACCTGCCGGCCGACATGCTCGTCGCCGGCCACGATGCCGTCGTGCTGGCGGGCGGCGCCGAGAAGGCGCGCGACCTGCCGATCCCCGGCCGCGAGCTCAGGGGCATCCACTTCGCCATGGATTTCCTGCCGCAGCAGAACCGGCGCGTGAGCGGCGAGCCGGTCGGCAATGTCGAGCCGATCCTGGCGACCGGCAAGCACGTCGTCGTCGTCGGCGGCGGCGACACCGGCTCCGACTGCATCGGCACGTCATTCCGGCAGGGCGCGCTCTCGGTGACCAATTTCGAGATCATGCCGCAGCCGCCCGACAAGGAGAACAAGATGCTGACGTGGCCGGACTGGCCGCTGAAGCTGCGCACCTCGTCGAGCCACGAAGAGGGCGCCGAGCGCGATTTCGCCGTGGGCACCGTGAAGTTCACCGGCGAGAACGGCGAGGTCAGGACGCTGCACTGCGCCAAGGTCGACGCCAAGTTCAAGCCGATCCCGGGCACCGAGTTCGACGTCAAGGCCGATCTGGTGCTGCTGGCGATGGGTTTCGTGCATCCCGTGCACGAGGGGATGATCAAGTCGCTCGGCCTCGCGCTCGATCCCCGCGGCAACGTCAAGGCCGACGTGCTGGCCTATCGCAGCTCCAATCCGAAGGTGTTCGCCTGCGGCGACATGCGCCGCGGCCAGTCGCTGGTGGTCTGGGCGATCCGCGAAGGCCGCCAGGCCGCGCACGCGGTCGACAAGTTCCTGATGGGATCGACCACGCTGCCGCGGTGATATCTGTCGTCATTGCGGGACGCGAGCGCCCGCGGGCCCGAATCCATAACCACGGCTGCGGAGATGGATTCCCGCTCGCGGACTTCGTCCGCGCACCGCAATGACGAGAGACAGCGTTCGTCTGCAAGAAGCGCCGATGTGGCGCTCAGCGCCACCAGCCGCCGCTCGGCGCGGAGGCCGAGGGCCGCACCGCGGCGGGCGGGCGCGGCGCGTTGTCGCCGGCCGGCGGTGTCGTGCGCGCACGCCGTTGTAGCGGCTTGGCGTCCTCTGCGGAACCCTCGGTGGTCGCGCGCTGGCCGATGGCGGCCGGCTGCGCCTTCGCCTGCCCGGCATTGGGCGCCGCCACCGCCGGCTCGCTGGTTGCCGCATTCGGCTTCGGCGGCCAACTGAAATCGTCGGCCCGGCCGCTCGGGGCGGGAATCGGCTCGCCTTTGATCAGCACCCGGTTCGCCACCGGGTCGTTGGCCGCGGGCCGCGTCGGGCCGCCGCCGAGGAGCTCGCTCGGTCCGCCGGTGGAGACCGTCAGCGGGACGACCGGGCCGGCCAGCGGACGCTGCGCGGGACCGCCCGGCCGCGCGCCCGGAGCCGCGGGCGCCGGCGCGGCGATCTCCGGCAAGGCCACCGGAACGGCGCGGTTGACGACGCCGCGCTGGATTTCGCGCTCCACGTAATGGGCCAGCTTGCGCGCGCCAGCCTTGGTGAAATAGACGCCGTCGCCGGCGCGCAGGCGGCGGGTCTGGCCTTCGAAGTCGGGACCCTGCGCGGTGAAGCGGCCGCCGTCGTCGACGAAGCCGTCCCACACGTCGATATAGGTGATGCCCGCCTTCTCGGCGCGCTGGCGAAACAACTCGTTGAGGTAAGCGGAATCAGTCGTCGCCTTGGCGTTGCGCTGCGACGGCAGACCCACCCAGAACACCGGCACGCCGCCGCTCTTGAGCGCCGCGATGGTGGCATCGATGCGCTTGATATAGGCGGCTTCCCACTTCTCGGAGTGGAATTCCCATGGCCCATAGGCACTCGCCGCGCTGTTGGCGCCGCGGCCCGGTTCGGGCGCGGCAGCCGGCGGCGGCTCGGCCGGGGTCTGCATTTCCGCGTTCTGCTGGTCGGCGCTCTGCTGCGCCTGCAGCTCGGGATCGGCCGGAGCGGGCGCGGCCGGCGCCGGGGCCGGCTGCTGCTTGGCCGCCGCGGCGCCTTTGCTCGCCGGCGCGGCCGGTGTGGCGGGCGTCGGCGGACGTTCGCGGATCGACTGCCGGTCGTTGACGCCGACCATCATGACGATGAATTTCGGCTTGTCGGCCGTGATGATGTCCTTCGCCACCTGCGGCCATTCGGCGGCGTCGCGGCGCGTGTCGTATCGGATCAGACCGGAGGCGGTGCGGTTCTTGCGCAGGATGCCGATCTCCGGCTTCTCGGCGAAGGCCTCTTCCAGGCCGAGCGCGAGCCAGTCGGACATGCCGTCGCCCATCACCACGATCGTGGTGGTCGGGGCGGCGTCCTGCTTGCGCTGCGTGGCGGGCGCGCGCGAATAGTCCGCCGGCGCTTCCCGTTCCCGCTGCGAGCGTTCAGGCCCGCCAAACCAGCCGCCACCGAATGGGTTATATTGCTGCTGGGGCTGGCGCTGCTGGCGTTGCGGCGGGGCATTGCCCCATGAGCCCCAGAACTGCGCCTGCGCGGGCAGCAGCAGCGCGACGCTCAGCCCGGCTGCCGCGGCGGCGAGCAGCGCGCCGCGCACGAGCCGCCGGGGATTCATCTGTGAGCGCATGCAACCCATGGTCGTTCCGCGACGGCGCCGCGACACCTTCCGCCGGCGCCGCGTGCCTCCATCGGCCAATACTACGCCAAAAATGTCAACTTGAAGATCGGCCGCTGGTTACCCGGAAACCCCGCTGGAACCCGACGCGTTTCGATTGAATGGCCCGCGCCGCGCTTCCTTGGCATTCGAGCATGATCGTTTCGGAAAACCGGTTCCCGCTTTTGCGGATCATGCTCTAACGCGCCCGCAAACGATCGAGAACCGAGGCCGAGGCGAAGCCATCCGGCACCGTTCCGATCGCCTGCTGGAAGCTGCGCAGCGCGGTGCGGGTCTTGGGGCCGAGCCGGCCGTCGGGCTCGCCGATGTCGTAGCCGCGCTGCGCCAGGACCTGCTGCAGCTCGAGCCGTTCCGCGCGCGTGAGCACGCGTTCGTGCCGCGGCCAGGCCTGCGCGAACGGCTCGCCGCCGCGCAGCCGGTCGGCGAGATGGCCGATGGCGAGCGCATAGGCTTCCGCCGGGTTATATTTCATGATGGCGCGGAAGTTCGCCAGCATCAGGAAGCCCGGCCCCTGCGCGCCCGCCGGCACCAGCAGATAGCCGCGATCCTCGCCGCGCGGAAACGCCTTGCCGGCTGGGCGGCGGATGCCGGCCCGTTCCCATTCCTGAGCCGTCATGTTGCGGGAACGATCAGCCAGCAGGAAATTGAAACCCTGCGGCACCACCACCTCGTAGCCCCAGGTCTGTCCGGCGACCCAGCCATCCTTCTTGAGATTGTTGGCCGTGGAGGCGATCAGGTCGGGCACCGAATCGACCACGTCGCGGCGGCCGTCGCCATCGTGGTCGACGGCGTATTTCTTGAACGAGGTCGGCATGAACTGGGTCGGCCCGAAGGCGCCCGCCCAGGAGCCCTTGAGATGGTCCGCCCGCACGTCGCCGCGCGCGAGGATTTCGAGCGCCGAGAGGAACTCGTCGCGGAAGTAGTCCTGCCGGCGGCCGATGCAGGCCAGCGTCGCGGTCGAGCGCACGACCGGGCGGTCGCCGATCGCGCTGCCGTAATTGGACTCAACACCCCAGATGGCGGCGATGATGTAACGGTCGACGCCATAGGCCTTCTCGACCGCTTCGAAGGTCGCGCGATGCTTGGCCAGCACCGCGCGTCCGGTCTCGATCCGGGCGTCGTTCACCAAGATATCCAGATAGTCCCAGAACGACTTGGTGAATTCCGGCTGGGCGTCGAGCAGATCCATGATCCGCAGGTCGGGCGTGAGGCTCGCGGTCTGCGCGTCGAACACCGCGCGCGGGACGCCGCGGCGCGCCGCCTGCGGCCACAGGCCCTCGAGGCAGCCGCGGAAATTGCCGGCAGCCGCACGAATGGCGTTCGCCTGCATCAGCGGATGCCCGGAGGAGCCGGACTCGCCGGTCCATTCCGGCGGCGTCGCGGACGTGCCGGCGGAGGGCGCCGGAGCGGCGGGCGTCGCCGAGCCGGTGGTCGCGGGCTGCGTCGTGAACAGGGACCTGATGTCGAAGCCCTGCGCCGACGCCAAGCCGCCTAAAGAAGCGGCAACCGCGATCGCACTCACGACCTGCAAAGGTCGACGCAACAGGGCTCGGGATCGTCTGGCCATCTCGGTCGGTTCCGTCGTCGCGGGCTTTGATTGCCGCTCGCCTTCCTATGGGAAACATATATCGTTGCGGTATCGTTAACGAACGGACCTTATCGTCGCGCCGCATTTTACGCGCTTCACCCCTCAAATTCAGCCTACAATCGCGGCGATGTCATGAAACAGATTCGCAAGGCCGTCTTCCCGGTCGCGGGCCTCGGCACCCGCTTTCTGCCCGCCACCAAGGCCATGCCCAAGGAAATGCTGCCAGTGGTCGACCGGCCGCTGATCCAGCATGTCGTGGACGAGGCGCGCCAGGCCGGCATCGAGCATTTCATCTTCGTCACCGGGCGCAACAAAGGCGTCATCGAGGACCATTTCGACCGCCAGTTCGAGCTGGAGATGACGCTGCGCGACCGCCAGAAACGCGCCGACATCGAACTGCTGTCGCAGGACCTGCCCGGACCCGGCACCACGAGCTTCACCCGCCAGCAGGAGCCGCTGGGCTTGGGCCATGCGGTCTGGTGCGCGCGCGAACTGGTCGGGCACGAGCCGTTCGCGCTGCTGCTGCCCGACATGCTGATCCAGCACGAGCGCGGCTGCCTCGCCCAGATGATCGACGCGTCGCGCAATCTCGGGACCCATGCCAACGTCATCGCGGTCGAGGAAGTGCCGCACGACCGCGTGCACATGTACGGCGTCGTCGGCGTCGGCGAGAAGAAGGGCAAGCTGTTCGGCGTCACCGAGATGGTCGAGAAGCCGACGCGCGCGAAGGCGCCGTCGAACCTCATCATCACCGGGCGCTACATTTTGCAGCCGGAAATCTTCGAGCTGCTGGCGGCGCAGCACCGCGGCGCCGGCGGCGAGATCCAGATCACCGACGCGATGATCGAGCTCGCCAAGACGCAGCCGTTCTATGGCTTGAAGTTCGAAGGCCAGAGCTACGACTGCGGCTCCAAGATCGGCTTTCTCTCCGCCAACATCGCCTATGCGCTGGCGCGCCCCGACATCGCGCCGGAGTTCCGCAAGGAGGCGAAGCGGCTGCTGGGCGACGGGTGAGGCGGAAGACGTTGCTAGGGCGCGCGCTCCTGCGCCAGGGGATTGAGCCACCGCACGCTGGCAAATCTTGAAAAATCGCCATCCGCGGAGCAAAGCGTCAGGCCGTGCTCGATCGCCAGCGTGGCAATATGGGCGTCCGACGTGAGGTTCCCAGAGACGCTGGACTGCGCAAGCAGGTCGCCAAGAATATCGGCGTGGCGTTCGGTCGGCTGTGGGATCCAAACCAGTTCGCAAGCCAGCCAATCGGCGACCTGGCGCCATGCCTGATCGATCGCAACAGGATTCTTCATGGCGCGGGGATTTGTCACAATCCGAAGGAATGCCAACAGATTGGGCCAAGGCAGGCCGACCCGAGCGCTGCCATTAAGCTGCTTGTCCAACCAGTTTAGTGCAGCCGCATGCTGCGGGGACGCTTCGTCATACGCGTAGATGAGGATGTTCGCATCGACCAGGATCACCGGTGGGTCTCGCCTTCAAGAACCGCCAACACCTCGGCGATGTTATCGAGACTCCCGATTTTCGATCCGCCGAGATTGGCCGTTTGCGTGCGGAATGGTTTGCGCCGCTTTGGCGGTTGGTAGATGTCCCGAAGGCCGCGCCGCAGGATGTCGTTGACAACCTCCTTGAGGCTCGCATCGCGGCTCTTGCGCAGCCGTTCGAGGGCGGCGGCCACATCGTCGTCGATGGTCAAAGTCGTTCTCATGAGCCGACCAATAGCGCTTGACGCCTTGATGTCAAGACATTGATGCCTTGATGCCGAGACTCGCCGCCACCGGCAAGCTCTGCCGCTTTCTCCGTCGTCGCAATTCTGCTCGCCGCCATCCGCTCGCCGCAACGGTGCGGCGTCGCCTCACCGCTGCAGCCGCAGCCCGAACAGCACCACGTCCGCCGTGTAGTCGGCGCCGGCCGTGTTGGAGCGCAGCCATTCGCGCCGGTACTCGGCCTTGAGCTGCCACTCGCGATTGAGCTTGTAGGTGACGAGCGCCGAGAGCGCATAGCGGTCGTCCGCGCGGGTCGAGCCGACGTAGTCGTCGAAGCCGTGCGTGAACTTGAGCGTGGCGATGAGCCAGCGCCGGAACGCGTGGTCGACCTGGATGCCGACGTCGCGCCGGAACACGCCGGCGACGCCGGCCAGCGTCGATTCGTCGACCGTGGTCGCGGCGGTGAGCTTGATCGCGGTGAGCGCGCTCGGCAGCCAGGTGAGCGAGGAATCGACGGTGAGCCCGCCGATGCCGGGCAGCGCCGGGTCCTTGTAGCTGCGCTCGATCCAGCCCACCGCGACCTCGCCGGTGAGGATGCGCGAAATCTCGAACGTGGAGCCGCCCTTGAGGTAGCGGCCGTCGGAATCGCGGCGCATGCCGCCGTGATCGACCGCGAGATCGTGCAGGCGGCGGTCGGCGCCGAACTCGACGAAGGGCTTGGCCCCCGGGTTGAGCTCATAGCTGGTGCGCACGATCCCCAGGTAGCGATTGTAATCGCGGTCGTCGTTGCTCCCGGTGGTGCCGTCGGTAAAGACCGAGGGCTGGTAGACGGTGCGGTCGGCGCCGCCCTTGAGCGCGACCTCGAAGCGGTTGAAGCTCTGCGTCAGGGCCGCGGTGCCGCCGAGCGTGGTGTAGATCGGTAGCTTGCGCAGGCCGGCCTGGATGTTGGGGCTGCCCGGGTTGTCGGTGCCGAGCTGGAAACGGCCTTCCAGGTCCATTCGCGTGGTGGTGGTCACGTCGACGCGGCCGTTGACCTTGGCATCGGCGGTGGGGCGGTTGAGGTCGGAGGCGTTCTCGTAGCTGGTGTAGCTGCCGCGCAGGTTGGCGGTGAGCTCGTGGCGCGCCCAATTCGAGTTGACGAGCAGCTCGGGCGCCACCAGCGAGTACCACGACGGCTTGCCGCTGGTCGTGCGCGGTGCGTTGCTGTCGTGCGCGCCGGTGAACTCCACCGCCGGCTTGAGCAGGAAGCCGCCAACCAGCACGCCGGTGGGGCCGAACGGATCGGTGCCCGCCGCGTTCGGCTGGTCCGGCAGCGGCGGGTCGGAGAGCGGGCGCTGCGGCGGCACCGCGCGGCGCGGCACCGCGGTGTCGGTCGCAGCCGCCACCAACGCGTCGCCGGTCACGGGCACGACGGGGCGGCGCTGGCCCTGCAGCGGTCGCGACGCCGCGATCGCGGGCGACGGCGCGGCGGCGGTGGCGGCGCTCGCCGCCGGCGTGGAGGGCTGGGCGGCCGCGCCGGCTTTTGCCTTGCTTCCCGGCTTCGCCTTCTGGGTGGTCTTCTTCTTGCGGCGCAGATCGATGTTGCTGGAATCGAATCCGGTGGCGCCGGCGCCGACGCCCGGCTGATAGTCGAAGTTCGACGGTTCTCCGGCGCGGGTCGCGTTCGGATTCTGCGCTCCGCTCTGCGGCCGGCGGAAGCGTTGCGGGTTGCGCGGATCGCCGTCGGGCTCGCCCCGCAGCAGGAAACGGTCGATCCCGGAGAGGCCCTGCGAGGGGTCTTGCGACCCGGTCTGGGCGCCCGCCGACGCCGCCAGGAGCAGCGCCGCGATCAATGCCAGCGCGCCGAACGGGACCGCCGGAGGTGGATGAGCGCGACGCAGCACCTCGGAACCCCGCTCCCGACCGCCGCGCCGGCGGCCTCATCGCCAACCGGCGCGCATCAGGAATTCTGTTTGAGATCAACGCCTTGAACAGATATCCCCAGGCCTCCCGCGGGCCCTCGCGAGGGCGCCCCGCCAAGACGCGGCAAGCCTTTGGTTAACGGAGATAAAACGGATATGGTTAACGAGCCGTTGAGCTCATTCGGGTAGTCCTCGTCCGCCGGATTCCGTGGTATCCCTGCGCCCCGACCACCCGGAGCCGATCACCGTCCGCATGGCCAAGCCCAAGCCGCTCAACGCCCGCCAAGCCAGCGACCACGCCCGCGCCCTGATCGCGTCTGCGGTGCGCACGCTCGAGGCCGAGGCCGACGGCATCACGGCGCTGTCGGCGGCGATCCACGACGGGCTCGGACGCTCGTTCACCGCCGCCGTCGACCTGATGCGCGCCGCGCGCGGACGCATCATCGTCACCGGCATGGGCAAGTCCGGCCATGTCGGCTCCAAGATCGCGGCGACCTTCGCCTCGACCGGCACGCCCGCCTTCTTCGTGCATCCGAGCGAAGCGAGCCACGGCGACCTCGGCATGATCACGCGCGACGACGTGATCATGGCGCTGTCGTGGTCGGGCGAGACCGTCGAGCTCAAGGACCTGACCAATTTCTCGCGCCGCTTCCGCATCGGCCTGATCGCGGTCACGGCGAGCGCCGAGAGCACGCTCGCGCTCGCCGCCGACGTGGTGCTGCTGCTGCCGCAGGCGCGCGAGGCCTGCCCGCACAATCTCGCGCCCACCACCTCGACTCTCATGCAGCAGGCGCTCGGCGATGCGCTCGCGATCGCGCTGCTGGAAAGCCGCGGCTTCACCGCGCTCAAGTTCGCCGAGCTGCATCCCGGCGGCCGGCTCGGCGCCATGCTCAAGTTCGTGCGCGACATCATGCGCACCGGCGACGCGATGCCGCTCGCCGTGCTCGGCACGCGCATGTCCCACGCGCTGGTGGAGATGACCACCAAGAGCGTCGGCTGCGTCGCCATCACGGATGCGGACAGCCGGCTGGTGGGAATCATCACCGACGGCGACCTGCGCCGGCACATGAGTCCCAACCTGCTCGATCTCACGGTCGAGAAGATCATGACCCGCGCGCCCAAGACGGTCGGCCCGGATCAACTCGCCAGCGAGGCGCTCGAGCTGCTCAACTCGTCGAAGAAGACGCAGTTGATCGTGGTGACGAAGGGCAAGCCGGTCGGCGTCGTGCACGTGCACGATCTGCTGCGGGCCGGAGTGGCGTAATTATTCATTGACGCAGCGTTGGGCAAAGGCGCGAGCACCGGGATTTCCGCGTGGGCAAAGTCTCGTGCGCCGTGCCCACGCGGAGGCGATACGGCAAACGACTTTGCCCACCTGCGATTTGCGCTACGCGCTCGCTTCCACCAGCAGATCGGCGCCGTCGGCGCGTGCGATCTTGACCCGGCTGCCGGCCGGGCAATCCGGTCCGCTGACGCGCCAGACGGTGTCGTCGATGCGCACCGTCCCGACGCCGTCCACGATCGGCTTGTCGAGCGTGAACACGCGGCCGACGTAGCCGTCGGCGCGGCGATTGAGGAACGGCCGGTCGACCGGTTCTTCGACCTTGCGTGCAAAATGCCGCCACGCCGGGACGAAGGCGACCGCGAACACCGCGAAGACGATGAGCTGCGCCTGCCATGACCAGTCGATCGCGATGGAGATCGCGCCGACCAGGATCGCCGACAGCCCGAGCCACAGCATGAAGCTGCCGGGCGCGAGGATCTCGATCAGGAACAGGACCGCTGCCGCCACGAACCAGTTCCAGTGACCGAGCGAAACGATCCACGACATCACATTCATGGCTGCCTCCCGTCAGGACGCCGCGCCCGCGGCCGGAACGCTCGGCCGCCGCGGCGGCGGCGTCTTGCCGTCACCGGCCCTGCCGTCGCCCCCGAAGGTCGACTTGGCGATCTCGCCGATGCCGGCCAGCGAGCCGAGCACGCCCATGGTCTCGATCGGCAGCATCAGCACCTTCTGGTTGGGCGATTCCGCCAGCAGCGAGAACGCCCGCAGATATTTCTCCGCGATGAAGTAGTTGAGCGCGGCGACGTCGCCGCGGGCGACCGCCTCGCTCACCATCTCGGTCGCCTTGGCCTCGGCCTGGGCCGAGCGCTCGCGTCCCTCGGCGTCGCGGAAGGCGGCTTCCTTGCGGCCCTCCGCCTCCAGGATCTGCGACTGCTTGGCGCCTTCCGCGCGCAGGATCGCCGACTGGCGCTGGCCTTCGGCGGTGAGGATCTCGGCGCGCTTCTCGCGCTCGGCCTTCATCTGGCGGCCCATGGAGGCGATCAGGTCGGCCGGCGGCACGATGTCCTTGATCTCGATGCGGTTGACCTTCACGCCCCAGGGCGACACCGCCGCGTCGACCACGCGCAAGAGCCGCTCGTTGATCTCGTCGCGATGCGACAGCACCTGGTCGAGGTCCATGCCGCCCATGACGGAGCGGATGTTGGTCATGGTCAGCACGATGATGGCCTGATGCAGGTTGGCGACCTCGTAGCTCGCCTTGGGCGCGTCGAACACCTGGAAGAACGCCACGCCGTCGACCGTGACGGTGGCATTGTCCTTGGTGATGATCTCCTGCTGCGGAATGTCCATCACCTGCTCCATCATGTTCATCCTGCGGCCGATACGATCGAAGAACGGCACGATCAGATTGAGGCCGGGATGGAGCGTGCGCGTGTAGCGCCCGAACCGCTCGACGGTCCAGTTGTAGCCCTGCGATACGGTCTTGACGCCGGCGAACAGCGTCAGAACCGCCAGCACGAGGAAAACGATCGAAAAGACGTTAAAGCCCAAACCCATGAAACCCTCCGGTCGTGCTCGCCGGAGATGTGGAGAGCGCGCAAGCGCTCCGCAAGCAGCGGAATCCAGCCCGGCGAGGCAGACTCCGCCCTGGCTTAGTCGCGTGCGTGCTTCGTCGGGTTCAATGCCGCGAGGGCGTCATTCTGACAGCCGTCACGGCAGGGTGAACGCGATCGTCTGGTCGGTGGTCTGGCCGGAGCCCGGCTTCAGCGATCCGGCCGCAAGATAGACGCTGTCGCCGAGCACGGCCGCGCCGGTCGCATGTCGGCCCGCCGGCATCGGAGCGAGCGTGCGCCACGCGTTGGCCTTGGGGTCGTAGGCTTCGTTCTCGGCGTTGGTGCGCTGTTCGGGCGCCCACTCGCCGCCGAGCACCAGGAACAGTCCTTTGTAATACGTACCCGCGAGGCCGCTGCGCGCCGTCGGCATCGGCGGACCCGAGCTCCAGGTGTTGGTCTTCGGGTCGTAGATGTCCATCATGTCGGTGCGCTCGGTCGAAGCCCCGAAGCGGCCGCCGGCGAAATAGATCTTGCCCTCGGCAGCGACCGCCGCCGAATGATCGCGCGCCTTAGGCAACGGCGCCAGATCCTTCCAGGCATTGGTCGCCGGATCGTAGACCTCATGCGTGGCGACCGTGACATTGTTGTCGGGAGAGCGTCCGCCGATGGCGTGGATCTTGCCATCGATCACGGCCACGCCGACGGAGGCGCGGCCGGCCTTCATCGGCGCGAGAATGCGCCAGGTGTCGGAGGCCGGGTCGTACTCGAAGACTGAATTTTGCCCGTCCCTGTGAGTGCCGCCGCCGACGAAGCCGCCGACCGTGTAGATCTTTCCGTTCAAGGCCACCGAGCCGATGTGGTCGAGCGCACGCGGCAGCGGCGCGCGCGGACGCCAAGTGTCGCTCGCCGGATCGTACTGCACGTGGTAGGGCCCGGTGAAGCCAAGCACGCTGCCGCCCATCACGTGCAGCTTGCCGGCGACGGCGGCCACCGACACCTCGTTGAGGCGCGCCGGCACCGGCGCCTTCATGGTCCAGCTTCCCTGCGCCTGCGCGGTCGCCGTCAATGCGGCAAGCGCCACGCAGGTGGCGGCGAATTGCAGAATTTTTGAAGTCTTTGTGTTCATCGTTTCCTCCCCTTTTTCTCTTTGGCCCCGCAGGGTGGGCAAAGGCGCTTGCCGTATCATCTCCGCGTGGGCACGGCGCACGATAGACTTTGCCCACCCGGAAATCCCAGTGCTCGCGCCTTTGCCCACCCTACGAGTTCACCCTGCAGACAATTCAAACCCAGCCCTTGAGCTCGCGCAGCGCCAGTTGCCAGAGCACCAGCATGCCCGGCCCGCTGTCGTTGAGGCAAGGGATCGCAAAGAAATTCTCGCCGCCGTTCTTCTTGAAGACATGGGCGTTCTCGACCGCGATCTCCTCCAGCGTCTCCAGGCAGTCGGCCGAGAATCCGGGCGTGACCACCACGAGGTTCTTCACGCCGCGCTTGGCCAGGCTCTTGACGGTCTCGATGGTCGAGGGCTCGAGCCACTTGCCGCGCCCGAAGCGCGACTGGAATGTCAGCATCAGCTTGCTCTCGTCGAGCTTGAGCTGCTCGCGCAGGAGCCGCGTCGTCTCCACGCAATGATCGTAATAGGGATCGCCCTTGTCGATATAGGCCTGCGGCATGCCGTGGAACGACGCCAGGATCACGTCGGGCTGGAACGCGAGCTGGGACAGTTCCGCGCTGGTCGAGGCGGCCAGCGCCTCGATATAGACCTTGTCGTCGTAATAGGGCGCCGCGAAGCGCACCGTCGGCTGCCGGCGCATGCGCGCGAGCACGCGAAACACCTCGTCGCAGACCGTCGCGGTGGTGGCGGCGGAATATTGCGGATAGAGCGGCAGCACCAGGATGCGCTCGCAGCCTTTCGCGCACAGCTCCTTCAAGCGCGAGGCGATCGAGGGGTTGCCGTAGCGCATCGCCCACTCGACCATGACATAGGGGCCGAGCGGCTCCAGGGTGGAGCCGAGCTTTTGCGCCTGCGCGCGGGTGATGGTCTTGAGCGGGGATTCGTTCTGCTCGGTGTTCCAGATCTTGCGGTAGTCGCGCGCTTTGATCCGCGGCCGGATCGGCAGGATGATGCCGTTGAGGATCGTTTGCCAGAGCAGGCCCTGGTCCTCGATCACCCGCGGGTCGGAGAGGAACTCCTTGAGATAGCGGCGCACGCCGGGCGCGTCGGCCGAATCCGGCGTGCCGAGATTGACCACCAGCACGCCGATGCCGCTGCGCGCCACGGGCTGCTGCTTGGCCGGCAAGAGGGTGGCGGTCGCGGTCGGGGTCGCGATCTCAGGGGCGATCTCGGCGGCGATGGGCGTTGCTTCGTTCATGGCTGCTTTCGTGGGGCTGCGCCCAGCATACGCGATAGCGGCGCGCCTTGCATGCGTGCCGAGCCCCGATTCGGATGCAAATGTCCGCGCGGACATGCCGCGCCCCGGCGTCGGGGAGACGCCGGGCCGCCAGTCTTCGCAAGGGCAAGCCAACGGCCAAGCCAGCATTCGCGACCTGAGCCTACTCCGCCGCCCGCAGATAGTGCGGCGTGCCGGCGCGCAACTGGTCGAGCAGCGCGGCCTCGTCGGCCTTGGCGGTGCCCAGGTTGCGCTTCTTGACGTGGCCGAAGCCGCGGATCTTTTCCGGGATCGCCGCGATGCCGACCGCCAGATGGTGGTTGGCGGGCGACAGCTTGGCCAGCAATTCCGCCAGCGTGGCTTCGTAATCGGCGATCAGCCCGCGCTCCATGCGCCGCTCGGCGCTGCGGCCGAACGGGTCGAACGCCGTGCCGCGCAGCGATTTGAACCGCGCCAGCAGCCGGAACACCGGCATCATCCAGGGCCCGAACGCGATCTTGCGCGGCTGGCCGGTGGCCGGATCGGTGCGCGCGAGCAGAGGCGGCGCGAGCTGGAACTCGAAGCGAAGCCTCTCGCCGTCGAACTGCTGCGCCACTTGGCGCTCGAATTCGCCGTTGCTGAAGAGACGCGCGACCTCGTATTCGTCCTTGTAGGCCATCAGCTTGAACAGATTGCGCGCGACGGCTTCCGCGAGCCCGCGCTTGCCCGCAGCGAGCGCGGCTTCCGCGGCCTTCACCTTCTCGACCCACACGCGGTAGCGCGCCGCATAGGCGGCGTCCTGGTAGTCCGTGAGAAAGGCCACCCGGCGCGCCACGGTCTCGTCGAACGACTGCGACAACCGCCGCGCCTTGCTGACCGCGCCCGGCGCCGGGGCGACCAGCGCCTCCACGGCGTTCGGATCGGCCGCCGCATGGCGGCCCCAGCGGAACGCGGCCGTGTTCATCGCGACGGCTTCGCCGTTGAGCGCGATCGCGTCCTCGATCGAGGCGGCCGAGATCGGCAGCGCGCCGACCTGGCAGGCATAGCCGAGCATGACCATGTTGGCCGCGATCGACTGGCCGGCGACCGCATTGGCGATGCGCGAGGCGTCCAGGAAATAGAACGACTCGCCGCCGGTCGCGGTGGCGATGGCGCGGCGCAGCCGCTCGGTCGGCAGCGAGAATTCCGGGTTGCGCGTGAACTCGCCGGGCAGCATCTCGGCGCGGTTGACGACCATCGTGGTCATGCCGGGCTCGACCGCCGCCAGCACCTTGCGGGTGCCGGCGACCACGATGTCGCCGCCGAGCACGAGATCGGCGCCATGCGCGGCGATGCGGATGGCGTGGATGTCCGCCGGCTTCTGCGCAATGCGGATGTGGCTGTAGACCGCGCCGCCCTTCTGCGCGAGGCCGGCCATGTCGAGCACACCGACGCCCTTGCCTTCGAGATGCGCCGCCATGCCGATGATGGCGCCGACCGTCACCACGCCGGTGCCGCCGACGCCGGTGACGATGATGCCGTAGGTCTGGCCGATGGTCGCGAGCTTCGGCTCCGGCAGGGCCGGCAGCGGCGCCTGCAGCATCCCGGCGACCTGCTTGGGCCTGGCGCCGTGCACCGTCACGAACGACGGGCAGAACCCCTTGAGGCAGGAGAAGTCCTTGTTGCAACTGGATTGATCGATGGTGCGCTTGCGCCCCCATTCGGTCTCCAGCGGCTGGATCGATACGCAGTTCGACTGCACGCCGCAGTCGCCGCAGCCTTCGCAGACGAGCTCGTTGATGATCACGCGCTTGTCGGGATCGGGATAGGTCTTGCGCTTGCGCCGCCGGCGCTTCTCGGCCGCGCAGGTCTGGTCGTAGATCAGCACCGTCACGCCGGGGACGGCGGCCAGCTCGGTCTGCACCGCGTTGAGCTCGTCGCGGTGATGGATGGTGACGCCACGCGGCAAGTCGCCCCCCTCGTCCCTTCCCGGCAGGCGGAGGAGGGATAAGGCCGAGGCGTATTTGTCGGGCTCGTCGGTGACGATGACGACGCGCTTTGCGCCTTCGGCTGTCACTTGGCGCGCGATCTGCGGCACCGTGAGACCGCCGTCGTTGGGCTGGCCGCCGGTCATCGCGACGGCGTCGTTGAACAGAAGCTTGTAGGTGATGTTGACGCCCGACGCGATGGCGGCGCGGATCGCCATGTAGCCCGAATGGTTGTAGGTGCCGTCGCCGAGGTTCTGCAGCACATGCGCGCGCGTCGAGAACGGCGCCTCGCCGATCCAGTTCACGCCCTCGCCGCCCATCTGGGTGTAGCCGAGCGTGTCGCGGTCCATCCACTGCACCATGTAGTGGCAGCCGATGCCCGCATAGGCGCGCATGCCGGCGGGGACGACGGTCGAGCGGTTGTGCGGGCAGCCCGAGCAGAAATACGGAATGCGCTGCGCGATGTCGGACGTCTCGGCGAGCGCCCGCTGGGCGTCCTTGAGGCGGCGCACGCGCTCGGCGAGATCCTCGTTATGTCCGCGCGCGAGCAGCCGCTCGCCGATGCAGATTGCGACCTCGTTGGGATCGAGCGCGCCCTTGACCGGAAACAGCCAGTTGCCGCGCTCGTCCTTCTTGCCGATGCAGACCGGCTGGTTGGCGGTGCCGTAAAGCTCCTCGCGCACCTGCACTTCCAGCAGCGAACGCTTCTCCTCGACCACGATGATGAGGTCGAGCCCGGCCGCGAAGTCCTTGAGGTCGCGCTGGCTGATCGGCCACGAGCAGCCGATCTTGTAGAGGCGCAGCCCGAGGTCGTTGCACTTGACCTCGTCGAGGCCGAGTTCGTCGAGCGCTTGGCGCACGTCGAGATAGGACTTGCCGGTGGTGATGACGCCGATGCGCGGCGTGCGGCCGCCCGACGTGATGTACTTGTTGAGCTTGTTGGCGTGCACGAAGGCAAGCATGGCGTCGCGCTTGTAGTCGTGCAGCCGCGCCTCCTGGCCGAGCACGGTGTCGCGCAGCCGGATGTTGAGGCCGCCTTCCGGCATTTCGAAGTCGGTCGGGATCACGATGTTGACGCGGTCGAGGCTGCCGTCGATCACGGCGGTGGTCTCGACGGTCTCGTGCATGGTCTTGAGCGCCACCCAGGTACCGCAGTAGCGCGACATCGCCCAGCCGTAGAGACCGTAGTCGAGGATTTCCTGCACGCCGGCCGGGTTGAGGATCGGGATCATCACGTCGATGAAGTGATATTCCGACTGATGCGCGGTGGTGGACGACTCGGCGGTATGGTCGTCACCCATGAGCGCCAGCACGCCACCGTGTTTCGAAGTGCCGGCGAAATTGGCGTGGCGGAAGACGTCGCCGGTGCGGTCGACGCCGGGGCCCTTGCCGTACCAGAGGCCGAACACGCCGTCGTACCGGCCCTCGCCGCGCAGCTCCGCCTGCTGCGAGCCCCAGAGCGCGGTGGCCGCCAAGTCTTCGTTGATGCCGGCCTGGAACTTGATGTCGGCGGCGGCGAGCTGGCGGCCGGCGCGCAGGAACTGCTGGTCGAGGCCGCCCAATGGCGAGCCGCGGTAGCCGGTGACGAAGCCCGCCGTGTTGAGGCCGGCGCGGCGGTCGAGTTCCTTCTGCATCAGGCAGAGACGCACAAGCGCCTGAAAGCCGGTGGAGAAGATCCGGCGCTTGGTCAGGTCGAACTTGTCGTCGAGCGTGACGTGGCTGAGCGCCATTGCGCGGGCCCTCCCGGAGGCAGTCTGCCCTTGTGGCGGGAGCACCGCCAGAGGCAAATCGGGCTCAGATCACATAAACAGCGGCAGCGCCACAGGCAATGCTAATAGCCTGACTTGACAGTGCATTTCGTCACGGAACGGCGAGCGGGAAGAAAATGTCGGCAGGACGCCCGCCGGCGCATTTTGGCGCAATGCAGCAGGACCGAACTGCTGACGCCGGGCGAACTCTGACCTCATGAGCTGGGAATCATGAGCTGTGAGCAGGGGCTGGTACGCAGCCCCCACCCAGGTTGGAGCACATTCCGTTTCTCCCAGAACTGAATGTGCTCCAGGACTCTTGCAGTGGTCGCATTTTCGGACGGAAAACCGGATTCTGACTTTTCCTGAAAATGCTCCAGGTCAGTGCTTGATGAGCAAGCCCTGGCCGGTCGCCAGCTCCAAGATGCGGTGGTCGCGCTTTCGCATGAACTCGTCTTCGACGACCTGCTGGGCCTGATAGGCGCTCCAGCCATAGTCGTCGAACACGATGAGCCCACCCGGCGCGATGCGATCGAACAACGCTTCGAGCGCCGCCACTTCCGACTTCGAGGAGTTCATATCCAGATGCAAGAACGCAATCTGCGCCGGACATGCCTGCGCGAAACTGTCGGGCACCACACCGCGCACGACATGGACGTTCGGATAGCGTGAAAACCGTTCCACGACCGATTCATGAAGCCCCGGCTCGCGATAGCCCGGCGCATCATGACGCTCCGAATCGTATTGGGGCGGGATGCCTTCGAACGTGTCGTAGAGGTAAAACTGCTTGGGGATGCCGCCGAAATCGAGATAGTCGGCGATCACCGACATGCAGAAGCCGCGCAGCACGCCGCATTCGACAAAATCTCCCGGCAGGCGAAGCGCTTCCGAGGCCGCCCACACGAGCGTGTTGAGCCGCAGCAGCAGCGAACGCTCCTGATCGTTGCGAGCGTTCCGCTCGCAGGCATCCATGAACTTCTTCTCGCGCAGGATGGCAAGATTTCGATCGAATAGAATCACATTGTCCGCCGCAAAGACGTCGGCGAATATCTTGGCGTATCTCTTGAGCGCGTCCTGGAAGAATTCCTGGTCGCCATCGCCGAAGTTTCCGTAGAACATCGCTACCTTCCGCGCACTGCCCGGGCTCGATCTCGATATTGGCCGCCTTCGCCACGTCGCGCCACTGCACCAGCGCCTTGGCCGGCAGGACGGCAGCGCGGCTGACGGCCGGACGGTCGCTTCGACCCTGCACCGGCCGAAGCCGCAAGCTGAAGACAACTCGCCGCTCGCCGTCAAGATCGGCGCTGCCGCCCACGGCATGAAACGCATGGCTCGGCCACGCTGGAATGCCCGCGCAGCGCTGGCCGAACGGCGGCGACTGCTCTAAAACCGCCGCTGCCGGGTTCACCACGATCGAGGTGGCCCATCCTGTAGCGCGAATCAATTCTGAGCTGATGGACGCCCTGGTCGAGCAGAGCGAGGTGAAGCCGCTCACCCATCGTGAGGCGCGGCTGATCGTGTTCGGCATGCTGCTGCCGGTGTTCATGGGCTCGCTCGACAACACCATCCTGGCAAGCGCGCTGCCGACTATCGGGCGCGAGTTCGGGGACAGCCTGAGCCTGCCCTGGCTGATCACCGCGTATCTGCTGGCCTCGACCGCGGTGGTGCCGCTCTACGGCAAGATCGCCGACATCCGCGGCCGCCGCTTCACGCTGCGCATTGCGATCCTGCTTTACATGGCGGGCTCGCTCTTGTGCGCGCTCGCGCCCAACATGCTGGTGCTGATCCTCGGACGCGCGCTGCATGGCCTCGGCGGCGGCGGGCTGGCGTCGATGGGGTCGGTCGTGCTCGGCGACGTCGCCTCGCCCAAGGAGCGCGGGCGCTACTACGCCTATTTCGCCGTGATCTACACCACGGCGGGCGCCAGCGGACCGGCGCTCGGCGGCTTCCTCTCCGACCACATCCACTGGTCGGCGATCTTCTGGCTCAACATCCCCATGGGCCTGGCGGCGCTCATGGTGACGCTGCGGCTGTTGCGCCGGCTGCCGCGGCACGAACGGCCGCATCGCCTGGACGTGATCGGCTCGATCCTGATCGTGCTGGCGAGCGTGTCCTTCATGCTGGGATTGAATCTGCCCGGCAAGCAATATTCCTGGACCTCGCCGCATGTGCTCGCGCTCTTCGCCGCGTCGGTCATCGGCGGCGCTCTCTTCGTCATGCGGCTCAAGGCGGCGCCGGAGCCACTGATCCCGATCGCCATCCTGCGCAACCGCTCGGTCGTCTGCTGCGTCGTGATCCACGCCTTCGGCTGGGGATCGATCCTCGGGCTGAACATCTTTCTCCCCATGTACCTGCAGAACGTCATCGGGCTCACGCCGACCAACGCGGGCCTCACCCTGATGGTGCTGATGATCGCGCTCAACGTCAGCGCCGGTCTGTCGGGCTACGTGCTGATGCGCCAGCGCCGCTACAAGCTGCTGCCGATGATGGGAGCACTCCTCGCCGTCACGTCGATCTCGATCCTGGCGTGGCGGGTGGACGCACTCGACCTCCTGTCGTTCGAGTTCTTGCTGTGCCTGATCGGGCTCGGCTTCGGCCCGCTTCCCGGGCTCGCGCAGACCGCGCTGCAGAATTCGGTTTCGCGCCACCAGCTCGGCATTTCGGTCGGCACCATGAATTTCTGCCGCAGTCTGCTGGGCACCATGCTGGTGGCGGTGTTCGGCGCCATCGTCGCGGCCGGCGCCATCTCCGCCGCGGCGGGACAGCTCTCGCCCGGAGCGCTCGGCGGCACGCTCGGCAGCGAGGCTGGGATTGCCGCGGAGGCGTTCCGCCGGGTGTTCTTCGCCGCCGCCGGCGCGCTCGCCATCGCCTTCGTCGCCATCCTCCTGCTCGAAGAAAAGCCGCTGCAGACCGACACGGTTGCGGACGCCAAGTAGGGACCTGCCGCCCGGATGGACGCTCCCGTCGATGCGCGCGCGGCGAAGCCGCTGAGCCACAAGGAAACGCGGCTGATCGTGCTGGGCGTGCTGCTGCCGCTGTTCCTCGGCTCGGTCGACCACACCATCCTGGCGAGCGCGCTGCCGACGATCGGGCGCGACTTCGGCGATGTCGCGAGCCTGCCGTGGCTGATCACCGTCTATCTCCTGACCGCCACCGCCGCGATGCCGCTCTACGGCAAGGTCGCCGATATCCACGGCCGCCTGTTCGCCATGCGCATCGCGATTGCGGCCTACCTGGTGGGCTCGCTGATCTGCGCGCTGGCGCCGTCGATCTACGTGCTCATCGCGGGGCGCGCGCTGCAGGGGATTGGCGGCGCCGGCCTGTCCGGGATCAGCATCATCGTGCTGGGCGACGCCGCCGCGCCCAAGGAGCGTGGGCGCTACTACACCTATTTCTCCATCACCTACACGACCGCCGGCGCCTGCGGGCCGGCGCTCGGCGGCTTCATCGCGGACCATCTGCACTGGTCGGTGATCTTCTGGCTCAACATCCCGTTCGGCCTCCTCGCGCTCGCGATCACGTCGAGGCTGCTCGCGCGGCTGCCGCGCTACGAGCAGCCGCACCGGCTCGATGTCATCGGCGCGATGCTGATCGTGCTCGCGAGCGTGTCGTTCATGCTGGCGCTCAACCTCGGCGGCAAGAGCTATCCGTGGTTGTCGCCGGCGATCGGGGTCCTGGTCCTGGCCGCGCTCGTGCTCGGCGGCCTGTTCTTCGCGCGGCTCCTGAGCGCGCCGGAACCTTTGATTCCACTCGCGATCCTGCGCGAGCCGATCGTGCGCTGGGCGGCGCTGGCTCCCGCCTTCGGATGGGCCGGGATCGTCGGCCTCAACATCTTCCTGCCGATGTACCTGCAAAGCGTCTACGGGCTGTCCCCGACCAATGCCGGCTTGAGCCTGATGATCCTGATGGTGACGCTCAATGCCAACGCCGGGTTGTGCGGGCAGTTGCTCGGCCGCGTGAAGCACTACAAGCTGTTGCCGATGTGCCTGTTCGTGGTGGCGATCGCGTCGATGGTCATGCTGGCCCTGTGGGCGGACCGCATGACCGCGCTGACGCTGCAGGTGCTGCTGTTCCTGGTGGGCGCCGGCTTCGGGCCGATGCCGTCGTGCACGACCGTCGCCATCCAGAACGTGGTGCCGCGCCACCAGCTCGGCACCGCGCTCGGCGCCATGAGCTTCATGCGCGCCTTGTTCACCACCATCCTGGTGGCGCTGCTGGGCGCCATCGTACTGACGGCCGGCTCCTCGCTCACCGGCGGCGGGACGGCGGGGTTCGACGTCCCGCTGTCGCCCGAGGCCGCGGCAGCGGCGCAGGCCTTCCGCAGCGTGTTCTTCACGATCGCGGCGTGCCTGGCGCTATCCTTCGTCGCCCTGGTGCTGGTCGAGGAGCGGCCGCTGCGGACGGATGAAGTGACGACGTAGCTCCACGGCGTTTGTTGCTCCGCTTCATCGCGGAGGAGAGCGCAAAGGCGTCCGTCTCGAAGGCGCAGGAGCTCCTCAGCATCAGGCGGGGAAGGGTCTCGCCGTGATGCGGGGCCAGCCCTTGCCCCACCGCCAGAAATCGCGCCCTTCCTCCTTCATGATCCGCGCCAGCACCCGTCGCCTGCACGCGCCCGAGCAGGTCGAGGCGGATGTTCTCGTGACCGTCGTAGTCGTCGCGGTCGGCTTCGAGCGGCAGCACGTGCTCTTCGACGAAGGCGCGCGTGCGCAGGCGGATGTTGTCCAGCTCTGGTGCGAGAGTGAAGTCCACCGGCCGGGCCTCTCCTCGGAAGAGCGTTATTTGGATCGCTCAATACGCAAGGTCGCGTCCAAGAAATCGACGACAAGAATCATTCCAGACAACAAGGCGGTTCCCAAAAGCGCCGCCGGATTTCCAGGCGCCTGTTGTTTTCCGGAAATTGACACCAGTGTTTCGACGCGCGTAACGCGTCCTTCGTCGCCGAACCACTGAATGTCTACCGAGGCGAGATTCACGAGAATAGTGGCGCCTGCAACTTCGACTAATTCATACAGCGGACTCAATTCTCCGGGAAAAGTTGAACCATTGCCCATACCACCTTCCCAAAGCAGATAGCCGTTGAACCCGGTATCCACCAGAACGCAAACAACCTCATCACGTACGAGGCGTAGATTGAGAAGGGGCCGCCGACGGTCATCGACCCAGCCGCTAAGCCCATCAATGCGATTCGTATTCAATTCGTCTCACCCAGCCGATCGATTCACCAAACTTCTCCTTGTAAACCGTCATCAGCTCCAACCGCGTCTCGGCGGTCACGAATTCCCCCGTTGCGATGCTGATCGCGACGAAATGCCCGGCCTTCACACCTTGCCGCTGAAGGATCGGCAATAGCTGCTCATAAACAGCATCGCCCTCAGACTGGGCACGTTCCGCATCCCGCGTTGTCGCATGTATGTTCATGATGACCTCATGGCCAAATAGAGGGTATGCGAGACCGCCCAAGGAGTTTATCAGATCAGCCGCTCATCGGCAAAACGCCGAATGCCTCCATGGTGGAGGCGCTGACAAACGCGTCCTGCGCACCCGGATCCGACAACTCGAGGATCTAGTGTCACCCGCGCAGCGCCACCATCTGCCCGCCGTCGACCACGACGGTCGCGCCGGCGATGAAGCGGCCGGCATCGGACACCAGCAGCAGCAGCACGCCGTCGAGATCGCGCTCGACGCCGAAACGGCCGATCGGGATGTCCTTCACGATGGCGGCGCCGCGCTCGCTTGCGAGGTACTCGCGATTGAGGTCGGTCACGATCCAGCCCGGCGCGATGGCATTGACGCGGATGCCCTTGCCGGCGAGCTCGAGTCCGAGCGCCCGGGTGAGCTGGATCACGCCGGCCTTGGCCACCGCATAGGCGGCCACGCCTTTGGCGACACCCAGGCCGAGCACCGAGGAAACGTTCACGATCGCACCGCCCCTGCCGGCGGCAAGGAGCCGCCGCGCGGCCTCCTGCGACCAGAACATGACGGCGTCGAGATTGGTGCCGAGCACGCGGCGCCATTCCTCCTGGGTCAGCTCCAGCGCCCGATGTGAATGCGCGACGCCCGCATTGTTGACCAGGATGTCGACGGTGCCGAACGCAGCCTCGGCGGCGTCGAATGCACGCACCATCGCGGCGCGGTCGCGCACATCGGCGGCGAGCGCGATCGCGCGGCCGCCGGCGTGCTCGATGCGCGCGGCAACGTCAGCAAGGCGATCCGCGCGGCGGGCGACCAGCGCGACCTTGGCGCCCGCCTCCGCCAGCACCTCGGCGAAGCGTGCGCCAAGCCCGCTGGAGGCGCCGGTCACGAGCGCGACGCGGCCGGTCAGGTCGAACATATCCGCTGCCGGCATGGCGCGCGCTCTGCGGGGACGACGTCCCGCTAACGCTTGCGGGTCACAACCACGGTCCAGGATCCTTTGTTGTCGGCCGAACTGCCGACGGCATCATAGGCCCAGAATTCGAACGGCTGACCGGTGCCGGGGGTTTCGATCGTGTATTCATGTGCACGGTTGTAGGGAATCGTTTTGCCGTGCAATTCGGTCATGCCCTTGCCGTTGATGAGGAGCTGGTTCCAAGGCAATCCATCTTTTCCGCAACGCCATTCGGCGTAGCACCAGACGGGATCCACGCCGTCGTTGTGGTCCGACCAGTCGCTGACGACGCCTGATGCCTTGATCGTGTAGATGCCATTCTTGGCGGTCCCGAACGGGGTGCGGACCCGTTCCGGCTTGTCGTTAGGCACTTTCAGCGTGGCGGAATCCATGTTTCCGGTATTGGGGGTCGGGCACGCCGCCTGCCGCGCATCGGGCGCCGCCGGCCCCTGCGGCCGCATGACCAGCACGCCGCCGCCTTTGGCGTGGGTGCGGTCGTTCAGGAATGTCCGCACCTCATCGCTTTGGAATAATCCACCCTGCAGCTCCACCGTCCCAACCGTGGCCTTGGTCGGGGGCGGCAACACGGCTGTCGCATCGAACGCCATGTTGGTCCGCGATGTGCCGGGAAGCTGGATGAAATGCGCGACCCGCTTGTCAGGCGTCACGAATCCCACATGATCGTTTCGCAGGAAGACCACATCGCCCGGCTTGAGATATTGTTCGGCAAAGCCCGGCGTGCCGAACATCTGCTTGCCGAAAGTGGCCGCGTCGTTGCCCGAGACATTCCGATAGCCCAGCTTGGCCAAACGAGTCTGCAGCTCGCCGGCGCTCAGGTATTTGTTCGGGGCGATGCCGCCCGGCGTCGGGTCGCAGCCGGCGATCCCCTGCAGCTGCGCCGCCCGGTAGAGCGCATAGTCGTAACACACCTGGATCGCATAGGCCGACGACACCGGCACCACGGTCAGCAGCAGCGTCCAGCTCAAGCCGGACATTCGCAACGATCTCATCGTGATCTCCCAGAAATGTTCGCGCCATCAACGATGCGTCCGCGGGTGGCAGCGCGACGCTTCATGCGCTCTGTCTCGCGCGCCGTCAGCAATACCACACGTCGCAGCCTTGTCCCACGGCGCCGGCCGGTGCGGGCCGGCGCATTGCGCCCTGGGCGTGGCGGGCATGCGCGACCGTTGGTCGCTCGACACCTGCGCGTTCCGGGACGATACTGCGGCGTCTGCTCGCTCGCATCACGACCACCCACAGAGAGCTCCGAGGATTTCAGTTCGATGGCCGGAAAAGATCACGATCACCACGATCACGCTCACGGCTCGGAACTGTCCGAGACGCAGCTCCGCGTGCGCGCGCTGGAGACCATCCTGACCGAGAAGGGTTACATCGACCCGGCCGCGATCGACGCCATCATCGAGGCCTACGAGACCCGCATCGGTCCGCATAACGGCGCCAAGGTCGTCGCCAAGGCCTGGGCCGATCCCGCCTTCAGGCAGGCCCTGCTCAAGGACGCGAGCGCCGCCGTCGGCTCGCTCGGTTTCGTCAGTCGCGTGGGCGATCATCTGGTCATGGTCGAGAACACCGAGCGCTTGCACAACATGATCGTATGCACGCTCTGCTCCTGCTATCCGTGGGAGGTGCTGGGCCTGCCGCCGACCTGGTACAAGTCGGCGCCCTACCGCTCGCGCACCGTGATCGATCCGCGCGGCGTGCTCGCCGATTTCGGCGTCACGTTGCCGGCGGCGACCGAAATCCGGGTCTGGGATTCGACCGCCGAGACCCGCTTCATCGTGCTGCCGATGCGGCCCGCCGGCACCGAGGGCTGGAGCGAGGAGAAGCTCGCGGCGCTGGTGACCCGCGACGCCATGATCGGCACCGGACTGGCGAAGCGGCCCGATCAGGTCACGGTCTGAGCGGCGATCGCGGGGATACACTATTGATCGAAAATTTTTCTCGCAACGACGTCGCGCCACCGTTGTGGCATCTTCGCTTCGCGCTATAGACTTTCGCTCCCGGCCAAGAGGGTCGTCTGAGGCTCACGCGGAAGTCCGCGGATGACCGCCCTTGGCCGCGGGCAGCCCGGCCTTGCCGCCGGGAATGCGTTGCAAGAAACGAGGGAGGGGTTTGTGAGCGTAGCAGCAGACGGCTTCGAGTTTCTGGCCAGCCAGATGGCCAATCCCGAGACCCAATGGAGTCTCGGCACCTTCGGCGCGATCGCCGAATTCATGCGCAGCCCGGACGAGCCGGTCGCGCTCACCCGCGGCGAGAATTCCCTGTCCGCCGTGACGCCCCGCGGCGGGCTCAGGATCGAGCCGCCGGCGGACATGCGGCTCGTCGCCTTCGAGACCACGACGGTGGATAGCTGGGCGCATCGCATTGCATTGTGCCTGCCGGAGGCGCGCGCCTCCATGAGCCGGCGCACGGTGCTGACCGAAATCGGCCCCGACACCGGCGCACTGCGCGAACAGGATCGCGGCGCCATCCTGTTCGATCTCGGCATCGACGGGCTGCAGGCCGACCTCCATGTCCGCATTGGCGATCCGGAGGTGGCCGCGACATTGCGCGCCCAGGCCGGACGCTCGCTGCTCGAAGCCGGCAATCCGGCCATGGGAGTGATCGTCGCCACCGGCCCGCATCGGGTGTTCGCCAGCCGCCTCGGCCGCATCGAAGTCTACCAGCCGATCCCCGACCCGAACGGCAAGAGCCCGGAAGGCCCGCACACCCACGTGCTGCCCAACCTGCTCCATCACCGGCGCACCCACGCCGCGACCGAGCAGATTCCCGACGGCTGGATTCCCTGCGCCCACCTCTATCCGTCGCACCCCGCGCGCGACGGGCTCGGCAACAACCGGCCGTTCGATCCCGCGCGTCACGCCGCCTTCCAGCAGATGCTGAACATGTTCGGCAATCCGGAGTTCACCGCGCTCAAGCAGCGCGTGGCCACGGCGATCGCGGCTGGAGAAGACCCCTCGGTCGTCGAGGTCATCGGCCATCGTTTCGCGCGCACCAACGTCCGAGTGGCGCTGCGCCAGCTCAAGGCCGCGCACGAGGTTACGCCCTCGCTCGCGGCCTGGATGGCGGCGCACGAGCGGGCCGGCGAGGTCGAGGTGGACGATGAGGTGCGTCACCAGCATCGCTAGCCCTGCGCGTACGCTCCGGATAAGATCGCGGCAGATTTTCCCTGTACTCCCGGAGGCGCGATGAACGGCATTCACGACATGGGCGGCATGCACGGGTTCGGCCCGGTCGCGCCGGAGCCCAACGAGCCTCCCTTCCACTCCCGGTGGGAGGGCCGCGCGCTCGCGATGAACCGCATCATGAGCTACGCCAAGATCTGGAACATCGACAAGTCGCGCGCGGTGGTCGAGGGGCTTCCGCCGCGCGACTATCTCGGCATGAGCTATTACGCGAAGTGGGCGCTGAGGCTGGAGACGCTCCTGGTCGAGTTCGGGCTGGTCGGCGCCGACGAGGTCGCCGCCGGGCATTCGTTGCGGCCCGGCAAGCCGCTGGCGCGACGATTGCCCGCCGCGGACGTGCCGAAAGCGCTGGCGCGCGGCTCGTTTTCACGGCCGACCAACACGGTGGCGCAGTTCAAGCCCGGCGACCGCGTGCGCACCCGGATCATCAATCCCACCACCCACACGCGGCTGCCGCGCTATGCCCGCGGCCGCACCGGCGTGATCGAATGCGTCCGCGGCTTCCACGTCTTTCCCGACTCGGTCGCGACCGGGGCGGGCGAGAACCCGCAATGGCTCTATACGGTGCTGTTTGAGAGCCGCGAATTGTGGGGCGAGAGCGCCGATCCGACGCTCAAGGTCTCGATCGAGGCGTGGGAACCCTATCTGGAACCGGCGTGACATGATCGACCGGGGCGCCGCCCGCCGCGCCACCGAGGCCGTGCCGGGGATTCCGCGCGACGCCGAGGGGCCGGTGTTTCGCGAGCCCTGGGAGGCGCAGGCCTTCGCGATGGCGCTCGCACTGCACGCGCGCGGGTTGTTCACCTGGCCCGAATGGGCGGCGACGCTCGCCGACGAGATCAAGCGCGCCCAGGCCGCGGGCGATCCCGACACCGGCGCGACCTATTACCGGCACTGGCTCAATGCGCTTGAGCGGCTCGTCGCCGCCAAGGACATCGCGACCCGCGATACCTTGCATCGCTATCGCGACGCCTGGGACCATGCCGCCGACCGCACGCCGCACGGCGCGCCGATCGAGTTGAGGCCGGAGGATTTCGAAAATCCGTAACGCGTGTCCCGGGCGCAGCGCAGCACGAGCGAAGCGAAGTGCTGCGCTGCAGACCCGGGACCGTTCCAAATTCGAATCTGGAAAGGTCCCGGAGCAGCGGTGCACCGCTTCGTCCTGCGCACTCGCGCTGCACCGCATCCGGGACACAGGGGACTAAACCCCGATCAAGCGCTCGCTCGCCATGTAGCCGGTGAGCAGCAGCGCGCCGAAGGCGATGATCGCGAGCGCGGCCGTCACCTCGATGCCGCGCAGCGCCAGCATGCCGTAGCCCGAGCGTGCGCCGGCGAAGCGGCCGGCCCAGGTGCGCGCGCCGACCGCGACCGTGGCGATCGCCGCAACCGTGACGGCGGTGCCGAGCCCCATGATGAAGGTGGCGGCCACGCCGGCCCAGAACAGACCCTGCGTCAAGGCGAAGACCAGCACGATGATCGCGCCCGAGCATGGCCGCATGCCGACCGCGACGATCGCCGAAAGCCCGCGCGACCAGCCGCCCGGGCCGGCCAGCTCCTGCGGCTCCGGCGCATGGGCGTGGCCCCAGGCCGAGGCATCGTCCCCGTGGTTGTGATCGTGGTGCGCATGGGCGTCGGGCTGCGGGCCATGGCCGTGATGCGAATGGTCGTCATGCGCGTGAGCCGCATGATCATGGTCATGGTGCGCGTGATCGTGATCATGAGCGTGGTGATCATGGGCATGGTCATGCGCGTCATGACCGTGCGCATGATGATCGTGCGTGTCATGCGCGGGGACGTGCTGCGGCACCGCCGCGCCGGCCTTGGCTTTCGGCCGCCCGAGCATGCGCGCGGCGCCGACCAGGGCGCGCCCCTTCACCCATAGGAGGCGCAGCCCGATGCCGACGATGAGCGCGTAGCTGACGAGCTCGATCCAATCCACCGCGGAGCGCATGGTCGAGGCGGTCGCGCGCAGCAGCGCGGCAAAGATCGCGACCACCACCACGGCGACCAGCGCCTGCAGGATCGCAGAGGCAAACGACAGCACCACGCCGCGCCGCCAGGTCTCGTCGTTGGCGACCACGTAGGAGGAGATCACCGCCTTGCCGTGGCCGGGACCCGCGGCATGAAAGACGCCGTAGAGGAACGAGACGCCGAGCAGGCTCCACACCGCGCTGCCGTCCGCCTTGGCGGCGCGAATGAGACTCGAGAACTGGCGATAGAACTCGTTCTGCTTGGCGATGATCCATCCGGCGATGCTGGTCGAGGCGCCCGACGGCGCTGCTTGCGGGCGCGGCGCACCAAAGGGCGCGCCTTGCGCGAAGGCGACATCGAGCGCGCCCGCCAGCAGCAGGACTGCCGCGATGGCGATGACGAGGGTGGCAACCTGACGTGTCGTGCGTTCCCGGGCCACGGGTGTCACGGACATTTCACCACGAGCTTGCTGGCGAATTGACTGCTGATGTAGGCGCTCGAATCAAGCTTCTCGTCCGGCCCCATCTGGAACAGCCGCTGCTGCGTGGCTGCGTCCATCTCGGCCGGGCGCGCGACGGTCAGCTTGCAGCCGGCCGGCGCGCCGACGAGCACGGCCGGATTCTTCTCGGTGAACGCGAAGTCGACGAAGTAGGAGGGATCGTAGATTTCGATCACGAGGTCCTTCGCCTGGACGGGGGTCTTGAACGGCAGCGTGAAGTGCAGCGTCAGGACCGATTCCTTGGCATCGAACTGGCCGTGATGATCCTTGAGCGGCTCGCTGAACTCGACCTTCTTGCCGTTGGCGGTCGCATAGGTGAAGTAGTCGAACTCCTTGAGCGATTCGACATTGGTATCCGCGAGCGGCTGCAGCTCCTCGCGCGTGAAAATGCCCTTGGTCTTGTTCTCGAGACCCTGGGTCGCGAAGACCGAAAACATGTCGTCGAAAACCCAGGCGTGACGCACCGCCTTCACGGAGCCGTCCGGGTTGTAGACGAGCTCCGATTTCATCGTCACCCAGACATGCGGATGCGCCAAGGCGGGGCTGCTCGCCAGCGGCGCGCTTGCAAGCAGCAACAGGACGGTGCGGAGGATGTGTTTGCGCATGGACGCAAACATAGCATGGACTTCGGCGGAATGGAGGCCGCAAAACGCGGCTTTCGCACGCAATGTCATGATCGTTGAAGTTTCAGACGCCCGCCGCGCCGCCGTCGGCCCGCGGGTCATGGCCGGCTTCGAGCGTGCCGTCGGGATGCAGCACCACCGCGCCGGCGTGGCCCATGGATTCCGCATAGGGCGCCGGCAGTTCCACCACCTCGTGGCCGGCTTCGAGCAGCCGGTCGATCAGATTGCCGTCGAAGCGAGACTCCACCATCAGGCTGCCGTGTGACGAACCCCAGGTCCGGCCGTAGAGCCAGCGCGGCCGGTCGAGCGCTCCATCGAGCGGCGTCCCGTAACGGACATGGCGCGTGAACAGCGCCGCCTGGATCTGCGGCTGGGCGTCGCCCCCCATGGTGCCGTAGGCCATGATCCGGCCGTCCCGCAGCACCGCGAGTGCCGGGTTGAGCGTATGCGGCGGCAGCCGCCCCGGTTCGAGCCGGTTGAGCCCGCCACGCAGCGTGAAGCTGGTGCCGCGGTTCTGCATGAGGATGCCGGTCTTCGGCAAAACCACGCCTGAGCCGAACTCCCAGTAGAGCGACTGGATGTAGGACACGAGGAGACCGGAGCCGTCCGCGGCGCCCATCCAGACCGTGTCGCCGGCATCCTGGAGCGACTTGCGTGCCGATGCCTTGCGGCGATCGATGCCGGCTGCCTGCGCGTCCAGAAAAATGTCACTCAGATAGCGCTCGGGCGACTTCGGCTGCCGCGCCGGATCGGTCACGTAGATGTCGCGCACCGCCAGCGCGCGCTTGGTCGCCTCGACCAGCCCATGGACGTGATCGAAGCTTTCGCCCTCCTTGACCTTCAGCCGGTCGAACAGCGCGAGGATCAGGAGCGACACCAGGCCGTAAGTCGGCAGCGGCGTGTTGTAGACGGTGCCGGCCTCGAGCTCGACCGACAACGGCTCGGCCACCGTCGCGCGGCAGCCTTCCAGGTCGGCGCGCGTCACCGGGCTGCCGACGCGCTCCAGATCGGCGGCGATCTCGCGCCCGATGTCGCCGCGATAGAAGTCGTCGAGCCCGGCATGGGCGAGGTGATCGAGGGTCGCGGCGAGCGCGGTCTGCTTGAAGGTCGCGCCTTGCGGCGGCGGCTTGCCATCGGGGAGGAATGCCTGTGCGAATCCCGGCACGGCTTTCAGCTCGGCGGCCGAGCCCGCGGTGCAGCCCGCCAAGCTTTTCGACGGCACGAACCCGTCGCGCGCATGGCGCGTGGCAGAACCCAGGAGCTCGGCGAGCGGCAGGCGGCCGCCCAGCGGCCTGCTGGCTTCGAGTGCCAGCATCCAGCCCCCGAGCGCGGCCGGAACGGTGAGCGCGGCGAGCGGCCCGCGCGCCGGGATCGTGTCGTGGCCGCGATAAAGCTCGGGCCGCGCCAGCGCGCCGGCCGCGCCCGCCGCCATCAAGGCGCGGATTTTTCCCGACCGCTCGCGGACCAGCCAGAAGCCGTCGCCGCCGATCCCGTTCATGTGCGGAAAGACGACCGCGATCGTGGCCGCCATCGCCACCATGGCTTCGAGCGCGTTGCCGCCCTCGGCGAGCACGTCGCGCCCGGCCGCGACCGCGGCATGATGCGGCGCGCAGACGACGCCCTGGCGGTGACCGGCGGTGTGGAGGTCCATCGCGATCACGCCGCCGGCGCTTCGGTCAAGCCGCGCCGCCTGAGCAGCGCCTCCGGCGTCGGCAGCCGGCCGCGGAACGCCTTGTAGAGGTTCTCGGGATCGCGCGCGCCGCCGGCCGCGTAGACATGATCGCGCAGGGCCCTGGCGGTCGCCGGGTCGAAGATGTCGCCGGTCTCCTCGAAGGCCGCGAAGGCGTCGGCGTCGAGCACCTCCGACCACATGTAGCTGTAATAGGCCGCCGCATAGCCGCCGCCCGAGAACACGTGGGCGAAATGCGTCGGCCGGTGGCGCATGACGATCTCGGCCGGCATGCCGATGCGCGCCAGCGCCTGGTCCTCGAAGGCGTTGACGTCGAAGCCCTCGGCATCCTGCAGGAGATGGAACTCGAGATCGACCAGCGCGGAGGCGACGTATTCCACCGTGGCAAAGCCCTGGTTGAAGGTGCGCGCCGCGATCAGCCGGCGCATCAGGTCGTCGGGCATCGGCTGGCCGGTGCGAGAGTGGACCGCGAAGCGGCTCAGGATTTCCGGCCGCTCCAGCCAGTGCTCGTAGAGCTGCGAGGGCAGCTCCACCCAGTCGGTGAGCACGCTGGTGCACGACACCGCCGGATAGGTGACGTCAGACAGAAGCCCGTGCAGCGCGTGGCCGAACTCGTGGAACAGCGTGCGGGCGTCGTCGAAGCTCAGCAGTGTCGGCTGGTCGCCGCCGGCCTTGGAGAAGTTCGCCACATTGACGACCAGCGGTCGGATATCGCGTGCGAGCTTCTCCTGGTCGCGCAAGGTCGTCATCCAGGCGCCGCTGCGCTTCGACGGCCGCGAGAAATAGTCGGCCATGAACAGCCCGACGTGGCGGCCGTCGGCGCCGCGCACCTCCCAGGCCTGCACGTCGGGGTGCCAGCCGGTGACGTCCTTGCGCTCGAATGAGAGGCCGAACAGCTTGTAAGCCGTATAGAACGCCGCCTCGACGATGTGGTGGAGCTGGAAATAGGGCTTGATCGTCGTCTCATCCAAGTCGCATTGCCGCATGCGCAGCTTCTCGGCGTAATAGCGCCAGTCCCAGGGCGCGAGCTTGAAGTTGCCGCCCTCCTCCTGAATCAGCGCCTGCATGGCGTCGCGGTCGGCGAGCGCGCGCAGACGCGCCGGCGCCCAGACCCGGTCGAGCAGACCGCGCACCGCCTCCGGCGTCTTCGCCATGGCGTCGTCGAGGCGGTAATGCGCGAAGCTGTTGTAGCCGAGGAGCCTTGCGCGCTCGGCGCGCAGCGCCAGCGCCTCGGCGATGATCGCCTTGTTGTCGGTCTTGCCGCCATTGCCGCCGCGCGCGATCCAGGCGCGGAAGATCTTTTCGCGCAGGTCGCGGCGTGACGAGAACTGCAGAAACGGTTCGACGCTCGAGCGTCCGAGCGTGACCACGTATCGGCCGGTCATGCCGCGCTCGGTGGCGGCGCCGCGCGCCGATTGCAGCACGAAGTCCGGCAGGCCGGCGCGATCCTCCTCGGTTTCGAGCACCAGCGTGTAATCGCGTTCGTCGGCAAGCACGTTCTGGCTGAAGGTGGTGCCGAGCGTGGCAAGCCGCTCGGTGATCTCGGCCAGACGTTTCTTGGAAGCGGCGTCCAGCCCGGCGCCGGCGCGCTTGAACATCAGGTGATAGCGCTCCAGCACGCGCGCCTGCTCGGCGCCGAGCCCAAGCGCATCGCGGCGCTGCCAGAGCGCGTCGATGCGCCGGAACAGCGGCTCGTTGAGCACCATGGCGCTCCAGTGGCGGGCGCGGCGCGGCGAGATGTCCCGCTCGATCGCTTCCAGCGCGTCGTTGGTATGCGCGCCCGTGAGCACCCCGAACACGCTCGACACCCCGTCCAGCGCGCGTCCGGCAAGCTCGAGCGCCTCGATCGTGTTGCGGAACGTCGGCTCGGCCGCACCGCCGGCGATGGCGGCGATCTCGGCGTCGTGCTCGGCGAAGGCGCGCTCGAACGCAGGCTCGAAATGCTCGGGCGCGATGCGCGCGAACGGCGGCACGCCGAACGGCCCGGTCCAGGTGTCGAAGAACGGATTGCTCGCGCCGTCGGGGGCGGATGGATGGTTCTGCTGAGTCATGCCCGGTATATGGTGCTGCGGTTGCGGGCGTGCACCTTAGCGGGGCGATGCGCCGCCGGCAAAGCGGAGGACTCCATGAGCGCCATCACCCTCGACCAGGCCAACCGCATCATCGCCGCCATTCTGGCCCGCGGCGCCGAGCTCGATTGCCGCCCGCTTTCGGTGATCGTGGTCGAGCCCGGCTGCAAGGCCAAGGCGTTCCAGAAGGAGGACGGTTCCTCCATGATCCGGTTCGAAATGGCGTTCGGGAAGGCCTATGCGGCGCTGGCGATGGGCCGCTCGTCCAAGCTCGTGCGCATCCGCGCGGCCGAGCGGCCGATCTTCATGCGCTATCTCCAGAGCGCGACCGACGACCAGATTTTCCCCGAGGGCGGCGGATTGCAGATCCGCAGCGAGACCGGCGAGGTCATCGGCGCGGTCGGCGTCACCGGCGACACCGAGGACCGCGACGAGGAGCTGGCCGCCCACGGCATCCGCGCCGCCGGGCTGAAGACCGACGAGGATTGCGAGGGGCTCGGCCGCAATTCCGGGATCAGGCTGACGAATACGTAGCGGCAGGCAATGCCGCCGCATTGCCGGCGCGTAGGGCTTCACGAGTGCATGGCGCCGCGCTCGGGGACTGGTCACGCGCTAGGACGATTGGGCTATAGTCGGTCGCCACATCACGAGGTTTCATCATGGCTCAGAAACTCACGGCCGATGCCCGCAAGGCGGCACTCGGAAAGCTCGCGGGCTGGAGCGAGGTCAATGGCCGCGACGCCATCACACGGAAATTCGTGTTCAAGGATTTCAACGAAGCCTTCGGCTTCATGGCGCGCGCGGCGCTGGTCGCCGAAAAGATGGACCACCATCCCGAATGGTTCAACGTCTACAAGACCGTCGAGGTGACGCTCTCCACCCACGACGTCGGCGGCTTGACCGAGCTCGACGTCAAGCTCGCCGAGGCGATGAACGCGCTCGCGGGGCGGTGACAGCTTGTCTTGCGGCACCTCGCCGCGATGACCATGTAGCAGCGGGCGCAATCCGCCGGAGACTTGAAGACGATGCCGTACGAGCAAGCCGCCTCTCATGACGCCGGATTCGATCCACACGCCGCCCGCCGTGCCGCGCGCGACGAGGAGCGCGTGCGACGCGGCTTCTGGGACAAGGCGAGGCGCGTCGCCGGCGGACTGCCATTCGCCGAGGACCTGCTCGCCGCCTATTACTGTGCCTTCGACCACGGGACGCCGCTGCAGGTGAAGGCGGCGCTGGTCGGTGCGCTCGCCTATTTCGTATTGCCCTTCGACCTGGTGCCCGACATGCTGCCGATGCTCGGCTACACCGACGACGCCGCCGTGCTGATCGCGGCGCTCCGGCTCGTGTCCACGCATGTCAAGCCCGAGCATCGCGAGGCGGCGCAGCGCGCGTTGGCGCGCGGGCTCGACCGGGACTCTTAACCGCGAATGGCCACATCGGACCTGCGAGCGGACGGCGCGGGCATTGCGCAGGCGATCGAGGAAGCCGCGACGTTGTTCCGGCAGGGCCGCCTCGCCGAAGCGGAGAAGATCTGCACCCGCGTGCTCAAGGCGAAGTCGGACACTTTCGACGCGCTGCATCTGTCCGGCCTGATCAAGTTCCGCGGCGGCAAGCCGGCGGCGGCGCTCGCGCTGCTCGAATCGGCGCTCAAGCTCGATCCCCGGTCCGCGCAGGTGCTGGCGAATCTCGGCATGACGCTCGCGGCGCTCGGCCGCGACGGCGAGGCGCTGGCGGCGATCGACCGCTCGCTCGCGCTCGCGCCCGACAGCTTCGAGGCCCTCAACAGCCGGGGCAATGTGCTCCTCAAGCTTGATCGCGCGGCCGAAGCGCTGGCCGCATTCGAACAGGCCATTGCACGCGAGCCCCGCTTCCTCGAGGCGCGGCTCGGCCGCGGCAACGCGCTGGTCGTGCTCGGCCGGCTCGAGGAGGCCGTCGCCGAATGCGACGCGGTGCTGGGCGCCCTGCCGGCGCACGCGGAGGCCCATCACAACCGCGGCAACGCGCTGTCGGGCCTCGGCCGCAGCGCGGAGGCGATCGCCGCGTTCGACCGCGCGCTGGCGCTGCGTCCGGGCTACGTCAAGGCGCTGATCGGTCGCGGCGTCGCGCTGCACGCGCTCAATCGCCACCAGGACGCGATCGCGAATTTCGACCAGGTGCTGGCGAACGACCGCGACAACGCCGACGCGCACAACAACAACGCCATGGCGCTGTTGACGCTCGGCGACTACCGCCGCGGCTTCGAGGCCTACGAATGGCGTTGGCAGCGCACCGGCATGCCGGCGCGCCGCCGCAGCTTCGGCAAGCCGCTCTGGCTCGGCGAATATCCGCTGTCGCGCAAGACCATCCTGCTGCACGCCGAGCAGGGCCTGGGCGACACGATCCAGTTCGTGCGCTATGCGCCGCTGCTCGCGCGTTCGGGCGCCAAGGTGGTGCTCGAAGCGCCGCCCGCGCTCAAGCCGCTTCTGGAGCGGGTCGAAGGCGTCGCGAGCGTGCATGCACGCGGCGAGGCGCTGCCCGCCTATGACGTGCATTGTCCGCTCGGCAGCCTGCCGCGCGCGCTGCGCACCGAGCGAGCGACCGTTCCGGCCGACGTGCCGTATCTCAAGGCGGGCGGGGAGCGCATCGCCAAGTGGCGCGCGCGGCTCGCAAGCCTGCCGGCGCCGCGCATCGCCCTCGCCTGGTCCGGCAGCGCCGCCCATGTCAACGACCGCAACCGCTCGATCGCGCTGGCGCGGCTGGAGCCGCTGCTGTCGCTCGACCGCGTGAGCTTCGTGAGCATCCAGCGCGACCTGCGGGAGGCGGACGCCGAAGTGCTGGCGCGGCTGCCGCGGCTCACGCATTTCGGCCCCGAGCTCGACGATTTCGACGACACCACCGCCGTGGTCTCGCTCGCCGATGTCGTGGTCTCGGTCGACACCGCGGTGGTGCATCTTGCCGGCGCGCTGGCGCGGCCGACCTGGATCCTCGTGCCGTTCTGCCCGGACTGGCGCTGGGGGCTCGATCGCGAGGATACGCCGTGGTACCCGAGCGCGCGGCTCTTCCGCCAGGGCGCGCCCGGCGAGTGGGACGGCGTGATCGCGCGGGTGCGGGAGGCGCTGGCGCGGCTACCGTGACGCGCACGATGAATCGTTCGAAGGGGTTCTAAAAGAGCGACGGCCCGGTGTAAGGTCGGCCGTCCCATGCGGCGATGGACCGCCTTCACAATGCCGAATTCGCCACCTAATCCGGGGCTTAAGGGTGTTTCGTGACGATCGCGGAGGAGCGCCGATGAACCCAGTTCGTGCTGCCACGGCGGCGTTGCCGGTGCTTGCGGCCGCGGCGCTCGGTCTGGCTTGCGCCGCGCAAGCGCAGCCCGACCAGCCGACGCTGCTCGGCCAGTACGGCGACTGGGGCGCCTATGCGGCCACGCCCGGCGGCAAGAAGGTGTGCTTCGCACTCGCCAAGCCGAAGTCGTCGCAGACCGTTCCGGCCAACCGCAAGCGCGACCCGGCCTATTTCTTCGTCTCCACGCGTCCGTCGGAGAACGTGCGCAACGAAATCTCGCTGATCATCGGTTATCCCTTCAAGGCGAGCACGGATGCGACCGCCGAGATCGGACCGGCGAAGTTCGCCATGTACACCCAGAAGGATGGTGCCTGGATCAAGAACGTCGCCGAGGAGGCGCGGCTGATCGAGGCCATGCGCAAGGGCACCGACCTGACCATCAAGGGCACCTCCGGCCTCGGCACGCAGAGCACGGACCAGTTCTCGCTCAAGGGTCTCGCCCAGGCGCTCGACCGCGCCGAGCAGGAGTGCAAGTAGCGTCGTTTCGCTTTTGGTCGCAGCGGTATTATGAGCTGACTCGGAGTCGCGCTTCCGCGGATTCCGGCACCTGCGAGAGTGATCAATGATCCGCGTCGGCATCGGCGGCTGGGTGTTCAAGCCCTGGCGGGGCGTGTTCTATCCGGACGGACTGCCGCAGGCGCGAGAGCTGGACCATGCCAGCCGCCAGCTCACCACCATCGAGATCAACGGCACGTTCTACCGCACGCAGAAGCCGGACAGCTTCCGCAAGTGGGCTGGCGAGACGCCGGACGATTTCGTGTTCGCGCTCAAAGGGCCGCAATTCGCAACCAACCGCCGTGTGCTGGCGGAGGCCGGGCCCTCGATCGAGCGGTTCTTCGCCAGCGGCGTGCTCGAATTGAAATCGAAGCTCGGCCCGGTGCTGTGGCAGATGGCGCCGACCAAGAGGTTCGATCCGGAGGATTTTGCCGCCTTCCTTGCGCTGCTGCCGCAGCGTCTCGACGGCAAGTCGATCCGTCATGTGGTGGAGGTGCGGCACGAGAGTTTCGTGACACCGGCGTTCATCGAGCTCCTGCGCCGGTTCTCGGTGGCGGTCGTGCTGGTCGAGTCCGACAAGCATCCGCCGATCGCCGACGTGACGGGTGACTTCGTCTATGCGCGCCTGCAGAAGACGTCCGAGACGGTGAAGACCGGATACCGGCCGGCCGCGCTCGAGGCCTGGGCGAAACGTGCGCAGGTCTGGGCCGGCGGCGGCGCGCCGGACGACCTGCCGACCGTCGCCAAGCCGGTGCCGGCCAAGGCGCCGCGCGACGTCTTCATCTACATGATCGCGGGCGCCAAGGTGCGCGCGCCCGCCGCCGCGATGGCGTTGCTGGAACGGCTCAAGTGATGCAGAACCGCCTTATTCACCCCATTTATGCTACAACCGGATCGAACCCGAGCTGATTGACGTCATGACCGTTTCGCTGAACGCCGATCGTGCCGCGCGCGCGCCTTCCGGCCTGGTCGAGAAGGCGCCGCTCGAGCGCTATGTGCCGCCAGCGAAGCCCTCGCTGGTCGGGCTCCCGCGCGCGGCGCTGGCGGAGGCGCTCGGCGCCATTGGCGTGCCCGAGAAGCAGCGCAAGATGCGGGTGCAGCAGCTCTGGCATTGGATGTATGTGCGCGGCGCCACGCGCTTCGATGCGATGACCAGCGTCGCGAAGGACCTGCAGGCGACGCTGGACCGGCATTTCACGCTCGCACGTCCCGAGGTGGTGGCCGAGCAGGTCTCGGTCGACGGCACCCGCAAATGGCTGCTGCGGCTGCCGGGCGAGCATCCGGGCGAAAACCCGCATGAAGTCGAGTGCGTCTATATCCCGGAGGCGGACCGCGGCACGCTGTGCCTGTCGAGCCAGGTCGGCTGCACGCTCACCTGCTCGTTCTGCCATACCGGGACGCAGCGGCTGGTGCGCAACCTCACGCCGGGCGAGATCGTCGGCCAGGTCATGGTGGCGCGCGACCGGCTCGGCGAATGGCCGGCCTCCACCTCTCCTTCGCCCGCAGCGGCAGGGAACCGCCTCGTCTCCAATATCGTCATGATGGGCATGGGCGAGCCGCTGTACAACTTCGAGGCCGTGCGCGATGCGCTCCTCGTCATCGCCGACGGCGAAGGCCTGAGCATCTCCAAGCGCCGGATCACGCTCTCGACGTCGGGCGTGGTGCCGATGATCGCGCGCGCCGGCGAGGAGATCGGCACCATGCTCGCCGTCTCGCTGCACGCCACGCGCGACGATCTTCGCAACGAGCTCGTCCCCCTCAACCGCAAATACCCGATCCGGGAGCTCATCGACGCCTGCCGCAATTATCCCGGCGTGTCGAATGCGCGGCGCATCACCTTCGAATATGTGATGCTCAAGGGCGTCAACGACAGCGCCGCCGACGCCAAGGCGCTGCTGCGCCTGCTCAAGGGCATTCCGGCCAAGATCAATCTGATCCCGTTCAATCCCTGGCCGGGCACGCGATACGAGTGCTCGGACTGGGACCAGATCGAGAAATTCTCCGAGATCATCTTCAACGCCGGCTATGCCTCGCCGGTGCGCACGCCGCGCGGGCGCGACATCCTGGCCGCCTGCGGCCAGCTCAAGAGCGCGACCGAGAAGCTGTCCGCGCGCGAGCGCCTGGCGTTGCGCGCCATGGCGATGACGGATTGAGCGCGATGGACAATGTGGTCCGCCTGCTGCTGCGCTTTATCATCGTGCCGCTCGGCTACCTCGCGGCGGTGATCGCGGGCGCATTCGTCATCCTGTTCGCGACCTGGCACGCCGGCGCGGTCGCGAGCTTCCGGCCGGCGGAGGATGCGGGCTACGCGATCTTCGGCGTCCCGCTGGTGGGGCCGATCCTGCTGGTCCTGCTGGCCGGGCTGATGTGGCTTCCGACCTCGATCGGCATCCTGATCTCGGAGGCATTCGCGATCCGCTCCTGGATGTTCCACGCCGCCAATGGCGCGGTCTCGGCCTGGCTTGGCTGGAACATGTTCTCCGATCTCGACCAGACCGGCGTGCTGGTCCACGACGCGCTGCGCGTCATTGCCGCAGGCCTTGCCGGCGGGCTGGCCTATTGGGCGGTGGCGGGCTGGAACGCCGGCTTCTGGAGGCCGCTGCTCCCCCCGCCCGCGGCGCAGGTCCCGGCCGCATCCGGCTCGGCAACTCGCCGGTAACCAGGAATTTGCTATACACACCGCAGCAGGTACAGGTGCGTGATGGGCCATTGGCCGAGTATCCAGGTTGCGTGCGGCCGCGTCGCCAGGATCGCCTGCGTGCTGGCGATCGGCGCGCTGCTATCGGGCTGCGACCGGTGCGGCGATTGGTGGTCGCCTCTCAAAGGCCAAACCCAATCGTGCAAGGACGAAGTCCCGCGGCGGACTTAGCCGGACGCCGCGCATGAACCGTACCGGGCTCCTGATCGCGCTCGCCGTCGCCATTCCGGTGGGCCTCCTCTTCGGACTGTATCCGAAGCTCGACCTCGATCTCGCCGAGCCGTTCTACCTTCCCGACGTCGGGCTTTGGACCGTCCATGGATTGTGGGCGCGGAAGCTGCGCATCGTCGCGAGCTGGCTGATCGCGCTCATTGCGGCGCCGGCGTTCATCGGGCTCGCGTTGAAGCTCCTGCTGCCGGCTCGGCCGCTCATGCTGCCGGGCCGCGCGGCCATTCTGATGATCGCGACGCTCGCGCTCGCGCCCGGCCTTGTCGCCAACGTGATCCTCAAGGACACCTGGGGACGGCCGCGTCCGATCGACGTCACCGAGTTCCGCGGCCGCCAGCATTTCGTGCCGTGGTGGGACCCGCGCGGCGAGTGTCCGAAGAACTGCTCCTTCATCGGCGGGGAGGCCGCGGGCGCATTCTGGACGCTGGCGCCTGCCGCGCTCGCGCCGCCGCAATGGCGGGCCCTCGCCTACGGCGCCGCCTTGGCGTTCGGCTCCGGGCTGAGCTACATCCGCATCGCGGGCGGTGGACATTTCTTCACCGACTGCGTATTCGCCGGCGTGTTCACCTTCCTGACGATCTGGCTCGTGCATGGCTTGCTCTATCGCTGGCGGCCGACGCGGATCACCGACGCGGCGGTGGAGCGGGCACTCGAAGCCATCGCCATGCCGGGCTATCGCGTCCTGGTCTCGGTCGCGGCGCGCCTTCGTGCGCACCTGCGCGGCCGCAGTGCCAACGGGTGACCCGCATGGACAATCGATTGAGCTCGGTTCTGTTGACGGTGCTGCTTGCTGCGGCGGTGGCGGGATGCACGACCGCTCCCGATCTCCTGATGACCGAGACCCAGGGCCAGCTCGAGCCGCCCGATCAAGCGGTCGTCACGAAAGCGGCGACCGACGTCTTCGCCGCCGTGAAGATGACCGGCAGCCTGCAGATTTCGGGACTGCGCGCGCCGCCCGTGACCTCGCTCGCCGACTGGATGGTCTGCATGCGCAGCGATGCGCCCGTCGAGCCGCGCTACGCGATCTTCTTCACCAAGAAGAAAGTCGACGGCTATCGGCTTGCGCTCGGCATCGACGGCTGCACGGACGACGTGTTCGCGCCGGCCGTTCCGACGATCGACGATTTCACCCAACGCCCCGGCGGACCGGGGCGCCGGTTGTGACGGTTGCGCCTGGATCGTGACGGCTCTGCTGACGTCTTTGTGGAGGCAAGCCGGCCGCCGTGGCGGTGGGCTGTCGATCGCCGCGCAAGGAATAAACCGCCGCATTGCGCGGCGGTTTTCAGGTTGATCAATCGACCTTGAGGTTCTCCGCGGACTCCTTGCCGCGGTTGGCCACGACCTCATACTGCACGACCTGACCTTCGTTGAGGGTGCTCAGGCCCGCCCGTTCGACAGCCGAGATGTGGACGAACACGTCCTTGCCGCCGCCTTGAGGTTGAATGAAGCCGTAGCCCTTCGTCGGGTTGAACCACTTGACAGTGCCTCTAGCCATTTCCGTCTCCAATGCTGACGCCCCTAGAATACCGCCCGGGCGTCCAGATGCAATCGCCGTCCGCGCATTATTGAGCCGCCACACGCGCGTGCGGGAAGGCCGGTTCCCGCCGGGCGACGACCCGGGGAGGCGCGGAAAACCACGCGCGTATCGGACCGGAAACGGCCCTAGTCGCGAGCCCGCAAGGACCGCCGGGCGCCCCAGCGCTGCAGCACCGCCCCGATCTGCGCCGCGACGAAAAAGCGTGCACTCTCTTCGTCGTAGTCCTGGTCGCGGAGCTCGTCGTAGTCGGTGAAGACGTGCCGGACATAGGCCACCAAGGACAGCCAGGCGGCCTCTTCGGGCGCGGCCCCGCGCAAGCCCCGGCTGTCGATCGCATGATCCACCACGGCGGCAAATTCATGGGGCGGAATTTTCGGCGCCAGCCGGCGCAGCGCGATCTCGATGTCCGCACGCTTGGCCACGTCGCTTCCGCCTCACGCGATGCCGCGCCGCCGGGCAGCGAAGCCGCTGCTCCGCGCCCTTGTCAACCGCGGGCTCGACGGGCCGCGCGATGCCGCGCGCGCCGACGCGGTCAACGCGCGCGGTTTCCGGCCGGCCATGCCGTCCACCTTTGTCATGCAGCTCAAGATCGCCCCCCCCGACGCCGTGATGGTGATGAAGGCGCGGGGGCCATAGCACCGCCGGTGCTTTGCTTGCACCCCGGAGCTTTCCCCTTATAGTCCGCGCCGTTTCGCTGTTCACCGTCATGCCGCCCCGGCCATGACGAAGGTCGGGTTTAAGAGCACGATGGCCAAAGGCGACATCAAAAAGATCGTCCTCGCCTATTCCGGCGGGCTCGACACCTCGATCATCCTGAAGTGGCTGCAGACCACCTACGGCTGCGAGGTGGTCACCTTCACGGCCGACCTCGGCCAGGGCGAAGAGCTGGAACCCGCGCGCAAGAAGGCCCTGCTGCTCGGCATCAAGCCGGACAACATCTTCATCGAGGACCTGCGCGAAGAGTTCGTGCGCGATTACGTCTTCCCGATGTTCCGGGCAAACGCGCTCTACGAGGGGCAGTACCTGCTCGGCACCTCGATCGCGCGCCCGCTGATCGCCAGGAAGCAGATCGAGATCGCCGAACGCGTCGGCGCTGATGCGGTCGCGCACGGCGCCACCGGCAAAGGCAACGACCAGGTGCGCTTCGAGCTCGCCTACTACGCGCTCAAGCCCGACGTCACCGTGGTGGCGCCTTGGCGCGAGTGGGATTTCCGCTCGCGCGAGCAGCTCATCGCGTTCGCGGAGGCGCACCAGATCCCGATCGCCAAGGACAAGCGCGGCGAAGCGCCGTTCTCGGTCGACGCCAACCTCCTGCACGCGTCCTCGGAAGGCAAGGTGCTGGAGGATCCGGCGCGCGACGTGCCGGCCTACGTCTATTCGCGCACCGACGACCCGCAGGCCGCGCCGGACCAGCCGACCACGATCACGATCGGCTTCGAGCGCGGCGACGCCACGGCGATCGACGGCAAGCCGATGTCGCCGGCGACGCTGCTCGGCAAGCTCAACGACCTCGGCCGGATCAACGGCATCGGCCGGCTCGACCTGGTGGAGAACCGCTTCGTCGGCATGAAGTCGCGCGGCATGTACGAGACGCCGGGCGGCACGATCCTGCACGCCGCGCATCGCGGCATCGAGAGCATCACGCTCGACCGCGGCGCGGCGCATCTCAAGGACGAGCTGATGCCGAAATACGCGGAGCTCATCTACAACGGCTTCTGGTTCACGCCCGAGCGCGCGATGCTGCAGGCCGCCATCGACCTAAGCCAGGAGTTCGTCACCGGCTCGGTGACGGTGAAGCTCTACAAGGGCAACGTGAGCGTGATCGGGCGCGAGAGCCGCTATTCGCTTTACGACCAGGACCTGGTGACCTTCGAGGAAGGCAAGGTCGCGTACGACCACCGGGACGCGGCCGGGTTCATCAAGCTCAATGCCTTGCGGCTGCGCACGCTGGCGCAGCGCAGGAAGAAGCTGAAGCTCTGACGTCCCCGCCGGTGACGTCAGCCGCGTCGCGGCGGTCGCAGCTCTGGATGGCCGAACGGCCGCGGCGCGCGTCGCATCAGCGTGTCTGGGATATTTGCATCGACGTCGACATGTTGAACAAATTGCTGCGCCTGCTTGTGACTGCCCCAGTCGAACCAGTCGCCTGTTTTCAAACTCAGGTTTTCAATTTGGTCGACAAAAAAGTCGCGCCAACCCGGAACCGTCCTTCCCGGGCTGGTTTTTCCGCGGACTTGGTATCCTGCCAACGCTTCACGCTGGTCTTTCGAATAGCCCAAAATCACCGGACAAATCTCACGCGGCCGTCCGTGGTAGTCGCAAAGGATGTGCTTGCGCGTGCGGACCGCCTTCCAGATGAGCTGATAGGTCCGGCTCGGCTGATGGACAGGTGGCGATCGTCTGATCGCGGCAGTTCCACGTGCCATACGCACGGTCGCCTTCCGGTTCTCGCCCAAGTTCGGCTTTCCGCCGGTGAGCTTCGCCTTGGCGATTTCGTAGATCGCCACCGCCTTGCTCGAGGGGCCGTCCCACAGCTCCGCGGTCAGCGGGCGCACCCGCAACACGCAGACATTGGGATCATCCGGGCCGTCCCACCAGAGGTCATCGGTCTTGCGCCAGATCTCGGCCGCCTTGGCATGATCGTCGAGGACTTCGGCGCACGCCGTGATCGAGAGGTAGGCCTTGTCCTTGAGATCGATGAAGACCAGGCCGACGTCGTGCTCCGCCTCGATCTCATGCTCCTTGCCGCTGCGGCGGTCGGTCACGAACCAGATCAGGCCGGCCTTGCGGTCCGGCCGCGATTCCACCGGGCGCGCACGCAGTCCCGCGGGGGAACGCGTGGTCAGCATGCAGACGCCGACCTTCTCGATGATGTCCCAGACCCGGTCGACGCTGTCGTCTGCGTTGTCCTTGGCGTTCATGGCGTTGCTCGCTTGCGGTCCCGTCCTGACAATCCGGCAGCGCGCCGGGCGGTTCCGGGCGCGGAGTTCGTCGCATCAGCCGCGGCCCAGGGTCGTCGCCAGCCGCTTCGCCTCCACCACCAGCGCGGCGGCGAGCGGCGTCATCGGCTCGCGCACCGGAACGACAAGGCCGATACTATGGACCGCCTCCGGCTCGACGATCGGAATGGCGCGGATGGTGGCGGTGAGGCCGAGCGTCTCGGCCAAGCGCGACGGCATCACGCTCGCCCAGCGCCCGGTCCGCACGTGCGCGAACAGCACGATCATGGAATTGGACTCGAGCGTCGGCTGCGGGTCGCCGCCGGCCGAGCGCAAAAGCCCCTCGATGATGCGGCGGTTCTGCATGTCGGGCGTGAGCAGGCACAGCGCCACCTGCGCCACCTCCGCCCAGGTCACCGTGTCGCGGTCGCCGAGCGGCGCATCGGCCGCGGTGAGGAGCTGATAGCGTTCCTGATAGAGCGGCACCGAATTGACGCGGCCGAGCGGCTCGTTGTCGAGATAGGTGAGGCCGGCGTCGATCTCGAGATTTTCCAGCAGCGTCAGGATCTCGATCGAGGTGCGCGACAGGATCGTGAAGCGCACGTTCGGGTGGCGCGCACGGAACGGCGTCGTCAGCGCCGCCACCATCGCCAGCGTGGTCGGGATCGCGGCGATCCGCAACTGCCCGGTGAGTCCATGCTTGAGCGCCTTGATCTCCTCGCGCATCGCACGGGAGTCGCCCACGATCCGGCGCGCCCAGTCGAGAGTGCGCTCGCCCTCCGGCGTGAAGCCGATGAAGCGCGAGCCGCGCTGCACCAGCAGCACGCCGAGCAATTCCTCGAGCTGCTTGATGCCGGCGGACAGCGTCGGCTGGGCGACGCCGCAGGTCTCCGCCGCGCGCCCGAAGTGCTGCTCGCGCGCCAGCGCCATCAGATATTCGAGCTTGTCGAGCACCGGGTCGCTGCTTTCTGGTCCGGCTTTAAAACGTAAATCTTTGATCTATATAACCTATTCCAGTCGATAGAAATTTTCAATCGTGGGATAAGAACTAGGGGATTGCGCGCCGGCGCCATAGTTCCAATGTGCGGCAGAAGGATTTCATGAGCACGCCAACCCTTTCAGAGAGCAATGGAAATCGCGCCGCAGCCAATGGCCGGCGGCGTCCGCGCCGCACGCCGAAAGGCCGCCAGGTCGAGCCCCAGGCGCTCGTAGACGTACGTGAGCTCGTGGGCGAGCAACCGCGCCGGCGCGATCTTCTGATCGAGCACCTGCACCTGATCCAGGACAAGTACGGGCACCTGTCCGCCGCGCATCTGGCCGCGCTGGCGCAGGAGATGAAGCTCGCGCTCGCCGAGGTCTACGAGGTCGCCACCTTCTACGCCCATTTCGACGTGGTGAAGGAAGGCGAGGTGCCGCCCCCCGCCGTCACGGTGCGGGTCTGCGAATCGCTGTCCTGCGCCATGGCCGGCGCGGAAGCGCTCCTGCGCGATCTCCCGGACCGGCTCGGCAGCGGCGTGCGCGTCCTGCGCGCGCCCTGCATGGGCGGCTGCGACCGCGCGCCGGTCTGCGCGGTCGGCCATGTGCAGGTGATGCAGGCCACCACCGACAGCGTCGCGGCGGCGGCGGCGCAGGGCGCGCATGCGCCCGCCGGTCCGACCCCCAGGGATTTCGACGCCTATCTGCGCGACGGCGGCTACACGCTGCTCAAGGCGTGTCTCGCCGGCACGCGCACGCGCGACGACATCATCAAGATCGTGAGCGATGCCGGCCTGCGCGGGCTCGGCGGCGCCGGTTTCCCGACCGGCCGCAAATGGACGCTGGTGCGCGCGGAGCCGGCGCCGCGGCTGTTCGCGGTCAACGCCGACGAGGGCGAGGTCGGCACCTTCAAGGACCGCTTCTATCTCGAGCGCGACCCGCACCGCTTCATCGAAGGCATGCTGATCGCCGCCTGGGTGGTGGAGGCGCCGGACACCTACGTCTACGTCCGCGACGAATATCCCGAGGTGCGGCGTTCGCTGGCGGAGGAAATCGCCAAGGCCGAGAGCACGGGGCTTGCTCCGCACACCAGGCTGCATCTGCGGCGCGGCGCCGGCGCATACATCTGCGGCGAAGAGTCGGCGATGATCGAATCGATCGAGGGCAAGCGCGGGTTGCCGCGCCACCGTCCACCTTACGTGGCGCAGGTCGGCTTGTTCGGGCGCCCCACGCTGGAGCAGAACGTCGAGACGCTCTACTGGGTGCGCGACATCGTCGAGAAGGGCGCCGGGTGGTTCGCCTCCCACGGCCGCCGCGAACGCAAGGGATTCCGCAGCTTCTCGGTCTCCGGCCGCGTCAACAAGCCCGGCGTGGTGCTGGCGCCCGCGGGCGTGACCGCGCGCGAGCTGATCGAGGAGTTCTGCGGCGGGATGATCGCCGGCCACGGCTTCAAGGCCTATCTGCCGGGCGGCGCCTCAGGCGGCATCCTGCCGGCATCGATGGCCGACCTGCCGCTCGATTTCGGCACGCTGGAGAAATACGGCTGCTTCGTCGGCTCGCACGCGGTCGTCATCCTGTCCGACCGGGACGACATCAAGGCGGTCGCTCTCAACCTCATGAAGTTCTTCGCGGACGAGAGCTGCGGCCAGTGCACGCCCTGCCGCGTCGGCACCGAGAAGGCGGTGAAGCTGATGGCGAACGGCCCATGGGACGTGAGCCTGCTCACCGAGCTTTCCGACGCCATGCGCGATGCTTCGATCTGCGGCCTCGGCCAGGCGGCGCCGAACCCGCTGCTGTGCGTGCTGAAGTATTTCCCCGAGGAATTGAGCAAGCCTCTGGAACGTTGGTGATGCGAACGTTGGCGCAACACGGGCGGTGCAACCCCTCCCCCTTGTGGGGAGGGGTGGCGAGCGGAGCGAGCCGGGGTGGGGTCAGCGAAACCGACGAGTAATTGGACATGCCGCGCACTGCGATCACCAAACGAACCCGCGGTCAGGCGCAAACCTTGCGCCGGAGCCCGACCGACGCCGAGCGCAAGATGTGGTGGCTCCTGCGATCGCTCAAGCCGCTTGGAATGCATTTCCGCAGACAAGCGCCGATCGGGATTTATGTTGCTGATTTCGCCTGGCATGCAGGAAAATTGGTCGTGGAACTCGATGGCTCGCAGCACGCGGAAGATCGCAAAGCTTACGATGCGCGACGGACGGAGTGGTTGCAGTCCCAGGGCTATCGTGTCCTGCGCATTTGGAACAATGATGTCTTGAAAACGCCGCGCGCCGTGGGCGAGGCGATTCTGGCGGCGGCGCAAGCGAACGCTGCGATGCCGAAGAGCCCCACCCCCTTCCCCTCCCCACAAGGGGGAGGGGAGGAGTCTGCGGCGCCGCCGCGCCACATCAACGAGAGTCGTGCAGGCGGAGAGGGCAGATGACCGACAGTGGCAAACCCACCACCTTCACCATCGACGGCCGCGAGGTCGACATCCGCGACGGCGAGACCATCTTCCGCGCCGCGCGCCGTCTCGGCATCAAGCTGCCGCACCTGTGCTACACGCCGAAGCCCGGCTATCGCCCGGATGGCAACTGCCGCGTCTGCATGGTCGAGATCGAAGGCGAGCGCGTGCTGGCGGCGAGCTGCATCCGCACGCCCGCGCCCGGCATGAAGGTGAAAACGCAGACCGAGCGCGCGAAGAATGCCCGCCGCATGGTGGCCGAGCTTCTGCTCACCGACCAGCCGGCGGAAGCGCTGGCGCACGATCCCGACAGCGAGCTCTGGCAGATCGTCCGGCGCCAGAACATCGCGCCCGGCCGCTTCCCGCGCGACGCGCGGCCGGCGCCCGACCGCAGCCATGTGGCGATGGCGGTCAACCTCGACGCCTGCATCCATTGCAATCTCTGCGTCCGCGCCTGCCGCGAGGTGCAGGTCAACGACGTCATCGGCATGGCCGGCCGCGGTCACAACCAGAAGATCGTGTTCGACTTCGACGATCCGATGGGCGCCTCCACCTGCGTCGCCTGCGGCGAGTGCGTGCAGGCCTGCCCGACCGGCGCGCTGATGCCGGCGACCCATGTCGACGAAAACCAGGTCTATACCAACGAGCCCGACCGCAAGGTGAACAGCGTCTGTCCCTATTGCGGGGTCGGCTGCCAGCTCACCTACAATATCAAGGACGACAAGCTGGTCTCCGTCAGCGGCCGCGCTGGTCCGGCCAACGAGAACCGCCTCTGCGTCAAGGGCCGCTTCGGCTTTGACTATGTTTCCAATCCCGAACGCCTGACCAAGCCGCTGGTGCGCAAGGACGGCGTCGGCAAGGCGGCCGACGACCTGGTCGATCCATCCAATCCGTGGACGCATTTCCGCGAAGCCACCTGGGAGGAGGCGATGACCCGCGCCGCTACGGGTCTGGTGAAAATTCGCGACCGCGACGGCCCGCGCGCGCTGGCCGGCTTCGGCTCGGCGAAAGGCTCGAACGAGGAAGCCTATCTGTTCCAGAAGCTGGTGCGCACCGGCTTCGGCTCCAACAATGTCGATCACTGCACGCGGCTGTGCCATGCGTCGTCGGTGGCCGCGCTGCTCGAAGGCGTCGGCTCGGCGGCGGTGACCGCCACCTTTAACGAATGCAAGAATTCCGACGTCATCGTCGTGATCGGCGCCAATCCGACCGAGAACCATCCGGTCGCCGCCACCTTCTTCAAGCAGGCGGCCAAGCGCGGCGCCAAGCTGATCGTGATGGATCCGCGCGGGCAGGCTCTGGCGCGCCACGCCTGGCAGATGATGCAGTTCAAGAACGGAACCGACGTCGCCATGCTGAACGGCATGCTGAACGTCATCATCGGCGAAAAGCTCTACGACCAGCAATACGTGCAGACCTACACCCAGGACTTCGACAAGCTCGCTGAGAACGTGAAGCCGTTTACGCCGGAGGAGATGGCGCCGATCTGCGGCATCGAGCCGGATGTACTGCGTACGGTGGCGCGCACTTTCGCGCGCGCCGAGAACGCCATCATCTTCTGGGGCATGGGCGTGTCGCAGCACACCCACGGCACCGACAATGCGCGCTGCTTGATCGCGCTGTCGCTGATCTGCGGGCAGGTCGGCCGCCCCGGTACCGGACTGCATCCGCTGCGCGGGCAGAACAACGTGCAGGGCGCTTCCGACGCCGGCCTCATCCCGATGTTCTTCCCCGATTACAAATCGGTCGAGGACGCCGAGACCCGCGCCAAGTACGAAGCCGCCTGGGGCGTGGCGCTCGATCCCCAGAAGGGCAAGACCGTGGTCGAGATCATGGACGCCGTGCACGCCGACGAGATCAAGGGCATGTACATCATGGGCGAGAACCCGGCGATGTCCGACCCGGACCTCAACCACGCGCGCGGCGCGCTCGCGCACCTGCAGCATCTCGTGGTGCAGGACATCTTCCTCACCGAAACCGCGAGCTATGCCGACGTCATCCTCCCTGC
>JAXDOD010000033.1:0-6557 GCA_034669045.1 Alphaproteobacteria bacterium
CCGCGTCAAAATCTCCGCGCAAGCGAACCGGAACTGCCATGACGAACCTCCGTCGTTCGCCATGTTGAATCAGAACCTCAGCGATTCGGAAATCCTCAACGAGTCACCCCTTCTGGATTTGGTATAAAAGCCCCTAGAACGCGAGTTCTGAGGCTTTTGGCCAATGCTTCTTCCCGGGCTTTAGGCTAGGAGCGTTGAACTCATTGCGGGGCTGAAAGCATCCGTCCAGTACCTAAATTCCCTTGCGACGAGGTGGTGTTCTTTAATAGCCCCCGGGAGTCAAAGGTAAAAGTGACAGAAGCAGTCTTTTGGTCGTAGCCACCGACAAATGGTCCAATATAGGGAATGAAATTTTCAGGCCGAGACGACATGGAGCTATATGAGTACGTTGCTATCCGGATGCCCGCTGAATCAACGGACGTTTGCGTCGGTTGACCCAAGGAAGCAACCACCTCGGAATAGGTTGATTTATTTACCTGAAAATTCTGAGCTTGTTGCTCACTTACCTTGACCCCACTGGCGGCGCATCCGCTTAGAATGATTCCCACGACACACAATATCAGACCACTCTCACGCTTGAACATCGGAGTCTCCATCTACGTGTAGCTAATGTAAAAGTACATTGATGCCTAATCTGACGGTTTGAATCTCGTTGGTAGTTCGTATTCCGAACACGCTTGGTCCATTGACGTATGAGTAAATATATTCAGCTTTGACCGATAGATTGTGAACAACCGCGTACTCAGCACCGAATCCAGCCGAAACACCAAATTTGTTTTCCGTGGTTTTGGTATTCAGAATTCCGCATCCAAGGCATATGAAAGTAACAGTATCGGAGTAACCGACGTAAGCTCCGCCAATTGTGAAATATGGCAGTAGCCGGTCAATCGCATACCCGAGACGAAAGCGTGCGGTCGCCAGCGGACTAAACGAAACTTTCTCGTTGAAGATCCCAGGCGCACTAACGTCGTAACCAATCGTCGCAAAGGAGCCATCAAGCTCCAACCCGACAACAAAATTGTTCGGAAACTGATAATTGAAACCAAGTTGACCGCCGCCAAGCCAACCTGTGGCAGTGCCGACACTTAACCAGCCGCCGCCGCCGTGTATTCCTGCATAGGTAGCCGTCCAACTGAAAGCTGCGGGAGGCGGTGCAACCGCTGCGTACCTGGGTGGAGCGGCCGGGACTTGATCTGGAAAGTCGGCTGCCTCTGCTGCCACGATCCAAGCGATACAACCGATCATGCCGTAAGCTAAACGTTTCATTGCGCGCCCCCAACCAAACACCCCAGTCTTATGCTGGTGTATCATCATACTTCCACAGCCCCTAAGGTTGTTGGTGCTAATTTTGCAACACTCGTGATGATTGTCCCAACCAGGGGTGGAGTCTCCTAGCCGACATCCCCCTGTTCGCCATTCGGAAGCGCTTTCCCCAACACCTGAATTGACGGTGAAGAACGCATGGTACGCTTGGAGTACCCATTGCGCACAGAAGGCTCACTCACTCGCAATGGGGTGAGAGCCGGTCCCGGAAATCTGCACAGGACGATAGGTGGAGTTTCTGCCTGACGGCGGGCACGATGTGGCCTGCGAATCAGGAGAGACCATGCAATGACGACCGCGCCGGAACCACACACCGGCGTTCAAGGCGAAGGTGGCGCTTGCCGCCCTCAAGAGCGACCGGACAGTCACTCAGCTTGCGGAGCAGTTCGACGTCCACCCCAATCAGATTATCTTATACGCGTTGCGCCCGTTCTCGCCAGCGCGGCCGCCGCCGCGCCAGACCCTGCGGACGGCCGTCGATCCTGGCGGGCTTGCCGGGGCTTGCCCTAGAACGCGCGGCCAATGAGGTGGTCAAGCGAGAGCGTGCCGCCGCCGTGCACCAGGAAGTAGAACGCCGCGATCGTCCACATCAGGGTGTATTCGAGGCCGAGCTGGTTCCAGAAATATTTTCCGACGCGCCAGCGCTCGACATTCGTCACGATCAGGAAAATGACGATCGGCACCGCCGCCAGGCGCGTGAACAGCCCGAGCGCCAGCAGCGGGCCGGCGACGAGCTGGGTCAGCGCAATAAGTGGCGCCCACAGCCTGCCGGGACGCCAGCCGTCGCGGTCGAGCTGCGCCGCGAGCTCACCGAGGCTGTGCGACCGCACGCCGGTCGAGGCGAACATCCCGAACGTGTTGCGCAGCGCATGCGGCACCAGCGCGAGGCCGACCGCGGCGCGCAGCAGCGCCTCGGCGATGGGCGCGAGGCTGTGATAGAGCGGGCCAAGGGCTGGGACGATGAGCGGGGTACTATCGACCATGTGATGTTGCGCTGCTTTTTCCGCCGTCATTCCGGGGCTCGGGCGAAGCCCGAGAGCCCGGAATCCATAACCACGGCTGCGGCGTATGGATTCCGGGCTCGCCGCTGCGCGGCGCCCCGGAATGACGGCTAAATCCGTATCTCGCCCAAATTCACGCTCTCGCCGAGCTTCGCCTCGACGCTCTTCGTCCGCGCGCCCGCGGCGATCTCCACCGTATAGGCGCCCGAGTCCTCGTCGAGCCGGTCGAACTTGAAGTCGCCGTAGTTGTCGCTGGTGGTCTCGGCCACCACGGCTCCGTTGCGCAGCAGCCGCACCGCCGCGCCCTCGACGCAGTCGACCAAGCCGTCGGCTTCCGCCGCGATCGAGCCGCCGATGAAGCATTTCGAATAGCGCCAGAGGTTGCGGTAGTAGACCCGCGGCTTGGTTCCGAGCTCCGGTTTGATCACCTCGAGCCCTTCCTCGCGCGCCATGCGCGCCATGTCCTCATCCTCGACCTTGATCGAGCGCATCGCGCCGGTCGGGCATGCCTGGTGGCCGCGGGTCTGCTCCCAGCCGCCGTCGATCAGGTGCGCGTCGAACGGCCAGAGCTGCGGGACGCCGAGCTCCTCGTTCCACCAGATGTGGCCGTAGGGGCAGGCGTCGACCAGATCCTTGCGTCCCTTGGCCTTGTCCTGGTCGATCAGGATGATGCCGTCGTTGCGCTTGCTCACCACGCCGCCGCCTCTGGCCACGCATGGCGCGTTGTCGCAGTGGTTGCACATGGTCGGAACATAGGCGATGTCGATCATCGGGATCTGCCCGCGCTCCTTCTGCAGGATGTTGATCCACTTGTGGCCGTGCCTGGGCATCGGCTTGGTGTAGCCCGGCCAGTCGTTGCCGACGTACTCGTCCATCGCCGAGAGCGTGCACAGGTTGCAATTGGTGCACTCGGCCACGTCGATGATCATGTTCCATTTTTTCATCGCATCAATCCCAATTCCGTAGGGTGGGCAAAAGGCGCGAAACTCCAGTCGCGAGATTTTGCGCTGATCTTGCGCGCCGTTGCCCACCAGGGCGTTGCATGGTGGGCACGGCGCGGAGTGCCTTGCACAATCGCAAGATCGTGCCACGCACCTTGCCCACCCTACGATCTCACTTCGCCGGCACCAGGTGCGCTTCCTTCAGGGTGCGCTTGACTTCGGCGTCCTTCTCCATCGCGGCAAACGTCTCGGACATGTGCTCGGTGCGGCGGTCCCACAGCTCGACCTGCACCAGCGCGTTGGCGCCGGCGAGCGCATGCGTCGACTTGGTCTGACTCCTGTGCGGCGTGAGCAGGTTGAGGCAGCCGCCGCGGTCGACCGACTTGCCGGGCTCGCCCATCGGATCGTAGACGGCGGAGGATTCGTAACCGTGGCAGACGCCGCGCGGCAGCCGCTGCGTCGGCAGCGCGGCGCAGATCACGGCGCCGCGGTCGTTGAACACCTTCACCAAGTCGTGCTTCTTGATGCCGCGCGCGACGGCGTCGTCGGCGTTCAACCGCATGATCCAGTAGTAATAGCCTTCCACCTTGACCCGGTGATCGTCGATATTGAGCAGGAACGAGTCCTTGCCGTCGCCCTGGGTGTGGAAGCTGTATTTCGAGTGCGGCGTGAGCATCTGCAGCGGGTAGCGCTCGAACATCACGCCGGAATGCGCGCCTTCCCACGACGGCTCGTATTTGACGATCGGCGGCCGCTCCGGGTCGTTGAAGCGCTTGAGGCTGTTGCACTCGAATTCGAGCTTGCCCGACTGGGTCTGCAGGCCCTTGAGATATTCCTCGGTGTAGTCCGACGGCAGCGGCTGCGCCTCCGGCACGTCCTTCTTGCGGTTCTCGTAGAACCAGCGGAAGGAAACCGGCGCGCGCAGCTTCTCCTTCTCGGCCGGCACCACGTAGTAGCCGCGCTTGAGGAATTTGCGCCACGAGATCACCTTCGGCAGGTCGGAGGCGAGGAACACGCGGCGGACCCAGTCGATCTCGTTGCAGCCTTCGGAGAAGTAGTTGGCCAGACCGAGCGGCTTGCAAAGCTCGTTGAAGATCCAGAAGTCGGATTTCGATTCGCCCTGCGGCTCGATCGCCGGCGCCTGGAACACGATGACGCGGTGGTTGAGTTGCTGCTGGCCGTGATGGCCGTAGCCGCCGAGCCCCGCCCATTCGCTGATGTCGGTGCGCTCGAAGTTGGTGCAGGCCGGCAGGATGACGTCGGCGAACTTGGCTTCGCCCTCGAACCAGATCGACTGGTTGACGACGCATTCCAGGTTCGCGGACTGGTACATCTTCACCCAGCGATTGGTGTTGTTCATCGTGGAGAGGATGGAGCCGCCGTATTTGTAGAGCATCTTGACCGGCGAATGGCCGGGCGCCGGATAGGCGAACTTGGCGAACTGGTGCTCGATCGACTTGCCGATCCACGGATAGCCCTCGGCCTTTCCGTCGCAGATCGCCTCCGGCATGTGGATGCGCGGGATGCGCTGGAAGGACGAGTTCAGCGTCGGCAGTTGCGGCATGCGCTGGTAGAGCTCGACCGGCATCGCCGTGTTCTCGAGGTCGCCCGACATGCCGCCGTCGGCATAGCCCGGGAAATAGAAATTGAAGTCGAGCGGGCAACCCCATTGCAGATTGCCCATGTTGACGCCGGGCTTGCCCAGCCCCTGCATCGCGGTCAGGCACACCATCACGCGCGCCCAGGGGATGCCGGTCTGGTTGCGGCAGGCGCCGCCGTGGCCGTTGCCCCAGCCGCCGGGCGCGAGATAGACGCGCTTCCTGCCCCATTCGCGGGCGAGCGCGCGCACGTCCTTGGCCGGGACGCCGGTCTCGGTCTCCTGCCATTCCGGCGTCTTCGCGACGCCGTCCTCGTCGCCGGTGAGATAGGCCGCCCACTTGTCGAAGCCGACGGTGTGGGTCTTCACGAAGTCCTGGTCGTAGAGACCTTCCTTGATCCAGACATAGGCGATCGCCATCGCCATCGCGACCGAGGTGGTGGGCTTGGGCGCGAACCATTTGCCCGGCAGGAACTGCGCGGTCGCGTTGTAATAGGGATCGACGTGCACGACCTTGATGGCGAGCTTCGGATCCTTGAGCCACTGGCGCCGAACCGTGCCCTCCTGTGCGCCATAGGAGCCTGAGGTCGATTCCGGATCGGCCGCCCAGGACACGATCATGTCGCAGTTCTGCAGGCAGTCCTCGACCGTGCCGTAGGTCTCGGACTGGCCGACGCGGAGCGTATGGCCCCAGTGATGCACCGCGCCCCAGTACCAACCCTCCCATGAATCCGGATTGTGGTGGACGCGCGTCATGCCGATGGCGTTGGCGAAACGAAACAGCGCCGAGAGGTAGTAGCCGATGTTGCCCCAGGTGTGGTGCGAGCCGTGCGAGACGGCGATGCAGCCCGGGCCGTAGGTGTATTTCTGCCGCTTGATCTCGTCGGTGACGATGGTGATCGCCTCGTCCCATGAGATGCGGACGTAGCCGGATTTTCCCCGGTTCTGCGGATTGCGCGCGCCGTTCGGATCGAAGTCGATGCGCTTCATCGGATAGAGCAGGCGATCGGGCGAATAGACGATCGACTTGGCGTTCTGGCCGTGCGGGGCGAGCGTGGTCTTGCGCGGCGGGGTGTATTTCTGGCCGCGCGCCTCGATGGTGAAGGAGGCGCCGTCGTCTTCGGCCAGATCGATCGGCGTCATCCGCACGATCCTGCCGTCCTTGACGTAGAGGAACACCGGGCCGCCGTTGGTCATGTTGCAATAGCGCATCGAGCCGTCGGGCATCCGCGTGCCGTATTTCAGGCTGACCGTTTGTGCCATCATCACGGTCTGCGCGAACCAGTTGGCGAGGCCGTCGTCGCCCTGCACCGTGAGCAGGAATTCCTTCTGCGCGTTGATCTGGTCAAGCCAGTTGATCGGCGGCGTCAGCAGGCCCGCGCCCAGCGCGGCGTTCTTGAAGGCGACCGTGACGTCGGCGTCCTTCAGCACGCCCGTGCCGGAGGTGACGCGGCCGTCCTGGAAACGGAACCAGCGGCCGATCTCCTCGTCGCGCGCGATGAACTGCCCGGTGAGGTTTTTTTCCTTGAGCCGCTCGCGATAGGCCGGGTGCCGCCACGCCTGGAACTTCAACAGCAGCGACAGGCCGAACAGGATGATCGAAAGCTTCAGCGCGCCGAGATTCATGACCGTTTCTCCCTGCGACAGGTTTATTCCAGGTTGGGGCGTGAATCCAGATCGGGGGGCGGGCCGGGG
>JAXDOD010000034.1:0-6751 GCA_034669045.1 Alphaproteobacteria bacterium
CAACGACGACGTGTTTGCGCTCGATGCCAGAACCGGCGCGCTGATCTGGGAGCACCGCTCCCATATCGACCAGAACATCAACACGGTCTGCTGCGGCTGGGACAATCGCGGCGTGGCGATCGGCGACGGCAAGATCTTCCTCGGCTATCTCGACGGCAATGTCGTTGCCCTCGACATCAAGACCGGCAAGGAATTGTGGAAGGCGCAGATCGGCCGCTGGCAGGACGGCTACACCATCACCAGCGCGCCGCTCTACCACAACGGCGTGATCTATACCGGCATTTCCGGCGGCGACCGTTCGGCGCGCGGCGTCCTGGCCGCGCTCGACGCCAAGACCGGCAAGGAGAACTGGCGCTTCTGGACGGTACCGTCGCCGGGCGAATTAGGCTCCGAAACCTGGCCGAAACCCGACGATACGGACCCGAAACGCGCCAACGCCATGAACGTAGGTGGCGCCTCGATCTGGCAGACCCCGGCGATCGATCCCGAGCTCGGCCTCCTTTACTTCTCCACCGGCAATCCCGGTCCGGAAGCCGGCGGCATGGGCCGCGACCGACCCGGCGACAACCTGTTCGCATCCTCGATCGTGGCGGTGACACTCGAGGGCAAGTACGCTTGGCACTTCCAGCAGGTGCATCACGATCTCTGGGACTTCGATTGCCCCTCGCCGGTCGTCCTGTTCGACCAGGTCTATGACGGCAAGATGCGCAAGGGCGTCGCCGAAGCGTGCAAGACCGGCTGGATCTACATCCTCGACCGCACCAACGGAAAGCCGCTGATCGGCATCGACGAGAAGCCGGTCGAGGTCGACGAGCGCGTCGCCTCGGCGCCGACGCAGCCGATCCCGCGCGGCGACGCCCTGATGCCGCAATGCCCGGAACCGCTGGGGACCTGGGTGACCAAATGCATCTTCGGCGTGATCTACGATCAGCCGATCCTGCAGTCGCCGGGCGGCAACGGCGGCCCGAACTGGGCGCCGATGGCCTACAGCCCGCGCACCGGCTATTTCTATGCGACCGCCGCCGACCGTCCGCAGCCCCGCATCCTGCGCGGCCTCGGCAAGACGGTGTCGCCGGCCTTGGGGGCGAAATACGGCGGCACGCTCACGGCGGTCGATTCCCGCACCAACAAGATCGCCTGGCAGAAGCGCCTGCCCTATTCGATCGGCCAAGGCTCGGGCGCGCTCGCCACCGCGAGCGATCTGGTGTTCCACGGCGAGCCGGACGGCAACGTCCAGGCCTATGACGCGCGGACCGGCGAGCTGCTCTGGCAATGGCAGACCGGCGCCGGCGCCGACGCACCGGCGATCACCTACGAGGTCGACGGCACGCAATACGTGGCGATCGCGGTCGGCGGGGTTTCGATCCAGACCACGTCGGCGAACAGCGACATGATCTGGGTGTTCTCGCTCAAGGGCACTCCGGGCGACCGGCTCAAGCCGTTCGCGGCACCGAAACCGCCGGAGAACGTGGTCGGATTCAGCGGCCCCATCGCGCGCGGCAATGAGGTGAAGATCGACGACTACACCTACGGTCCGCTGCGCATCTCGATCGCGGCCGGCACCAAGGTGACGTTCACCAACAGCGGCGCGCAGCCGCACAACGCGACCTCGTCCGACGGCGGCGGCTGGGACACCGGCCTCCTCGCCAAGGGCGAATCCGCGAGCGTGACGTTCAACCGGCCCGGGACCTATACCTACATCTGCACGCCGCATCCTTCGATGATCGGCCAGATCATCGTGACCGGGCAGGCGGTCGCCAACGCGCCCGCGGCGGTGGTGGAGGGCACGTCGGCGCCCGCGACCGGCTCGCCGCCGGACCATGGCGCGCATTGAGCGGTGTAGCGATGCAGATGAGTCGGAATTGTTGGCAATGGCTAGCGCCCCAACGTTCCCTCCCCCCTTGCGGGGGAGGGACAGGGAGAGGGGTGCCACAAGCGAAATCGAATCCAATAACCACCCCTCTCCCCAACCCTCCCCCGCAAGGGGGGAGGGAGCCCACCGCCGTTGCCGTTCGGCGGGCGGATTGCCGCCAAAAATATCTTTCCAACCATCTCTGGTTATTGCTCATCGCCGCGTTCGGCGTTGCAATCATGTCCACATCCACCGCATCAGCGGCCGACCGCATCCGCCTGGCGGTGCAGCGCACCGGCACGCTCGCCTGGGAGCTCGACATCATCAAGGCGCATGGCCTCGACAAGAAGGCCAACCTGCAGATCGAGACGCTGGAGCTCGCCTCGACCGAAGCCGGCAAGATCGCCATCAAGGGCGGCTCGGCCGACATGATGCTGTCCGACTGGCTGTGGGTCGCGCGCGAGCGCTCGCTCGGCGACAACCTGGTGTTCTATCCGTCGTCGAGCACGCTCGGCGCCGTGATGGTGGCGGCGAATTCGCCGATCCGCACGGTCGCCGACCTCAAGGGCCGCAAGCTCGCGATCGCGGGCGGGCCGCTCGACAAGAGCTGGCTCCTGCTGCAGGGGCTGGCGCGGCGCTCGGGCATCGATCTGCGGCGGCAGGCGACCATCGTCTATGGCGCGCCGCCGCTGCTGGCGGAAAAGCAGTTGCAGGGCGAGAGCGACGGCGTGCTCACGTTCTGGAATTTCTGCGCCGAGCTCGAAGGCAAGGGCCTCGCGCGCGGCATCGCGGTGGCGGACGTGATGAAGCAGCTCGGCGCCAAGGCGCCGGTGGCGATCGTCGGCTACACCTTCGACGGCGGCTGGGCGGCGAAAAACAAGCCGGCGGTCGATCGCTTCCTCGACGCCGCGCGCCAGGCCAAGGACATCCTCGCCGGCTCGGACGCCGAATGGCAGCGGTTGAGCGCCCGCATCGGCGTCAGCGACAAGAACGCGCTCGCGATCTATCGCCAGCGCTACCGCGAGGGTATTTTCACGCGCGCGATCGCAGACGAGGAAGCCGACGCGCGCGCGCTCTACGGGGTGCTGGCCGAGGTCGGCGGCGCGGAGCTGGTCGGTCCGGCGCGCGAGTTCGACCGCGGCACGTTCTACCGGCCCGGGGAGTGACGAATGTTGCTCCCTCCAACTGCGAGCGAATGCCTCGCGTTACGAAGGCTCGTGCCCCAGCGTTCCCTCCCCCCTTGCGGGGGAGGGACAGGGAGGGGGGTGCCCCAGGCAAGATCGAGTCCGATTAACACCCCTCTCCCCAACCCTCCCCCAGCATCAGGGCGTTCACGCCCGTCTTCGACGGGCGGTGGGGGGAGGGAGCCCACCGAGTTTGCCGCGCCAACATCGACTCATTGCAGGAGGATGGCCCACCGCCACGCCACTCTGGTGCGACAGTGGTGCTGAGACTCCTCTCGCTCGTCCTCCTGCTGGTCGCCTGGTCCGTGGGCGCGCAGTTCGCCGGCCCGCGCATGTTGCCGGACCCGCAGGCGGTGGCGCTGGCGATCCTCGCCGAGGCGCGCTCGGGCGCGCTCGCGTTCAATCTCGGCGCCACGCTGATGCGCGTCGTCGTGGCGTTCACGCTCGCGATGGCGCTGGGTGCCGCGCTCGGCCTGGCGATGGGCCGCTCCCGCATCGCCGACCGGCTCGGCGACCCCTGGCTGGTGGTGCTGCTCAACCTGCCGGCGCTGGTGATCATCGTGCTCGCCTATGTCTGGGCCGGCCTCACCGAAACTGCGGCGATCGCGGCCGTGGCGCTCAACAAGCTGCCGATCGCGACCGTGACCGTGCGCGAGGGCGCGCGCTCGCTCGACCGCGGGCTCGACGACATGGCGCAGGTCTTCCGCATGGGCGCCTGGGTGCGCATGCGCCATGTCGTGATCCCGCAGCTCGCGCCCTACCTTGCGGCGGCGGCCCGCTCCGGGCTATCGCTGGTGTGGAAGATCGTGCTCATCGTCGAGCTCCTCGGTCGCCCCAACGGCGTGGGCTTCGAGATCGGGGTCGCGTTTCAGTTGTTCGACGTGACCAGGATCCTGGCCTATGCTCTCGCCTTCATCGCCGTCATGCTGGTGATCGAAACGTTCCTGGTGCAGCCGCTTGAACGACATGTCTCCCGCTGGCGTCCCAGGACGGCTTGAAGTCTCGATCAGGCGCAAGTCCTTCCGCGGCGCCTCCGGCGGCGATCTCCAGGTGATCGGCGATCTCGTGCTCGGCCTCGCCGGCGGCGAGGTGGGCGCGCTGGTCGGCCCCTCCGGATGCGGCAAAACCACGCTGCTGCGGATCATCGCCGGCCTCGACCGCGACTATGACGGCAGCGTGCGGCTGCCCGACCATGGCCGGCTCGGCATGGTGTTCCAGGAGCCGCGCCTCCTGCCCTGGCGCACGCTCGAGCAGAACGTGCGGCTGGCGGCGCCGCAGGCGAGCGACGGTAGTCTCGACGCGCTGTTCCGCGCGCTCGGCCTCGAAGGCCATCGTCACCATTTCCCCGGCGAGCTGTCGCTCGGCCTCGCGCGCCGCGTCGCGCTGGCGCGCGCCTTTGCGGTCGAGCCCGATCTCCTGCTGCTCGACGAGCCGTTCGTGTCGCTTGACGACGCGCTGGCGGCGCGCTTGCGCGACGAGCTTGCGGACCTGGTCAACAGCCGCCCGGTCACCACCTTGCTGGTCACCCACAATGTCGAGGAGGCGATCGGGCTTGCCGACCGGCTGTTTCTGCTGTCGTCGAGCCCGGCGCGGGTGGTGGCCGAGATGCCGGTCGAACGCCCGCGCGCCGCGCGCTCGGCGCACGATCTCGCCGCCATGCGCGACGAGATCGCGCGCAGGCTCAAGCAGGCGTGAGCGCGGAGATCACCAGCCCAGCACCTTGGCGGTCTTGGCGAGGATTGCCTTCGGGGTGCCGGCCACCTGGGTGGCGAGCGCCGTCACCTCGGCTCCGGTCTGCGGACGGATCTGCATGTTGGCCTTCTCAGCGTCCTTGAGGAATTCGGGGTCCTTGAGGGTGGCGATGTAGGCCGCGCGCAACGCCTCGAGCCGGTCCGCCGGCACGCCGGGCGCAACCCAGTGCCCATAGCCGAGCACGGTCGGCAGGCTGACGACCTTCGTGATCTGCAGTCCCTCCTCGTTGCGGACCAGGTCCTGCAGCAGCGGAACGTGGGGCAGCTCGGCTTCCTTCTGGAGCCCGACCTGGACCAGAAGATTGATTTTCTTTTCCTCCAGCCAGCTCCTGTTGCCGGCCTGAAGGCTGGCCCAACTGGTGCCGCCGCGGCCCATCACTTCGCCCCGCTCGACCGCGATGTTGATCTGGCCGGTGCCGGTATAGCCGTTGATCGGCTTGAACTTCGTCCCGGTCACCTCGTTGATGATGGTGGCGAAAATATACGAGTCCGAGGTCGGCCCGACGGCGCCGAGCGGCACTTCGCGCGTCTTGGCATCCTCGATCGTCTTGATCCCGCTGGTGTGCCACGTGTAAACGACCCCGTTCGAATAGGCCATGCTGCCGAGCCATTGCAGCTTGTCGGATTCGAACTGCGCGCCCGCGCCGCCCAGCAATTGGTACATCGGCGCATTCTGGTTCACGGCGGCGATCACGGTGCCGTCCCTGGGCGCAACCGCATAGACATAGTTGGCCGCCCGCACGCTGCCGGCGCCGTCCATGTTCTGGACCACCACGTTCGGACTGCCCGGAATGTGCCGGCCGAAATGCCGGCTGAACACGCGCGGGTAGAGGTCGTAACCGCCGCCCGGGCCGAAGCCGACGATGAAATTGATGGTCTTGCCCTTGTAGAAATCGGCCACGCCTTGGGCCGCCGCCGGAGTGCCTTGCAGCATGAGGACCACAGCGGTCGTCAGCAGCAGAGCCATCGCGATTGCGCGGAGCATGAGGTTCTCCTTCATCACACCGGCTGCGCGGTGCGGCGGATCATGCCGCGCTGCGGATCGTAGCCGAACGTCGCCAGCAGGAAGAACAGCACGGTGGCGCCGCAGACGACGAGCGTCGAAACCGGCTCGAGCATCCCGTAGAGCGCGTAGCGGATCATCTCGACCGCATGGGTGAAGGGATTGACCAGCGACACCCAGTAGATCGCCTCCGAGCCGCCCTCGCGCAGCTTCCAGAGCGGATAGAGCGCGGAGGAGAAGAAGAACATCGGGAACATCACGAAATTCATCGCGCCGGCGAAATTCTCGACCTGGCGGATGTAGACCGAGAGGAACAGCCAGAGCGAGCCCAGCATGAGGCCGGAGACGATCAGCGCCGGCAGCACATAGAGCCAGCCCATCGGATCGAAGGTCACGTCGAACGCGATACAGACGAGCAGAAAGACGTAGCAGGTGATGACCGAGAGCGAGGTGCCGGCGATCAGCTTGCAGGCGAGCAGGACCCAGCGCGGCAACGGAGCCGTGAGCAGGAGCCGCATCACGCCCATCTCGCGGTCGTAGACCATCGAGAGCGACGACTGCATGCCGTGGAACAACAGGATTATCCCAAGGAGCCCCGGCACGATGTAGACCTGATACGTGATGTAGGTCTTGTAGGGCGGGATGATCGACACTCCGAACACGTTGTAGAAGCCTGCCGCGAACACCGCGAGCCACATCAGCGGGCGCACCAGCGCAGAAAGAAGTCGCCCGCGCTGCTGCACGAATTTGACGATCTCACGCAAGGTGACGGCGCGCATCGCGCGGGCGGCGTGGACGAGTTGCATTGGGCTATCCTCAATTTCGATTCTCATCCTGAGGAGCTGCCGAAGGCGGCGTCTCGAAGGATGGCAACACCGTCTTGTGCGGCAATGGTTCGAGACGCGCCGCTTCGCGGCACTCCTCACCATGAGGTTTCATCACCTGTTCAGCTTGCACGGCG
>JAXDOD010000035.1:0-27615 GCA_034669045.1 Alphaproteobacteria bacterium
ATGCGCGAACACGATGAAGATCATCAGCGCGATCGCCACCACGCGTTCGCGCCCGCGCCGGCCGGCCGTCATCATCGACAGCCAGTCGCGCCAGGCGAGGCGGAACTCGTGCTGCGCGAACCAGGGAAGGGAGCCTGCGTGCATCACGCGGCGACCGCCTGCTCGGCGACGAGCATGAGGAAAGTGTCTTCCAGGCTGGTCTGGCTCTTGCCGGTGCGCCGGCGCAACTCGTCGAGCGTGCCCTCGGCGATCAGCCGCCCGCCCGCGATGATGCCGACGCGGTCGGCCATCCGCTCGGCGACTTCGAGGATGTGTGTGGTCATGATCACGGTGCCGCCGGCCGCGACCCGCTCGCGCAGCACGGTCTTCACCTGCCGCGCCGAGCCGGCGTCGAGGCCGGTGAGCGGCTCGTCGAGGATGATCACGCGCGGGTCGTGCACGAGCGCGCCGGCGAGCGCCACCTTCTGGCGCATGCCCTTCGACAGGCTCTCGCAGCGCTGCTGCGCCTGCGGGCCAAGCCCGAGCCAGCCGATGAGATCGTGCGCGCGCATCTGCGCCTCGCGCGCCTCGACGCCCCAGAGGCCGGCGACGAATTCGAGATATTCGAGCGGGTTGAGCTTGTCGTAGATCATCGGCTCGTCGGAGATCCAGGCCATCACCCGCTTGGCCGCGACCGGGTCGGCAAGCGCGTCGATCCCGAGCACGCTGATCGAGCCCGCGTCGGGCCGGAGCAGGCCGACCACCATGCGCAGGGTCGTGGTCTTGCCCGCGCCATTGGGCCCGAGCAGGGAATAGAACTCGCCCGTCCGCACCGCGAGGTCGAGGCTATCGACGGCCGGGCGGTCGAACCGCTTGGCGAGGCCGCGGATTTCGAGCGCGAGTGAGGGCTGGGACGGGTTCATCGGTCCGCGGGCGCGACGTGTACATGCAAGGGTCTTGGCATCCTAGGGAGCAGAAGTTTCGGCGGCATGAATCGGCAGCGCGCAATTCGCGGGCTTCCGCAACCGCGCCATTAGCCCGTACGATGGGCCGCCAGGCCGACCCTGGCGACAAAGACAAGAGGTATCCCATGAAGGCCCGACTGGATTTCCGGACGGCGACGCCCGAAGGCGCCAAGGCAATGTCCCAACTGCATGCTTTCCTTCACAGGTGCGGGCTCGAACGGCCGCTGCTCGAGCTGGTCAAGCTGCGGGCCTCGCAGATCAACGGCTGCGCGCATTGCATCGATATGCACAGCAAGGAACTCAGGGCCGACGGCGAGAGCGAACAGCGCCTCTACCTCCTTGATGCATGGCGTGAATCGCCGTTCTATTCCGACCGCGAGCGCGCCGCGTTGGCCTGGACCGAGGCGCTCACGCTGGTCACCGAGGGCCATGTTCCCGACGCGGTCTATGATCTCGCCCGCGCGCAGTTCAGCGAACAGGAATTGGCGAATCTGACGCTCGCGGTCATCGCGATCAACGGGGCGAACCGCCTCAATATCGCGTTCCGCACCGTTCCCGGCCATTATCGCGTTGCCGAGCGGCGCGCGGCCGGGTAGCGATGCCGGATGAGCAACTTTCAAATCCGCCGCCTGGAGCCGCGCGAATGGGCCGGGATTTTTCCCGTCATCGCGCAATTGCGCCCGCATCTCGACGAGGCCGAATTCCTGCACCGGGTTCGGCGCCAAAGCCACGGCGGCTACGAGCTCGTCGGCGCGTTCCGGGACGCGGCTCTCATCGGCGTGCTTGGCATGAGGCCGGTTCACACGCTCACGCGCGGCCCGCATCTTCATGTCGATGACATCGTCGTCGTCGAGACGGAGCGCAAATCCGGATGCGGGCGGGCACTGATGGCCTATGCCGAGGCCGACGCCAGGGCGCGCGGCATGGCCTCCGTGTTTCTCGATGCGCGCCAGGACGCCATCGGCTTTTACCAGGCGCTCGGCTTCGCGCTGCACACGACGCCGTCGATGAAGAAAATTCTTTAGCGGGCGGAGGCACGCCGGGGTGCTTATCGCTCGACACCCAAAACGAAAACCCCGGCCTTGCGGCCGGGGTCCAGAACGATCCGAGTCTGGGAGGAGAGCCTCGCGGTCCGCAAAATCTTAAGCCGGAATCTTCGACTCTTCCTCATGCGGCTCGCGCAGCACGTAGCCGCGGCCCCAGACGGTCTCGATGTAGTTCTTGCCCTGCGAGGCGTTGGCGAGCTTCTTGCGCAGCTTGCAGATGAACACGTCGATGATCTTCAGCTCCGGCTCGTCCATGCCGCCGTAGAGGTGGTTGAGGAACATCTCCTTGGTGAGCGTGGTGCCCTTGCGCAGGCTCAGGAGCTCCAGCATCTGGTACTCCTTGCCCGTGAGGTGAACGCGCGCCTGCTGGACCTCGACCGTCTTGGTGTCGAGATTGACCACGAGGTCGCCGGTCTGGATCACCGACTGGGCGTGGCCCTTGGAGCGGCGCACGATGGCGTGGATGCGCGCCACCAGTTCGTCCTTGTGGAACGGCTTGGTCATGTAGTCGTCGGCGCCGAAGCCGAGACCGCGCACCTTGTCCTCGATGCCGGCGAGGCCGGACAGAATGAGGATCGGCGTCTTCACCTTGGAGACCCGCAGCGTGCGGAGAACCTCGTAGCCGGACATGTCCGGCAGGTTCAGGTCGAGCAGGATGATGTCGTAATCATACAGCTTGCCGAGATCGACACCCTCTTCGCCGAGGTCGGTGGTGTAGACGTTGAAGCTCTCGGACTTCAGCATCAGCTCAATGGATTGAGCGGTGGCGCTGTCGTCCTCTATCAGCAATACGCGCATGCCAGTCCCCTTCCTCGCCGTGTCGGGCTCAGGTCGGCACGCCGCAGCGGCGGCCCGTGAAAACGCATTGGGACAAACCGAAGCGCAACATTAACGAACAATGGTTAACGAAACCTGATTCCGGTAAGCAGGAACCCCCTGTGCAAATCCCGGCGAATCGCCTTAAGATATTGCACTGAAGTGGTTTTTTAGCCAAGTACTCGTTCATGTTCCGCATGAGGAATCGGCCATATCCGATTCATAAGACTCACCGCCTCCGTCCTGGCCGGGCCGAAGGGCCTGACCGTCCCGCAGACGGTGACTAATGATTAACGACGCGGGTAAACACGAAGTTAAGAACCGCGGCGGGACTGCGGCCTATCTGGGACGATTCGCATGAGGGCCTTGCTCGAATGAAGGCATTGGCCGAGCAGATCGGCGCGCTCGACGGGATCGAGGTCTACGGCCGGGTCGTCGGCGTGCGCGGCCTCATGGTCGAGGTCGCGGGGCCGATCCAGGCCATGTCGGTCGGCGCCCGCATCCTCATCGAGACCGGCAACGGCCGCGACATCGCCTGCGAAGTGGTGGGATTTTCCGGCGCCAATGCGCTGCTGATGCCGTTCGGTCCTCTCGAAGGCGTGCGGCGCGGCTGCCGCGCCATCGTGACCTCGATTGCCGCGGCGGTGCGGCCGTCGCAGGGCTGGCTCGGGCGCGTGGTCAATGCCATGGGCGAGCCGATCGACGGCAAGGGCGCGCTGCCGCCCGGTCCCTCGCCCTATCCGTTCCGCAATTCGCCGCCGCCGGCCCATGCGCGCCGGCGCGTCGGCGGACCGCTCGACCTCGGCGTGCGCGCGCTCAACACCTTCCTGACCTGCTGCCGCGGTCAGCGCATGGGCATTTTCTCGGGCTCCGGCGTGGGCAAATCGGTGCTGCTGTCGATGCTGGCGCGCAACGTCGCCGCCGACGTGTCGGTGATTGGGTTGGTCGGCGAGCGCGGCCGCGAGGTGCAGGAATTCCTCCAGGACGACCTCGGCGCCGAGGGCCTCGCGCGCTCGGTGGTGGTGGTATCGACCTCCGATGAGCCCGCGCTGATGCGCCGGCAGGCCGGCTACCTCACGCTCGCGGTCGCCGAATTTTTCCGCGACCTCGGCAAGGACGTGCTGGTGCTGATGGATTCGGTCACGCGCTTTGCGATCGCGCAGCGCGAGATCGGGCTTTCCGCCGGCGAGCCGCCGACCGCCAAGGGCTATACGCCGACCGTATTCACCGAGCTGCCGCGGCTGCTGGAGCGGGCCGGGCCGGGGACCGAGCCGGGCACCATCACCGGCATTTTCACCGTGCTGGTCGAGGGCGACGACCACAACGAGCCGGTCGCCGACGCGGTGCGCGCGATCCTCGACGGCCATATCGTGATGGAGCGGGCGATCGCCGAGCGCGGCCGGTTCCCGGCGATCAACGTGCTCAAATCGATCTCCCGCACCATGCCGCGGGCCGCCGACCCGGCCTTTCTGCCGGCCATCACCCGCGCGCGGGCGGTGATGGCGACCTATTCCGACATGGAGGAGCTGATCCGGCTCGGCGCCTACCGGCCCGGTTCGAGCGCGGAGGTCGACGAGGCCATCCGCCTGCACGGCCCGCTGGAGGCGTTTCTCGCCCAGGGCAAGGAAGAGGCAACGAGCCTTGGACAAGCCTATCAACGCCTTGAGCAAATCTTGGGCAGCGTGGAAACCGAAAACTAACGTTGTACCGCCACACTCGCCCGCTGAGCCGCCCGCAAGGGTCCCGCCGGGAGTGCGGGAGCCGCGGGTCAGCCGCCGTTGTATGGGCGCCGCTCGGAGAGGTCGTCCCATGATCCCGGGACTTCGGGGGAGTACGAGTCGATGAAGTCACGCGAAACGCTCATCCGTCTGAAGAAGTTTCAGGTCGACGAGAAGCGGCGCAAGGTTGCCCAGATCGAGGGCATGATCGCCGAATTCGAACGCATGGGCACCGATCTCGAACGCGAGATCAAGTCCGAGCAGGACCGTGCCGGCATCCACGATCCGGCGCATTTCGCCTATCCGACCTATGCCAAGGCCGCGATGGCGCGGCGCGAGAACCTCAAGCGCTCCGCCGACGAGCTCCGCGTCCAGCTCGAGGACGCCAAGGTGGCGCTCGGCGAGGCGTTCGAGGAGATGAAGAAGGTGGAGCTCCTCGACGAGCGCGACCAGTTGCGCGAGCGCGAGGAGGAAGAGGCGCGCGAACAGGCCGAGCTCGACAGCATCGGCCTGATGCGCAACGGCGCGCGCGCCTGACGGCGGCTGCTTGGCGGTGCCGTTCCGCAAGGCTTGACCGACATCGGCCTCCCATGGTTATGGGAAATTTATAGCGCTGCTCGTAGAAGCGCCGATCCTCGGTCCGAGGTGCCGTTCCTCGGTCGTCTGCAGGATGTTCGGGCGACTTCCTCTGTCTTTCCTCTGTTTGTCAGCTTCGTAGGGTGCGCAAAGCGCAGCGTGCGCACGCGTCTTTGCGGCACCGACGCAGGCGGCGCCCACGCAGGCGCCTGAGACTTTCAGGTCGCCGTGGGCACGCTTCGCTTTGCCCACCCTACCGGGTGCTGATTACAACTTGTCACGCGGCGCGCCGCAATGCGGCCGGAAACCATGCTATCTGTGCGTGTGGCGGCCAGACCGGGTGGCGCGGGCACTCTCCTGGTAGAGCGAGTGGAGGTCACGGCGCGCTGATGGGCCGAGGCTCCCGAGGCCATGGCTTATCGGCCCGCAGGTTGAACCGCCATGAGGCACGTCCAGCTCTTCATCTCGGCGGTGACCAAGGAATTCGGCAGCTACCGCGAGGCGCTGCGTCGGCAACTGCAGCGCCCCAATGTCACGGTGCACGTGCAGGAGGATTTCATCCCGACCGGCACCGAGACGCTCGACATGCTCGACCTCTACATCGGGCAATGCGACGCCGTGATCCACCTCGCCGGCGACATGACCGGCGCCCTTGCGAGACCGGCATCGTTCGAGGTCATCAGGACGCGCTATCCCGATTTCGCCGCGCGGCTGCCGGAACTCAAGGTCGCGCTCGAAACCGGCGATCCGCCGCTCTCCTACACCCAGTGGGAAGCCTACCTCGCGGTCTATCATCGCAAGCGGCTCATCATCGCCGAGCCGGCGCCCGCAGCGCGCCGCGATGCCGGCCACGTCATCGACGCGGCGCAGCAGGAGGCGCAACGCCGCCACCGCGAGCTGTTGCGCGCGCACGAGCGCTACGGCTTCGACTTCACCGACGAGCCGACCCTCTCCGTGAAAGTCCTGCGCTCGCCCGTGCTCGAACTGCTGTCCGAAGCCGACGTCGTTCCGGCAAAGCCGGTCGCGCTCCCCTACGCATCGCTCGGCACGCTGTTCAAGGGGCGCGAGCAGTTCGTTACCGACCTGCGCGCGAGCCTCAAGCGGGCGAGCGACGGCCGCGCTACGGCCATCGTCACTGCCGTCCACGGTCTCGGCGGCATCGGCAAGACGCGGCTTGCGGTCGAATACGCCTGGCAGCATCGCGACTACACGGCGCTGCTGTTCGTCGCCGCCGACACGCCGGCGGACCTGCGGCGCAATCTTGCCGCGCTCGTCGGACCGCTGGTGCTGAATCTGCCCGAGCAGGACCGCAGCGAGGAGCAAGTCCGCATCGCCGGCGTGCTGCGTTGGATGCAGCAGAATCCGGGCTGGTTCCTGATCATCGACAATGTCGACAGCGAGGACGCCGCCGAGGCGGTCGAGACGCTGGTGGCGAATTTGCATGGTGGAGAGGTCTTGATCACGAGCCGCCTCGCCAAATGGGGCAAGTTCGTCGACCGGCTCGAACTCGACGTGCTGACGGAAGACGCTGCCGTGGCCTTCCTGCTGGAGCGCACGGCGAAGGACCGGCGCAGGGCCGCAGATGACGCACGGCAGGCGCGCGTGCTGGCGCGCGAGCTCGGCCAGCTTGCGCTGATGCTCGAACAGGCGGGCGCCTATATCGAAGAACACCGCCAGAACTTTGCGCAATACCTCGGCGAGTGGCACGCCAATCGCGAGCGCGTGAGCGCATGGTTCGACGAGCGGGTGATGAAATATCCCAGGAGCGTGGCGGTCACCTGGCAGACCTCCGTGGATCAGCTCGGCGAGCCGGCGCGGCGCCTGCTGCGGCGGCTCGCGTGGCTCTCCCCCGAACCGGTCCCCGAGTCGCTGCTCGATGTCGCGGCGGCAGGCGAGACCGATCAGCGCGCGACGCTGGCGGAGCTCGCGCGCTACTCGCTGGTGACGCGCGCGCGCGATGCGTCGACCTTCACCATCCACCGGCTGGTGGCGGACGTGACCCGGCGCACCCTGGCGGGCGAGGCACGCCGCACCGCGTTGACCTGGGCGCTGATGTGGATCAACGATGCATTCGTCGGCAATGAAGACGACCTGCGCGAGCGGGCGGCCCTCGACCTGCTGGCGCCGCATGTGCTGGCCGTCGCGGAACACGGTCACGCCGCCGACGTGCCGCAGCCCACGGCACGACTGAGCAGTGGGCTGGCGGACCTGCTGACGAGCCGCGTGCCCCTGGCCGAGGTCGAACCGCTGTACAAGCGCGCCCGCGCGATTTTCGGGCGCCTCGCAGCGGCCGATCCCGACAACGCAGACTTGCAGCGCGATCTCGGCGTCTCCCACAACAAGGTCGGCAACGTGCTGGTGGCGCAGGGCGACCGCACGGCGGCGCTGGCGTCGTTCCGCGACGGCCTCGCCATTGCCGAGCGGCTGGCGAAGGCCGATCCCGACAACGCCGGCTGGCAGCGCGATCTCGGCGTCTCCTACAACAAGGTCGGCGACGTGCTGGTGGCGCAGGGCGAGCTGGCCGCGGCGCTCAAGGCCTACCGCGACAGCCTCGCCATCGCCGAGCGCCTGGCCCAGGCCGACCCGGGCAACGCCGGCTGGCAGCGCGATCTCTCGGTGTACTACGACCGGGTCGGCGACGTGCTGGCCGCGCAGGGCAACCTGTCCGACGCGCTCAAGGCCTACCGCGACAGCCTCGCCAACTTCGAGCGCCTGGCACAAGCCGACCCGGGCAACGCCGGCTGGCAGCGCGATCTCTCGGTGTCCACCAACAAGGTCGGCGACGTGCTGGTGGCGCAGGGCAACCTGCCCGACGCGCTCAACGCCTACCGCGACAGCCTCGCCATCGCCGAGCGCCTGGCCCAGGCCGACCCGGGCAACGCCGGCTGGCAGCGCGATCTCTCGGTGTCCTACGAGAAGGTCGGCGACGTGCTGGTGGCGCAGGGCGACTTGGCTGCGGCGCTCAAGCCCTACCGCGACAGCCTCGCCATCCGCGAGCGCCTGGCCCAGGCCGACCCGGGCAACGCCGGCTGGCAGCGCGATCTCTCGGTGTCCTACAGCAAGGTCGGCAACGTGCTGGTGGCGCAGGGCGAACTGGCCGCGGCGCTCACGGCCTACCGCGACAGCCTCGCCATCCGCGAGCGCCTGGCCCAGGCCGACCCGGGCAACGCCGGCTGGCAGCTTGATTTAGCGATTGCGTATGACAACGTCGGCGGCGTGTTTCGCGCACAAGGTGATCTTTCGGCTGCTCTAGAACAGCACCGCAAGGCCAACGAAATTTTTCGGCGCTTGGCCAAGGCCGATCCGGGCAACGCCGGCTGGCAGCGCGATCTCTCGGTGTCCTACAACAAGTTCGGCGACGTGCTGGTGGCGCAGGGCGAGCTGGCCGCGGCGCTCAAGGCCTACCGCGACAGCCTCGCCATCCGCGAGCGCCTGGCCCAGGCTGACCCGGGCAACGCCGGCTGGCAGCGCGATGTGGCTGTCAGCCACGCGAAGCTCGCTTCAGTTTATCTGAAGCTCGGCAATGGGGCGGACGCCTTGGCGGCGCTGCGCACCGGACGCGCGATCATGGCCGCGCTGGTCGCGCTCTCGCCGACCAACGCGGAGTGGAAGAACGACCTCGCATGGTTCGGCGAGATCGCCCGCCTCGCAGGACAAGCGCAAGAGCAGGTCAAGAATTGACCCCGAGCGAAGGGACCAGCTCTGTCCAGCCGCTCTCAAAGCTCAGCCGTCATGTCAGCAGCGTGTGACGTTGTCATTTGGGCGTGCCCTGCTTTCGCTCTCGACAGCGCGTCTGCGACAGCCATAATCGGTCAAAGCCCGGGGGCCAGGGGCCATCACGCGTGATGCTGTCGCCATCAGAGATTTCAAGCCTGCTTGAAGGCGTCACCCGCGGCGACGCGGGCGCGTTCGAGCGCCTGTACCAGGCCACCTGCGCCACGATCTACGGCGTCGTGCTGCGCATCCTGCGCCGGCACGATCTGGCCGCCGACGTCGTGCAGGACACTTATCTGCAGATCTGGGAGACGGCCGGCCAGTTCGACCCGGCGCTGGCGAGCCCGATGTCCTGGATGGTGGCGGTCGCGCGCCGCCGCGCGATCGATCTCGCGCGCCGGCCCGACGTCGGGCAAAGCGACGCGGAGCCGGAGATCGCCGACGCCGAAAGCCCGGGCGCGCTGCCGCGCCGGGAGATGACCGAAGAGCTCAAGCGCCTGCTCACCTGCATCGGGAGGCTCGATCCGGAGCGTCAGCGCATGGTGCTGCTCGCCTATTACGGGGCCTTCAGCCGCGAGCAGCTCGCAGTCAAGCTCGACACCCCGACCAACCTGCTCAAGGCCGCGCTGCGGCGCAGCCTGTCCGAGGTCGAGCAATGCCTGACATCATAACCGACGAGGAACTGAGTCCCCTGGCGGGGGAATACGTGCTCGGCTCGCTCGAGTCCGAGGAACGCACGCACGCCAACCTGCTGCTCGACGTCGACCCCGGCTTTCGCGGCATGGTGCGCATCTGGGAGCGCCGGCTCGGCGAATTGCACCTGATGGTCGAGCCGGTCGAGCCGGACGGCAAGGTCTGGGAGCGCATCAAGGGCAAGCTCCTCGAGCTCAAGCCGGGCCTGGAATTCCCGGTGCCGGGAGTGCCGGAGGCGGCGGCGGCGGCCGAAGTTCCGTTCGAACCGCAACCCGAACCGGACCGGGATACCTCTGATCTCGAGCGGCAACTCGCGGCGGTCCTGGAGTCGGAGAGCGTCCCGGCCCCCACCGATGGGCACGAGGAGCGGGCGCCGGACCACGTCGCGCGCGGGCTCGGGAGCCCCGTGCTCGCGCTGGAGACGGTCCCGCCCGAGGCTCGAAGCGATCGCGGCGAGCCGTCCGCGACGGCGTTCAAGCTCGACGTGCCCCCGGCCGCAACGGGGTTCAAGCTCGACGTCCCGCCGGGCGCGCGGCCCGCGGCGGGCAAGATTCAGTCCGGCAGCCCCGGCACGCCGGACTCGCTCGGGCGCTGGCGGGCTTTCGCCGCGCTGATGACCGTGGTCGCGATCCTGCTCGGCGGCTTGATCGCCGCCTGGCGATTCGCCCCCGAGCGGCTGCCGCAGCAGTTGCGTCCGAAAGTCGTGCTGCAGCTTCCCGATCCGCCGCCATCGCCGCGCAAGCCGCCGGCACCGCCCGGGTCGCAGTTCGACGAATAGCCCGAAACTCGCAGCCACAACAAAAAAGCGCGCCCGAGGGCGCGCTAAGGACTTGGAGGTAAAGCGAAAACGGTTAGCGGACGGTCTGTCCCTCGGTGGACGCCGTCACCGGCGTCGTGGCCTTGATCACGGTCGCCTCCAGGCGCCCGTTTCCGGTCGTCGTGCCGTCGGTCACCCGGGCGGCAATGCCGACACCGGCGACCAGCGTGGCACAAATCAGCGACACCACCACGATCTTCAGGTGGGTCATGCGATCTGCGGTCAACATGGAGGAGTTGTTCATGATGCCCTCTCCGGGTCCGAACATTGGTCGCAGCGAGCGGGAAAAAGGTTCACTGGCATTTGCCGGTTCCCGCGCTCCACGAAGTTGCTCTCCGCGCCCACCCCTGGACGCGTTCGGCCAGCCCTCCGATCCCCCTTGATGCTGACTAACGTGGGACTCCCAGGGAGGTTCCCAATACCTGTCACGAAACATTGAAATTGACGTGTTTCATTGACTTGCCTGCCGTCCTGCGCAAAAAGCGGGCAGGATTTCCTCGAAAAACAGGTCAAAATGACCGCTGCCGCCTATGGCCCGACGCCAAACCCCAAGAAATCATTCCGCGACGTCTGGCTGATCACCATCGGGCACGCGCTAACCCACTGGTATCCTGCAACTTTCTATCTGATGCTGCCGCTGATCGGCAACGAGCTGGGGCTCAGCTATGCGCAGATCGGGTCGATCCTCACCATCAAGGCGCTCCTGGGCGCCATTTCCAATATCCCGGGCGGCCTGTTCGTCGATACGGTAGGCCGCAAGGGCCTGTTGATGGCGGTGTCGCTGTTCTGGATCGGCGCCCCCTATCTGGTGATGGGCTTCACGCATGAATACTGGCTCCTGTTGACCTGCGCGGCCCTGGTCGGCATCGGCAACAATCTCTGGCATCCGACTGCCATCCCGCTCCTGGCGCAGCGCTTCCCGGAACGCCGCGGGCTTGCCGTCTCGATCCACGGCATGGGCGGCAACGTCGGCGACGCGGTGGCGCCGCTGGTGGCCGGCGCGCTGCTTGCCTACCTGAGCTGGCGCGACGTGGTGATCATCAACGTCCTGCCGGGCATCGTCATGGCCTGCGTGCTGCTGCTGATGCTCGGTCGCCTGGTGGACACGCCCGGGGCGGCCCCGGCCAAGCGCCCGCTCGGCGAGGTTCTGCGCGATTTCCGGCTTCTGCTGCGCAACCGCACGCTGATCTTCCTCGGCACCAGCTCGATCTTCCGGTCGATGACCCAGAGCTCGCTGATGACCTTCCTGCCGATCTTCCTGGCCAACCAGATGGGCTATTCGCCGGTCTGGATCGGCGCCTGCATGGCCGGGTTGCAGGTGGCGGGCTTCACCGCCGCGCCCATCGCCGGCCATCTCTCCGACACCATGGGGCGGCGCCAGATCATCGTCAGCAGCATGACGAGCTCCGCGGTGCTGCTCCTGTTCATGGCGATCGCCGGCAACTCGCCGTGGTTCGTGCTGTTCGTCTCCTTCCTGGGATTCTTCCTGTTTGCGACCCGCGCCATCATGCAGGCTTGGCTGCTCGACTCGACGCCCGCGAACATGGGCGGCTCGAGCATCGGCGTGCTGTTCGCGATCCAGTCGCTCGGCTCGGCCTGCGGCCCCCTCATCAGCGGGCTTCTCGCCGACAGCTACGGGCTGATGGCGGTGTTCTATTTCCTCGCCGCCACCATCGTGGTCGCCAACCTGTTCATCTTCTTCACGCCGGCCGGTGTGCAGCATCGCTTCGCGGCGGCCGCCGACGAGCGCGCCGCCGAGTAGGCGGCGGTGCGCTCGCGCCCGTCAATCACTCATCGTCTCCCTCTCATTGGCTCGAAGCTGATCTTGAGCCGGTGCCCCGTCGCCTTGGCGAAACGATCGAGCGTGCGCGTGGACGGCAGGCCGCGCCCGCTTTCGAGCCGCGCGATCGTGCTTTGCGTCGTCTTCATGCGCCGCGCCAGCTCGGCCTGGCTCAAGCCGGCGCGTGTGCGGGCCTTCGCGACCGCCGCCGCGAGCGCGAATTCCTCCTCCAGCGCGTCGTATTCCTTGCGGTACGCGGCGTCCTTCATCCATGTCTTGTGCAGCGTGCTGAATTTGATCATCTGACTTCCCTGGCGCGTTGGCGCGCAATTTCAAGATCTCGTCGCGGCGTCTTTTGCGTCTTCTTCACGAACGCACGCACAATCACGACCCGCCGGCCGCTCGCCGTGACATAGATGGCGCGGGAAATCCCATCCCGTCCGGTGATGCGCAGCTCCCAAAGTCTATCCTTGAGATGTTTGACGCTGTCGCGCGGCAATGCCTCAAAACCAATCTCCTGAATCAGACCAACCAGGCGGGCGAGACGCGCGCGCATGTCGTTCGGCAGCGCCGCGATCTCGGCAGCGACAGCGGCATTGAAAACGTCCACCGTCCAGCGCATCGAGAATGGTTATCGCAAAAAGGAGATCGTGTCCAGGCGGAGATCTGTGGCGGGGCACGCGCCCGGCGGTGTTCGCATGTCCAGCGGCGCGATCAGATGCTCCCCACCGTCTTGAGCCGCGCGCGCGGGTGAATCTCCGCCTGCGACAGCACCGGCGTCTGCGCGCGGAAGCGCTCGACGATGCCGCGCACGAACGGGCGAATGCCGGCCGAGGTCACCAGCACCGGCGCCTCCCCGGCGCGCGCCGCATCCTCGAATTTCTCGCGCACCAGGGTGATGAACTCGGTCAGCCGCGACGGCTGCATGGCGAGGTTGCGCTCGTCGCCCTGGCCGACGATCGATTCGGCGAAGGCCTGTTCCCAACGGGCGCTGAGCGCGATCAGCGGCAGATAGCCGTTCGCGGTCGTATATTGCGCGCAGATCTGGCGCGCGAGCCGCGCCCGCACGTGCTCGGCAAGCATCGCCGGATTGCGCGTGAAGGCGATGGCGTCGGCGATGCCTTCGAGGATGGTCGAGAGGTCGCGGATCGAGACCCGTTCGGCCAATAGCGTCTGCAGCACGCGCTGGATGCCCGAGATGGTGATCTGGGTCGGCACGATGTCCTTGGTGAGATCGCTCTGCTCCTTGGGCAGATCCTTGATGAGCTTGCTCACCTCCGCGTAGGAGATCAGCTCCGATACATTCGTCTTGATCAGTTCGGTGAGATGGGTCGAGAGCACGGTGGCGGCGTCGACCACGGTGTAACCCTTCATTGCCGCCTCTTCCTTGAGCGCGGCGTCGACCCAGGTCGCGGGCAAGCCGAACGTGGGCTCGGCGGTATGAATGCCGGGCAGGTTCACCTGCTGGCCCGTGGGGTCCATTACCATGTGCTGGCTGGGCCAGATGCGGCCGGAGCCGGCGTCGACCTCCTTGATCTTGATCACGTAGGTGTTGGAGTCGAGCTGCACGTTGTCGAGGATGCGCACCGCCGGCATCACGAACCCCATCTCGATCGCGAGCGAACGCCGCAGCGCCTTGATCTGCTCGGTGAGGCGGTCGGTGCCGTCGGGCGAGTTGACGAGCGGGAGCAGCGCGTAGCCGAGCTCGATCTTGAGATCGTCGATCTTGAGCGCGGCCGAGATCGGCTCCTCGGCCGGCGGCGCCTTGGTGGCTTCGACCTTCTTCGCCTCGGTGACGACCGCCAGCTTCTGGCGCTTGTCCATCACATAGGCGAGCCAGCCCGCGCCGCCGCCGAGCAGGAGGAACGGCAGCATCGGAATGCCGGGCAGGAGCGCCATCACGATCATCACGGCGGCCGACATGCCGAGCGCCTTGGGATAGCCGGAGAGCTGCGCGATCAACGCCTTGTCGGCAGCGCCGGAGACGCCTGCCTTGGATACGAGCAGGCCCGCCGCGGTCGAGACGATCAGCGCCGGGATCTGCGTGACCAGGCCGTCGCCGACGGTGAGCAGCGTATAGGTGCGCACGGCCTCCGCGAACGGCAGCCCTTGCTGCACGACGCCGATGACCATGCCGCCGATGATGTTGATGAAGACGACCAGGAGCCCCGCGATGGCGTCGCCGCGCACGAATTTCGAGGCGCCGTCCATGGCGCCGAAGAAGCCCGATTCGTCCTCCAGCGTCTTTCGCCGGCGCCGCGCCTCGCCTTCGTCGATCATGCCGGCGGACAGGTCGGCGTCGATCGCCATCTGCTTGCCGGGCATGGCGTCCAGGTGGAAGCGCGCGGCGACCTCGGCGATGCGGCCGGAGCCTTTGGTGATCACCACGAAATTCACGATCACCAGGATCGTGAACACGATGATGCCGATCACGAAGTTGCCGCTCATCACGAAATTGCCGAAGGCCTCGATGACGTGGCCGGCGGCCGCCGTGCCCTCGTGGCCGCGCGCGAGGATCAGTCGCGTCGAGGCGAGGTTGAGCGAGAGCCGCAGCATGGTCGCGATCAGGAGGATGGTCGGGAACGACGAGAATTCGAGCGGCGTCTGGATGAACAGCGACGTCATCAGGATCAGCACCGAGAGGATGATCGAGATGGCGAGCGCCACGTCGAGGAGAGTGGCGGGGAGGGGAAGGATCAGGACGACCAGGATCGCCATCACGCCGATGGCGAGCGCGAGGTCGCCGCGCCTGAGCCAGCCGCCGACGTCGGTCAGCCGCGACAGCGAGAACCCGCCGGTGTTTCCGCCTGCGCCCGCTGCAACGTCCGACATCGGCTCCGCCGAGGCTCGCCTCGCCCGATCGTGGGCATGAAAGGATTGCGCCGCGGCCGCGAGGCCGCCGACCCGCGTGAGAGGAACCGCGCCTGCGTCCAAGGTCCGTCCCCGGTTCGCCGCGTGAAAGGTGGGAACTCCCCGGCAAGATTTGCCGGGTTTATGGTTAGCGAAGGGTTAACAAAGCCCGATCAAGCGAAATTCAATGCCGAAGCGGCGACCCTCGCGTAGGCAATCGAGCGGCCGGGTATCGCGGCCACCGCCGCGCATGCTACCGAGATGTGTCATGAGCCCTGCCATGCACCGAATCGCCACGGCCCTCCTGCTCGTCGCCACGGTGTCCGCACGCGCGCAGGATGCGCCCGAGGCGAACTTTGTCGATGCCGCCGCGGCGGTCGAGGGCCTCGTCGTCGACATGCGCTATTACGGCACCGACAATTTCGTCGGCGCCCGCGTCGACGGCTACGAGCGCCCGCGCTGCGTGCTCGCGCGCGAGGCGGCGGCGGCGCTTGCCACGGTGCAACGCGGTCTCGCCGCGCGCGGGCTCGGCCTCAAGGTGTTCGACTGCTACCGGCCGGCGCGCGCGGTCGCGCATTTCGTGCGCTGGGCGCGTGATGCCGGCGACGTGAAGCAAAAACAAGCGTTCTATCCCGACATCGACAAGCGCGACCTGTTTCGGCTGGGCTACATCGCCGAACGCTCCGGCCATTCGCGCGGGGCGACCGTCGACCTCACCCTGGTGCGGCGCGCCGACGGCGCCGACCTCGACATGGGCTCGCCGTTCGATTTCTTCAGCCCGAAGTCGTGGCCATCGGACCGCAGCGTGGACGACGAGGCGCGCAGGAACCGCGCGCTCCTGGCCGAAGCGATGACGGGCGGCGGGTTCAAGCCATACGACAAGGAATGGTGGCACTTCACGCTCGCGCGCGAGCCGTTCCCGAACACCTATTTTGATTTTGTCGTGCAGTGAAAGATTCGCGCGCTGCCGTCATTCCGGGGCGCGGACTTCGTCTTCGCCCCGACGGCCGCGCTAGAGCACATTCAGTTTCCTTGAAACTGAATGTGCTCTAGGACTCTTGCGTTGGTCGCATTTTCGACGGAAAACCGGATTCCACTTTTCCTGAAAATGCTCTAGAATTTCTCCACCCATGGCCGCACCTCCACCTCCCAGGACCAGGCGCTGTGCGGCTGCTGGATGAGGTGGAGATAGGTCGACGCGATTGCGTCCGGATCGAGCAGGCTCGCCGGCTTGTCATCGGGCGCGCTCCGGCGCTCGCTCTTGATCCCGCCGTCGACCACGACATGCACGATATGGATGCCCTGCGGGTGAAGCTCGCGCGCCATGCTCTGCGCCAGACCGCGCAGCGCGAACTTGCCCATGGCGAACGGCGCCGACTGCGGATAGCCCTTCACGCCGGCCGAGGCGCCGGTGAATCCGATCACACCGCGCTTTTTCGGCAGCATCCGGCGTGCCGCCTGCTGCGCAACCAGGAACGCACCGAAAGCGGTGACCGCGATGGCCTTCTCGACGTCGGCCGGATCAAGCTCCACGAACGGGCCGCGGGTGCGATAGCTGGCGTTGTAGATCACGATCTCGGGCGCTCCGAAGGAGGCATCGAGGTCGGCGAACAGTTTTTCCACGTCGCTACGCTTGCTGGCGTCGCACGCGAAGGTCTGCGCGCCGGTCTCCTGCGCCAGCGCGTCGAGATCGCCTGGCGTTCGCGCCGCCAGCGCGACCTTGATACGCTCGCGGGCGAGGAGGCGGGCAAGCGAGGCGCTCAGACCTGAACCCGCGCCGACAATCAGGGCAGTGCTATAATTGACATCGGACATGGTGGACTCCGGCTGGCGTCCCTAGATGAGGCCGACAGGTCTACCATGTCAGACCGGAAAAGGATTGACCGGCATGGTCCGCTTTCTCATCATCCTCGGAGCCGCGATCATCATCGTCGGGCTGCTATGGCCCTATCTCGGCAAGCTCGGCCTCGGGCGGCTGCCCGGCGACATCGTCGTCGAGCGCAAGAATGTCACGTTCTACTTCCCGCTGATGACCTGCATCATCCTCAGCCTGCTGCTCAGCGCGGCGCTGTGGTGGTTCGGCCGATGAGGCGCCGTCGGTAAAGAAAACGCCCGGCGTCGGGGACGCCGGGCGCTTCATCTCGGTCCGGAGTGACCCGAACGCTGGTCGTCAAGCGGCCTGCAGATTGGACGCCGCCTGCTTGCCGCGCTCCGTCACCACTTCGTAGTTGAGCTTCTGGCCTTCGACGAGCGTGCTCATGCCGGCGCGTTCGACCGCGCTGATGTGCACGAAGACGTCCTTCGAGCCGTCGCTCGGCTGGATGAAACCGAAGCCGCGCTGGGCATTGAAGAACTTCACGGTACCTGTGGCCATCATGGCCTCCTTGTCGCTATGAATCCGATCGCGCGAACACCGCGCGCCGGACATCCGAGTTTTGGGAGCTAGCTTGGAAGCACCCTTAAAACGGGAGCGTAGCAAGAGAGACCGAAAACTGGTTGCGCAGGGTATATAGGGGAGCGTCCCTGCCCGGTCAATTGTACTCATGGGCGCTGCTCATCGGGCGGCGTGTCCGGCACGCGTCGCGCCCTGCGCCCACCCGCTCGATGCCGCCGACGCTGCCCCCAAAGTCGGCTCTACCCGACTTGCGCATCGACGTGTCGATCGCGCGACAAGCCCGAGATCGATGGCGGGACCGGTACGCCGTCGCCGGAATATTCGTTGAGCTTGTTGCGCAAGGTGCGGATCGAGATGCCGAGGATGTTGGCCGCGTGGGTGCGGTTGCCGAGGCAATGCCGCAGCGTCTCCAGGATCAGGTCGCGCTCCACGTCGGCGACGGTGCGTCCGACCAGCGCCCGCGTCACCGTCTCGGCGGCCATCGCGGCATGCGCGACGGCGGGCGAATTCTTGGCCTGGTCGAGCCGCATCCCGTCGGGCGTCAGGATGCCGTCGATGCCGATCTCGTCGCCGACGGCGAGCAACACCGCGCGGTGAAGGGTGTTCTCCAACTCACGCACATTGCCGGGCCAGCGGTTGAGCACCAGCGTGCGCCGCGCTTCGGCCGACAGCGCGCGCGCCGCGACGCTGTTCGCCTCGGAATATTTCCTGATGAAGTGCTGGGCAAGCTCCAGCACGTCGGCCGGGCGCTCGCGCAACGGCGGGATCTTCAGGTTCACCACGTTGAGGCGGAACAGCAGATCCTCGCGGAACTGGCCCTCGCGCACCGCCTCGACCAGGTTGCGGTTCGAGGTCGCGATGATGCGGATGTCGACCGGCACCGGCTTGGTGCCGCCGACCCGGTCGATCACGCGCTCCTGGATGGCGCGCAGGAGCTTCGCCTGCAGCCGCGTGTCCATCTCGGAAATCTCGTCGAGCAGGAGCGTGCCGCCGGTCGCCTCTTCGAACTTGCCGATGCGGCGCGCAACGGCGCCCGTGAAGGCACCCTTCTCGTGGCCGAACAGCTCGGATTCGAGCAGGTTCTCCGGAATCGCCGCGCAGTTGACCGAGATGAACGGCGCGCGCGCGCGATGCGAGCGGCCATGCACATAGCGCGCCAGCACTTCCTTGCCGGTTCCCGACTCGCCGGTGATCAGCACCGAGGCGTCGCTCGGCGCGATCTGCTGCGCAAGCTTGACCACGTGCGCCATCGTCTCGTCGCGATAGACCAGTTCGCGCGCGTCGTCGCTCACGGCTGCGAGCACGGCCGCGATCAACTCGGGGTCGGGCGGCAGCGGGATGTATTCCTTGGCGCCGGCATGGATGGCGGCCACCGCCGCGCGCGCGTCGGTGCTCACCCCGCAGGCGACGATCGGCACGGCGATGCGCTCGGCGTCGAGCCGCTGCACCAGGTCGCGGATGTCGAGGGCGACGTCGACCATCAGCAGGTCGGCGCCGCGGCCGGAGCGCAGCACGTTGAGCGCCTGCTCGACCGATTCGGCGTGAGTGACGCTCGCACCCTTGGCCATCGCCATCTTGGTCGCGGTGGTGAGCTGCCCCCTCAGGGTTCCGACGATCAGCAGACGCATCTTAGATTCCTTTCAGTGTGCCACACGGACGTGCCACGCACTCGGTCTGCTCCCCTCCCCCTTGTGGGGAGGGGTTGGGGGTGGGGTTCTTGCGATTTGGACTGAAATCATAGCGCCCCACCCCTGTCCCCTCCCCACAAGGGGGAGGGGAACGCTGTGGCGCCAGCCATCGCGTCATCGGCAGCCGTGATTGAACGAGAGAGCGCATCAATTGCGATCCGCCTTGATGATTTCCGTCATGGTCACGCCGAGCTTGTCCTCGACCAGCACCACCTCGCCGCGGGCGACCAAACGGTTGTTGACATAGATATCGATGGCCTCGCCGACCTTGCGGTCGAGCTCGAGCACCGCGCCCGGCCCGAGCTTGAGCAGCTCGCCGACCTCCATGCGCGCGCGGCCAAGCACCGCCGACACTTTCACAGGCACGTCGAACACCGCCTCGAGATCGGAGGCGCCGTGGCCGGACGCTTCCTGCTCGCCTGCGCGTGCCATGTCGGAGCGGTCCAGCGGCGGCGCCATCCCGTCCGCGCTCTCCAGGTCGGGCAGCGGCAGCTTGCTCTCCATCTCGCTCATCGGGCAGACCTCCAAAGAATTTCAGGCATGTAGGGCTCGCCGCGGCGGGCGGCGACGTAGCGCAGGACGGCGTCGTCGATGGTCGCGGCGATCGCCTCGCTGTTGCGGGTCATGCCGCCGTCCGCCCACTCGATGCGGCAGTCGCCCGGCGCGATCTCGGGTTCGGCCATGACGACCAGGCGGCTTTCGAGACCGCGGCTGCGCGCGATCTCGTCGAGCGTCTTGCGCGCGGTCTCATGCAGCGCGTCGTTGACGCGCACGACCACATGCGGGCTCGCGACCAGATGCCGGAAGCAGTCCGTCGCCAGCGCCGAAATCTCGGCAAAGGGCTCGCGCGCGATCAGTGCGGATGCGAGCTTTTTGGCGACCGCCACGGCCACCTCGACCGCCTCGGTCTCGAGCTTGGCCTCGACCGCCGCCAGGCCGCGGCCGAGCTCGTCGAGTGCAGCCGACATGCGTTCGAACGCCGCGGCCGAACGCTGTTCGGCGCTGATCCGGGCCTCCGCCTGCGCGGCCGCGAAGCCACGGGCAAAGCCCGCCGCCTCCGCTTCCTTGAGCTTTTGGGCATGGTCGGCGAGCGCGATCGACGGCTTGCCGTGGCCGGACCCGGCGAAGTCGTTGTCGAACAGGAATTTTGCGGGCGCTCTCATTGCGATTGTCTCAGTAGATCAGTTCTTCGTCGCCGCGGCTCTTCGAGATCATGATCTCGCCCTTGGCCGCCAGGTCCTTGGCGAGATTGACGAGCTGCGTCTGCGATTCGTCGACATCGCGCAGCCGCACCGGGCCCATGGCGCCCATGTCGTCCAGCAGCATCTTGGCCGCGCGGGTGGACATGTTGCTCATGAAGAACTGGCGGACCGTTTCGGTCGCGCCCTTGAGCGCGATGGCAAGCTTGTCTTTGTCGATGTGGCGCATCAGCGTCTGCGCCGAGCCGGTGTCGAGCCGGATCAGGTCATCGAAGGTGAACATCAGGGTCTTGATGCGCTCGGCCGCCTCGCGGTTGTCGTCTTCGAGCGCGGTCATGAAGCGCGTCTCGGTCTGGCGGTCGAAATTGTTGAAGATTTCCGCCATGACCTCATGCGCGTCGCGCCGGCGCGTCTGCGAGAGGTTCGACATGAATTCTGTGCGCAGCGTGTTCTCGACGCGCTCGAGAACCTCCTTCTGCACCGACTCCATCTTCAGCATGCGGTTGACGACGTCGAGCGCAAGGTCCTCGGGCAGGATGCCGAGCACCCGGGCGGCGTGCTCGGGACGAATCTTCGACAGCACCACCGCGACGGTCTGCGGATATTCGTTCTTGAGATAGTTGGCGAGCACCTCTTCCTGGACGTTGGAGAGCTTCTCCCACATGTTGCGGCCGGCCGGCCCGCGGATCTCGTCCATGATGCCGCCGACGCGCTCGGGCGGCAGATATTGCTGCAGCAGCCGCTCGGTGGAATCGTAGTTGCCCATCAGCGCGCCGGACGCCGACATGCGCGAGACGAACTCGAGCAGGAGGGCCTCGACCAGCGGCGCGTCGATCGTGCCGATGGTCGACATGATGATCGACAGCTCGCGCAGCTCGTCGTCGTCGAGCAGGCTCCAGACCTTGGCTCCGTGCTGCTCGCCCAGCGCGAGCATCAATACGGCGGCGCGCTCCGGCCCGGTCAGCTTGCGCTTGCTGCTGGTTTCGGACTGGCGGCTGGCGAGGGCCGCCATCACGTGCGCGATCTCTCCCTTCTGGGAGTTCTTAGTCGGCTCTTTGTCGTATGCTGAAGGCATGGCTTTCGATCAGGCCGCGTTCTCGTGCAGCCAGTTGCGGATGATGGAGAGGGTCTCGTTCGGGTTCTTGTCGGCCAGCTCGCCGACCTTCTGCACCGACTGGGCGTGCACCTGGCCCTGCACCTGCGCGATGTCGATCATCTTGGCGGTGTGGCTGGGCACGCCCTTGATATCGTCGGCGGTGGCGCCGGCCGCGATCGCGCCGTGCACGTCGCCGCCGGCGATCGCGGTCGCGATGGCGGCTTCCGGCGCCCGCGGCGGCTCCGGTGCCAGGATGCGCCGCACCAGCGGCCGCACCACCAGGAGGAGGACGATGAGACCGAGCAGCAGCATCACCAGCAGCTCGATCCAGTGCATCACGTCGTCCTTGGTGAAGGTCAGGAACGACATCCAGCCGGCCGGCTCGGGAATGAGGTTGGACGGCGCCTCGGCGAAGCGCAGGTTGACGACCTCGACCTGATCGCCGCGTTTCTGGTCGAAACCGATCGCGGTGCGCACCAGCGCGGCGATGCGATCGATCTCCTCCTTCTCGCGCGGCTGGTAAGAGGCATCCCCCTTGTCGTTCTTGCCGTAGATGCCGTCGATCAGGACCGCGACCGAGACGCGGTTCAGGCGCCCGCCTTCGATCACTTCGGTCTTGGTCGAGCGGGAAATCTCGTAGTTGACGATCTCTTCGGACTTGCGGCTCTGCTCGCGGGTCGCGCCGCCCTCGCTCGGGCGCGTCTGGCCGCCGGGCAGTTCGTTGCCGACCGTGACCTGGCCTTCCTTGCCGTCGTTGGCGGCCGCGGATTCCTCGCGCGTCTGGCTCGAGCGCATCACGCGGCCTTCCGGATCGTATCGTTCCGAGGTCTGGGTGATGCGGTTGAAGTCGAAATCGGCGGTGAGCTGGACGCGGGCGCGGCCCGGCCCGACGATCGACGTAACGATCGCTTCGACCTGCTCGCGCATGCGCCGCTCGAAGGCAGACCGCCGTTCGTCGGAGCTTTCGCCCGAGGCGCTGTCGGCGCGGGCGCCATCGGCGAGCAGGCGCCCGGCTTCGTCGACGATCGACACCCGCTCGGGCTTGAGCCCGTTGACCGCAGAGGCGACGAGATGGCGGATGGCGCGCACCTGTTGCGCTTCGAGCGCGCCGCGCACCTTGAGGACGATCGAGGCCGATGCCTCGGCTTTGTCGCGCGAGAACAGCGGCCGCTCGGGCAGGACCAGATGCACGCGCGCGGCCTGCACCCGGTCGATGGCGCGGATGGTGCGCGCCAGCTCGCCTTCGAGCGCGCGCAGGTGATTGATGTTCTGGACGAAGCTGGTGGCGCCGAGGACGTCCGACTTGTCGAAGATCTCGTAGCCGATGCCGCCGCCCTTGGGCAGGCCGGATTCGGCGAGCTTCATGCGCAGCCGCGTCACCCGGTCTTTCGGGACGAGAAGGCTCGCGCCGTCGTTCTTCATCTCATAGGGGATGCCCTGGCGCTCGAGGTCCTTCACGATCGCGGAGGAATCCTCGAAGGTGAGCTCGGTGAACAGCGTGGTCATCTGCGGCGCCGTGACGCGCAGCATCAGGAAGCCGAAAAAGCCGACGAGGCCGGCCGTGACGGCGGCCATGGCCGCCATCCGCGCCGCGCCTAGCGATTTGAGCAACTCGACGAAAGCGTGCACGTGTTCCAATCCGGTAGCGACCTACCCGGCAAGAATTGCCTGGTTTATGGTTACCGCCGGGTTAATCCGTAGTTTGACGTAGTCGGATTGGTGTTTCGGTGGGCCATTGCGCCGCCGGCGGAGCGGGCGGGAACGCATCGCGGACCGCGATGAGGCGGCCAGGGTGCGATGCAAGCCGCGAATCAGAACGCCGGCCTTGCGGCCGGCGCGTGATCAGGATCGGGCGATGGCTGCGAAGCTTACTGGCGATACTGCTGGATGCGCGTGGTGCGCAATCCGGCGAGGCCATGCTGGTCGATCGAATACTGCCAGGAGAGAAATTCCTCGACCGTGAGCGTGTAGCGGCTGCAGGCCTCCTCGAGCGAGAGAAGCCCGCCGCGCACGGCGGCCACCACCTCGGCCTTGCGCCGGATGACCCAGCGTTTCGTGCCCGGTGCCGGCAGATCCGCGATTGTCAGCGGGCTGCCGTCAGGCCCGATAACGTACTTAGCCCTCGGTCGAAGGGGCTCTGTCATGAATGAACTCACGCACTCGACTGACCAACTTTCGCCCCAAACCTACCGGCCGCGGCTTAAGATTTGCCTAAGCACATCTTATCAATTGGGAAATTCTCGCCGCGGCGGATCGGTATGGCTGCGCGCGCCGGACCATGACGATCAGGCCGGCACACCATGACGCCGATCACCAAAGTTCCCCGTTTACAGTTCGCCAGTCGGCGATCGTCGTCGGCTTACCCGCCGAGAGCGCGCTGGAGCGGAGTCGCGGGACGCGGTATTCTGATTCGAAGCGCACCAAGTCGAGAACCTTGCGATGGCTTCGTCCGCCGACATGAACGCCCGCCACCCCGACTCGCGCATGCGGGGCACGGCCGCCTACGCGCTCGAACTCTGCATCATCGGAGCGGTTTATTTCGCCCTCGCCAAAGGCGGGCTGGCGCTTGCCTCGATCCACCCGAGCGCGACACCGATCTGGCCCCCGACCGGCCTGGCGCTCGCGGCGGTGCTGCTGCGCGGCTTTCGGGTATGGCCCGCAATCCTGCTCGGCGCCTTCGCGGCCAACGCGACGACGGCCGGCTCGCTCGCCACGTCGGCGGCGATTGGCTTCGGCAACATGATCGAAGCAATCCTCGGCGCTTACCTGATCAATCGCTGGTCGGGGGGCCGCGGGACTTTTGCCACGCCTGCCGGAGTCGTGCGCTTTTCGCTGATCAGTTGCCTTTCCAGTTCGATCAGCCCCACGATCGGCGCCAGCAGCCTTGCCATCGCGGGCTTTGCCGAATCGTCCAGTCTCGGGTCGATCTGGCTGACCTGGTGGCTCGGGGATCTGGCCGGCGCCCTGCTGATCACGCCCGTCATCGTGCTGTGGGCGACCGGCGCGAGGACGGCGCCTAGGCGGGAGCCTCTCGGCGTCTCGCTCGCGCTGTTCGGCTTCGCCGGCGCGATCGGGGTGATCGCCTTCAGCCCGCTGGTCGCGCACAACAGGCAGGGCGCGCCGCTTGGCTTTCTGGCGCTCCTGCCGCTGCTATGGTCGGCGCTGCGCCGGGGCCCGCGCGACACGGCGACCGTCGCCCTCATTCTCTCCTGCTGCGCGGTCTGGGCGACGTTTCACGGCGGCGGCCCGTTCGGGCGCGACACTCAAAACGAGTCCTATCTCCTGTTCCTGATGTTCATGATCAGCGCGGCCATTCCGAGCCTGGCGCTGAGTGCCGACGTGGCGGTGCGCAAGAGCACGGAGGAAGATCTTCTGCGCGCGCAGGACGGCCTCAACAGGCGCGTGGACGCGCGCACCGCGGCGCTCACGTCCAGCAATCTCGCCTTGCAGGATGAGATCGATCGCCGGATGCGGATCGAGACCGAGCTCGAGCAGCAGCGCGTCCATCTCGCGGAGGCGCAGCGCGTCGCCAATCTCGGAAGCTGGAAACGCGATGTCGCCGCCGGCACCGCGACGTGGTCGGACCAGCTCGTCGAGATCTATGGACTGGCGCCCGGGGAGCGCGCCCACAGCTTCGAGGAATTTCTCAGGCTCGTTCACCCGGAGGACCGCGAACGCGTGCAACAGGAATTCTCGCAGACCCTGGACACGGGCGAACCGCTCCGCAGCGAACGGCGGATCGTCCGGCCGAGCGGAGAGCTGAGATACCTGCAGAGTTGCGTTGAAGCCATCAAGGACGACGACGGCCGCGTGGTGCAACTGCTCGGCATCTGTCACGACATCACCGACCACCGCGAGGCGGAGATCGCGCTCGAGCGCACGCGCGAGCAGCTCGCGCAGGTGCAGAAGATGGAGGCGATCGGCAAGCTGACCGGCGGAATCGCGCACGACTTCAACAATCTGCTGATGATCGTCAGCGGGCATGCGGAGATGCTGCGCGGGCGCGTTTCCGAGCCGAAGGCGTTGCAGGGAATCGAGGCGATCCTGACGGCCTCGCGGCGTGGCGAGAGCCTGACGCGCCAGCTTCTCACCTTTTCGCGCCGTCAACTGCTCCATCCCGTGCCGGTCGACCTGCATCAGCAGATCGAGGCCATGCGCGACATGCTGGGCAGTTCGCTGCACGGGAATGTTTCGCTCGTCATCGACGTCCCGGCCGAGCTCTGGCCGGTCGAGGTCGACGTGGCCGAGTTCGAGCTTGCGCTGGTCAATATCGCGGTCAATGCGCGCGATGCGATGCCGCAGGGCGGCACCTTCACCGTGTCGGCGCGCAACGTCGCCGCCCGCCAGCGCGGGCAGGCTTGGCGATCCGGCGATTGCATCGAGCTTTCGCTGCGCGACGACGGGGCCGGCATCGCGCCCGACGTGATCAAGAAAATCTTCGACCCGTTTTTCACGACGAAGGCGGTCGGCAAGGGCACCGGGCTCGGGCTGTCGCAGGTCTACGGCTTCGCCAGCCAGTCGCGCGGGATCGTGGGCGTGACAAGCGAGCTCGGACACGGCACCACCATCACGCTCACCCTGCCTCGGAGCCGCGCCGCCGTCGCGACCCAGGGGCAGCCGCCGAGCCCGGCGGCCCCCGGACGGGCCGAGGGCACGATCCTCCTGGTCGAGGACAATGCCGCGGTGGGTGAGGTGACCGCCACGCTGCTGGAGCAGATCGGCTATCAGGTGCAGCGCGCGGAGAATGCCGCCGAGGCGCTCGCGCGCTTGCAGGAAGGCCGCGCGTTCGATCTTCTGTTCAGCGATATCGTGATGCCCAACGGCATGAACGGCGTCCACCTCGCCCAGGAGGTGAACGAGCGCTATCCGAAGATGCGCGTGCTGCTCACCACAGGCTACAGCGACGTGACCGCGGCGGCGGAAACCCGCTTTCCGATCCTGCGCAAGCCGTTCGAGCTGTCGGCGCTCGAGCGCGCCGTGCGCGATGCGATGGCCGGGACCGCCGGTCCGGCCGCGCGCCGCGCGCGGATCTGACGACTGAGCGCGGCCGACGGATGAGCCGTCGTCTGTCCGGCGCCCTCAGGTTCCCGGGCGGACGACGCGCTTGATCTTGTCGAGGGTAAAGTTTTGGCCGCCGATCGCCATCAGCGGCGGCGTCTTGGTCAGGTCCACCGAATCGACGACGCCATGGATCTCGGTCGCGATTGCGACCGTCTGGCCGCTGGCGTCGGTGCCGGTGATCGAGATGGTGTAATTGCCGGCCGGCCATTGCGTGCCGTTGTTGCCGCGGCCGTCCCAGGTGAAGTTCTGCGTGCCGGTGCTCATGGAGAAGCTGCCGGAATAGGCGGTCTGTCCGGTCGAGGTCTTGATCGTCACGGTTGCGCTCACCGGCTTGGGGACCTGCAAGCTCCAGGTCGCTCTGCTGTCGGTCAACGCCGCGGTCTGGCCGTCGACCGCGACGGTCGCCCCCACGAAGGCGAGTGCGGTCGTGGCCTGCGCCGCCCTCTCGATCGAGATCATGGTGGCGAGCTGATCGTTCTGCTTGATCTGCTGCTCGACCTGGGCGAACTGCACGAGCTGTTGGGTGAACTGGTTGGTGTCGAGCGGGTCGAGCGGGTTCTGGTTCTTGAGCTGGGTGGTGAGCAGGGTCAGGAAGGTCTGGAAGTTGCCGGCGAGGGTGTTCTTGTCGACGCCGGTCGAGCTGGTCGCGGCCTTTGTCGCGGATGTCACCGCCGAGGTGACGCTTGGCGTGATGCTCGCCGGAACGATGCCGCTGATTGCCATGATCGATGTCCTTACACTCTGATGTCGAGGCCGCCGCCCAAACCGAGCAGTCGGCCGTAGCCTTGCCGCAGCGCTTCGAGCGGCGCGGAATCGTCGTCAGAAATGATCACGTGGGCGCCGTTCTGCGCGACCGCATCATCCTGCGCGAAGGCGTGCTGGCGGAGCGAGAAATCCAGCCCGTGTTCGGAGGTCTTCAGACCGGCCTGCTGCAGCGCGCGTTCGAGCGAGGAGGCATCGCGCTTGAGCAGATCGAGGGTGTCGCTGCGATCCACCACCAGCCGCGTGGAGACATTGCCGTCGCGGTCGACGTCGAGCTTGACGTCGATGCGGCCGAGCTCTGGGGGATCGAGGCGAATCTCGAAGTGATGCCTGCCGGCGTGGGCCTGCGCTGCGATCTCGAAGGCGACGCCGGACAGCGGCACGGCCACTGCCTGTGCTTGGATTTGCGCTGGCGCAATTGCGGTCGCGGTGGTCGCGGGGATTGTGTTGGCAGGAGTGA
>JAXDOD010000036.1:0-24367 GCA_034669045.1 Alphaproteobacteria bacterium
GTCGGCGCAATTCGAGGAGAAGTTCTGGTGTCCGGAGATCGGAACCTATGCACTCGCTCTCGATGGCGCAAAAAAACCCTGCGCGGTGCGTAGCTCGAATGCCGGTCAGATTCTCTTTACCGGCATCGTTGGACCGGAGCGGGCGAAGGAAGTAGCGGACGGCTTGATGCAGCCGCATTTTTTCAGCGGCTGGGGCATCCGCACGGTGGCCAATGCCGAAGGGCGATACAATCCGATGTCGTACCACAATGGTTCGGTATGGCCGCACGACAATGCGCTGATCGCGCTCGGCTTTGCCCGCTATGGCTTGAAGTCTGCGGTCAATCGCATTTTCAAGGGCATGTTCGATGCGGCGAGTTACATGGACCTGCGGCGGCTGCCGGAATTGTTCTGTGGCTTCCGGCGTGGTCGCGGGCAGGGGCCAACGCTCTATCCAGTGGCCTGTGCCCCCCAGGCCTGGGCGAGCGCGACGCCTTTCGCGCTTTTGCAAGCCGCGCTGGGATTGGAATTCGAGCCCGCCAAAAACGAAATCAGGCTGCGCAACGCGCAGCTGCCGGACTTTCTAGACGAGGTCATTCTGCGCAATCTCCGGCTCGGGAAATCCAGCGTCGATCTTTCCGTCCGTCGCCATGGCGCCGACATTTCTCTGCAAGTGATCCGCAGCAGCGGCCATATCCAAGTCTCTGCCATCTATAGCTGATTGGATTCCGCGTCTCGCTTGCTCTTTGGCGGCCAGATCGCTACATCAGCGCCAACTTCCATCAACGAACGCACAAGAGGGACACGGGTAATGGCCCGCCAATTCATCTATCACATGCAGGGTCTATCGAAGACCTATCCGGCCGGCCGCAAGGTGCTGGAAAATATCCACTTGCAATTCTATCCGGACGCCAAGATCGGCGTGCTTGGCGTCAACGGCTCCGGCAAGTCGACGCTGCTGCGCATCATGGCCGGCATCGACAAGGAATATTCCGGCGAGGCTCGGGTCGCCGAGGGCGCGCGTGTCGGCTACCTCGAACAGGAGCCGCAGCTCGATCCGGAGAAATCCGTGCGCGAGAACGTGATGGAAGGTGTGGCGGCGAAGAAGGCGCTGATCGATCGCTACAACGAGATTGCCGCCAATTACTCCGACGAAACCGCCGACGAGATGGCGAAGCTGCAGGACCAGATCGACAGCCAAAATCTTTGGGATTTGGACTCGCAGGTGGATCTGGCGATGGATGCCTTACGCTGCCCGCCTGACGACGCCGATGTGTCGAAGCTCTCCGGCGGCGAGAAGCGGCGCGTAGCTTTGTGCAGGCTTCTCCTTAGCCAGCCGGAGTTATTGTTGCTCGACGAACCGACCAACCATCTCGATGCGGAATCGGTCAATTGGCTCGAGGGGCATCTACGCAATTATCCGGGCGCGATCCTGATTGTCACCCATGATCGCTACTTCCTCGATAATGTCACCGGCTGGATTCTTGAGCTCGATCGTGGCCGCGGCATTCCTTACGAGGGCAACTATTCCGCGTGGCTCGGACAAAAGCAGAAGCGCCTGCTGCAGGAGGGCCGCGAAGAGGAAGCCCGGCAGCGCACGCTGGAACGCGAGCAGGAATGGATTGCGTCATCGCCGAAGGCACGGCAAGCCAAATCCAAGGCGCGCTACCAGCGCTACGAAGACTTGGTGAAGAAAGCCGCGGATAAACAGACGCAAACCGCGCAGATCGTCATTCCGGTGGCTGAGCGGCTGGGCCAGAACGTCGTTGACTTCGACGGTCTGAAGAAAGGCTATGGCGATAACCTGCTGATCGACGATCTCACCTTCAAGCTGCCACCGGGCGGCATCGTCGGCATCATTGGTCCCAACGGCGCGGGCAAGACTACGCTGTTTCGCATGATTACCGGCCAGGAAAAGCCGGACAAGGGAACCATCAAAGTCGGCGAGTCCGTGCAGCTCGGCTATGTCGACCAGTCGCGCGATACGCTAGATGGCAAAAAGAATGTCTGGGAGGAAATCTCCGACGGTCAGGACATCATCCTGCTTGGCAAAAGAGAAGTGAACAGCCGGGCTTATGTATCTGCGTTCAATTTCAAAGGTTCCGATCAGCAGAAGAAGGTCGGCCAGCTCTCGGGTGGCGAGCGCAATCGGGTCCATTTGGCCAAGATGCTGAAGTCCGGCGCCAACGTGTTGCTGCTCGACGAGCCGACGAACGATCTCGACGTCGATACGCTCCGCGCGCTGGAAGAGGCGTTAGAGGATTTTGCCGGTTGCGCCGTCATCATCAGCCATGACCGCTGGTTCCTCGACCGCATCGCCACCCACATCCTGGCGTTCGAGGGCGAGAGCCACGTGGAATGGTTCGAGGGCAACTTCCAGGACTACGAGCAGGACAAGATGCGGCGGCTGGGCACGGATTCGACCATCCCGCACCGGATCAAATACAAGAAGTTCAGCCGATAGGCGCGCCGTGGCCTGGCGGCAGCGGCGAACCGAATAGGGAACGTTCCGGCTCGACGATCCAGTCTCGGGTGAGTACAAAACGGCCCGATGAACGACTGGTCCGCCCGGCAATACCTGAAATTCGAGGATGAGCGGACGCGTCCGCCGCGCGATCTGCTGGCGCAGGTGCCATTGCGCAGGCCGCGGCGCGTGGTCGATCTCGGCTGCGGGCCGGGCAACTCGACCGAACTCCTGGCCGGGCGCTATCCGGACGCCGAGGTGATCGGGCTCGATTCCTCGCCCGACATGCTGCGGCAGGCGCGCGAGCGCTTGCCCAGGTGCAATTTCGTCGAGGGCGACATCGCGACCTGGAGTCCCGCCGAGGGCACGGATCTGCTGTTCGCCAACGCGGTCATGCAATGGGTGCCCGACCATCCGGCGGTATTGCGGCGCCTGCTTCAGGCGCTGCCGGAAGGCGGCGTCCTGGCGGTGCAGATGCCCGACAACACCAACGAGCCGGCGCTCACATTGATGCAGCAGGTTTCCCGCCACGGCCCCTATGCCGGTCATCCGGCGCTCGAACACGCGGCGCGCGGCGACCTGCCGAGTCCGGGCGACTATTACGACCTGCTGCGGCCCTGGTGTTCGCAACTCGATGTCTGGCACGCCGTCTATAACCACGTCATGACCGGCCCGGAGGCGATCGTCGAATGGTTCAAGGGCTCGGCGCTGCGGCCGTTTCTCGATGCCCTCGATGGCGAGGCGCGCAACGCCTTCGTTGCCGAGTACACGGCGCAGATCGCGCGGGCCTATCCGGCGCGCTTCGACGGCAAGGTGCTGCTGCGGTTCCCCCGGCTGTTCATCGTCGCGGCGCGCTAGCGCATTTTCAGGACAAGCGGATCCGCTTTTCCGTCCGGAAATGCAACCCAGCAGGAGTCCTGGCGCTCGCGCGAGTCGTTAACGCCCGGTGAGGGCGAATCATGGCAGCCTCGCCGGCACGTCCTCACTTGCGCCGGGTTTGCCGGGCAGAAGCCCCGCCGTAAGCCACGGACCGATGGATGATTGCCGATGGATCGATTGTTGAGACGCGCCCTCGCGGTCGCCGCCTGCCTTGCGGCCTTCGCCGCGCCCGCCGGCGCAGCCGATCCGGCCTTCACTCAGTGGCTGGAAGGCCTCTGGCCCGAGGCGCAGAGGATCGGCGTCTCACGCAAGACCTTCACGACCGCGACGCACCAGCTCGAGCCCGACCTGACGCTGCCCGACCTCGACATCCCCGGCAAGAAAACGCCGGCGCCGGGGCAGGCGGAGTTCGTGCAGACGCCGGCCGACTACCTCAAGGAAGCCAACATCGCGAGGCTGGCGGAGAAGGGCAAGAAGCTCGCCGCCGCCCATCGTGCGACGCTCGCCGCCATCGAGCAGAAGTATGGCGTCCCCGGCCATGTGCTGCTCGCGATCTGGGGCCGCGAGACCGACTTCGGCGGCTACCGGCTGCCGAAAAACGGCATTACCGTGCTCGCCACGCAGGCCTATTACGGCAAGCGCAAGGACATGTTCCGGCAGGAACTGCTCTACGCCTTCAAGATGCTGGAGGAGGGCCACATCAAGCTTGCCGACATGAAAAGCTCCTGGGGCGGCGCCATGGGGCTCACGCAATTCCTGCCGTCGGAGTTCTACAAATTCGCCGTCGATTTCGACGGCGACGGCAAGAAGGACATCTGGAACTCGGTGCCCGACGCGCTCGCCTCGGCCGCGCAGCAGCTCGTCGGCAAGGGCTGGCAGCGCGGCATGCATTGGGCCTTCGAGGTGCGCATCCCCAAGGACGTCGATTGCACGCTGGGCATCCCGGAGGTGACGCAGCCGCTCGGCGAGTGGCTGGCGCGCGGCTATGCGCCGGCCTACGGACGCCGGGCGAGCCCCGAGGAAAGGTCCGCGCCGGCGTCGCTGCTGCTGCCCGAAGGCACCTATGGGCCGGCTTTCCTCACCCTCAAGAATTACTACGTGATCAAGGAATACAATTTCTCCGATCTCTACGTGCTGTTCGTCGGGCATCTCAGCGACCGCATCCTCGACGCGCGCGGTTTCGAGACGCCATGGAGCAAGGATGCCCAGCTCCGCACCAACCAGGTCGAGACGATGCAGCGCACGCTCACCCGGATCGGGCTCTACAAGGACAAGATCGACGGCAAGGCCGGCATGCTCACCCGCTCGGCGCTCGGCGCCTATCAGAAGGCGAACAAGCTGAAGGTAGATTGCTGGCCGACCGCGGCGGTGCTCGATCACATGCAAAGCAAGTATGGGCGCAACTGATACGGAATTCGGATGATGAGTTCGTCATTCCGGGTCGCGGACTTCGTCCGCGCGCCGGGGTGACGCCGGAATCAATCAACCGGATTCCGTTTTGGATGACGCCGCCGGCCCGCTACGCCAGCGCGGCGTGCTGTCAGTTCTGATTGGTCTTGATCCAGGCATTGAGCGCCGGAACGAGCTTCGGCTTGAGGTCGGCCTTGGCTTCGATTTCCTCGACCGCCTCGTCGGCCCTCGCTCTTGCGCCGCGGTCTGCGCGCGCGACATCGGACCACTTCAGCTCGAACGCAACCGACGGACTGGACGACGCGCGCGCGACGTTCGGCAGGAGCTTCTGGCGTTCCAGCTCGGCGAGCGGGGCCAGGATTTCATCGCGGTGCTTGAACACGAGCGACCAGACCCGGTCCGGATCGCCGCTCTCGGTGGCCGCTGATTCGAGGAAGTGGCGCACCTGCGACTTCGGCAACTGGCCGTCGCTGTGTGCCATCATGATCGTTTCCTCGATGAGCGCGGGGTCGCCGGCGTGGGCGAGCGCCCGGTAATAGACCATCCTCGCTTCTTCACCCGCGGTTTCGCGCGCCAGCCGCGCCAAGTCTTCGTAGGTCGCGCGATCGGCCGAATATCCGACCGCGCCGGCGACCGGCTCGCGCAGGTCCTGGTGCAGCGAGCCGCGGTCCTGCAGGAAGAGTGCGAAACGGCGTCGGGCCTCGCTCACGACCGCCTCGTCGCGCAGGTGGCCGAGGGTCGTGATCGTGGCGGTTCGCAACTGTATGGTCTCGGGGTCGTCGCCAGGTCTCGGATCCCAGCCGATGCGCGCCAGGACCGGCCGGACCAGGTTGCGGGCAAAGGCGCGGAATTCGTCGCGGCCGGGCGAACCGATGAGGAGGCTGTCGATCGTGCGGAAGCTTTCGACGGCGGTCTGCCAGACCACCCGTTCGGTTTCCTGCGTCAACCGCTTGCTGAGATCGAGGAATTGCGCGGGCGCGCCGCGGCCGGCAAACACCATCGACCAGGTATCCGCCAGCAATCCGGCGCGGTCGGCCGGCGCGAGCTTCTGAAACGATGCGCCGAGCGCCTTGAGCGAGGCATCGTCGTACTGGACGCGGTAGTATCCGACGTCGCCGAGGTTGGCCTTCACCGGCAGATCGCAGCCGTCGAACGTCATCGTCTTCGGCGTGTCGTTGACGATGATGGTCCGCGCCGCCGCAGCAGCACCGGGGCGGCCGAGCGCGACCGGCACTTGCCAGGATTGTCGGCGCGCATAGGGATCATTGATCGTGAAGCGGTCCTGGCGCAGCGTCACCGTCAGCTTGCCGGCATCGCAGCTCGTCTCCACGAGGATCAGGGGAACGCCCGGCTGCTCCGCGAAATCCGCCGCGATCTTCGCCACCGGTTTCTTCGACGCCGCTTCGAGCGCAGCCCAAAGATCGCCTGTTGTCGTGCTCGAATAGGCATGCGCCTTCATGTAGCGCCGGATGCCGTCGCGAAACGCCGTTTCGCCGAGATAGGATTCGAGCATGCGCACGATGCTCATCCCCTTCCAATAGGTGATGTCGTCGAACGCGGCGAGCGCGAGAGCTTCGTCCTCGATCGGTTGCTGCACGGCGTGCGCGGTCCGCAGCGCGTCCTTGCTCAGCGCCCGTTCCTTGTCCTCGCGGGTGCGCACCCAGGTTTTCCAGGCCGGATTGAGCTCGTCGGTGACCTTCTTCTGCATCCAGGTGGCAAAGCCCTCGTTCAGCCAGAGATTGTCCCACCAGGCATTGGTCACGAGATTTCCGAACCATTGGTGCGCCAGTTCGTGGGACACCTGCTCGAACGTGTATTGGCGCGCGCCCAGGGTCGAAACCGCCGGATCGAACAGCAGGGTGCTTTCGTCGTAGGTGACGGCTCCCCAGTTCTCCATGGCGTTGGAGAAATTGCCCGGGATGAGGATGTTGTCGAGCTTGGGCAGGGGAAACTTGCTGTCGAAATAGCTGGTGAAATACGGGATCACCTGCTCCGAGACCTCGAGCGCGAAACGGCCTTGCTCGATCTGGTAGCCGGGCGCGATGACGCCGATATCGACGCCGCCGACGGTCTTGCCGATGCGGCCGAGGTCGCCCGCCACCAACGCGAAGAGATAGGTCGACATCTTCGGCGTCGGGGCGAAGCTGACCTTCTTGCGCTGCGGCCCGGCCGGCTCCTCGCGCAGCACCGGCATGTTCGACACCGCGCGAAACGCCGCCGGCACCACGACCGAGAGCGCGATCGTGGCCTTGAACACCGGCTCGTCCCAGCCCGGAAAAATGCGCCGCGCGGCGCTCGGCTCGAGGTCGGTGCCCAGCGCCCAGCGCTGTCCCGACGGCGTTTCATAGAGCGAATAAAACAGCGCCTCCGGACGCGGCAGGATCGTGCCGGAATACCGGATCGACAGCTTGTGCGGGCCGGCCGCCAGCGGGCGCGGCAGCACCAGCGTCGCGATCTCGTCTTGCGTCGTGATCGGCGCCTGGATGGCCACGCCGTCGACGGCCGCGCTGTTGAAGACGATGTCGCGCGCGTTGAAGGTGAGCTTGCTGACGGCACGGCGGACTTGCATGTCCACCTCGACGGTGCCGCTGAAGGGCACTTCGTCCTTGCCGTTGGCCACCGCAAGCCGGTCGAGATCGGGGACGAGGTCGATCCGGTATGCGAGCGGCCGCACGTCTTTCGGCAGCCTGCCGGGCGTCGCCTCGAAGCTGAAACGCGGCTCCGCGCCGGCCGAACCCGCCACGACGAGCGCCGCCACAATGATCGCAAGACGCATCATCGGCCCCCTTCTCGGTCCGCCTCAATCCGTGCTTCGGAACGGGGAGTCAATGAAAACCCGGCGGCGCTCGCGCGTCCGCCGGGTTGATCTCGCAATGCCGTCTGCGACGGGCGCCTGGCCCGCCGTCCGGTCAATAGGGCTGATAGCCGGGGCACACCTGCACGGGCTGGCCGGTATAGCCGACGACGCGGCCGCGATAGTCATAGACCGGCTGCGCCGACCAATAGCAGCCGGGGCCGGACACCGGCTGGCCGTAGCCTTCGTAGGCCACATAGCCGCGCGGCCGCGACGCCAGGATGGCGCCCGTGATGATGGCGCCGCCGATGATGCCGGCGGCCAGACCGGGGCCCCAGCCGCCGCGGCGACGCCATTGAGCGTCGGCATCGGAAACGGAGGCAACCAGCGTTCCGCCGATGATCGCGGCGGCGGTGAGGGCAGTCAGGGTCTTCTTCATGATGATCTCCTGGAGGGTGCCCGGCGGCCCGCCGAGCCGGAACGATTGCCCACGGCAAAATGGTCCCGAATTGCAACTCACCTTGGGCTGAGCAATTTGTCGGAATTTTGATGAGAGTGTGGAACCCATATTGAAAACGTGGATCTTTTCGGCATTTGCGCAGCAAATATCCACGGCACCCGTTCGTTGGTGAATGAAGCGTAAACGAGGATGACCGCCGCGGTCGAAGGTCGGCGTGGCACGCGCTCCGCGCGCGCTTGAGCATTTCAGCAAAAGTGGAATCCGATTTTCCGTCCGAAAATGCGGCCAACGCAAAAGTCCTAGAGCACGTTCAGTTTCAAGGAAACTAAATGTGCTCTAGGCTGCGGCCGGCGGTCATCGGCGACGGAGAACGACATCATGAAAATCGACGGCAGGTGCCACTGCGGCTACATCACCTTCGAGGCCGACGCGGATCCGGACCGGACGTCGATCTGCCACTGCACCGACTGCCAGACCTTGACCGGCACGCCCTTCCGCACCTCGATCCCGGCACCGGACAGCGCCTTCACGATCCTGTCGGGCGAGCCGAAGATTTACGTGAAATCGGGCGACAGCGGCGCCAGGCGCGCGCAGGGATTCTGCCCGCATTGCGGGTCGCCGATCTATGCGACGTCCGTGGGCGAGGGTCCGAAGGTCTACAACATCCGCGTCGGCACCCTACGCCAGCGCTATCAGCTGGTGCCGAAGCGGCAGGTCTGGTGCCGCTCGCAGCAGGGCTGGCTGGGCGATCTCGGCTTGATCCCCGGAGTCGAGGAACAGTCGTAGCGAGGCTCGCCTTGCGCGAATTCGGCCGGGATGGAGCGGAAACGAAATCCGGCCTATGATCCATCGTGTGCTTTTGCGCGGGGGTGCAGCGCTGCGCCGCGCCGCTGGCGACAGGCAACGAGAACAGTCAACAAGGAAGGTCAGCATGACAACCGACTCCACGTCTCCGATCCCCTCGGACGATCCGGTCGCATCGCGCCGCGATTTCGTCGCCGCCGCCGTGACCATGGCGGCCGCCGCCGGGGCCGCCGGCAGCGCGCAGGCGCAGACGCCGAACATTCGCTTCTCCAATCCCCCCGGCATGTCGAGCCCCCCCACCTACAGCCACGTGGTCGAGGTCACCGGTCCGAACCGCACCATCTATATCGCCGGCCAGACCGGCGCCGACGCAACCGGCAAGGTCAAGGAGGGTTTCCGCGCCCAGGCGGTGCAGGTGATGGAGAACATCAAGACCGCGCTGGCTTCTGTCGGCGGCGGTTTCGAACACGTGGTCAAGATCAACAGCTACCTGACCAATCTCGAGGCCAACGCGGCGGAATTCCGCGAGGTGCGCGCGCTCTATTTCACCAACAGGTCGGCGCTCCCGGCCGCCACCTCGGTGCAGGTCCCGCGGCTGGCCAATGTGGCCTATCTGCTCGAAGTCGAAGCGATCGCGGTGCTGCCGCCGAAGGCGTAGCGGGGAACGCTCCGTATTGCGCTCTTGTCGCGACAGCGCCTCGGTGCGAACGCAAGCGATCTCATGTCCCGGACGCGGTGCAGCACGCGGCGTCCTTTCCCGCATAGGCGCGGCGCATCGCTTTGCGCCTTCGGGTATTCGCTCGCGTGCTCCAGCGCTTTCAAGCCCGCTGGCTTGAGGTTTCAGAAAAGCTTGGGGCTTCAGAAAAGATTGACATGGTCGACAATGCCGAATGCCTCGCCTTGCACATTGCCGGCAACGACGTTGTTGCCGTAACTGAGCAGGCGTTCGGTGCTGCCGGTGACATTGTTAAATCCAGTTCCGTTGAAGCTCACACTGCTCGACCCGACCCACATGGCCGCCGGAACATTCGCGGGGCCTGTGGTAATGACGCCGATACCGTTGTGGGTGACCGACGAATTGATCACGATGACCTGGGTGGTTGCATGGCTGGCTGCGGAGTCGCACTTGACGCCAACGCTGCCATTGCCCGAAATGACGCTGTTGGTGATTGAGACATTCATCAGGACTCCGGTCGTCAGAGCACCCGAAACGTGAATGCCGGTGTCACCATTTCTGTTCGTGGCGATGTGGTCCATGGATCCGTCGACGGTGCCCGTCCCTGATGGTGCGATCTTTATACCGTAGACGGAATTATGGGACACGAGCGTGTTCGCGATGTGGAACGTCGTGGACAGGCTGCTCGGCGAGATGTTGATGCCTTCGGAGGTGAAACCCCGCACCACCGAATCGAGAATTGTAACGTGACCACCCGAAGTGAGCTTGATGCCGACGGCGCCGCTGCCGGCGCCCTCGAGCGTCAGGCCGCGCAAGGAGATGACGTCGTTCGTTCCGGCCGCGATCGTGATGGCGTTGCCGCCCGCGGATGCCAGGATGCCGGCCTCGACGCCGCCAGGGTTCACGATGCTGATCGACTTGGTGATCGTCAGGGCGCCATAGCCGGCAGTGTCGAGAATGTCGATCTCGCCCCCTGGGGACGTCTGGGTATGGGCATAGCTGAGCATCCGGCACGGAGCGGCGCGCGTGCAGGCGCCGCTGTCGGCTCCTGTTGCCGAAACGAAGGTCCGCGTCGATAGCGCGCTCGCCGGGAGCGCGGCGAGGCCGAATGCGAGCACGGCAGTAGCGGTCGCCAGGGACGAGATGAATTTGGTCACGGACACCTCCAAAATGCAACCTTAGCTAAGTCTGGTGAGATAACACCATAGCAAGCCGGCAGGGGTCCGAAAACCCCGGCCGCGCGCAGGCGCAGACGCCGGTTCCGCGGCTGGCCAATACGGCCTGTCTTCTCGAAGTCGAAGCGATCGCGGTGCTGCCGCCGACGCGTTTCCCGGGCGCGGTGCAGCACGAGCGAAGCGGAGTGCTCCGCTGCAGACCCGGGATCGCCGTGAACTCCCACTTTGGCCGCCCGGTAAACCTCGGCACTCCGGCGGCGCAGCGTCGCGTACGACCCTGCAGTTGCCGTCCGCTAAACCTGCTCCTGCTCTTCCACCCGCTGGCTTATGGGTTCAGAGCGCTCCCTGGGAATCGATCGGACCGAACGAAGGGCCGCTTGTGTTGCCGACGACGACGTTGTTGCCGAACGTGAACATGTGTCCGCTGCTGCCGATGGCATTATACAATCCATAATTCGCATTCGAGCTCGCGACGCTGGACGAGATCCACAGGAACGCCGGGGCGGTCGAGGTGCTGCCACCGGTGTAGACGCCGTAGCCGTTGCCGCTCACCGACGAGTTTGTCACGACGACGCGCGTGGCCGCATAGGTGTCTGCAGATTCGCACAGGATGCCGACGCTGGTATTGCCGGTTGCGACGCTGTTGGTGATCGTGACCTTCATCGCGGCCCCGAACGTGAGCGCGCCCGACACGTGGATGCCATTGGCGCCGTTGTTGTTCGCGGCGACGTGGTTCATGGACCCGCTGGCGGTGGCGATTCCTAGCGGCGGAGCGATCCTGATGCCGATGGAGCCGTTATCCGATACCAGCGTGTTTCCGATAAAGAATGTTGTGGCACCGCTGCTCGGCGCGATGTTGATGCCGTTGGCCGTGAAACCGCGCACCACGGAGTCGACGATGGTGAGCTTGCCGCCCGTGGTGAGCACGATGCCGTTGGCGCCGCTGCCGGCGCCCTCGATGGTCAGGCCGCGCAAGGAGATAACGTCGCTTCCCGCGGCCGCGATCGTGAGGGCGTCGCCGCCCGCGGATGCCAGGATGCCGGCCTCGACGCCGCCCGGGTTCACGATGCTGATCGACTTGGTGATCGTCAGGGAGCCGTAGCCGGCGGTGTCGAGGATGGCGATCTCGCCGCCCGAGGCCGTCACGCCGTGGGCAAAAGCCAGGGTCCGGCACGGGGTCGCGCGCGTGCAGGTGCCGCTGTCGGTTCCCGTTGCTGAAACGAAAGTCCGCGATGGCCCGGCCGCGTTGGCCGCGAGCGCGGTCAGGCCGAGCGCGAGCAGGGCGGCGACGCCGGTCAACGGCGAGGTGAGCCTAGTCATGGAATATCCTCCCAAATACAACCTGGAATAAGGTTGGTGCGAAAACACAATAGCAGGCCGGCGGGCGCCCGTCCCGGCGGCCCTGGCGTGTCACGACTCGCCCGGCGACGCGCCGATGATGACGGCGCTGCGCAGCGGAAGCTTTTGGCGGAGGTTTGCTGACTTACATCCGACGTGGACGAAGGCGCAGACGATCTACTCGTAGATCTCCTTCGCCTTCGCCACGATCCTTGGCGGAACATTCATCATCTTGCCGACCACCGTTTCGGCCTGCTCGCCGGTCATCGGATTGATCGGAAGCTGCTGCTTTTCCATCTCGGCGATGAACGCCTTGTCCTGCATGGTGTCGTTGAACGCCTTGCGCAGGATCGCCACGCGCTCGGCCGGCACCTGCTTCGACATCACGAACGGGCGCCCGACCTCGTCGGCGGCATTGAGCACGTCGAGGAGCTGGCGCTGTTCGTCGGTCTTGGCGAAGGTGTTGATGAAGACCGCGCTCTCGGGGATTTCCGGCGGCCGCTTTTCGGTGAAGCGCACGAACGGGTGCGCCTTGCGGTCCCTGACCCATTCGACCGGAAGGCTCGAGAACGAGCCGCAGTCGCCGTCGAGCTCGCCGCGCTCGATGGCGATGCGCTGCTCGGCGCTGCCGGGAAAGCCGAGGATCTGGCGCACCGGCGCGTTGAACACCTGCCGCAGCGTGGCGCCGTTGATGTAGTTGCCGGAGCCCCTGGCGGTCGATCCCAGGATGAACTCCTTGCGCTTCATCATGTCGTCCCAGCTCTTCACGCCGTCGGGCCCGAAGCCGTAGCAGACCCGGAAGTCGGAGGTGACGACGCCGACCCAGCCGACCTTGCGGAAATCGAGGTTCACCTTCTCCGGCTCGACGATCGACTGGGTGATGAGGCCCGGATTGAACACGGTCATGACCGTGCCGTCCTTCGGCGCCGTGGCGTCCAGGTAGCGCACCGCCGTCACGCTGCCGGCGCCGGGCATGTTCTGGATGATGACGTGGGGAGTGCCCGGAATGTGCTTGGCGAGATGCCGCGCCACCGCCCGCGCGTTGACGTCATAGCCGCCACCGGCCGAAAAGCCGACCGTGATGGTGACGGTCTTGCCCTTGTAGAAGCCGTCCTGTGCGGTCGCGGGCGTCGCGGCGAGGCCCGCGAGCGCAACGACATGTGCCAGCGAAGGCAGGATCGAGCGTCGGAGATTCAACATCGCTGTGCTCTCGTTCATGGAAGCCGGCCGGCACGCTACGTCCCCTGCGGCACGGGAACAAGGTGGCCCGCGGTGCCGGGAACGAAGTGCCGCGGCCCCGATGTGCCGCGGGTCCGGCGAATTCAGGGATTGGCCGGCCCTGTCACCCCCGGCCGAAGGTGCGAGGAACACCGAAACAGCGACGGGTGAAGCGAACAAAGCAGCCGCGGCCGGTGCTCCTGGCGCCAAGAAACCGGACCTGAACGAGCCGGCGCCACCAAATACGCCGCCGGCGCCGCACCCCGCCTAGCCCGCAGCCGACGCGAACCTATTCCAGGTCCAGCCGGAACGGATAGCCGGCCTCCGCCATGGTGCCGAGACCGATCGCCTCGATCGCCGCCACCATGCGGCCCGAGCGCCCGAGCATGCGGTCGGCGAGCGTGACGATGCGGAGGTTCGGCGTTGCGGTCGCCGAGGCCCGGCGCAGCTCGCGCGCGATCGCCAGCTCGCCGCGCTGCGGATTGAGCGCGCAGGCGGTGACGAAGGCGCCCGCGGTGGAGCGGCTGATGCCGGCATAGCAATGCACGACCAGCGGCTTGGCGCGGTCCCAGCCGCGCACGAAGGTGATCAGCCGGGTGACATGCTCGTCGGCCGGCACGACATAGCCGTCGAGCGGCGCGGTGATGTCGTCCATGCCGAGGATGAGGTGGTTGTCCGCCGCGATGCCGTCGAGCCGCCGGACCAGGTCGCTGTCCTTGAGCAGCGTCACCACATGGCGGGCGCCGGAGCTGGTGACGGTTTGATGAAGGTGCGCGAGCGAGCAGACGTGAATCATGCGAATCATCGAAGCCGTTGATCGCTCTTATATAGGGCGAGGAATGGGGCGGGAAAGCCTCAATTGATGTCCGTCATGCCAGCACGAGCCTCGCAAAACGCTCGAGATAGCGCCCTTCCGCGACCTCGGCCGGCCAGGGCGCGAGATAGTCGCGCTCGATGACGGCCGAGAATTTCGGCGCGCGCCCGAAGAAGCGCACCGCTTCCTCGGTGGAAAATCCCGCGAGCCGCGTCGCTTCAAGATAGGCGGCGGCGCGGTCGGCGGCCTTGATCAGTGCGGTGAGCTCGTCGGGAAGCTGTGCCGGCAGGCCGAAGCGCAGGTGGATGGCGGCGAGGAGGCGTCCCTCGACGCTCTTGTAGGTGTCGCCGAGCACGGCCTTGAACGGCGTGATCATGTCGCCGATCACGTATTCCGGCGCGTCGTGCAGCAGCACCGCCAGCCGCCGCCGGCGCTCGAGGCGCGTGCGCTGGCGCGCGATCGTCTCGACCAGCAGCGAGTGCTGCGCGACCGAATAGATGTGCGCGCCCTCGGTCTGCCCGTTCCAGCGCGCGACGCGTGCGAGCCCGTGCGCGATGTCCGCCATCTCGATATCGAGCGGCGAGGGATCCAGGAGGTCGAGGCGGCGTCCCGAAAGCATGCGCTGCCAGGCGCGCGGCGGCGCGCTGCGCGGGACTGGCCTCGAGGGTGCTGTTGGTCTGGACGGCACTTGGCGATTGTCGCGTCAGTCGGCGCGCGCCGCAACCGTCACCGCGGGCTTCGCCAACGCGGCGCAGGCCGGATGGCGGTGGCAGGTCACCAGGTGGTCGTTGACCATTCCGACCGCCTGCATGAAGGCATAGACGATGGTCGGTCCGCAGAACTTGAAACCGCGGCCGGCCAGCTCCTTGGAGAGCGCGCGCGACAGCGCGGTCTCGGCCGGCACCTGCTTGAGGCTGCGGAAGCGGTTCACCTTCGGCGCGCCGCCGACGAAATCCCAAAGCAGCCGCGAGAAGCCGCCGCCCCGTTCCATCACGTCGAGGAAGGCGCGCGCGGAGAGCACCGCGCCCTCGATCTTCATGCGGTTGCGCACGATGCCGGCGTCGGCCATCAGCCGCGCGACCTTGTTCGGCGTATAGCGCGCGATCTTGTCCGGCGCGAAGCCGTCGAAGGCGCGGCGGAAGTTCTCGCGCTTGCGCAGGATGGTGATCCACGACAGCCCGGCCTGGAAGCCGTCGAGCACCAGCTTCTCGTAGAGCGCGCGGTCGTCGTATTCCGGCACGCCCCATTCGTCGTCATGATAGGCGACGTAGAGCGGATCCTGCTTGGGCCACGGACAGCGGGCAAGGCCGTCGGGATGGGGGAGGGCGGCGCTCATTCCGGTGGTCTTCCCAGTTGTTCTTCAACGAGAACGCGCAACGGTTCCAACTCCTGCTGAACCGTTTCCCACACCAGTTCATCCCGAACGACATGGTAACGATGGCGATAGATGTTTCCTGCTCCGGCAATGTCGGTCCACGGTATTTGCGGATGGCGGGCTTTGGTCTCGGCGGGCAACTGGCGCGATGCTTCAGAAATGATTTCCAGGCAACGGACCACTGCATAATAGGTGCGCAGGTCCGCTCGAAAGTCCTTCAGTGACATGCCTTGGACGAAGCTGCGCGCAAGCTTGATATTTTCAAGTATATCGTGGAGTGCCGCAACCTGCGATCTAGAAGGCGTAGATGGCATCGCTTTCCGCCGAGGGGCGCACGTGCGCTTTGAGGGCGTGACGGTCTACCACGTCAACCGAACCATCGAACAATTCCGCGAGGTACCGTCTGATGCCTGCATAGGCGAAGATGCCCAACTTCGCATCCGGATCCAGCTCGATCAGGATGTCCAGATCACTGTCGGGGCGAGCTTCTCCGCGTGCGACCGAACCGAACAACGCGGCATGGCGCACGCCGCGCGCCTGCAGGGTGGCGCGATGTGCAACAAGGACCGCAATGGCGTCGCGGGTTTTCATGGATTCATTTTAGAGCATTTTCAGGAAAAGTGGAATCCGGTTTTCGGTCCGAAATGCGACCACGCAACAAAGCGGGAGTCCAGGTTCAAGAGAATGTGCTCGCGTTGAAAACCGCTCCGCCCGTACGCGCTCATTCCGCCGCCTTGGCCTCGCCCGGCCACGGGAAGCGCGCCCAGCGCGGCTTGACCAGCGTGAGCGCGATCCCGCCGGCGACGAGCGGCGCGCCGCCCGCCAGCGCCTCCTGCACCCGGTCGAGCCGCAGCGCCGCGAGCCCGCGTCCTGCGGCGGCCGAACCCATGGTGCCGAGCGGGCGCGCGCCGGCGGTCACGGCAGCGCCGGCGTCCGGCGCCGGTCCGTCGAAAGCGACCGGCACCACGCGCGTGCGCGCGGTGCCGCGGTGCTCCATGCGCGACACGACCTCCTGGCCGATGAAGCAGCCCTTGGCGAAATCGACGCCCTCGAGCTGGTCCATGTCGGTCTCGTGCGGGAAGGCGTCGCCGTAGCCAAAGTCGATCCCGCCGCGCGGCACGCCGAGCGCGATCCGGTGCGTCTCGTAGGCGGCGGCATCGGCCAGCGCCGCGCCGGCTTCGGCCGCGGCCTTGCCGGCGAGATGCGGCGGCAGCAGGCAGCGTGCGCCGAGGTCCGGCAGGCGCGGATCGTCGAAGCACAGCCCGTCGGTGGGGGCGGCCGGTCCGGGCCAGATCGCGAGCACGCCGAGCGTCGCCGACAGATCCTCGGCCACGACCTTGGCACGCAGCTTGTAGAAGTTGAGCCGGTCGACCAGCGCGGTCGCGAGCGCGCGCGGGCAGTCGAGCAAGAAGCCGCCGCCGGCGGCCGGCGCGGCCTCGGCCACGATGAAGTCGACGATGATCTTGCCCTGCGGCGTGAGCAGCGCGGCAAAGCGCGCCGCGGCCGGCGTAACCGTGCCAACGTCGGTGGTGACCAGCCCGTTGAGGAACTTGCGGGCCTCGTCGCCGGCGACCTTGACCACGCCGCGGTCGGGGAGGAGCGCTGCCTTCATGGGTGTTGTTTGCCAGATGTCGCGGCGGAACGTAAGCGTTCCCTCCGTGCTCACAAGGGCACGCCGTCGGGTGGGCAGAGGCGCGCCTTCGCGCCGTGCCCACGCGGCTTTCGTGCAACTCGCGGCCATCGAAGACGCGTGGGCACGCTTCGCTTCGCCCCCCCCCCGACGGCCCATTTGAAGGGTTGTTGACTTTATCCCTAATGAATGCCTATATTCCCATCACCTCGTCCACTGAGGGGCGCTTTCGCAAGCGCGGGGGGGGGGACACAGCAAAAGCCCCGGCCGCAAAGAGAATGCGGCGCGGGAATGGAATATCATCGCGCGGGCACGGGCGGCATGACATGACCCAAAGCTTCGACCTGATCCTCGAGGGCGGCAGCGTCGTCAATCACGACGGCGAGGGCGTGCGCGACATCGCCATCGCCGATGGCCGGATCGCGGCCATCGGCGCGCTTGCGGGGGCGCGCGCGGCAGAGACGATCGACTGCCGCGGGCTGCATATCCTTCCCGGCGTGATCGACACCCAGGTGCATTTCCGCGAGCCCGGCCTCACCCACAAGGAGGACCTTGAATCCGGTTCCCGCTCCGCCGTCATGGGCGGCGTCACCGCCGTATTCGAGATGCCGAACACCAGCCCGGCCACGACCACCGCCGCAACGCTCGCCGACAAGGTCGCGCACGCGCATCACCGGATGCATTGCGACTTCGCCTTCTTCATCGGCGGCACGCGCGAGAACGCCGGCGAACTGCCCGAGCTCGAACGGCTGCCGGGCTGCGCTGGCGTCAAGGTGTTCATGGGCTCGTCGACCGGCTCGCTGCTGGTGGAGGACGACGACGGCGTGCGCGACATCCTCAAGGTGATCCGCCGGCGCGCCTCGTTCCACTCCGAGGACGAATACCGGCTCGAGCAGCGCAAGGGGTTGCGCATCGAGGGCGATCCGCGCTCGCACCCGGTCTGGCGCGACGAGATCGCGGCGCTGCAATGCACGCAGCGGCTGGTGCGGCTGGCGCGCGAGACCGGCAAGCGCGTGCACGTGCTGCATATCTCGACCGCGCAGGAGATGGACTTCCTCAAGGACCACAAGGACATCGCCTCGGTCGAGGTGACGCCGCACCATCTCACGCTGGAGGCGCCGGACTGCTACCAGCGGCTCGGTGCGCGCGCGCAGATGAACCCGCCGGTGCGCGACCGTACCCATAGGGACGGCATCTGGCGCGGCCTCGATCAGGGCATCGTCGACGTGCTCGGCTCCGATCACGCGCCCCATACGGCGGAGGAGAAGGCCAAGACCTATCCGGCGACGCCCTCGGGCATGACCGGCGTGCAGACGCTGGTCCCGATCATGCTCGACCACGTCAATGCCGGCCGCCTCTCGCTCATGCGCTTCGTCGATCTCACCAGTGCCGGACCCGCGCGCCTGTTCGGGGTCGCCCGCAAGGGCCGCATCGCGGTCGGGTTCGACGCCGACCTCACGGTGGTCGACCTCAAGCGCCGACAGACGATCCGCAACGACTGGATCGCCTCGCGCGCGGGCTGGACGCCCTATGACGGCGTCGGCGTCACCGGCTGGCCGGTCGGGACGCTCCTGCGCGGCTCAAAGGTGATGTGGGAGGGCACCCTGCTGGCACCCGGACGCGGCGAAGCGTTGAAGTTCCTGGAAACCATGGCGGCGGATTGAGACGTAATGCCGCGCCGCTCGGCGCCGAATGGCCGGTTTTATCCCCAGGAGTCTTGTGCAAAGCTTCTCGGCCTTATTACAAATAAGCCGCAGTTATCGATTGCCCGGAACGGGATCGGCATCCGGGGGTTTATCGAGTAGCAGCCTGTTTGCATGTGGTCTCATTACAAGCTGCATCTTGCGTCAGCGAAGACATCGGCGGCAGGCTTGGCGACACGCCGCAGCGGGACGACAGGCGCATGAGCAGCGAACTCGTTTCTGTGCGGATCCTAGCAGTCCTCGCGGCGGCGCAGGATCGCGATCTGCTGCGCCAGGGTGCGGGCGTCGTATCCGTTCCGGTGGACCTCCTCGAAGCCAACAACGCCAATGCCGCAAACGGCGTGCTCGCGGCCGGCGATATCGACATCGTGTTGATCGAGACGGCGCTGCCGCTTGCCGACCGCAGCGCGGTCCTCAACACCGCGCGCGCCAAGCAGCCGCCGCCCTTCGTCATCCTGGTCGCCGAGTCGCGGGAGGAGGCCTGCACGCATCCGGTCGGCGCGCCGGGCACCGCCGACGGGATCGTGGTCAAGCCGACGACATCGGAACGCGCGGAAGCGCTCATGGCGCGCTGCATCCGCCTGCGCCTGCCGAGCCGCATTCTGATCGTCGACGATTCGTCCACCACCCGCAGCATCGTGCGCAAGATCCTGTCGGCGAGCCGCTTCCGGCTCGAGCTCGCGGAAGCGCAGGAAGGGATCGAGGCGCTCAAGCAGATCGCGTCAGGCAGGTTCGACCTGGTGATCCTGGACTACAACATGCCGGGGCTGAACGGCATCGAGACCCTGTCCGAGATCAAGCGCCAGTATCCGCGCCTCGGCGTCCTGATGATGACGTCGACACCGGAGCAGGCGGTGGCCGAAAAGGCACGCGCGGCGGGCGCGGCGGCGTTCCTGAAGAAGCCGTTCTTCCCCACTGACATCGATGCCGTGCTGTACAGCGTCTTCGGCCTGCGCGTGGCGGCGCAGCGCTGAGCCGGACGTTCCGGTTCGCGCGCCTATTGCTTCGCCATGGCCAGGGAAAACTCGCCGTTGCGTATGCGCACCGCGAGGCCTTCCGCCAACTGCGCGACCGCTTCCTCGCCATAGGTGGAAACGAATTCCGCGAAGGCGGAGAACAGGCAGGCCTGCGCCAGGCAATCGCCGTCGATGCCGTCGAGGCGCGCTTCCGCCCAGGCCTCTTGCAGATAGCCGAGCGCGGCGCGTTTGTGGTCGTGGTCCCCGCGAGAGTCCACAGCGTGAATTGTTGCGTGAATGGCGCGTCCCCTGCTGATGCGACGGCGTGCCCCACGCACGGCCATCTCAGTGCCGCGCAAACGTTAGCATGGGGCGTTCGGCGAACCAGGATCAAGTTTAGGAAGGGTTAATGTGGCCGCCGGCGCGGTCGATCACTCAGTTGGCGTAGCGGGCGGTGACGTCACGCGCGATCCGGGAGCCTTCGTCGAGATAGCGGCGGATCACCACGTCGGCGGCCGGCGTGCAGGTCCGGTAGGTCTGCTGATAGCCGCGGTAGCCCCGGTTGAAGCTCGCGATCATGCGGGCGCGCCGGTCGCCGCTCGGCGCTTCCGCGTCGATCAGGGCCTGCACTTCGTTGCGCCACTTCGGGCCCTCGTTGGCGCCGCAGATGCCGCGCAGGTAGTGCAGCGCGCCCATGATCTCGGCGAGGCGCTGCAGGTTGCTGTCATAGGGGGCGGGCGTCTGGGCGCGCGCGGGCGCAAACGCCAGGGCGAGGACGAAGGCCGCAATGAGGGTCCGGTTCATCATGGGATTGGCGGGAGCCGACATAGGCGTGCGGGCGCTGGTTCGCAAGGCGCCCGCATTGTCAGGGTTCAAACCGACGGAAACAAGGCAAGCCTCACGGCGCGCCGGGTCAACCGGCCTCGTTGAGCAGCTCGAACGCCGCGGCGACGATGGCGGCAAGGCCCGGCGTGGTCGGCAAATCCGCCACCTCGTTCGGCAGGACCCAGCGCCACTCGGTGAGCTCCTCGTTGAGGACCGGCTCGCCCGCGACCCAGCGCGCCGCGAACGGCAGGATCACGAAATGCCGCTCCACGCGCTTGTCCGCGTCGCGCACGATCGTCTCCCGGTAGCCGGCGAGCGCCACCGGCTCGATCACGAGGCTGGTTTCCTCCATGACCTCGCGCGTCACCGCCTCGTGCAGCGTTTCGCCGATCTCGACCACGCCGCCCGGCAGGCTGAACACGCCGTGCGCAGGCGGCCGCGCGCGCCGCACCACAAGAACTTTTCCGTCGCGTACCACGGCGGCGCTCGCGGCGATGAAGGGCCGCTCGGGATAATGCCGCGGATCGTTCAAGGTCGCGCCCCGTCGTGCTCAAATCGTTGCCGGTCGTCTTGTGCCGCGCGGATAACGTGTCCTTAATGGGTCAGGTTAGCAAGGCTGCGCGCCAACAGAAGCGCGCCAACAGAAGGTGGTCACCATGAACAACCGGGTAGCGATCGTGAGCCTCGTCACCGGCGCCGCGTTTTCCTGCGCGGCGGTCGCGGCTCCGTTCAACGATCCGCGCAGCGAACGCAACGAGGCGATCGAGAAGGCGCAGGCGGGCGAGCCGCGCGATCCCGCCTGTTACGGCCTGACCCTGGTCGCCACCGGCGGCGCCGCGCCGCGCAATCCCGGCACGCTCGCGGTGCGCTGGGCCGGGCAGACCAATTTCGAGCTTGCCTACAAGGGACGCGTCATCCTGCTCGACGCCTTCTACGATCGCGGCAGCATCTATCGCTCGATCGGCTTCAAGGCGGCCGAGGTCAAAAAAGCCGACGCCATCCTGATCGGCCACGGCCATTTCGACCACATGTCGGATGCCGCCTCGGTCGGCGCGCGCACCGGCGCGACGGTGGTCGGCGCCCCGGTCACCACCGAGAAGCTCGCGACCCAGCCGATCGACCCGAAACAGGTCCGGACCGTCACCGGCCAGGGCGGCGAGGTGCTGAAGTTCGACGGCTTCACGGTCGAGCCGGTGCTGGCGCGCCACGGCCAGCCCGACAAGCACATGACCGAGGTCATGGAAGGCGCGGTGAACTCGATCGCGCCGCCCCTGACCGAGAAGCAGAAAGCGGAACTGGCGCCGATCCGCGCGCGCGGCACTTCCGACCGGCGCGTGATCATGGAGGGCACGATCGTCTATCTGATCACGCTCGATTCCGGCTTCCGCATCATCTTCCGCGACAGCGGCGGCGCGGTCACCGAGCAGGAGACGGCGCTGATGCAGCGGGTCGGGCCGGTCGACCTGGCCATCGTCGCGGCGTCGGCCGAGTTCCTCAATTCGGTGAGTTCGCAACGCGCGCTCGAGCACATGCGTGCCTACCGGCCCGACGTCTACATGCCGGGCCACCACGATGCGCCGACCACCGGCCATGTCCCGCTCTGGCGCGCGACCGAGCCGTCGTTCCAGGCCATGAAGGAGGAGAATCCGAAGCTGGTGACGGTGTCGCGCGGCTATCGCGAGCCGATATGCTTCAACACCGAGTTCAACATCCAGCGCAGCAAGTGATGTGCTTGTCAGCCTCATGAACTGGTCATTCCGGGCTCGCGCCTTTCGGCGCGCCCCGGAATGACGGCAAAACCAGTCACCCCGCGCGCCGGATGGAGTTCTCCATGTGCGGACGTTATCTGATCACCACCGCGCCGGAGGCCATGCGCCGGTTGTTCCGCTATCCGGAGCAGCCGAACTTCCCGGCCCGCTACAATGTGGCGCCGACGCAGCCGATCCCGATCGTGCGCCTCAACGAGGGCAAGCGGCAGTTTGCGCTCGTGCGCTGGGGATTGATCCCGTCCTGGGTCAAGGACCCCAAGGCATTCTCGCTGGTGCTGCAGGCGCGCAGCGATTCCGTCCTCGACAAGCCTTCGTTCCGCAACGCCATGAAGCGCCGCCGCTGCCTGATCCCGGCCGACGGCTTCTACGAATGGAACGAGGCCAAGACGCCCCGGCGGCCCTATCTCGTGCGGCCCAAGCACGGCGGTCCGATCGCGTTTGCCGGCCTCTGGGAAACCTGGATGGGACCCAACGGCGAGGAGATGGAGACCGCCGCGATCATCACCACCGACGCCAACAAGACGCTGCACGCCATCCACCACCGCATGCCTGTGGTGGTGGCGCCCGACGCGTTTGATTTCTGGCTCGACTGCGCCAACGTGGATGCGATGACCGCCGCGGCGCTCTTGGTGCCGGCGCCGGAGAGTCTCTTCGAGGCCTACGAGATTTCGACCGCCGTCAACCGCGTGGCGAACGACACGCCGGCGATCCTCGAGCCGCTCGCCGCAATGGCAGCGGACGCGGAGCCCAGCGCACCGGCGACGTCGCAGCCCGCCGCGAACACGCCCGCCAAGCGCGCGCGGAAGGTCAAGAAGGACGAGCGCCAGTCGTCATTGTTCTGAGCGGTCTGTAGGGTGGGCAAAGGCGCGTCTTGCCCGCCGAAGCGTAGCGAAGGCGGCTCGCGCCGTGCCCACGCGGCTTTCATGCAAGTCGGCAGAATCGAAGACGCGTGGGCACGCTTCGCTTTGCCCACCCTACTACGCCATCAATTCGATCCGCATTCCGCTGCGCTTCATGTGGGCTCCAGCACCTTGCCCGGATTCAGGATGCCTTTGGGATCGAGCATGCGCTTGAAGCTGCGCATCAGCTCGAGCGCCACCGGGTCCTTCACGCTCGGCAGCAGGTCGCGCTTCATCACGCCGATGCCGTGCTCGGCCGAGATCGAGCCGCCGTATTTGGCGACAATCGCGAAGACCGCGGCGTTGACCTCGTCCCAGCGCGCGATGAAGGCGGCGCGGTCGGCGCCGGCCGGCTGGCTGACGTTGCAGTGGATGTTGCCGTCGCCGAGATGGCCGAATGGCACCGGCCGGCAGCCCGGGATCATCGCCTCGACCGCGGCGCATGCCTCGACGATGAAATCCGGCACCTTGTTCACCGGCACCGACACGTCGTGCTTGATCGAGCCGCCTTCGTATTTCTGCGTGTCGGCGATGTGGTGGCGCAGCAGCCAGAAGGCCTTCGTCTGCTCAAGGTTCTCCGCGATGGCCGCGTCTTCGAGCAGGCGCTGCTCGGCCGCGGACATCAGGATATCCTCCAAGGCCGCGCGCACCGGCGCCTGCGACGACAGTTCGAGCAGAACGTACCAGGGATGCCGGTCCGCCAGCGGATCGCGGCAGGTGGGCGCGTGCTTGAGCGCGAATTCGAGCGCGATGCGCGGGATCAGCTCGAAGCTCGTCACCGTGCCGCCGGCGCGCTCCTCCGCCAAGTTGAGCAATGCGAGCGCCGCATGCGGGGAGGGCAGGCCGATGAACGCGGTCTCGATCGCGCGCGGGCGCGGAAACAGCCGCAGCACCGCCGCCGTGATGATGCCGAGCGTGCCTTCCGCGCCGATGAAGACGTGGCGCAGGTCATAGCCGGTGTTGTCCTTCTTGAGCTTGCGCAGGTTGTTGAGCACGCGCCCGTCGGCGAGCACGACTTCAAGGCCGAGCACGAGCTCGCGCGCCACGCCATAGGCGAGCGCGCCGGTGCCGCCCGCATTGGTCGAGAGGTTGCCGCCGATGGTGCAGCTGCCCTCGGCGCCGAGCGAGAGCGGAAACAGGCGACCGGCGGCGGCGGCGGCGTCCTGCGCCTTGATCAGCACGACGCCCGCTTCGCAGGT
>JAXDOD010000037.1:0-20630 GCA_034669045.1 Alphaproteobacteria bacterium
CCTGGTATTCGATCGTCTCCGGCAGCACGCCGTCGGGCGACATCCCGGCGAAGCGCATGCCGTGCTGTTCGAGGCGGGCCTTGTAGGCGGTGTTGACCTCGTAGCGGTGGCGGTGGCGCTCGGAGATTTCGGTCGCGCCGTAGATGTCGCCGACGCGGCTGCCGCGGTTCAGCGCCGCCGCATAGGCGCCGAGCCGCATGGTGCCGCCGAGATCGCCGTCCTGCGCGCGTTTTTGCAGCTCATTGCCTTTCATCCATTCGGTCATCAACCCCACCACCGGTTCGGGCGTGCTGCCGAATTCGGTCGAGTTCGCCTCCGCGATGCCGCAGAGATTGCGCGCCGCTTCGACAACCGCCATCTGCATGCCGAAGCAGATGCCGAAATAAGGCACGTGGCGCTCGCGGGCGAATTGCGCGGCACGGATTTTTCCTTCGGCGCCGCGCTGGCCGAAGCCGCCCGGCACCAGGATGCCGTTCACGTGTTCGAGGAAGGGCGCCGGGTCCTGCCGCTCGAACACCTCGCTCTCGATCCAGTCCAGGTTGACCTTGACCTTGTTGGCGATGCCGCCGTGGGAGAGCGCCTCGATCAGCGACTTGTAGGCGTCCTTCATGCCGGTGTACTTGCCCACGATCGCGATCGTCACGTCGCCCTCGGGCGCGCGGACGCGCTCGTTGATGAACCGCCAGGTGGCGAGGTCGGGCGCCGGCGCATTCTCGATCCCGAAGGCGGCGAGCACCTCGGTGTCGAGGCCCTCGGCGTGATAGGCCTCCGGCACGGCATAGATGTTGTCGACGTCGCGCGCCTCGATCACGGCGCTTTCGCGCACGTTGCAGAACAGCCCGAGCTTGCGGCGCTCCTCCTTGGGGATCGCGCGGTCGGTGCGGCACAGCAGGATGTCGGGCTGGATGCCGATGGAGAGCAGTTCCTTGACGGAGTGCTGGGTCGGCTTGGTCTTGAGCTCGCCGGCGGCCGGGATGAACGGCAGCAGCGTCAGGTGGATGTAGATCGCGCTCTGGCGCGGCAGGTCGTTGCCGAGCTGGCGGATCGCCTCCAGGAACGGCAGGCCCTCGATGTCGCCGACCGTGCCGCCGATCTCCACCAGCACGAAATCGAAGCCGTCATTGCCGTCGCGGACGAAGTCCTTGATGGCGTTGGTGACGTGGGGAATCACCTGGATGGTGGCGCCGAGATAGTCGCCGCGCCGCTCCTTGGCGAGGATGTCCTGGTAGATGCGGCCGGTGGTGATGTTGTCCTGCCGGTTGGCGGGCCGGTCGGTGAAGCGCTCGTAATGGCCGAGGTCGAGGTCGGTCTCGGCGCCGTCGTCGGTGACGAAGACCTCGCCGTGCTGGTAGGGCGACATCGTGCCGGGGTCGACGTTGAGATAGGGGTCGAGCTTGCGCAGCCGCACCTTGTAGCCGCGCGCCTGCAGCAGCGCGCCGAGCGCCGCGGAGGCGAGACCCTTGCCGAGGGAGGAGACCACGCCGCCGGTGATGAAGATGTACCGCGTCATGGGACCCAACTCTTAGCCCCCGGCCGGCGATTCGACGAGCGCTGTCTTGGGGCTGTGAATCGGCATCGCTGCGAATGTCTCATGCCGGCTCTATTTCATGTATTAACAATGGCTTCCCGCGCGCCCCTGATGTGGTTTCGAGGTCCGCCATTCGCAATCTGCATGACTACCGCGGCAAAATCGAAGGGCCGGTCGCCCGGCCCTTGTGCGTTGCGGTCACTGGGATCGCGGCACCTGCGGTCCGGACGGCGCGGCGGGCGCCGGCGGCGCCTCCTGGCGCTGGAGCTGATCGAGCAGGCCCCCGCCGGCGGCCCCGCCCAGCGGCGTCGGCGGCGCGCCCGGGACCGCCGGAGCGGCCGGCGCATTGGCGCTGGGCTGCAGGATCGAGCCCGGATTGCGGTGCCAGCCGGCCAGGATGGAGAGCACCAGGCTGGTGGCGAAGAACGACCCCGCCAGGACGGCGGTCGCGCGGGTCAGCACATTGGCGGTGCCGCGGCTCGACAGGAAGCCCCCGCCCCCACCGCCGCCGACCCCGAGCCCGCCGCCTTCCGACTTCTGCAGCAGCACGACGCCGATCATGGCGCACACGATCATGAGATGGATGACGATGATGACGGTTTGCATGGGACCTACCCGTTGAATGCCGGACCGGCGCCGCTGCCCCTCCGACGCCCCCTATATGGGAATGCCGGCGTCTCTACACGATCCCCCGGGGCATTTCCATGGCGGGCCAAGAGTCTAGGCCTGCACCAGCGGCCCGGGCGACTTGAGGTACTGGCCGGTGATGGCCTTGGCCGACCAATAGGCGAGCGCGCCGACCGTGCCGGTCGGGTTGTAGCCGGCGTTCTGCGGAAACACCGAGGCGCCCATGACGAAGAGATTGTGCGCGTCCCAGGCCTGCAGATAGCGGTTGACCGCGGTCGTCTTGGGGTCGGTGCCCATGATGGTACCGCCGGTGTTGTGGGTCGACTGTCCCGGCACGATGTGGAACAGCTTGGGCCTGGGGCGCTGAGCGATGTGCGCCGGACCCATGGTTTCGGCGATCTTGCGCGCCTGGGTGAGCAGGTAGGTCGACATCTTCTGGGCGTCGTCGGTGTCGTTGTAGGTCATGCGCAGGAGCGGGCGCCCGATGGCGTCCTTGTAGGTCGGGTCGAGGTCGAGGAAATTGGCGCGGCTCGCATAGCTGCAGCCCTGCGTGGCGAAGCGCACCGAGCGGCCGTACCACTTGGTCAGATCCTGCTTCCACTGCGCGCCCCAGGAGGGCGTGCCGCGCGGCATCACGCGTGCCCCAATCGGCTGCAGGCCGTTGGCCGTGCAGGACAGATAGCCGCCGCCCAGGAAGCCCAGGCCGGCGTGATCGAAATTATCGCCGTTGAAGTCGTCGATGCCGGTATGGCTGCCGCCGGCCTGCATGAACGGGTTGAAGAACTTGTCCTCGAAGAAGGCGTCGGTGCCGGCCTGGGTCTGGTAGCAGTAGTTGCGCCCGACCGCGCCCTTGCCGGTCGCCGGATCGTAGGCTTCGCCGATGCCCGCCAGCAGCATGAACTGGGTGTTGCTGAAGACGTAGCCGCACAGCACGACGAGCCCGGCGGGCTGCTCGTATTCCTCCCCGGTGCGCATGTCGGTGTAGACCACGCCCTGCACCTTCTTGGCGGCCTTGTCGTAGAGGAGCCGGCCGACGAAGGCGCGCGTGCGCAGCTCGAACTTGGGTTCGGCGCGCAGCACCGGCATCAGGCAGACATTGGCCGAGGCCTTGGCATTGGCTTCGCAGCCGTAGCGGGTGCAGAAGCCGCAATACTGGCAGGCGCCGATCTGCACGCCTTCGGAATTGACATAGGGCGCGCTGGCATTGCTCGCCGGCAGCGGAAACGGGTGGTAGCCCAGGTCCTTGGCGGCCTGCTCGAACAAAGCGCCGGCGAGCGCCTGCTTGAGCGGCTTGTTCGGGTATTCGCTCGAGCGCCAGCCCTCGAAGGGGTTGCCGCCGGGCATCGTCGTGCCGCGCAGATTGCCGGCCCTGCCCGATACCCCGCAGAGCTTGTCGAAGCGGTCGTAATGCGGCTCGAGCTCGTCATAGGTGATGCCCCAGTCCTCGATGGTCATGTAGTCGGGGATCGCCTGGCGGCCGTAGCGCGAGATGGTGTGGCTCTTGAGCATGAAATCGCTCGGCAGGAAGCGCCAGTGATGCCCGGTCCAGTGCATGCCGGCGCCGCCGACGCCCTCGCCGGGCGAGAACGCGCCCCAGCGCCGCACCGGCAGCGCCTGGTCGCCCGGGAAATGACGGAAGCTGACGGTGTCGAGCGAGTTGTCGGCGATGAACTCCGAGCGGCGGGCATAGCGCAACTCGTCGCGGATGGTGGGCAGCACGAAGTCCTGGCCGGGAATGCGGTCGCCCCCGCGTTCGAGGCCGACCACGGTGAGGCCGGCCTTGGTCAGCTCGCGCGCGAGGATCGAGCCGGTCCAGCCCACGCCGACCATGACCGCATCCACCTCTTTCAAACGCGTCACCATGGCGGGCTCCCGTGCTGATGTTCTCGCGGCGAACGGCCGTTACTTGTAGGTCTTCAGGAACGCGACCACGTCGTCGAGGTCCTTCTCGACCGTGATCCCGCCGAAGGGCATGCGGTTGCCCTTCACCTTGGCTTGCGGATTGGCGATGAAGCTTCTCAGGTTGGCCTCGTCCCACACCATGTTCGCGCGCGTCATCGCGGGCGAATAGCGATAGTCCTCGAGCGCCGCGGACTTGCGTCCGAAGACCGCCTTCAGGCTGGGACCGAGCGCATTGCCGGCATCGTTGTGACAGGCCGTGCAAGCCTGGAACACGGCCTTGCCCTGCTCGGCGTCCGCGGCGGCCGCTGCTGCGGGCGACATCGCAAGGAGGCACGCGGCGAGCGGCGCGCTCCTCGCCCAGAACGCCAATGTCGCCGGCCGGTGCCTCACGATGTCGGCCCCGTTCACGAAAAGTCGGCGATCGATTGCGGTTCGGCGACGTAGCGTTTGGTGCGATATTCGTCGACCAGATTGGCGTAGAGCGCCGGCAGGCCGGGAAAGCCGATCATCCGCCACGCGGCCTTGTCCTTGTTGCCGCCGTAGATCGGGTCGGCGAAGAAGCCTTCCATCACCAGGGTGAGGAGCGCGTCGAAGAACTCCTTGCCGCTGAAGTCGCCGAGCTCGGCCTTGCCGCTTTCGAGCGCCTTCAAGCTCTCTTCGCGCTGCTTGACGTCAAGCCGGTCGAAATCCTTGCCATGGGTCTTGCGCGTCCAGGCATTGGTGGCGGCGATGCCGATACCAAAATATTCGCGCGGGGTGAGCGGAAGCTGGTAGCCCTGCTCCGGCTTGCCTTTGCGGAACGGGCCCGAGCGGTAGAGCTTCGCGCCGCCGCCCCAGGCGCTGGCGAGCTGCCGGTCGGCAAAGATCACGACGCCGCACTCGGTCCCCGAGGGCGAGAGCGTGTCGGCCGGGATCATGGTGTCGGCGGCGGCGGAGACGAATGCGGCTTCGGCCGCCGTGAGCGTGAGATAGACCGGCGGCTCGTCGACGAGCTGCGGCGGGGCCGCCGGCGTTGCGGCCGATGCGGGCTGCGCCTCGGCGGGCATGCCCGGCGTCAAACCGGCAGCGGCCGCGGTCCCGGCCAACCCTGCTCCCAGCAGGAATTTGCGACGCGCAATGGTGTCGTCAGCCACGGCGACCTCCCCCTGATGTGGCGCGCACCGTCGGCGGCGCCTGCCGCGCGGGGCCAGGACGGCCGCGCGGTCGTTTGTACATTGGCGTGAGCTTAGGCCGATTTGCAGCCGCGCGGGAAGGGGCCACCGGGTGCCCTCAACCCGTCCGGATCCCGGCGTTACAGCGCGGCGTGTGCGATGGCGAGGAAATCCTCGGCCTTGAGGCTCGCGCCCCCCACCAGCGCACCATCGACATTCGCGACATGCAGGAGTTCGCCGGCATTCGACGGCTTGACCGAGCCGCCGTAGAGGATGCGCATCCCCTCCCCGGCCGCGCCGAAGCGCGCGGCCAGCCGCTGCCGGATGAAGCCGTGGACCTCGGCGACGTCGGCTCTGGTCGGCGTGAGGCCGGTGCCGATCGCCCAGACCGGCTCGTAGGCGACCACCGTGCCGTCGGGGACGGCGCCGTCGGGCAGCGAGCCCTCAAGCTGGGTGCCGACGACGTCGAGCGCCTTGCCGCCGGTGCGCTCGTCCTTGGTCTCGCCGATGCAGACGATGGCGGTGAGCCCCGCCCGCCAGGCGGCCCGCGCTTTCGCCCTCACCTCGGGGTCGGTCTCGCGGTGATAGATGCGCCGCTCGGAATGCCCGACGATGACGGCGCTGGCGCCCGCGTCCTTGAGCATTTCGGCGGAAATGTCGCCGGTGAAGGCGCCGGCGGCGTCGGCATGGCAGTCCTGGCCGCCGATCGCGACCGCGGAACCGCGCGCCTGGCCAGCGAAGCTCGCGATCAGCGTGGCCGGCGGGCACAGCATCAGGTCGACCCGTCCGGCGAGTGCGCCCGCGCCGTCGATGAGCCTGCCAAGCTCGGCGGCGGAGCCCTGCAGGCCGTTCATCTTCCAGTTGCCCGCGATCAGCGGACGGCGCGGCGTTGCCGCCATGGTGGACCTCGCAGCGCGGCGGCGGCCCGCGGGCCGGCCTGTGACGATGGGAAGCACCGCAAAATTCGTGGAATCCCGGCGCAAGTCAACTATTTACGGGCCTGAGCAATATGTTGCGGCGCGAACTCGGTCTCCCTATTATGCGCCGCCTTCGGGGGGCCCGGCCGCCCATAAGGCCATCGATCACCATAACGGTTGGAACATGCTTCGAGGTTTACGCAAGGCCTCTTCGAACTGGCTCGGCAAGGCCATCATGGCCGCCGTCGTCGGCTTCCTGATCATCAGCTTCGCGATCTGGGGCATCGGCGATATTTTCCGCGGCTTCGGCCGCTCGACGTTCGCCAAGATCGGCAGCACGGAGATTACGATCGAGCAGTTCCGGTCGCTCTATACCGAGCGGCTGCAGCAGCTTGGCCGCCAGATGGGGCGCAGCATCACGCTCGATCAGGCGCGTGCCATGGGGCTGGACCGCACGGTGGTGAAGCAGCTCATCGCGGAGATCGTGCTCGACGAGCGGGTCCGCGCGCTGCGGCTCGGGGTCTCCGACACCGAGATCGCGCGCCGCATCACGGCCGATCCCACCTTCCAGGGACTGAACGGCCAGTTCGACCGCCAGCGCTTTGAAGGCCTGCTGCGGCAGGCCGGCTTCACCGAGCAGCGCTATATCGCGGAGCAGCGCCGCAGCATCCTGCGCCGGCAGCTCTTGGGCACCGTCATCGGCGGCGTCACCCTGCCAAAGGCCGCCGTCGAGGCGGCGGACCGCTATCAGAAGGAAGAGCGCTCGATCGACTTCGTGCTGCTCGATCGCGCGCAGGCCGGTGAGATCGAGGCGCCGCCGCCGGAGGTGCTGGCGCAGTATTTCGAGGAGCGCAAAGGCCTGTTCCGCGCCCCGGAATACCGCAAGATCGTCGTGGTGGCGCTGATCCCCGGCGAGCAGGCGCGCTGGCTCGAAATCTCCGACGAGGATCTCAAGCGCGCCTACGAGGAACGTCGCACCCGCTACGTCACGCCGGAGCGGCGCCAGATCCAGCAGATGGTGTTCCCGACCGCCGACGAAGCGGCGGCCGCCGCCGAGCGCATCGGCAAGGGCGAAACCTTCGACGCCATCGCAACCGAGCGCGGCCTCGGCGAGAAGGACATCGATCTCGGCACCATGACCAAGGGCGCGATCCTCGACCGGGCGGTGGCGGACGCCGCCTTCGCGCTCAAGGAGGGCGAGATCAGCGCGCCGGTGCAGGGCCGGTTCGGCACCGTGCTCATCCGCGTCGTCAAGATCGAGCCCGAGAAGGTGCCGAGCTTCGAGGAGATCGCCGGCGAGCTCAAGAAGGTGCTCGCGACCGAACGCGCCAAGGCCGAGATGCTCGCCGTCTACGACAAGATCGAGGACGAACGCTCCCTTGGCAAAACCCTGGCCGAGGCCGCCGAAAAGCTCAACCTCGCGCTGCGGACGATGGAAGTCGAGCGCTCCGGCCTCGACCGCGACGGCAAGCCGGTCACCGATCTGCCCGACCAGCAGCGCCTGCTGGCGGCGGCCTTCACCGCCGAGGCCGGGGTCGAGAACGACCCGCTGAAGGTCGAGGACGGCTACGTCTGGTACGAGGTGGCCGGCATCACGCCCGCGCGCGACCGCATGCTGGACGAGGTCAAAGCGCAGGTGGAGCAGCGCTGGCGCGACGACGAGATCGCCAACCGCCTGCGCACCAAGGCTGCGCAGATGCTGGACAAGCTCAAGGCCGGAACCTCGCTGGCGGAAGCCGCCGAGGCCGACGGGCTCAAGGTCGGGACCCGCACCGGCGTCAAACGCGGCGAAAGCGCCCCGCCGCTGTCGCCGCGTGCCGTCGACGCGATCTTCCGCACCGCCAAGGACGCGAGCGCCAGCGCCGAAGCGGCGGCGGCGGGCGAACAGCTCGTGTTCCGGGTCACCGACGTCGTGGTGCCCGACATCGATCTCGCCTCCGACGACACCAAGAAGCTGCAGGACGCGCTCAACAACCAGCTCTCGGACGACATCTTCCAGGAATACATCGCACGGCTCGAACGCGACATCGGGGTCACCATCAATCAAGCCGGGCTGCGGCAGGTGGTCACCGGCCAGAGCGTCGCCGACGACAACTGACCCGTCATGCAGATCGAGCCGCAGGCAGCCGCGTTCTCCAAGCGCTACGCGCGAGGCGAGGCGCAGGTGGTGTGGACGACGCTGGTCGCCGACCTGGAGACGCCGGTCTCGGCGTTCCTGAAGATTGCCGGCAACCGGCCGATGAGCTTCCTGCTGGAATCGGTCGAGGGCGGCGCCGTGCGCGGCCGCTATTCGATCATCGGGCTCAAGCCCGACCTTATCTGGCGCACGGTCGCGGCGCGCGCGGAGATCAACCGCTCGCCGCGGCGCGGCGGCGGCGGCTTCACGCCGTGCAACGAGGCGCCGCTGGCGGCGCTGCGAAGCCTGATCGCCGAGAGCCGGATCGACCTGCCGGAAGCATTGCCGCCGATGGCGGCCGGCGTCTTCGGCTATCTCGGCTACGACATGGTGCGGCTGATGGAGGACCTGCCGCCGCCCAATCCCGACCCCATCGGCATTCCCGACGCGGTGCTGCTGCGCCCGACCATCGTGGTGGTGTTCGACGCGGTCAAGGACATGATCACCGTGGTGACGCCGGTGCGCCCGGAGAAAGGCGTCACCGCCAAGGCCGCGCTCGCGCGCGCCAACGAGCGTCTCTTCGCCATCGTCGACGCGCTGGAGAAGCCGCTCGATCATTCGGCCGCCGACCGCGCGGCGGGCCCGCTCACCGTTCTGCCGAGCTCGAATACCTCGCCGGCCGAATACCAGCGCATGGTGCTCGCCGCCAAGGAATACATCGCCGCCGGCGACGTCTTCCAGGTGGTGCTGGCGCAGCGCTTCGAGGCGCCGTTCGATCTGCCGGCGTTTTCGCTCTACCGCGCGCTGCGGCGGGTCAACCCGTCGCCCTATCTGTATTTCCTCGAGTTCGGAGACTTCGCGATCGCCGGCTCGAGCCCCGAGATTCTGGTCAAGCTCGCCGGCGGCACGGTGACCATCCGCCCGATCGCGGGCACCCGGCCGCGCGGCGCCACGCCGCACGAGGATACCGCGCGCGAAGCCGAGCTCCTGGCCGATCCCAAGGAACGCGCCGAGCACCTGATGCTGCTCGACCTCGGACGCAACGACGTCGGCCGGGTGGCGAAGATCGATACCGTCAAGGTGACGGACCAGTTCTTCATCGAACGCTACAGCCAGGTGATGCACATCGTCTCCAACGTCGAGGGCGCGCTGGCCGATCCCCACGACGCCATCGACGCGCTCGCCGCCGGCTTTCCGGCCGGGACGGTTTCGGGCGCGCCAAAAGTGCGCGCGATGGAGATCATCGACGAGCTGGAGAAGGAGAAGCGCGGCCTCTATGCCGGCGCGGTCGGCTATTTCTCCGCCGCGGGCGAGATGGACACGGCGATCGTGTTGCGCACCGCGCTGGTCAAGGACGGCAAGATGTACGTGCAGGCCGGTGCCGGCATCGTCGCCGACAGCGATCCGAAATCCGAGCAGCAGGAATGCATCGACAAGGCCAAGGCCCTGTTTCGCGCCGCCGAGGAGGCCAAGCGCTTCGCGAGCGCGGCCCGGCGGGGGCAGTGACGCGTCTTGGTGGCTCGCAAAGGCTGACCACGGGCGCCGCCGCCCTGGCTGATGGCTGCGCCCGCCCGGCCTGCCTTGACCCCCTCCTGACCCGCGTCTAAGGACCTTGAGCGGGCACGAGAACCATGATCGTCCTGATCGACAATTACGACAGCTTCACCTTCAACCTCTACCACTATCTCGGTGGGCTCGGGGCGGAGGTCGTCGTGCATCGCAACGACAAGATCACGGCCGCCGACGTTCTCGCCGCCGATCCCGACGCCATCGTGCTCTCGCCCGGCCCCTGTACGCCGAACGACGCCGGCATCTGCCTGGAGCTCATCGACAAGGCCGCCGCCAGCATCCCGATCTTCGGCGTCTGCCTCGGCCATCAGGCGATCGGCCAAGCCTTCGGCGGCGCGGTCGTGCGCGCGCCGGCGCCGGTGCATGGCAAGCTCTCGCTCATCAAGCACAAGGGCGGCGGCGTCTTCCGCGGCATCAACGGTCCGTTCCAGGCCACGCGCTACCATTCGCTCGTGGTCGACCGCGCCAGCATGCCGGCCGACCTCACTGTCGTGGCGGATACCGCGGACGAGCTGGTCATGGGACTTGCCCACGCCAGGCTGCCGGTGCACGGCGTGCAGTTCCATCCCGAGAGCATCGCCTCCGAGCACGGTCATCTCATCCTGCGGAATTTTCTCGAACTCGCCGCGGCCTGGAACGCCGGCAGCGGGCGGCGCCCGGCGCGGCGGATGCCCGCGCGCCGCCGCGCGGCGCAGTGAGGGAATGGCGTGACCGACGACTTCAAGGCGCTCATCGCCAAGGCCGCGACCGGCGCGCCGCTCACCCGCGAGGAGGCCGCGCGCGGCTTCGACCGCATGATGTCGGGGGAAGCCACGCCCTCGCAGATGGGCGGGCTCTTGATGGCGCTGCGCGTGCGCGGCGAAACGGTCGATGAGATCACCGGCGCCGTGTTCGCGATGCGCGAGAAGATGCTGCGCGTGAAGGCGCCGCCGGACGCCATCGACGTGGTCGGCACCGGCGGGGATGCCTCTGGCTCCTACAACATCTCGACCTGCGCGGCCTTCATCGTGGCGGGCGCGGGCGTGCCGGTCGCCAAGCACGGCAACCGGGCGCTCTCCTCGCGCTCGGGCGCCGCCGACGTGCTGGGCGCGCTCGGCGTCAAGATCGATCTCGCGCCCGAGGGCGTGGCGCGCTGCATCGAGGAGGCCGGCATCGGCTTCATGTTCGCGCCCGCGCATCATCCGGCGATGAAGAACGTCGGCCCCACCCGCGTCGAGCTCGGCACCCGCACGATCTTCAACCTGCTGGGGCCGCTGTCCAACCCGGCCGGCGTGAAACGTCAGATGGTCGGCGTGTTCTCGCGGCAATGGATCGAGCCGCTGGCGCAGGTCTTGAAAAATCTCGGCTCCGAGAGCGTCTGGGTCGTGCACGGCTCCGACGGGCTCGACGAGATCACCTTGTCGGGTCCGACCTACGTGGCCGCCCTCGAGCACGGCGCGGTGCGCACCTTCGAGATCGCGCCCGAGGACCTGGGCTTCGATCGCGTGAAGCCGGAGGCGCTCCGCGGCGGCGACGCGGCCGTGAACGCGCAGGCGCTCGCCGACGTGCTCGACGGCGTCAAAGGTCCCTATCGTGATGTGGCGGTCCTCAATGCGGCCGCCGGGCTCGTGGTCGCGGCGCGCGCCAAGGACCTGAAGCAGGCCGTCGCGCTCGCCGCCAAGGCGGTCGATTCCGGCGAGGCCAAGGCCAGGCTCGACCGCCTGGTCGCGGTCTCGAACGCGTGACGCCCGCGATGGCCGACATCCTCACCAAGATCGAGGCTTACAAGCGCGAGGAGATCGCGACCGCCAAGCGTTCGCGCCCGCTTGCGACGATCGCGGTGGAGGCGAAGGCGGCACCCAAGCCGCGCGGGTTCACCGCCGCCATCGAGCTCAAGCGCGCGGCCGGCGACTACGCGCTGATCGCCGAGATCAAGCAGGCGAGCCCCTCGAAGGGCCTGATCCGTGCGGAGTTCGACCCGCCCGCGCTCGCGAATGCCTATGCTTCGGGCGGCGCCGCCTGCCTCTCCGTCCTGACGGATTTTCCGTCGTTTCAAGGACAGCCGGAGCACCTGATCGCGGCGCGCTTCGCTGCGCGCCTGCCGATCCTGCGCAAGGACTTCATGTTCGACACCTATCAGGTGGCGGAGGCTCGCGCCTGGGGTGCCGACTGCATCCTGATCATCATGGCGGCGGTCGAGGACTCCATTGCGCAGGATCTCGAAGACGCCGCCGCCGCGTTCGGCATGGATGTGCTGCTGGAAGTCCACGACGAGTGGGAGCTCGAACGCGCGCTGCGCCGCAAGTCGAAGCTCATCGGCGTCAACAACCGCGATCTCAAGACATTCGAAACGACGCTGGACACCAGCAGGCGGCTTGCCGCGAAGATTCCCCCGGACCGCATCGCCGTTAGCGAAAGCGGCATTTCGACCGCCGCCGATCTCGACTATCTGGCCGGGCTTGGAATTTCGGCCTTCCTGGTCGGCGAGAGCCTGATGCGCGAAGCCGACGTGGAGGCCGCCACCCGGGCGCTGCTGCACCGGGACGAGCGCCGAGCCGGCGCCGCGGTGTAGCCCGGTGGCGCGCACCCTCACCCATCTCGCGAAGGGCGGCGAGGCCCGCATGGTGGACGTGTCGGCAAAGGCCGCGACCGCGCGCATCGCGGTCGCCGAGGGCCGCGTGCTGATGGCAGGCAGGACGCTCGACCTCGTGCTCAAGGGCAACGCCAAGAAGGGCGACGTGCTCGGCGTCGCCCGCATCGCCGGCATCGTCGCCGCCAAGAAGACGCACGAGCTGATCCCGCTCTGCCATCCGCTGGCGCTGACCAAGATCGCCGTCGAGATCGAGCCCGACCGCAAGCTTCCCGGCCTTACCGTGCGCGCGACCGTGAAAGTCACCGGCCAGACCGGCGTCGAAATGGAGGCGCTCACCGCGGTGGCGGTCGCCTGCCTGACCATCTACGACATGGTGAAGGCGGTCGAGCGCGGCATGCGCATCGAGGGCATCCGGCTGGTCGAGAAGAGCGGCGGCAAGTCCGGCCGCTACCGGGCTGGGAAGGGTTGAACGTGGGCCGCGAACGCGATGCACTCCCGCTCTCCGCTTGCGGGAAGCGGGCGACGGAGCAAGAGCCGTGGCGCTGATGCCGGTGGCGGAGGCGCTGGCGCGGGTGCTCGAGCACGCGGTGCCGCTTGCCGCCGAATCCGCTCCGCTCGCGAAAGCGCATGGCCGCGTGCTCGCGGACGGCCTCAAGGCGCTGCGCACGCAGCCGCCCGCCGCCGTCTCCGCGATGGATGGCTATGCGGTGCGCGCGGCCGACGTGGCGAGCGCGCCGGCGCGGCTGCGGCTGATCGGCGAGGTTGCGGCCGGGCATCCGTTCGATGGTACGGTCGGGGCCGGCGAAGCCGCCCGCATCTTCACCGGCGGGGTCTTGCCGCAAGGCGCCGACAGCATCGTGATCCAGGAGAACACCAGCCGCGAGGGCGAGACCGTCGTCATCGAGGTGCCGAGCGGCGCGGGCCGGCACATCCGCGCCGCCGGTCTCGATTTCGCAAGCGGCGCGGCGCTGCTGCCGGCGGGCCGCCGCCTCACCGAGCGCGACCTCGCGCTGGCGGCGGCCATGAATCACCCGGCGGTGCCGGTCCACCGGCGTCCCAGGGTCGCGGTGCTGGCGACCGGCGACGAACTGGTGATGCCGGGATCTGACGCCGGCATCGGCCAGATCGTCTATTCCAACGGCTACGCCACCATGGCGCTCATCCGCCGCGAAGGCTGCGAGGTCATCGACCTCGGCATCGTGCGCGACCGCCTCGACGACACTATCGCGGCGGTGCGCCGCGCCGGCGAGCTTGGCGCCGACATCCTGGTCACGTCCGGAGGCGCCTCGGTCGGCGACCACGACCTGGTCCAGACGGCGCTCGCGGCCGAAGGAATGGCGCTGTCGTTCTGGAAGGTGGCCATGCGGCCGGGGCGCCCGATGATGCATGGCCGGCTCGGCGCCACGCACGTGCTCGGGCTGCCGGGCAATCCGGTATCCGCCTATGTGTGCTCGTTGCTGTTCCTGCTGCCGCTGATGCGGCGGCTCGCCGGCCGCACCGACCTCGAACAGCCGGCCGAACAGGCGCTGCTCGGCTGCGACCTGCCCGAGAATGACGGGCGCGCCGATTACCTGCGATCGTCGCTGACCCCAGGCCACGACGGCCGCCCGGTCGCAACGCCGTTCGCGGTCCAGGACAGTTCCATGCTGGCGCCGCTCGCCCGGGCCGATTGCCTGCTCCTCCGGGAGCCGCATGCGCCTGCCGCGAAAGCCGGCAGCCGCTGCGCTATCATTAAGCTCGGGCTTTAGCGGTCCTTCGACTTGTTCACTTCAAATTAAATGGTTGCGGAACACATATGGAACATATAGTGTCTGTTCATGCTTTGTTTCGATGAGTCCCGGCGGCGCTGCCGCCGTGGGAAAGGGCCCGGGAAACCGGAGAACGGGGAAAGAGACAGGATGCTGACGCGAAAGCAATTCGAGCTGCTGCGCTTCATTCATGAGCGCCTCAAGGAGGCGGGCGTGCCGCCTTCCTTCGACGAAATGAAGGACGCGCTCGACCTGCGCTCGAAGTCCGGCATTCATCGCCTGATCACCGCGCTCGAGGAGCGCGGCTTCATCAGGCGGCTGCCCAACCGGGCGCGCGCCATCGAGGTGATCAAGCTGCCGGAGTCGGTCGCGCACGGCATCGGTCCGGCCCGCGCGCGCGGTTTCACCCCGAGCGTGATCGAGGGCAACCTCGGCCGCGGCCGGGCGGCGTCCGATGAAGACAGCGGCCGCCCGATCGCGGTCCCGATCATGGGCCGCATCGCCGCCGGCACGCCGATCGAGGCGATCCAGAGCAAGACCGCGGTCATCAACATGCCGCCCGACCTGCTGAGCTCGGGCGACCATTTCGCGCTGGAAGTGCGCGGCGATTCGATGATCGAGGCCGGCATCCTCGATGGCGACACCGCCATCATCAAGAAGACCGACGCCGCCGACACCGGCGACATCGTGGTGGCGCTGATCGACGAGGAGGAAGCCACCCTCAAGCGCTTCCGCCGGCGCGGCGCCTCGATCGCGCTCGAGCCCGCCAACACGGCCTATGAGGTGCGCATCCTGCCGCCCAACCGCGTGCGCATCCAGGGCAAGCTGATCGGGCTGTTCCGCAGGTACTGAGCGGCTCGTAAGGACCCGCTCAACGCGCCAGTCGGCGCTGTTCCCGCTCAATCGCCCGGCTCGAGATCCTCCACCCGCGGCGTCGCGTCGCGCGGTGGCGTCCGGGCGCGGGTCGATGCCGTCGCGGCCGGAGCGTCGTCGACCGGCGCACGCGCGCGGGCCCAGGGGCGGTCATAGCCTGCCGGCCGCGCCGCCGTCGTTTCCCAGGCATCGCCGACACGGCGCAGCGACAGCGCGCCGCCGTGCTGCCAGGCCTTGCGGTCGATCACCGTCGCGGCGCAGCCCGGCGGCGCCTCGCGCTGGCTCATGACCAGGACGGCGCGGCGGCAATCTTCCGCGAAGGCTTCGATCGTGCGCGCGATGGCGACGAGGGAGCCATCCTTGAGCCGCGCGATGCAGCCGGCATCGTCGCAGGCGATGCCCTGCACGAGCGCCTTGTCCTTGGACGAACGCGCGTCGGCGTCGGCTGCAAGCCACTGCTGGATGGCGAAATTGTCGCTGCCGGTCTTGAGCAAAGCCAGGCGCCCGGCCGGGTTGCGGACTGCAAAGCTCGCGCCGTCGGACGAGATCAGCACGTCCGGCTGCGGCGTGCGTACCGCCCAGAGGCTCGCGCCGGCGAGCAGGATCGCGCCGGTGAGGCGCAGCGGCGACTTCAGCAGTCCGAGCACGATCAGGCCGGCGGTGCCGAGCAGCAAAGGCCCGGTGCCGAACGCCGCCATCCGGCCGACCGAGCCCGGCAGGCTCGTGACCCAGAGCGCCACCCAGATCATCCAGTCGAGGCCATCGCCCATCAGCCGCCAGAAGAAGCCGTCGAAGCCGAACGGCAGAGCGAGCACGCCGAGAATTCCCATGGGCATGACCCAGGCCGACACCACCGGCATGGCGAGAAGGTTCGCAATCGCGCCATAGGGCGCCAGCCGATGGAAGTGATAGGCGGTGTAGAGCGTGGTCGCGAAACCCGCCACCAGCGAGATCAGCAGCAGTCCCACGATCTCGCGCCCGCCCCAGAGCGCGATGCGCGCGCCGAGCGGCGTGTCGGCGCCGGAATGCATCCAGGCCACGCCGCCCTGATAGCCGGCGACGATCGCGAGCGTGGCCGCAAACGACATCTGGAAGCTCGGATGCACCACCGACTCGGGCGCGAGCAGCAGCACGCCGAGCGCCGCGACCGTCAGCGTGCGCAGCGTGAGCGCCGGCCGATCCGCCATCACGCCGACGAGCACGATGCCGATCATGATGAAGGAGCGTTGCGTCGCGACCTCGGCGCCCGACAGCAGCAGATAGAACGCGGCCGCGCCGAGCGCCGCCAGCGCCGCCCATTTCTTGATCGGATAGCGGCCCGCAAAGGCCGGCATTAGCGCGAACAGCGCGCGCAGCGTGAAGAACACGATGCCGACGACGACCGCCATGTGGTAGCCGGAAATCGACAGCACGTGGCCGATGCCGGAAATGTACATGGCATCGTTGACCGGCGCCGAGATCGCGTCGCGCTTGCCGGTGATCAGCGCCGAGGCGATCGCTCCCTTGTCGCCAGGCACGACCGCGCGGATGCGCTTGTCGATCGCCTCGCGCATGCCGTCGATGGTGGCCGCATAGGCCAGCCAATAGCCGCCTTGGACCGGAGGCGCCGCGATGCGGATGGCGCCGAGCGCAAAGCCCGAGGCGCCGATGCGCTGGAAGTAGAGATCGCGGGCGAAATCGTAGCCCCCGGGATACAGCGGCTCGAGCGGCGGCGTCAGCCGCGCCTTGAACTCGACGAAGCTTCCCACGGCCGGCGCGGTGCCTTTGCGCACCGAGACCCGCACGCGCTCGGGCTTGTCGCCGAGCCGCGGTCCCGCGATGCGATGGATGCGCACGACGACGCGGTCGGAGCGCTCGCGTTCCTCGCGCACCTCGACGAAGCCCGCGATCTCGACGTTCCAGGCGGCCGCCGGAAGCACCGGATGCGCGATCACGCTGCGCTTGAGGGTGGCGGTCGCAAATCCGGCCGCAATCGCCGCGACCGCGAGCGCCAGCGGGAAGCCGAGCGGCCGGGACCGCGCCAACACGGTGCCCGCGACGGCGGCGCCAAGAAGAACCGCCGCCGCCCAGGGCGCGGGCTCATGCTCGGCGGTGAAATAGAGCACGATGCCGAAGCCGAAGGCGACCGCCAGCCAGGGCACCAGCCGCCCGGGGCCGACGTCGGCCAGCGCCCAGCCGCCGATCCGTTGCGCGAAGCGTTGCGCCAGGCCGGCAAGGCCGTCAGGCCATGCCAGCGCCGGCCGGCGGGCCGGAGACCACGGCCGCCAAGCCGCGGCCCGTCCGCGCGGTCTGTTCTGATCCGTCATCGCGCGGCGATCTCCGCAACGGCGCGCTGCACCTCGAGGCTATGCTATACCAACGATCAGATCGCCGGCAGGGGAGCGACCGCCGATGTGGAGCGTTGGGCGATGCCGACCAAAGGTGCCTTCGCGACCGTCCTGTGGCTCACTCTCCTGGGCGGAGCAGCGTCGGCGCAGGAACAGCCCGCGACCGCAGAAACCACGTCCAGCTCCATCTGCCTGCTGATCGAATCAGCCGCCACCGCCAATGACCTGCCGCTCGAATTCTTTGCCCGGCTGATCTGGCAGGAGAGCAGCTTCCGTCCGGATGCGGTCGGGCCGGTGACGCGCAGCGGCGAGCGTGCCCAAGGCATCGCCCAGTTCATGCCGCGCACGGCGAGCGAACGCGGCTTGCTCGATCCGTTCGATCCGGTGCAGGCGTTGCCGAAGTCGGCCGAGTTCCTGCGCGAGCTTGTCGGTGAATTCGGCAATCTCGGACTGGCGGCGGCGGCCTACAATGCCGGGCCCCGGCGCGTGCGCGACTGGCTCGCCGGGCGCGGAGGCCTGCCGGCGGAGACGCAACGCTATGTCGAGGCCATCACCGGCCATTCCGCCGCCGATTGGGCCGCCGGCGCGGCGACGGAAACATCACCGCCTGCGCCCGCAGCGAAACTGAGCTGCGGCGAGATGATGGCGATGCTTCGACAACGGCCCACGATATTCGTCGAGCAGTTGCGGGCGCGTATCGGCCAGAGCACGTCGAGCCCCTGGGGCGTGCAGGTCAGCGCCGGCTTCTCGCGCGAGCGCGTCATGGAGTCCTATTCGTCGATCGAGCGGCGCCATCGCGACAGCCTCGCCGGCTTTGACCCGGTCATCGTGCAGACGATGCTGCGCAGCCGCGGGACGCGGCCGTTCTTCCAGGTGCGCATCGGCGTGGCGACGCGCGACCGCGCGAACGGACTTTGCGCGCTTTTGCGCAAGCAGAAGACGGCCTGCATGGTCCTTCACAACGGCGGGCGGGGCTCGCGCAACGGCTGAGGAGGAGCCAAGCCGTCGTCAGCCCTTGCCGGCCGCGACCTTGGCCCAGGTATCGCGCAGCCCGACGGTGCGGTTGAACACCAGCCGGTCGGGCGTCGAGTCGCGGTCGAGGCAGAAATAGCCCTGGCGTTCGAACTGCACCGGCACGCCGGGTTCAGCGGCGGCGAGCGCCGGCTCGACCAGGCTTGCGGTCAGCACGTCGAGCGATTTCGGATTGAGGTCGGCGGCGAAATTGCCGGCATCCGGATCGGGCCGCGAGAACAACTGATTATAGAGCCGGATTTCGGCGGGCTTGGAGTCGGCGGCGGAGACCCAATGGATGGTCGCCTTCACCTTGCGGCCGTCGGGCGCGTTGCCGCCGCGGGTCGCGGGATCGTAGCTGCAGCGCAGCTCGACGACGTCACCGGCGGCGTTCTTCACGACCTCGCGGCAGGTGATGAAATAGGCATAGCGCAGCCGCACCTCGGCGCCGGGCGACAGCCGGAAGAACTTCTTCGGCGGGTTCTCCATGAAATCGTCTTGCTCGATGAAGATTTCGCGGCCGAAGCGCACGCGCCGGGTGCCGGCGGCCGGATGGTCCGGATGATTGACCGCCTCGAGCTCCTCGCTCTGGCCTTGCGGATAGTTCTCGATCACGACCTTGAGCGGGCGCAGCACCGCCATCCGCCGCGGCGCCGACCTGTTGAGGGCCTCGCGCACCGAAAAGTCGAACATGCCGGCGTCGACCACGCTGTTGGCCTTGGCCACGCCGATGCGCTTGACGAAATCACGGATCGCGCCTGGTGGAACGCCGCGCCGGCGCAGCCCGGCCAGCGTCGGCATGCGCGGATCATCCCAGCCGGTCACATGGCCGCCGCGCACGAGCTCGGTCAAGACGCGTTTGGAGAGCACCGTATAGGTGATGTTGAGGCGCGCGACCTCGTACTGGCGCGGCCGCGACGGGACTTTCAGGTTGTCGAGGAACCAGTCGTAGAGCGGCCGGTGATCCTCGAACTCGAGCGTGCAGATCGAATGCGTGATGTGCTCGATGGCGTCGGACTGGCCGTGCGCGAAATCGTAGCTCGGATAGATGCACCAGGCGGTGCCGGTGAGCGGATGGCTGGCATGCAGGATGCGGTAGAGCACCGGATCGCGCAGATTGATGTTGCCGGCCGCCATGTCGATTTTCGCGCGCAGCACGCGCGCGCCGTTGGGGAACTCACCCGACCGCATGCGGCGGAAGAGATCGAGGTTTTCCTCGAGGCTGCGGTCGCGGAACGGGCTGTTCCTGCCGGGCTCGGTGAGCGTGCCGCGGCTGGCGCGGATGTCCTCTTGCGACTGGTCGTCCACATAGGCCTGGCCGGCGCGGATCAGGTCCTCGGCCCAGGCGTAGAGCTGCTCGAAATAGTCCGACGCGTGATAAAGGTGCGTGCCCCAGTCGAAGCCGAGCCAGCGCACGTCGGCCTTGATGGCGTCGATATATTCCTGCTCCTCCTTGGTCGGATTGGTGTCGTCGAGGCGAAGGTTGCAGCGCCCGCCGAATTCCTCCGCCACGCCAAAGTTGAGGCAGATCGATTTGGCGTGACCGATATGCAGATAGCCGTTTGGCTCCGGCGGGAAGCGGGTGATGATCTTGCTATGCCGCTTGGCGGCAAGATCGTCCGCGATGATATCACGGATGAAATCGCGCCCCGCCAATTCCGTTGCCGTTTCTTCTAAAGTCATATTCGAAGCCTTGTTCCCTGCGGTCTATGTGCCAAATTGGCTTGGTCCCGCAAGGGGCAATGCCGAGCGTCGACCTGCTTCAGGAATTTTGTGCGAGAAAACTCATAGTTTCCGACCAAATGTTGGGCCATTGGTTAAAGCGGAAACCGTGTTCCGCGCCGGGCACCGTTTGCAGCCGGATTTCGGAATTAGCTGCGACCATGGCGTGGCTCTGCGCAATCGGTACGTTAGTGTCAGCATCCCCGTGCACGAGCAGGGTCGGGCAGCGGATTTGGCGGGCTACGTTGATCGGAGAGCACGCTGCCATCCGTTCTGGCGGAACAAAATCCGATAGATATTCCACGATTCCGGGAATGGCCGTCTGGTCGCGCCATGCCGCAAGGTCCGCACAAGGATAATAGGCGACCACTGCGTTAATGGGATTGGCCGAGGGTCTGGCTGCCGCGAGCAGCGCCACTTGGGCCCCTTGCGAGAATCCGAGCAAACTGACGTTGCGGACGCGGGCGCGAAGCCAATTTGCGGCTGCTACAATGTCATCTGGCTGGCGGAAGCCCTGATCTTCAACCCCGGTCGAGCCAAGCGATCCACGCAACGATAAGCACAGCG
>JAXDOD010000038.1:0-24726 GCA_034669045.1 Alphaproteobacteria bacterium
AGCCCGCTGCACACCATAAAAGTCCCCTGGTGCAGCGATTGACCGTCCACAGTCTTGCGGGATTCGGGAGGTAAAAAGAAAGATCGCGGAATGACGTGGCGTCCCAAAATGATGACCCAGAATCCCAAAACAGCCGTTTTGGAGCCGTTTGTTTTTGGCTGCGGCATGCTTGCAACATTCGGGTGTCACGGACTACTGGTTGTTGCACGCGTACGGGGCGATGGCTCGGACCGCCGCGACACGCGAACAAAGCGAATTACAAATGAACCCTGCGAAACCAGCAGAGCCGAATTCCGCGCATGTGCCGCGATTCGATCTGGAGCTTGGCCCGACGCCGGACGGTTCGGCGTTTGCGAGCTATCGGCAGAGCACCGAAACGCTGTATCGCGTGGCGCTGCGCGAGCCCTGGACGGAAGCGACCTTCTTCGCGCGCGCGGTCCACTATCAGCTTCCCCATGCCGCCGCGGCGCGGATCACCTCGGTGGCGCAACGCCTGCAACGTGGACCGCAGGAAATCGCGGGCGGCTCCGATGCGATCCTGATCTATGCCCAGGTGAGCGGCGAGGTGGAAGCGACGATCGACGGGCAGACGCGGACGATGCGGCCGGGCGACGTCACGCTGTTCGACCACACGCGCGAGATCACGAGCCTCGCCACCGATTTCATCAACATGTACCTGACCATCGCGCGTACGCGCGTGCCGCCGGCGCTGCTGATCCCGGCCTATCATGGCAAGGTGCTGGCAGCCGCGACCGCCGGGGCGCGCTTGGTCTACCGCAGCATCGAAACATTCCTCGACACAGCCGACGGCCTCACGCTGGGCGAGGCCGATGCCGCGGTCGACGCCATCTTGACGGTGGCGGCGGGAGCGCTGCAGGCCAGCACGGCCGCTGAGGACGCTCGGCTTGCGACCGCGAGCGAGGGGATGCTCCAGCGCGCCATGGCGGCAATCGACCGCAACGTCGCCGATCCCGCGCTCAGCCCCGCGCTGCTTGAAGAGAGTCTTGGGCTCTCGCGTTCAAGCCTGTATCGTTTGCTGGAGCCGCACGGCGGCGTGCGCGCGGTGATCCTGCGCCGGCGCCTCGACCGCGCCATGAAGGCGCTGCTCACGGGCGTGCTGGCGAAGCCGCCGCTGCGCGAGATTGCGCGCGAGACCGGCTTTTCAAGCGAGGCGCATCTCGCGCGCGCGTTCCGGACGCGCTTCAAGCTGACGCCCGGTCAGTTCTATGACCTGGTGCGGGCCAAGGACTACGCCGCGCTGACGCGGCAGGCCGAACTTGCCGGTTTCGGTAACCTGCAGACTTGGCTCGACCGGCTCTCCGGCCCGGCAACGCCGTAGCAGCGACTGCCTGTTCAGATATCACCGCTCCTGGCGGGAAGGATGTTGGAGATCGCGCTCGCGCAGCGACCGCGGCAGCCGGTCACGCGGCACGATCAGCGAGATCCGCGCGAAGTCAGGCTGCTCGCTACGCACCGTACGGCTGTAGTCAATGAATTCACGTCGTCCGGCCGGATATCGACGCTGCGCCGCCGAACTCGCCGCGGCGTTCACACCCCTTTGAGTTTCGCGAAGCCGTAGATCTGCTTCACGATATCGCGCACATGAATAGCCGTGGCGGGCGCACCGCGCTCTACAATCGCAGTGCAATGAGCACGAAGATCATCGGGAGCGATTTCAGGAAGCCGATGCCTCCACTTCGGCAATATGTCGCGCTCGAAAATCGCGTGACGTATGGCGCGGGTGCTCTCGGCCATCTGCGCCTCGGTGAGCCATCGCTCACCCCAAGCCCCTAAGCTTTTGGCCTCCTTCAGCCGACGCTTCGCACGCTGCTTTTCGAGCGCGGGCGATTTGCCTTCCTCCACAGCACGCCGGGCATCGCTATATTAGCATTTGATAGGTATCTGACAAAAGGCAGCGATAGCTGCCAACGGCTCAAAATCATTCCCACTCGATGGTTCCCGGCGGCTTGCTGGTCACATCATAGACCACGCGGTTGACGCCCTTCACCTCGTTGATGATCCGCGTCGCGACGCGGCCGATGAAGCCCATATCGAAGGGATAGAAATCGGCCGTCATGCCGTCGGTCGAGGTCACGGCGCGCAGTCCCACCACGGACTCGTAGGTGCGGTAGTCGCCCATCACGCCGACGGTACGCACGGGCAAAAGCACCGCAAAAGCCTGCCAGATCTCGTCATAGAGCCCGGCGCGGCGGATCTCCTCGATGTAGATCGCGTCGGCCAGCCGCAGGATGTCGAGCTTCTCGCGCGTGATCTCGCCCGGGCAGCGGATCGCCAAGCCCGGGCCCGGAAAAGGATGCCGGCCGACGAACTTCTCCGGCAGGCCAAGCTCGCGGCCGAGCGCACGCACCTCGTCCTTGAAGAGCTCGCGCAGCGGCTCGACCAGCTTCATGTTCATGCGCTCGGGCAGGCCGCCGACATTATGGTGCGACTTGATCGTCACCGACGGGCCGCCGGTGAAGGAGACGCTCTCGATCACGTCGGGATAGAGCGTGCCCTGCGCCAGGAACTCGGGCGACCCTTTGCCGTCCTTGGCGATCTTTTTCGCTTCCGCCTCAAAGACTTCGATGAAGAGCTTGCCGATCGTCTTTCGCTTGAGCTCGGGATCGGTCACTGCGGCGAGCGCTCCCAGGAAAAGTCCTTCCGCTTCAACGTGCACGAGCGGGATGTTGTAGCTGTCGCGGAAGAGCGTGACGACCTCTTCCGCCTCGCCCAGGCGCAGCAGGCCGTGGTCGACGAAGACGCAGGTGAGCTGCTCGCCGATCGCCTCGTGGATGAGCACCGCCGCGACCGCCGAGTCGACGCCGCCGGAGAGGCCGCAGATCACCCGGCCGTTCCCGACCTGCGCCCGGATCTTCTCGATCGCCTCGACCTTGAAGGCGCGCATCGACCAGTCGCCCTTGGCGCCTGCGATCTTGCGCACGAAGTTGCGGATCAGCGCCGCGCCGTGCGGGGTGTGGACGACCTCCAGATGGAACTGGGTGGCGTAGAGCTTCCGCTTCTCGTCGGCGATGGCGGCAATCGGCGCATTGGGCGAGGTGCCGATGGCGCGGAACCCCGCGGGCAGGCTGGTCACCCGGTCACCGTGGCTCATCCAGACCGGATACTTCTCGCCCTTGCGCCACACCCCCTCGAACAGCGCGCTGTCCTCGATCACCTCGACCTCGGCGCGGCCGAATTCGCGGTGGTGCCCGCCCTCGACCTTGCCGCCGAGCTGCGCCGCCATCGCCTGCTCGCCATAGCAGATGCCGAGGATCGGCACCCCCGCCGCAAAGATGGCGGCCGGAGCCAACGGCGCGCCCTGGTCGAGTACGGAGGACGGCCCGCCCGAGAGGATTACGCCCTTCGGCTTCATCTCCCGGAAAGCGGCCTCGGCCTTCTGGAACGGCACGATCTCGCAATAGACCTTCTCCTCGCGCACCCGCCGCGCAATGAGCTGGGTGACCTGCGAGCCGAAATCGACGATCAGGATCTTATCGTGCGAAACCGTGTCGTTCATGAACAAGCCGGTCCGGCCCGACGGTCGCGAACGAGGCGGGAATCGACCAGAACGGCCGTTCGGAGCCGCTATGTGGCGGGCGCGGCGTGCCCGGTCAAGGCCGTCGGGCTGAGCCTGTGCATGGGTGCCAGGCTGCGATAAGGCCCTCGCGGAATGGCAGCCGCGCAGCCAGGCGCCGACTGCTGGTCCATCGGCTGCCCCACGTTCACGCGCGCCGCAGCATCGACACGAAAAATCCGTCGGTGTCGGTGCGCCGCGGCGTCATCAGCAGCCCCTCCTCCGTCACCAAAGCCGCGCGCTTGAACAGGAAGGCGCGCTCGCCGAGCGCGTTGGCAGCCTGGGGTGGCGGCATCAGCGCGAAATCGCCGTGGCGCGCGAGGAAGGCGCGTATCTGATCCCCGTTCTCCTCGGACAGCACCGAGCAGGTGACGTAAGCAACGCGCCCGCCGGACTTGACCAGCGGGGCGGCCTCGTCGAGCGCCGCCGCCTGTTCCTTCTGCCGCATTTCGAGCGCGCCCGGGCGCACGCGCCACTTGGCGTCGGGATTGCGGCGCCAGGCGCCGGTGCCGGTGCAGGGCGCATCGATCAGCACGAGGTCGGCGCGGCCATGGAGATCAGCAACCTCGTTGCCGACGGATCGCGGCGTGCGGACTTGCACATTATGCGCACCGGCGCGCTCGATGCGCTCGTGGATCGGCGCCAGCCGGCGTTTGTCGCTATCGGTGGCGTAGAGCTGGCCGCGCCCCTCCATCATGGCCGCGAGCGCGAGCGTCTTGCCGCCGGCGCCGGCGCAGAGATCGATCACCTGGTCGCCGGGCTTGGCCGAAGCGATCAGCGCGGCGAGCTGCGAGCCCTCGTCCTGGATTTCGACCAGGCCCTTGATGAAGGCTGGTTCGGCGTGGATCGCGGGGCTCTTGGCGTCCGCCCCGAGCACGATGCGCAGCCCGTGCGGCGACCATCGCGTCGGGGTGGCTGTGAGGTGCGCGAGCGCCTCCGCCACCGTCTCGCGCTCGGCCTTGAGCGTGTTCACCCGCAGATCGAGCGGCGCACGGCTCGCCAGCGCCGCGGCTTCCGCGGCGCGATCCTCGCCGAAGGTGCGGGCGAGATGGGCGTCGAGCCATTCGGGATAGTCGCCCACGACCCAGGGCGGCGCGTTTTCGAGGCTCGCGGCCTCAAGCCGCGCACGCTCATCGGCACTCAGCGCGCCCGGCGCGTAGCGCGAGCCGTCGACCAGGCGCGCGATGGCATCGAGCTCGAGCTTGCGCTCGAGGCGCAGCATCCCGAGCACGACCGCGCGCGGCGCGTCGGCGCCCATCATGAATCCGGCCGAAGCCTTGCGCCGGAGCGCGTCATAGACGAGGCCGGCGATGCCGGCGCGGTCGCCCGAGCCGGCGAAACGGTGCGACAGGCCCCAGTCCTTGAGCGCATCGCCTGCCGGCCGCCGACGCGTTTCGATATCGGCGAGGACCTCGATCGCGGCCGTGAGGCGGGCGCCGGGCGTCATCAGCCGGTCTTCTTGATGGCGGCCGCCTCACGCTCGCCCGAGCGGATGGCGCCGTCGATGAACGAGGGCCACACCGTCGAACTCTCGGTGCCGGCCCAGTGCAGCGGACCGACCGCATCGCGCACGGCCGAACCGAACAGGGTGGTCGCGCCCGGCGTCAGGAAGCCGGTGAAGCAGCCGCGCGTCCACTGCTGCTGCGACCAGTGCGACTCGTGATAGTTCTCCGGCGTCAGCGCCTTCGGCCCGAAGCGCTTGGCGATCTCGCCCAAAAAGAGCTTTTTGCGCTCGTCCTCGGACATGGTCGAGGCCTTGCGGGCGTTATCGGTATAGACGAAGCCGGTAAGGATGCCTTTCTTGGAACTGGCGTCCGGATTGCTGCTGTCGGCGGTCTCGCCCATGATCGAGACGTGGTCGTAGGACGTTCCGTTGAGCCCGTCGTCACGCCAGAACGGGCTCGCATAGACCATCGACACCTTGATCACCAAACCTTGAGGCCAGCGCTGCGTGACCTGCACGCGATTGGTCGGCAGCGACGGCTCGTATTCGATCCCGCCGGCGAGATGCGGCGGCAGCGCGATGACGGCGTGCCTGGCGGCGACCGCGATGCTGTCGGACTGCACCACCACGCCGTCGGCGGTCCACTGGATGCGCCGCACCGGCTGGCCGAGCTTGATCTCGTTCCGCAGCTTGTCGGCGACACGGCGCGCGACAAGCTGCGTGCCGCCGATCAGACGGTCCTGCTGGGCGCCGCCCTCGTCACCGAACAGCTTGTCGAGGCCGTTGCAGGCGTTGATGAGCCACAGCAGATGCAGCATCGAAATTTCTTCCGGGCTCGCGCTCGGCACCGAGCCGACCTCGACGGCGACGAATTTCCGCGCGCCTTCGTGCTCCACGTTGCGGCGCAGCCATTCCGCGAAGGTCAAGCCATCGAGCGCGGCGGCGTCCTTGTGCGCCCAGGGCTGCTCGGGATCGATCGTGGCGGCGAGTGCATCGAGCGCCTTGAACGCGGCGTTGACCCGCTCGGCGCCGGGGAAGCTGTCGTCGCCTTCGTGCTCGATGCGGTGGAACTGGTCGGTGTCGAGAACGCCGCGCTGGAGCGTCTTGCCGAAGTCAGGTGACGGATAGGTCTCGCAGCCCATCTCCTTGATGAGGGCATAGAAGCGGTCCTGCGTAGGCCCAACCCACTGGCCGCCCCAGTCCACCCAGCCGCCGTCGCGCATGCTGACGGTCCAGGATCGCCCGCCGACCCGGTTGCGCGCTTCGAGCAGGACCACCTTGGCTCCGGCCTGCTTGAGGCGGTAGGCGGCGGCGAGCCCCGCAAAGCCCGCGCCGACCACGCAGACGTCGGCGCGCAGGCGCGTGGTGGTGTTCGGCACCGCGACCGCGGGACCGATGCCAGCGCCGGTAACGAGCGCCGCGGAACCGGCGCCGCCGATGACTTGCCGACGGGAGAATTTTGACATCTTGCCTCTCTCAATGGACGTGAACGCACGCGAAGGAAAGCACTCAGCCCAGGCCGAGCAGGATCCGCAACGCGAAGATCGCCCACATCACGGCCAGCACGAGCGCGCCCGACAGGAACAGGACCGCACGCTGCCGCAGGTTATTGCTGGTGACATGGACATAGGCGTGCAGCATGCGCAGCACGACAAACACCCAGGCGAGGAGGACGAACAGGAGGTCGGCGTGGCGCGTGATCGATGATAGGATCGTGAGCACGTAGAACAGCACCGGCAGCTCGAACTGGTTCTGGTAGGCGTTCACGACCTGCATGACGTGAGGCGGCCAGTTCGGCTCGCGCAACGCAATGTCGCGCGGATGCACGTCACCGCGGCGCACCGCCGAAATGCGGACGCCCGCGGCCCAGAACCCGAGCGCGAAGGTGAGCAGGACCTGCACGAAGAGGGGCAGGAGCACGGCCTGGATCGACATTGAGAGCCCCGCCCTCGCTCACATGACAGCCCGGCGGCGGGCCGTTCCAATTCGATATCGCGGCGGTCCCGGAGCTGCGGTCACCGCATCCGGGACACGCGACTTAATTCCGCCCGCGCACCGCGAGCATCGTGAAATCCGGGTCACTCATGAAGTGCTCGCCGATCGGACACTGCTGCTTGAGCAGGTCGAGCCGCGCGCCGCTTTCCTTGCCCTTGCCGACCGGGATCGGATTCATCACCGGGTTGATGCCGACCAGCTCTTCGACATCGTCCTTGAGCTTGTCCACGCTTTCCACCGTGAAGCCGATGTGGTCCATGCCGGTCGGCAGGATCGAGGTGCCGAGATAGTTCTTGATGCGCCACGGCATGATCATCACCGTCATCTTGCCGTCGGTGAGATAATGGTTGGGATCACCCGGCTTGGCGTTCTGCTCGGCGAACTGGAGCACGTCGACGTAGAAGCGCGCCATCTCATCGGGCCGCATGGTGCGCATCGCAACGTGGCTGATGTGACGTTCGTTCTGGTTACCATCGTTCTCCACATAGATGTCGCTGCGGTTGGCCATCTGCTTCTGCGAGAGGTCGAAGACGTTGCCATCGGGATCGTTGGCGGTGATGCCGGCGAAGGGCCGCGTCGAAGGCCGCTGCACCCAGTCGGCGTCGGGATATTTCGTGCGCATGCGGTCGAACACGGTCTCCACGTCCTCCACCTCGACCCCGAAATGGTCGAGGCCCGCCGGCCTTCCCGCCTTGCGCGGGTTGATGTTGAGGCCGACGTAGCCGTCGCCTACCGTGATGGCGCGGTTGATGCGGCCCTTGACGGCGCGCTTCATCCCGAACAGCGATTCGTAGAAACTCCCCAACAGGGCATATTTCTCGCTGACGATGGCGACGTGATTGATCTTTGCGAACACGGGGTCCTCCGTTGGCGGGCAATCCAATGCGGGCAAGTCCGATGGGCTGCGTCATTCTAGCGTCCGAGGCCCTCGAATGCCAGCAGCATCACGTGAGCGGCGAGCGCAGTCACGGCGAGGAAGTTGATCATGAACACCTGCCCGCGCAGCGGTACGTCGTCGGTGAGCGTCTGCACCGCGGTGTGGATCACGCGTCCGGCGACGAACACCCACGCCGCCGCGACGTCGAACGCCGTGACGCGGCCGAGCGCCACCAGCAGGACCACGAGCGCGTAGAAGATCGCCGGCAGCTCGAACTGGTTGGCAAGATTGCGGGTGATACGGGCGACTGCGAGCGGCTCGTCACGGCCGAGCACGAAGCAGGAATAATCGATCTCGCCGCCCTTGACCGCGCGCATGCGGGCGTAGGTCAGCCAGGCATAGAGCAGAAAGACCCAGCCGATATGGGCGAGCATGGGGAAGAGGATGGAGCTCACGCTCATCGCGGCGTCGCTACCCCCGCGTGGGATAGTTCGGGCTCTCGCGCGTGATCGTCACGTCGTGCACGTGGCTCTCGCGCAGCCCGGCGCCCGAGATGCGCACGAACGTCGCCTTCTCGTGGAACTCCGCCAGCGTCTTCGCGCCCACATAGCCCATGGCAGCACGCAAGCCACCGGTGAGCTGGTGCAGCACGGTCGCGGCCGTGCCTTTGTAGGGCACCTGGCCCTCCACGCCTTCGGGCACCAGCTTGAGCGAGTCCTTGATGTCCTGCTGGAAATAGCGGTCGGCCGAACCGCGCGCCATGGCGCCGACGGAACCCATGCCGCGATAGGTCTTGTAGGAGCGGCCCTGATAGAGAAACACCTCGCCCGGCGTCTCGTCGGTACCCGCCAGCAGCGAGCCGACCATGGCGGCGTCGGCGCCGGACGCCAGCGCCTTGGCGAGATCGCCCGAATATTTGATGCCGCCGTCCGCGATGACAGGTGTGTTGCTCGCGACCGCGACGCCGACCGCATCCATGATGGCGGTGAGCTGCGGCACGCCGACGCCCGCGACGATGCGCGTGGTGCAGATCGAACCAGGTCCGATGCCGACCTTGATGGCGTCGGCGCCAGCATCGATCAGCGCCTTGGCGCCATCCGCGGTGGCGATGTTGCCGGCCACCACCTGCACGGCGTTCGACATGCGCTTGATGCGCGAGACGGCGGCGAGCACCAGGCTCGAATGCCCATGCGCGGTATCGACAACGACGAGATCGACGCCGGCTTCGATCAGCCGTTCGGTGCGCTTGAAGCCGGTGTCACCGACCGTCGTGGCGGCGGCGACGCGCAGCCGGCTCTGCTCGTCCTTGCAGGAATTGGGATTGGCGACCGCCTTCTCGATGTCCTTGACCGTGATCAGCCCGACGCAGCGGTATTGCGCGTCGACCACGAGGAGTTTTTCGATGCGGTACTGGTGCAGGAGGCGCTTGGCTTCCTCCTGATCGACGCCCTCGCGCACCGTGATCAGGCGCTCCTTGGTCATCAACTCGGCCACCTGCTGGCGCAGGTCGGTGGCAAAACGCACGTCGCGGTTGGTGAGGATGCCAACAAGCTTGCCGGCCAATTTTTGACCAGATTCGCCACTGCCGCCGCCTTCGACCACCGGAACGCCGGAAATGCCGTAGGCCTTCATCAGCTCGCGCGCCTCGGCCAGCGTCGCGCCGGGATTGATGGTCACCGGATTGACCACCATGCCGGACTCGAACTTCTTGACCTGGCGGACCTGGGCGGCCTGTTCCTCCGGCTCAAGATTGCGGTGGATGACGCCGAGCCCGCCGGCCTGCGCCATGGCGATGGCCATCTTGGCCTCGGTCACCGTGTCCATGGCGGAGGCGAGGATCGGGATGTTCAGCGTAATGTCGCGGGTGATGCGGGTGCGGATGTCCACGTCGGACGGCAGCACCTCCGACAAACCCGGCTCCAACAGGACATCGTCGAACGTGAGCGCTTCGCGCGGACTTCCATTTGATCTGAGGGCCATCGCCAACTCCGCCTCGCCCGCCTTACGGGGCAATATGGGGCCGTCGATGACCGAAGGATAGTGCGGGTCAGCAGCAGAGCCTGAAGCTCCGCGCGCGAATCGACAGCCCATTTTGGGTTGGCGGAGGCGGATAGCACGAGCAGGCCGAAAATCATAGGAAATTCGCTGGCTGTGCGCGCGGCCGCATGGCAGCCCGGACCATGCGATTTGGCTTGGTTTGCGCCCCGCGTGCTATAGGGCTTGCGAAGCGTTCCCCACCAGATCTCGACCGCAGCACTCCCCATGCTCTCCAACCGCATCGTGCCGCTGATCGTGGCGGTCGCCCTGTTCATGGAGAACATGGATTCGACTGTCATCGCGACCTCGCTGCCGGCGATCGCCGCCGACATCGGCACCAGCCCGCTTACGCTCAAGCTCGCGATCACCTCCTACCTTCTCTCGCTCGCGGTCTTCCTGCCGGTGAGCGGCTGGACCGCCGACCGCTTCGGCGCCCGCACGGTGTTTCGCGCCGCCATCGTCGTGTTCATGGCCGGCTCGATCGGATGCGCGTTCTCCTCGACGCTCACGCAATTCGTCATCGCGCGCATCGTGGAAGGCATGGGCGGCGCCATGATGACGCCGGTTGCACGCCTCATTCTCGTGCGCTCGGTGGACAAGCGCGAACTGGTGCTGGCGATGATCTGGGTGACCGTGCCGGCACTGACCGGGCCGATGATCGGGCCGCCGCTCGGCGGCTTCATCACGACCTACTTCTCCTGGCACTGGATCTTCCTCATCAACGTGCCCATGGGCATTGCCGGCATCGTGCTCGCGACCATCTACATCGCGGACGTGCGCGCGGAGAACCCGGATCCGTTCGATCCGGTGGGCGCGGTGCTGGCCGGCGTGGGCATCGCCGGCCTGGTCTTCGGCGGATCGGTGCTCGGGCTCAATTTCCTGCCGCTGCCGGCGACCATCGCCCTGATCGTGGTGGGCGCGCTCTCCACCGCTGCCTATGTGCTGCATGCACGGCGCACGCCGGTGCCGATCCTCGATCTCGCGCTGCTCAAGATTCCGACGTTGCGCGCGGCGGTGCTCGGCGGCTTCATCTACCGAGGCGGAATCGGCGCCATGCCGTTCCTGCTGCCGCTGATGCTGCAGCTCGGCTTCGGCCTCACCGCGTTCCAGGCCGGCCTGATCACGGTCGCCAACGTGTTCGGCGCGCTCGGGATGAAGATGATCATCCCGCTGGTGCTGCGGCGGTTTGGCTTTCGCGTCGCGCTCACGGCGAATGCGATCATCTCCGCGGCGCTGGTCGGCGCCTGTGCGACCTTCACGCCGGGCGTGCCGCTGGCCTGGATCCTGGCGCTGCTCGCGGTCGGCGGTTTCTTCCGCTCGCTCGAATATACGAGCCTCAATACGATCGCCTATGCGGACATGGACTACCGGCGCATGAGCCGGGCCACCTCGCTGGTCGCGGTCAGCCAGCAATTGTCGATCTCGGTCGGGGTCGGGATCGGGGCTGCGCTGGTCAAGGCGACGCTGCGCTTTCACGGCCACGACACGATCATGGCCGCGGACTTCCAGCCGGCCTGGATCATCGTCGCGCTCATCTCGATGACGAGCGCATTTGTTTTCTGGAGCATGCCCCCCGACGCCGGCGCCGAGGTCTCGCGCCGCATGGCGGCGCCTGCGCAGGGCGCGACCGAGGCGACGGATCAGAAACAGGGGTGAACGGCCGGCGCGTTATCGCGCGACGGCCGCGCGTGCGTAATAGCGCGTGTCGTAGGACCGCGGCTCGAACTCCGGATGGTAGCGGCAAGGCCCCTCGTGGACATCGCGCAGTCGCTCGCAGGTCGCGAGAATCGTTTGCGGTGTCGGTTTGACGCCCTTCTCGATCCACTGCATCAGCGCCTCGAGCGCGGCCCCGAGTTCCGGCGTGCTTTGGGCGGTGTGCTCGGGCTCGTCCGTGTAGGCCTGTACCAGGCGTTCGCCGTTGCCGGCGGCATTGACGTAACCGCGGAAAACCGATTGGCCCTCGACGACCACCTGCGGATCGTTGATCGAGTGGATCGAGATCACCGGAACCGGCAACGCCCCGGTCGGCTCGCCATCGGCCCTGAGATCGGCCAGGGCGGTCGGATCGGCGGTGAAGCGGACGACGTCGTGGTTGAGCGCGGGGTCGTCGGTCGAGCCCTTGTAGCGCACGCCAAGGTTCGTGAACGGATTGCGGCCCTTCATCATGCGCTGGACGATATCGCGGAAGAGCAGCGTCGAGGACTGCATGTGGCGGTAGAGCACGCGTTCATGGAAGCCCATGACACCGAGGATATTCGCCAGATTCTGCTTCTGCGGTTCGCTGCGCGTGGCCGCCGCCTTGGTGACGCCGGTGCATTCGTCGACGAGTGTTTCGAGGTCTTTCAGATTCATCTTGGAGTCGGCCGGAATGCCGTTCCACAGCGGATAGTCCGGCTCGCTCGGGCGCGGCAGGTTCTTGCAGTAATATTGATAAACCGCGCGCAGGTCGACGCGGAACTCGTAACCCAATGCCGTGCCGAGCACGAGCCCGCTGTTGAAGAACGCACCGTCGTAATTCGTCGTGCCGTCCGCGTTCTTGGCGTCGGTCTCCAGGAGCTTTACGCCCACCAGTCCGCCGAAGGACGCACCGTGCAGGATGGTGCGCTGCGGCTTGGCGATGCGCTCGATGAAGAACTTGCGCGCGTCCTCGGTATCGGCGGCGGCCATCCGCACGCCATAGCCTTCGCGCCGGAAGCTCGAGGCGACCCAGGCAAAACCGCGCTTGACCGCGATGGAATACTTGGCGAGATCGGCTTGGCTGTAGAGCGGCTGATACGGCACGAGCGACGGTCCGCCGTGCGCGAACACGACCAGGTGCCCGTTCCAGCTTTTTGGCATGGCGGCAAAAACATAGGCGCCGGTTGCGTGGCGGGCAGAATAGCACGTCGCAATGTCGGCCACCGCTTGGGGACACGCCGCGGTATCCGGCAGCGAAGGTTTGGTCCCCTCCTGGGCATGGGCCGGCAGGGCGGTGAACGCGACCGCCAGCAGGCCGATGCCGGCCAAACGGATGGATCGCAAACCGATGGGTGGCATGGGTTCCTCCCGTTGCTCCGGCGCGTTGGCCGGTTGGGAGGCCCAGGATGCATTTTCGCGGCCCGGCCGGCAAGCCGACCATCGACGACGCAACAGGGCTTCGCACGCCATGGGGGCGCGTTGCATTCCGACTTTGCGGTGCTAACCTTGCACCGGGTCTCACGCATGACGGCATCGGAACGACGCGGATGGCCATGGGCGAGCCAAGCCTTGCGGCCGGAGCGGAGCACGCTCCGCCGAAACGCGACATCATCTACCGGCATACGGTCACGGTACGGCTCACGCATTGGATCAACGTGCTGTGCCTCGCGCTGCTGCTGATGAGTGGCCTCGCGATCTTCAACTATCACCCCGCCCTCTACTGGGGGCATTACGGCTACCGCGGCGTGCCCTCCTTCATCGAGGTCGGTTCGACCACTGATCCGGCAAGCGGCCAGCCGGTCGGTGTGACCCGCATCGCCGGCGCGAGCTTCATCACGACAGGCGTGCTGGGCATTTCCTACGATGCCAACGACCGGCCCGTGCGGCGGGCCTTTCCATCCTGGCTGACGCTGCCGTCGGGCCCCGGATTGGCGCTCGCGCGCGACTGGCATTTCCTGCTGGCCTGGCTGTTCGTCGCCAACGGCGCGGTGTATCTCGCCTCCGGCGTGTTCAGCGGCCATTTCCGCCGCGATCTCCTGCCGAGCGCCGGTCAGCTTGCGCCGCGTCACATCCTCGCGGATATCTGGAACCATGTCCGCCTGCGCCCGCCGCGCGGCGACGCCGACCGCCGCTACAATGTGTTGCAAAAGCTCGCCTATAGCGCGGTGGCCTTCATGCTGCTGCCCGTCATGGTGCTCTCAGGCCTGACCATGTCGCCGGCCGTGACGGCGGCGGTGCCGGTCCTGTTCGACCTCTTCGCCGGCCGCCAGTCGGCGCGCACCATCCATTTCCTTGCCGCCAGCCTGCTCGTGTTGTTCGTGCTCGTTCACATCGTCCAGGTCCTGCTGTCGGGCGCCGTGAACCGCATGCGCTCCATGATCACGGGGCGCTACGCCATTCGGCCGGAGCGCGCGCCATGAAGCGCCTCATGTCGCGTCGCGGTCTGCTCACGGCAGGCGCGGCGACAGCCGGCAGCGCGCTGCTGGGCGGCTGTGACGAGCTCGCCAACGCTCCACCGATGCGCGCGGCGCTCGATTTCGGCCAGCTCGCATCGCTGCACCTCCAGCGCCTGCTGCTGGCGGGCCAGCCGCTCGTGCGCGAATACGCGGCCGAGCACATCTCGCCGGATTTCCCACCCAATGGCACGGAAATGCCGGCCGGCATGCCCTATTTCGAGATGATGATCACGCAATTCGCGAAGTGGCGGCTGACGGTCGACGGGCTGGTCAACCGGCCGCTGTCGCTTTCGCTCGAGGAGATCAAGGAACTGCCGGCGCGCACCCAGGTCACCCAGCACAATTGCGACGAGGGCTGGACCGCGATCGGCGAGTGGACCGGCGTTGCGCTCGGCCATCTGCTGCGAACCGCCGAGCTCAAACCGCAAGCCCGCTATATTGTCTTCCATTGCCTCGACGAAATGGTGCGCACCCCCGACCGCAGCGGATTCTACTACGAAAGCATCGACCTGTTCGACGCCTTCCATCCCCAGACCATCCTGGCCTACGGCATGAACGGCAAGGCGCTGCCGGTGCGCCACGGCGCGCCGCTGCGGCTGCGCGTGGAGCGCCACGTCGGCTACAAGCATGCCAAGTTCATCGCCCGCGTCGAGGCGGTCGACCGGCTCGATCGCATCGGCCGCGGCAAGGGCGGCTTCTGGGAAGACCGCGGCTACCAATGGTATGCGGGACTGTGACCTGCCCTCAGGTGAGCGCCACCTGCGATTTCGGCTTGTGCCCGCTGAGCTCGGAGGCCGCGTCCGGCGAGAGCGGCACGCAGAATGCAAGACTGAGCAGCGCCAGCGTCGTGGCGCCGGCGAATGCGAGCTGGAAGTCGAAAGTGCCAAGCGCGGTCGCGCCGCGCCAGGCGAGCGCCAGATTCAGCAGTACCGCCATGACCGCGATGCCGAAAGCCTTGCTCAACTGCTGCGCCATGCTGGCGATGCTGGTGGCCGTGCTCATCTGCGCATGCGAGACATCGGCATAGGCCATTACCTGGGTCGCCGTGTTCTGGAGCGATTGGAAGAAACCGCCGACGAGCAGCAGGACGAACATCAGCAGAACCGGCGTCGAGACGGTGAAAAAGGCGCACATGGCGATGGTTGCGGCGCTGATGATGCCGTTGCCGATCATGACGTTGCGGAAGCCGAAGCGTTTCAGGATCGGCCGCGCCGTCGCCTTCATGGTCATCGATCCGGCCGCGGTGGCAAAGGTGAGAAGCCCGGAGGCGAACGCCGTCATGCCGAACACGACCTGCAGCAGGAGCGGCAGCAGGAACGGGATGGTGCCTGCGCCGGCGCGGAACAACGACCCGGCGCCGATGGCGGTCCGGAAGGTGGAAATGCGGAAGATCGACAGGTCGAGCAGCGGGTGAGCGGCCTGCCGAAGGTGCCGGAGCGCCAGCACGCCGAGGGTCACACCGGCCGCGAACCAGGCCAGCGCCTGCATCAGTTCGCCGGTTCCCCGCCCGGTCATCTCGATTCCGAACATGATGCACGAGAGCGAAACGCCGCTGAGCGCGAATCCGATCCAGTCCATCGGGCGCCGCACCTCTTCCTTCGGATTGTCGAAGAACAGCGTCACCAGCGTCATGCCGAGGATGCCGAGCGGAACGTTCAGCCAGAAGATCCAGCGCCAGTCGAAATAGGTGGTGATGAAGCCGCCGATCGGCGGCCCGAGCACCGGCCCGATCTGCGCCGGCACCTGCAGAAAGGCCATGATGGCGACAAGCTGCACTTTCTCGACGCTGCGGAACAGGACGAGCCTTCCGACCGGCACCATCATGGCGCCGCCGAGCCCTTCCAGCACCCGCGCCGCGGTCAGCTCGACCACGCTGTTGCTAAGCCCGCACAGGATCGAGCCTACGGTGAAGATTGCGATCGCGGCGCGGAAGACGGTGCGTCCGCCGAACCGGTCGGCGGCCCAGCCGCTGAGCGGAATGAAGATGGCGAGGCTGAGCATGTAGGCGGTGACGGCGATGCTGAGCCGTACCGGATCGGTATGGAGCGAGATCGCCATTTGCGGCAGCGCGGTGGTGATCACCGTCGCGTCGATCTGCTGCATGATGATCGAGGACGCGACGATCATCGCGACGAGCTTTGGCTTTGGGGAAATCGACATGGTCGCGCGATGTTAGCGACGAAGGGCTATGCGGCGTCCTCAGGTCATCTTCATCGGGATCGCGCCCAGGAAGTCTTGCTTGCCGATCTCCACGCCGCAATGACGCAGGATCGCGTAGGCGGCGGTGAGATGGAAATAGACGTTCGGCAGCACGAAATGATTGAGGTAGTCGTCGCCTTTCATCTCACCCTTGTAAACTGGCCCCAGCGGAAACGTGATCTGCCGGTCGGCCGCGCCGTCGATCGCCTTGGCATCGAGAGACTTGATGTAGTCAACGGTCTTCGCAAGGCGCGCCTTGAGCTCGTCGATCGTCGTCTCCGTGTCCTCGAAGCGCGGCGGCTCGACGCCGGCGAGGCGGGACGCGCCGTTCTTCGCGAGATCGGTCGCGACCTGCACCTGGCGGACCAATGGGAACATGTCCGGCGCGAGTCGCGTGTTGAGGAGCACGGAAGGGTCGATCTTCTTGGCGGCTGCGAAGGCCGCCGCCTTGTCGAGCACGCCCGCGAGCGCGTCGAGACCAATCTGCAAAGCGGGAAGGCAAGCCTGCGACATCGAGAACGGCATCGGATCAATCCTTGTATTTCGCGCATGGAGGAGAGGGGTCGCCCTGCGGCGCAACATGCACGCGGCACGAAGGCTATTCAATATCACTGCCTGCGAATTACGCGCGAGCTCAATCACATTGTGAAACGGTCGTCATCGCCCGGCCGGTCCGCGAAATCCCGTCGCCAGCAGATAGAGCTCGGCCGAATCCGCGCGACTCGCGGCAGGTTTCACGTGTTTGACGTTCGCGAAATCGCGCTTCAATCGGGCGAGCAATGTGCCCTCGGTGCCGCCCTGCAGCACCTTGCACAGAAAGGCGCCGCCCGGCGCCAGCACCTCGCAGGCGAACAGCGTGGCGGCTTCGGCAAGCGCCATGATCCGGATGTGGTCGGTCTTGCGGTGGCCGGTGGCATTCGCCGCCATATCGGACAGGACAACGTCGGCCGGCCCCCCGATCAGCGTCTTAAGCTTGTCGGGCGCGGTGGGATCCAGAAAGTCCAGATGCAGGAACCCGACGCCGGGGATCGCCGCCATGTCGAGAAGGTCGATCGCAGCAACACGGCCCCTGCCCTCGGCCGTCGCGACGCGCTTCGCCGCGATCTGGCTCCAGCCGCCGGGCGCGGCGCCGAGATCGACAATCTTGGCGCCCGGCTTGAACAGCCGGTGCTTGTCGTCGATCTCGATCAGCTTGTAGGCGGCGCGCGAGCGATAGCCCTCGCGGCGGGCGTGCGCCACGTAGGGATCGTTGAGCTGGCGCTCGAGCCAGAGCTTCGACGATAGCGAGCGGTTCTTGCCGGTTTTCACCCGCACCTTGAGCGGGCGCTTGTTGTCCTTGGCGGTCATGTCACGGTGCGCGCGCGGTGTGAGCCGAGCCCCACACGCCGTCTTCGCGCATCATCTGCACCAGCATGCCCTCGCGCAGGCCGCGGTCGGCGACGCGCAGCCGCCGGCAGGGGAAAGCGCGGCGGATGGCATCGAGGATGGCGCAGCCGGCAAGCACAAGGTCGGCGCGCTCGGAGCCGATGCAGGCGTTGCCGACGCGGTCTTCGTAGCTCGAGGCGAGGAGCTTCTCGATCACGCCGTCGACTTCGTCGTCCGTCATCCAGCAGCCGTCGACCCGGCGGCGCTCGTAGCGCTTGAGATCGAGGAATACGCCCGCGATGGTCGTCACCGTGCCGGAGGTCCCGAGCATGTGGACGCGGTCGATCGCCGGCTTGCCGTGCTCGGCGACGAAGCGCTCGACATAGGCCGCGACCTCCGCGATCATCGTCTCGTAGATTTCCGGCGTCACTTCGTGGCCGCCATGGCGCTCGGCGAGCGTCACCACCCCGATCGGGATCGACACCCAGGCCTCGATCTCCGGCAGCGGCGGCCCGCGCAGCGTCGGCACCGGGCGGCCGAGCCGGACCAGTTCGGAGGAGCCGCCGCCGATGTCGAACAGGATGACCCCCTCGACGTCGGGATCGACCAGGGGCGTGCAGCCGGTGGCGGCGAGCCTCGCCTCGGTCTCGCGGTTGATGATGTCGAGCTCGAGCCCGACCACGTCGGCGATGCGGGCACGGAATTCGGCGCCGTTCTCGGCCGCCCGGCAGGCCTCGGTCGCGATCATGCGGGCGCGGGTGACACTGCGGTTCTTCATCTTGTCGCGGCAGATTTCGAGCGCTTCGACCGCCCGCACGATAGCGGCTTCGCTGATGCGGCCGGAGGCGGAGACCCCCTCCCCCAGCCGGATGATGCGTGAGAACGCGTCGATGACGCGAAAACCGTCGCCGCTCGGCCGCGCGACCAGGAGACGGCAATTGTTGGTGCCGAGATCGAGCGCCGCATAGGTCGGAGCGGCGCCCGGCCCCTGGCCACCCTGGCGCGGATAGCCATACGGCGATCGCCGACCCCACGGGGTCCGCCGGCGCGGGCCCCGGTCACGCGCAGGGTCGAGGCCCCCGGTGCCCCGGGCCTCGTCGTTCATCGGATGCCTTCCTGCCGCGACCAGAGTGCCCGACTCGGTGACGCGGCGATGTCCAAATTCCAATATCAGGCTGAGTGTAACAGCGCCGATCATTCGCGCAACAGATGCACGCTGCGCGCATGGCTTGGGCACAAGTCCTTGTGGAAGCGGACTTTGACCGTTATTTCAAGGCGACCCTGAGCTTCCGTTCAGCAGCCGATGACGTTTCTTGTGACAGGCCGCGGGAGCCTGCAGCGACCCTGTGCGGCACGGCCAGGCGGCCCGCCGTCGGCCAAGGACCGAGATGAACCTCCAGAACGATCCGGAAACCCGGGCGGTCACCAAATTCGCTGTCGGCCAGCCGGTGCCGCGCAGCGAGGACCCGACGCTCGTGCGGGGCGAAGGCCGCTTCACGGACGACGTCAGCCTGCCGCGGCAAGCCTATGCGGTGATCGTGCGCAGCCGCCATGCCCACGGCGTCATCCGCGGGATCGCGACCGAGATGGCGCGGACACTGCCCGGCGTGCTCGGAGTCTATACCGGCGCCGACCTGGTCGCCGCCGGCTATGGCACCCTCAAATGCATCGTCTCCTTCAAGAACCGCGACGGCAGCGAGATGAAGAAGCCGCCGCGCAATGCGCTGCCGACCGACAAGGTGCGCTTCGTCGGCGACCCCATCGCCTTCGTGGTGGCCGAGACGCTGATACAGGCGAAAGACGCGGCCGAGGCGGTCGAGGCCGACATCGAGCCGCTGCCTGCGGTCACCAACCCGGAAGAGGCGGTGCGGCCGGGCGCACCGGTGCTCTACGACGCGGCGCCGGACAATATCGCGCTCGATTATCACTACGGCGACAGCGAGAAGGTGCAGGCCGCCTTCGACCAGGCCGCGCATGTCACGCGGATGAAGATCATCAACAGCCGCGTCGTCGTCAATGCGATGGAGCCGCGGGCTGCCGTCGCGGATTTCGAGAACGGCCGCTTCACGCTCTACACCTGCTCGCAGGGCGTGTTCGGCATGAGGAACAACATCGCGCAGGTGCTCGGCGTCGAGCCCAAGCAGGTGCGCGTGCTCAGCGGCAATGTCGGCGGCTCGTTCGGCATGAAGGCGGCGGTCTATGCGGAGTATGTGTGCATCCTGCACGCCGCGCGCACTCTCGGCCGGCCGGTCAAATGGACCGACGAGCGCTCGACCAGCTTCGTCTCCGACAGCCACGGCCGCGACCACCGGGTGACCGCCGAGCTTGCGCTCGATGCCAATGGCAATTTCCTCGCGGTGCGGCTCACGAGCTTCGGCAACATGGGCGGCTTCCTGGCCAATGTCGGGCCGATGCCCTCGACCCAGAACGCGGTGAAGAACATCCAGAGCGCCTACCGCACGCCGCTGATCGAAGTGTCGACCAAATGCGTGTTCACCAACACCACCCATGTCTCGGCCTATCGCGGCGCCGGGCGCCCCGAGGGCAACTACTACATGGAACGGCTGATCGACACGGCCGCAGCCGAGATGGAGATCGACCGCCTGGAGCTGCGCCGGCGCAATTTCATCAAGCCGCGCGAGCTTCCGTTCAAAACCGCGTCGGGCAACACCTATGACAGCGGCGATTTCGCGACCGTGCTGAAGAAGGCGATCGAGGCGGCCGACACCAAAGGCTTCGGCAAGCGCAAGCGCGAGAGCCGCAGGCGCGGCAAGCTGCGCGGGCTCGGCATCGGCAGCTATCTCGAAGTCACCGCGCCGCCGTCGAAGGAGATGGGCGGCATCGTCTTCGAGCGCGACGGCAGCGTCACGCTGCTCACCGGCACGCTCGATTTCGGCATGGGCCACGCCACGCCCTTTGCCCAAGTGCTTCACGACACGCTTGGCGTGCCGTTCGAAAAAATCCGCCTGCAGCAGGGCGACAGCGACCAGCTCGTGTTCGGCGGCGGCTCCGGCGGATCGAAGAGCCTGATGCATACCGGGACCGCGATCGTGGAGGCGGCCGGCAAGGTGATCGACCAGGGCAGGCTGATCGCCTCCCACGTGCTCGAAGCCTCGGCCGCCGACATCGAGTTCAAGGCCGGCCGCTTCGTGATCGCCGGCACCGACCGGGCGATCGGCATCATGGAGCTCGCCGAGACGCTTCGCTCCGGCATCAACCTGCCGGAGGGTGTGCCGGATTCGCTCGACGTGCGCCACGTGAGCGAGGGACCGGGCGGCTCGACCTATCCCAACGGCTGCCATGTGGCGGAGGTCGAGATCGATCCTGAAACCGGCGCGATCGAGGTGGTTAAGTACGCCTGCGTCAACGACTTCGGTAATGTCGTCAATCCGATGATCGTCGAGGGCCAGCTCCATGGCGGCGTCGTGCAGGGCATCGGCCAGGCACTGATGGAGCGGACCGTCTACGACGCCGACGGGCAGTTCCTGACCGGCTCCTACATGGATTATGCGCTGCCGCGCCCGGTCGATACGCCCGAGTTCTCGGTCGGCAGCCATCCCGTGCCGGCCACGACCAACCCGCTCGGCGTCAAGGGCTGCGGCGAAGCGGGCTGCGCGGGCGCGCTCACCTCGGTCATGAACGCGGTCGTCGACGCGCTCGCGGAATACGGCATCCGCCACATCGACATGCCGGCGACACCGAACCGCGTCTGGCAGGCGATCCGCGACGCCAACGGCGCGGATGCGCCTGGGCAACCCGCACGATGACACAGACGGTCGAGCTTCCGCTGCCGGAAGAGCGCGTGAGCGAGCGCAAGCTCGTCGCCAGCGTGTGCTTCGCGCATTTCGTCAGCCACTACTACATCATGATATTGGCGCCGCTGTTCGTGTTCGTGCGCGAGGAATACGGCGTGAGCTACACCGAGCTTGGCCTCGCGCTGACGGCCTGGAACGTGCTGTCGACGGTTTTGCAGACGCCGGCCGGGTTCCTGGTCGACCGGGTGAGCGCGCGTCTTGTCATCATCGCCGGCCTCTTCCTCGGCGCCGGCGCGTTCGCGATCGCCGGGCTCGTGCATTCGTTCTGGGTGTTCGTTGCCATGTTCGCGGTCGCCGGGATCGGCAACACGGTCTACCACCCGGCCGATTACGCCTTGCTGTCGCAGCACGTGGCGCCCGAACGCGCCGGCCGCGTCTTTTCGTTCCACACCTTCTCCGGGATGATCGGCAATGCCGCGGCGCCCGCGACACTGCTCTATCTCCAGAGCATCGTCGGTTGGCGCGGGGCCTTCCTGTTTGCCGCCGCGCTCGGGGTGGCGGCTGCCAGCATTCTGATCTGGATGGGCGAGCCGGACCAGGGAAACCCGGCGTCCAAGGGGCGCGCGGCCGCGGCCGGCCACGCGCCGGTCGACGGCTTCAAGTTGCTGACCTCGCCGCCGATCCTGATGAGCCTCGTGTTTTTTATCCTGCTGGCGTTCTGCGGCGGCGGGCTCAACAATTACATGGTGGTGTCGCTCGGCGCCCTGCACGGCACGCCGTTCGCGGTGGCGAATGCCGCGCTGACCGGCATGCTGATGATGAGCGCGGCCGGCGTCCTGGTCGGCGGCATGCTCACCGGCTACACCGCGCGCCATGGCATCGTCGCCGCCGCCGGCCTGATGGCGACGGCGAGTGTCTGCGTGATGGTCGGCCTCGTGGATTTCAACGCGCTCGCGCTGGTGCTGCTGATGTCCTGCGCGGGCTTCTTCTCGGGCATCACCATGCCCTCGCGCGACATGATCGTGCGCTCGGTGACCCCGCCCGGCGCCTATGGCCGCGTATTCGGATTCGTCTCGACCGGATTCAACATCGCCGGCATCGTGTCGCCGCTCATCTTCGGGCAGCTCCTCGACCGCGGCTATCCGCGCGAGATCTTCTTCTTCATGGCAACATGCGCGCTGTTGGCCATCGGCACCGTGGTGATCAACACGACACGCAAGCGCGGCGCCTGACCGAGCGCTGAGCCGGTGACAGCAGCCATGCCGACCGTTCAGGAGCGTAGGCGCGCCAGTTCCTTGAGTGACAGGAGCGCGCGCCAGTTCGTTGAATGATTGACGGACGACACGGCCTGTTCAAGGCGGATTGAGCCGGCCAACAAGACGGGGCGCCAGCTCATGCTTGCGAGATGGCATTTTTGGCTCTAATTAGCGGTCCAGACGCTGAAGCTAGCGGTCCAGAAGCTGAACATTTATATAGCTGAGGCTAGGCGAGGCTAAAAGCAACACGGCGCTTCGAAAAACCCTTATTTCACCGCCTGTTGGGGGATCGTCCAATGGTAGGACAGCGGACTCTGACTCCGTCAATCTAGGTTCGAATCCTAGTCCCCCAGCCACCCAGTCGCGTCTCCCACTACGAATGTCTGGTGGAGGCACAAACCGCGCCGTTGCGGGCCATTCTTGGGGTCCTGTATCGGTCTCCACTCACGGGAATGCGGATATTCGACGCGGATGTCGCGCCCTGTCTCCAAGGCCTCTTTTTGACTGACAGTTTTTGTATGTGATGCGAAGTGGGCAGCGCCTGCATGGATCGCTATTGATCAGCGATCCCCTCCACGAGGTCGACGATACGGCGCCGGAGCTTCGCGTCCTTGATCTGCATGAACGCTTTGATGAGCGCCGATGTGGTGGGGAAGTCGGTCACATAGGCCGGCGACGGCGTGGTGCCTTTCGCCTGAGGTGCGCCCAGTAGGAAAAATGAGTCCGCGCGGGTCCTGATTCTGTCCCAATGCAGCATTCACTCACCTTTTGCGGAATCGCCACCGCGCGTCAGCGGCCACAACGGCCTCAGCACTCATTATAAATATGTTGCGAACCCGAACCACTGACGCTGTTCGGCCCAAGCGAACGGCACAGGACCAAGGAGCCGCTCCAGGGTCAGCCCTCGGGGTTGCCGACCTTCGGCGATCGATTCCACAATATCGGGGGCAAGGAAGGCAAGTCGTAGGATCCGCCTGACGTAGGATTCACCCAGGCCGCATTTGCTCGCAATCTCGGCGGTGTCGGCATATTCACCCCGGCGCAGCGCCGACGCCCAGGTTCGGCCTCGCGCCACGGCAAGGACAAGCGAACGATCAAGACGCCGGGGCGGAGTTCCGGCATCGCCAGGAATAATGATGTCCTTGCGGTCTCGAAGGCGCGGTCCCGGCATCGACACGCGGAGACTTGGTGATGCCTCGCCATCTGCCCCGAGAGATCGCGAATCGGTATCACCCACATGGAGAACGATCTCGACCTCCGTTGCATGAACCACAACCCGCTCGACCTGACGGCTGATTATGTCTCGAAGGCCATGATCATCAACGTCGCCGGGACTGTGCGATGGCGTCTGCTCCTTTGAGGTGCCGTTTTGGATTGCTATCCGGTCTGCGTTGCCGTCCGGGCGTATCGCTTCGACGACAACCCGCTCCAGCTCGTCCGCGCCGATGCGAGCGATCGAACCCGCCTCCTTCTTCCTGCCCTGCAGCAGCGCCTGGCTCACGTAGTATCGGTAGCGGTCGCCCTTGCGGGTGGTGTGGCTCGGAGACATCCGGTTGCCGCGATCGTCAAAGAGAAGCCCCATGAGCAACGCACCGCTTTCGGCGCGGCCCTTTCGCTGCTCGCCGGCATTGGCCGAGCGCTTCGCTTGAACGCTTTCCCACAAATCCTCCTCGATAATGGCGTCATGCTCGCCGGGATGCGCAACACCCTTATGGACCGCCTCCCCGCGATAGACCCGGTTCCTCAGCAAGTAATAGAGGGCACCTCGACCAAAGGCCCCTCCTCCGACCGACCGTCCGGTTTCGGCAACACGGTGCTTGCTGCGAATGCCGAACCGATCAAGCTCGACTTGGAGCGCCCGCACACGGAGAGCCGGTCCCGGAAATCTGCACAGGACGATAAGTGGAGTTTCTGCGTGACGGCGGGCATGCTGTGGCCCGCGAATCAGGAGGTGTATCTGCGGGCCTACGACAGCGTCAGCGAGGCCCGCGCTTCGATCGGCCGCTACCTCGACTTCTACAACAGACGACGACCGCATTCGAGCCTTGACGGCACGACACCCGATCAAGCCTACTTCAAGCCGCCGCTGCC
>JAXDOD010000039.1:0-18923 GCA_034669045.1 Alphaproteobacteria bacterium
TACAAGTGGCGACACCTGATCGAGAATTTCTTCTGCAAGCTCAAGGAATTCAAACGTATCGCCATGCGCGCAGACAAAACCGATCAGAGCTTCGCCGCAAACATCCATCTCGCCGCAGCCGTGATAAACTCTCGATGAATCTCAACAGGCCCTAGTCCGGCATCAAGGCGAAGGTCCACATCGAGCCGCCGGTCGGCACCGTCGCCGAGGCCGCGCGCCGGGCGGTGCTGCCGCCCAGTCCCGAGGCGATCGACACATACTGGCGGCCCTTGTGGGTGTAGGTGATCGCCGTCGAATTGACGCTCGATCCGGTCTTGAACTGCCACAGCGTCTTGCCGGTCTCCTCGTCGAGCGCGATGAACTCGCCGGTCAGCTTGCCGGTGAACACGAGCCCGCCGCCGGTCACGAGCATGCCCGAGGAGCTTGCCATGTCGGTCAGCGGAATCTCCCATTTCTTCTCGCCCGTGAGCGGATTCATCGCGACGAAATAGCCCCGCGCATCGCCCGGCTTGGGCGCCGGTGTGCGGCCGACGACGCCGGTCGAGTTGGTGCCGATCACCGCCGGCTTGGGCGGGGCAAGCTTTTGGATGCGCGGCAGGTTCCACGACGTCACATAGACGAGCCCGGTGTTCGGATTGAACGCGATCGGCACCGCGTTGGTGCCGCGCTGCGGCCAGATCTCGATCTCCTCGCCGGCCAGGAAGCGCTTGTAGACGTCGGTGAGGACGGGGCGCCCGGTGGCGAGATCGACGTGGGTGGCCCAGTTCACCTTCACGAAGGCGTTGGCGGCGATCAGTTTGCAGTCGGTGCGGTCGAGCACGTACATGAAGCCGTTCTTGTTGGTCTGGATCATCACCTTGCGCATCCGGCCGCCGACCTCGATGTCGGCCAGCACCTGCTCGTCGGTGGCGTCCACGTCGTAGACGTCGTTCGGCGTGTATTGGAAATGACAGACGATCTCGCCGGTCTTCGGCCGGATCGCGATCACGCTCGACGTGTACAGGCTGTCCATCTCGGCGCGCGGCCGCGGATCGTAGGGCGCCGCGTTGCCGGTGCCCCAATAGACCAGGTCGAGCTGCGGGTCATAGGAGCCCGAGCGCCAGGTCGGCCCGCCGCCGCGCGTCCAGGCGTCGTTGTTCTGCGGCCAGGTCTCGAAACCAGGCTCGCCCGGTCCAGGTACGGTGTGCCGGCGCCACAACTTCTTGCCGGTGTCGGGGTCCCAGCCGTCGAGGAAGCCGCGCGTGGTGTATTCGCCGCCGGCCATTCCCGAGATCAGCACGCCGTTGGCGACGATCGGCGCGCCGGTGGCGAAGTAGCCCTCCTGGTGGTCGGCGAATTTCTGATTCCAGACTTCCTTGCCGGTCTTCATGTCGAGCGCGAGCACGTGGTTGTCCAAGGTGATGCGGAAGACCTTGCCGTTGTAGATGGTGGCGGCGCCGCGTGTGAAGGCGCCGGTCCGGGCGGCGCGCGCCATCGCCGGGTCGAGCTTCACCGGCGTGCGCCAGATCTGCCGGCCGGTGTCGATGTCGATCGCAAAGGTCCAGTTGCCGTTGATGACGTACATGACGCCGTCGTAGACGGTCGGCGCGGCGAGCTCGCCGGTGTCGTTCATCAGGCTCATGTTCCAGACCGGCACCAGGCGCTTGACGTTGGCCTTGGTGATCTCCTTGAGCGGGCTGTAGCTTTTGCGGTCGTAGCCCATGCTCTGGGTCGTGACGTTGTCCGGATTCTTGCCGTCGTTGACCAGGTCCTCGGTCGTTTGCGCCAATCCGAGCCCCGGCCAGAATGCCAGCAAGGCCGCCAGACACCAGCTTGTCCTCATGATGACCCTCCCGTCGTGCGTCGTGTGTTGTTTGTGTTGTTGATGCGATCTTACCCGAGTCATGGCCGCCGCGCTAACCCGCCACCACGGAAAAGAACCGCGGTCTGCCGGCCGCGATTCCACGCGCCGCGCAGACGTGGTAGCGTCGGATCGACGGGCGCTGGTCTGCAAGTCGTCCGTTCAGGGAGGTTGCAGCATGGAACGATTCATCGCTGATCTGGTCAAGAGCTTCGAAAGCGGCAAGGTCGACCGCCGCGAATTCTGTCAGACCGTTGCGCTCGCCGCCACCGTCTACGCCGCCGGCGACGCCGCCAACGCACAGCCCGGGACCGGGTTCAAGGTGCTGGGCATCAACCACATCTCCTACACCTGTCCCGACTACACCAAGGCACGCGACTTCTACACCTCGGTGTTCGGCCTCGAAAACATCAAGGACAAGGACAGCGGCAAGCGCGCGAACCTGGCGTTCGGTCCGCCGCCCGGCAAGGGCGGCTCGTTCATCATCGCGCGCAATCCGGCGACACCGCCGAATTCGCGACCGCCGGCGCAGGCGCTCATCGATCACATCTGCTTCACGATGTCGAACTGGGACGAACAGCGCGTGCGAGCGGCCATCACCGAAAAGGGCCAGACGATATCCGGCGGCCGCGACGGCAGCCTGCACGTTCTCGACCCGTTCAATTACGACGTGCAATTCGCCAGCATCGCCGAGGAAAACGCGTTCAAGCGCGGCAGCAATTAGGGAGAACCGTCATGCAAGGATTTGTCGCACAGAAGCTCAACGACTTCGAAACCGGCAAGATCAGCCGCCGCCGGCTCATCGAGACGCTGACGCTCGCCGCCACCACCGCCTATGCGGCCGATAGCGCCCAGGCCCAGGAATCGCCACTCAAGGCCCAGCTCATCAACCACATCTCCTATAGCTGTCCGGACTTCCAGCAGGCCGCGGACTGGTATTCGAAGATCTTCAACCTCGAGCAGGTCGGCCCCACCAAGCGTGACGTCGCCTTGCCGTTCGGGAAGAAGGGCGAGCAGCCTTACAACGTGACCGCCAAGGACGTGCCGCTGGCGCATCTCATCATCCGCACGCGCGACCCGAACGCAGCGCCGCAGCCCGGCGCGACGCCGCGGCCGACGCCGCAAGCGGTGATCGACCATATCTCCTACACGGTCGCCGACTTCGACCGCCCGCGGGCGAAGGCCGCGCTCGCCGCGTTGGGCGTCAAGAACCTGCGCGAGACGGGGCCTTTCAGCCTGCATTTTGACGACGTGTTCGGCTATGACGTCGAGGTCAGCGGGCTGGAGAACAACGCGCTCACGGACGGGTAGCGCCGGCCGTCGTGGGTCGCTTGCGTAACCTGCGCGTCTACGCTTCCTGCGCGCTCGCCTTCGCGAGGAAGTCCATGATGCGGGGCGGGGCGGTCGCTTCCATCTGCTCCGCCACCGGCACGTCCCAGTATTGCGACTGCGGCAGGCATTCCTCGAGGTAGCGCGCCGCCGAGGTGGCATGCGCGGCGTCGCGGCCGGGCACGATCAGGGCCGGAATGTCGAGGCGCAGCATGTCCTCGGGCTCGGCGCCGGGCGCGGTATCGCGGTCGAACAGCGTGCGCGCGACGGCGGCGACCACCAGCTTGTATCGATCGACGTTCTGCTTGGCATAGGACGCGGCGAAGCCGGGATCGGCCTTGAGGACCGAGGCCCAGGGCCCGCCGCGCGGATCGGCGCCGAACGGCTTGCCGTCCTTGGCGACCAGCGCGACCACGGCGTCGAGGCCGTTCTGCTGCACGAAGGCGAGATGCTCGGCGAAGCGCTGGTGACTCGACAGCCGGTATTTGGCGCCGCCCACCGGCCAGTACAGGACCAGGCTGAGCACCGTCGCGGGATGGATGACGCCGAACGCGCAGGCGCAGGGAACGCCCATGCAGCCGCCCATGATGTGCGCGCGCTTGAAGCCGAGATGATCGAGCAGGCCCTTGCCTTGCGCCACGTAATGCGCCCAGGCTAGGCGCTCGACCCGGCCGCCGGACTGGCCGCATTCGCGCCGGTCGAAGACGATGCAGGTGTAGTGTTTCGGCAGGTGGTCGAGCAGCTTGATCTTGGCGTAGACGCCCTGCGTCGACCACTTGTCGAGCGTGGCGTCGAAGCCGGCCGGCGCGTACATCAGGATCGGCGGGCCGGAACCCATCACCTCATAGCGCGTCGCGATGCCGTCGATGATGGCGCTGGGCATGATGTGGACCTCAGTCCTCAGGTACGTTCCCGGGCGCCATGCAGCACGAAATGCCGCGTCGCAGACCCGGGATCCCGCTTGTTCGCGTCCGGGACAGAAGCGGCTACCCCTTGATCTGCCGTCCGGCGCGCGCGTCCTCGATCAACTCGCTGAAGGCGACGAGCGCGGCCTTGGCGCCATTGAAATAGGTGTCGGTCTTGGAGTCGATCCATTTCTCCGCGTAGCCGATGGCGGTGTGCGCCATGCGCACGCGCCCGTCGAGCCAGGGCCCGCCGCCGAAGCCGCCGATCACCGGAATCTTGACCGCCTTCACCACGGCGGCACCCGCGACCGGTCCCGAATTGGTGAAGTCGAGCGCCACCGCGCCGGCCGCCTCCAGCATCTTGGCTTCCTCCACCAGCTTGGCGGTCGCTTCCGCGGTCGCCAGCGCGTTCGGTGAATTTTGCGAGCTATACGCGATGCCGTATTTCAGCGCGGTCTGCGGCGTGAGCCCGAACTGCGCGAACACCGGGATGCCGGCGCGCGTGAGCGCCGTGACCGCCTCGGGGAAATCGGCCGCGGCGTCGAGCTTGACCATGTCGGCGCCGCCTTCCTTGACCAGGCGGATGGCGGCGCGCAACGCGCTGTCGACGCCTTCCTGCACCGGGCCGAACGGCACGTCGCAGCTCAGCAATGCGCGCGTGGCGCCGCGCCGCACCGCTTTGCAGCAGACCAGGATCTCGTCCATGGTGACTTCGAGCGGATTGGCGTGTCCCCACAGGTTGACGCCGACCGAGTCGCCCACCGACAGAAAGTCGGCGCCGGCGCGTTCCGCGATCAGCGCGACCTGGTAGTCCCAGGCGACGAAGCCGACGCTCTTCTTCCCGTCGCGCTTCATCTGCTGAAGCATGGGAATGGTGACAGGACTGTCGCTCGCCATGGGGGTTCCTCTTCGCTCGCTCGACGCCGGCGCGGCCGCATGGTGCCGCGCGCCGGTTCCGGGCGCATAGAACAGGAGCCCGTTCGCAGTTTCAAGCTGCGAGAGCTGTTACCGCATGGATTTCGGCGAAGCCGCTCATTCCATCATCTTGCCGACCTTGATCGCGACCTCCTGCGGCAGCTTCAGGGTTTCGCGCACGATCGCGTCCATCTCCTCGCCGCTTCCCGGATCGACCATCATGTTGCGCTTCTCGGCCGCGGCGGCGAAATCGGCATCCTTGAGCATGGCCGCGAAGGCCGCGCGCAGTGCCGCGAGCCGCTCCGGCGGCACCCCGGGCGTGGTCAGGATCGAGCGCCCGAACTCGCCGGTCGAGGCGGCGGCATGCAGCACGACGCGGCCTTCGTCGCTGGTCGCAAGCTCGGGCAGGGTGGGCACGTTCGGCAGCAGCCGATGGCGCTTGAGCGCGGCCTGGTAGAGGAAGGTCGCCTCGCCCTTGTGTACCCAGCCCGGCTGGCTCACCAGGATGCCCGGCAGGCCATAGGCGCCGACGATGTCGACCTCGCCGCGCTCCATCGCGAGAATGATGTCGATCGTACCGGAGTAGCCGCGCACGAGCTTGAACCTGGCGCCGCCATAGGCATTGAGCGCCGAGGGAAACAGCACCGTGGTCGAGCCGCCTCCCGACGTGCCGACGACGAATTGCTTCGCGCGCACGTCCTCGAACGACGTGATGCCGCTTCGCGGCAGCGCAACCCCCGTGTCGATGTTGGTCACCACCCGGCCGAGATAGCTGAATTTTGTGACGTCGAGCTTGATGGCGGTCTGGGTCATGCTGTCGAGCGCGAGCGTCTGCGCCAGCGAGCCGAACACCGTGCCGTCCTTGGGCGCGGCCTCGTACATGAACTTGGCGGCGACGAAGCTGCCGCCGCCGGGCATGTTCTGCGGCACGATCGTGGGATGGCCCGGGATGTGCCTGGGCAGGAACTCGGCGACCAGGCGGCCGTAGAGATCGTAGCCGCCGCCCGGCCCGTAGCCGATCAGCATGCGGAGAGTCTTGCCCTTGTAGAAGTCCGCGACCGGCTCGGCGCTCGCGGCCGGTGCGGCCGCAATCAGCAGCGCGGCCGTCGTCAGCGCCCGGATAACCCGTTTCATGGTCGAACTCCGTTGTTGTTCGTTCTCGGTGCCGGCCGCGGCGCGCTTATCGTTCGAGCATGGTGTCCGCCGAACGGCGGCGAACACTTCCGGATCATGCTTCGAGTGCGGGCGCAAAGCATGCTTGCGCCCTGGGACCCATGCACGCACCGAGGCCTTCAGCATCGCGTCGTTGCCGGTCAGCGGCGGCACTCGCGCACTGTTCTCAAATCGGTCGTGATCGACGTGCGGTCACCTCGATCACAATCGCTGTCGTCGACAATCACCTGGCGCAGCAAGGCCGTCTTCAGCCTGCGGACGCGCGGGTGAGCTTCTGGCATTCAGCCTTGAAGAGGTCGTTGAGGCACCACTCGGCAAGCTCGATGCCGGTCGGGAACCAGAGATTGCCGGCCTTCCTCATGTGCTGGATGATGCCCCGCAGGGCCAGCGTGCGGCCGGGCCGTCCGATGATGTAGGGATGCATCGTGAACGGGATGTACTTCGGCCTCTCCACGCTGCTCTCCGACCAGAGCTCGTCGAAATAGGCCTTCCAGGTCTCCAGCCCGTGATGCGGGTTGCCGTATTCGCCATGACGGTGTCCGAACAGCGTGCCGTCGCCGAACGGCTGTCGCGGCAGCTCGACCATGACCTTGCCGTCCTTTTCCCAGAGGTACGGCAACTCGTCATGGAAGGAATTGGTATTGAAGACAAAGCCGTTATCGATCAGGAGTTCGATGGTGTTCGTGCTCTGCGTGCATGAGCGCCAGCCGTAGCAGCGCCGGCCCGTACGCTTCTGGATCATGGCGATGGTCTTCTTCATCACCTGATCTTCCTGGTCCTTGGGCAGGTAGCGCGCAATCTCGTGATTGTAGCCGTGGCCCTCCACCACATGGCCGTGGTCGAGGATCGCCTGGACCGCTTGCGGAAAGCGCTCGGCGATTGCGCCGCAGGTCAGGAAGGTGGCCTTGACGTTCTCTTCCTTGAGGACGCGCAGCAGCCGGTAGATCGCGTGGTGCGGGCCGTATTCGCCCTGGCTCCACATTTCGTAATTGAGAAAGCCGTTCTTGTCGGGCTTGACGTCCTCGCCGCCCTGGAAATCGAACGTCAGAAAGACGCAGGCGCGCTCGCCGTTGGGCCAACGGATCAGATCGTCGTAGTGGTATTCCTTGAGCATGGGTGTTCCTCGCGATGTTAACGGCAGCGTCGGATCGTCTATCGATGCGGAATGCCGGGATATTAGGCGCAAGGGGAGGGATTCGGTAGCATCCATCTCAGAACAACTGTTGTTCCGGGGACGCCCGGCTCGCCGAGCAACGATGTTCAATCTCCTGTCGACCGCCTGCGCCGATGACGCGAGCCGATGAAGACGCCACCGCAAGTCCGCAAGTCCGAAAGGCCGATGACATGTCTTTGACGGCAACGCTGCGAGACCTGAACAAGCTCAACACCTTTGTCCGGGTGGGGGAGCGCCGCAGCTTCACGAAAGCGGCGGCAGATTTGCGCACCACGCCTTCGGTCGTCAGCAAGCGCATGAAGGAGCTTGAGGCCGCGCTCGGCTTCACCCTGATCAACCGCTCCACCCATGGCATCGTGCTGACCGATGCGGGCGAGGGGCTGTTTCAAAGCTGCCTGCAGATGCTTTCGACGATCGACGATTATGTCGTCGAGGCGCGCAACCTGCAGAAGGTGCCGGCAGGGACGCTGCGGGTCTTGGCCACCGGCGACTACGCCCGATGGGTGCTCGCGCCGCTGATCCTGGAGTTCGCCCGGCGCTATCCCAGCCTTCGCGTTCACCTGTTTGTCGCGACCGACAGCACGGAGTCCGCGGAGGATGGATTCGACGTCATCGTCGCCGGCAGGAAGCCCGCCTCGCCGGGCCTCGTGAATCGCGATCTGGGCGCAATACAGCACGTGGTTTGTGCGTCGCCGGAGTATTTCCGGCGGCTCGGGCGGCCGAAAGAGCCGCAGGACCTTCGTGAGCATAGCTGTCTCACAAACCTGTTTTCGGGGCCGAAGGACTGGCCGTTTCGAACGGGTTCGCGGCAGCTCCTTGTCGACGTGAAGGGGATGGTATCCTCCAACAGCAATGAGGTCCTTATCCGCATGGCCCTGCAAGGATACGGAATCATCCGGGTTCCGCTTTATGCGGTGAAAGCCGAGCTTGAAAGCAAGGGCCTGGAAGCGATCTTCGAGGGGATGACGCTGTCGCCGGAACGGATGGCCGCCTATTTTTCCAAGGCACGGCATCGGCCGGCGAAGACGACCGATTTTGTGCGTTTCCTGCACGAGTCGATCGCGGCAGCGTAAGCCGCTAGCTGCCTGTCTCGGCCTCCCGGCGCACCGCGCGGGCGAGCACGAGGCGCTGGATTTCCGAGGTGCCCTCGTAGATTTCGAGGACGCGCTGGTCGCGGTAGAGGCGCTCCACGACCGAAGGCTTGCAATAACCGAGCCCGCCGAAGACCTGCACCGCCGTGTCGGCCGCCCGATGCGCGACCTCGGAGCCATAGAGCTTCGCCATCGCGCCCAGGGTGGCGATGTCGCGGCCCTCGTCGTAGGCCTTGGCCGCCTCGTAGAGCATCATCCGCGCCGCCGAGATCTCGACCGCCATGTCGGCGAGCTTGAAGGCGATGCCCTGGTTCTCGATGATCGGCCGGCCAAAGGTCTGCCGCGCCACCGCGCGGCGCGAGGCTTCGCGGTAAGCCGCGAGCGCAAGTCCGAGCGATTGGGCCGCGACCATCACGCGCCCGACATCGAGCGTCTCGAAGGCGAGCCGCAGCGCCCGGTCGGCCTCGCCGATGCGCGCTTCATCGGGCACGGCCGTGTCGAGCTTGAGGTTCGACGTCTGCGTGCCGCGGATGCCCATCTTGTCGCAGAGCTCGTCGATCACGACGCCGGGCGCCTCCTTGTCCACCATGAAGGCCGAGATGCCGCGCCCGCCTGCGCCCGGATCGGTCTTCGCGAACACCACGTAGTAGCGTGACGCCCCGCCGTTGCCGATCCAGTACTTCTCGCCGCGCAGCCGCCAGCCGCCGCCTGCGCGCGTCGCCGTCGTCGCGATGGCGGCGGCGTCGGAGCCGGCATCGCGCTCCGACAGCGCGAAGCTCGTGGCGACGCCCTTCGCCAGTTCGCCGAGATAGAGCTTCTTCTGGTCCTCGCGCCCGGCCAGCAGCACCGGGAAGGCGCCGAGCTGGTAGACGCAGAGGATCGCCGCCGTCGACGAGCAGCCGGCCCCGATCGCCTCGACCACCGCCACGGTCGCGGTCAGGCTCGCGCCCTCTCCGCCATAGGCGGTGGGGATGAACAGCGCGGCGAGCTTGTGCTCGACCAGCCGGCGCACGTTCTCCCACGGATAGCGCTGCTCGCGGTCGAGCTCTTGCGCGAGCGGCGCAAAGTGCTCCGCGGTCACGCCCGCCGCGATCTCGCGCCAGCGCGCGGCCTCCTCGGACAGGGTGGGCGTCCAGATGACGGCCATGCGTCGACCCCGGGACCAATCGTGCCGGTCAGCCGCCCTTGTTGCCCTCGAGGAGCTTGCGCACCTGCTCCATCAGCTCCGGCGAGGCCTTGGCCATGCGCTCCAGGCTGACCATCAATTCCGCGGCGGTGACCGGCGTGACATAGACTCCGAGCTTCACGGCCTCGTCGAGGAACGTCCGGTCGCGATGGGTGGCGTCGAACGCCGCCTGCAAGGCCTTGCCGCGGTCCTCGGGCACGCCGGGCGGCGCCACGAACGGGCGCGCCATGGTGAGGAGCGGCGTCTCGGTGAACTCGATCAGGGCGCGGCCGGCCTCCGTGCTGACCAGTTCGCGCGCGGTCGGCACGTCCGGGTAGTCGGGATGGCGGTTGCGCCGCGCGTATTGCACCAGCACGCGATAGCCGCCGCCGGGCTTGAGCCAGTCCGGCCGCGAGGACTTGATCGCGGACAGGTCGGTGGTGCGGCCGCTCACCTCGTTGCGCTCCATCGCCAGGAACACGGCGGCGCTGTCGCGATAGCCGAGCACGAGCTTGAGGTTGTTGAGGCCGAGCGCGGACTGCAGGATGCGCGGGACGTCGCCGCCGGTCGCGCCATCCGCGGTGCCGCCGAGCACGAGCTGCGGGCCGTCCGGGCGGAACATCTCCTTCAGCGACTTCACCGGCGCGTCGTCGCGCACGATCATCATGTAGGCGTCGTCGGAGAAATCCGACGAGGAGCCGAGCCAGGTGAACTTGCGCGGATCGAACTGCACCTTGTCGTTGTGGCCCATGAGGGCGAGGAGCGGCATGTCGCGGGCGAACAGGCCGAAGGCGCTGCCGTCCTTGGGCGCCACCCCGTAGAGATAATTCGCCGAGATCAGGCTGCCGGCGCCCGGCATGTTCTGGACGGTGATCGAGGGATTGCCCGGGATGAACTTGCCCATATGGCGCGCCACCAGGCGGGCGAAGACGTCATAGCCGCCGCCTGGTCCATAGCCGACGGTGAGCGTGAGGCGCTTGCCTTTGTAGAAGTCTTCCACCGACTGGGCGCGCGCGGTGGCGAGCGCGGCGAGGGATAGGACGATAGCGGCCAGTGCTCTGATCATTTCGTTCTCCTTGTTGCCGGAGCGTCATGGCGAGCAGCCAAGCAATCGCTGGGCCAACCTTATGACGGCGCTCGCCGGCAAGGCAAATCCATTCCTGGGCACTGCATGTTGTGCGACGATAGGCGTCGGCGGTGGGCGAATCCGCGGGAGGGTGCATGAAGGTTGCCGTGCTGGGTGCCGGCGCCGGCGGCGCGGCAGCGGTCGCCGAGCTGGCCGCCGCCGGCCACGAGGTCACGCTCTGGGCCCGCTCGCCGGCGACGCTTGCGCCGTTCATCGCGCAGGGCGGCGTCGCCTATGAGGGCGTGCTCGGTGAAGGCCTGGCGCGGCCGGAGCTGATCACGTCCGATCTCGCGGCGGCGGTCGCTGGGCGCGACGCCATCCTGGTCTGCCTGCCCACGCTCGCGCATCGCGACCTTGCGCGCGCCCTGGCGCTCGCGGGGGCGACGGCGCCGGTGGTGCTCAATCCGGGCCATACCGGCGGCGCGCTCGAGGTCCGGCAGGTCTTTCACGACCTCGGCATCGATGCGCCGCCGATCGCGGAATTCTCCACGCTCACCTATGTGGCCCGCCAGTATCAGCCCGGCCGCGTGACGATCACCGGCCGCGCCAACAGCGTGCGGCTGGCGGCCTTGCCCGGCGGCGGTGCGGCGGCACAGGCGGCGCGCGACCTCTACGCCAGCGCCAACATCATGCCGGACGTGCTGGCCTGCGATCTCGCCAATGTGAACATGGTGCTGCACGTACCGGGGGCGGTGCTCGCCTCCGCCTGGGTGGAGGCGACCGGCGGCGACTTCACCTTCTACGTGCAGGGCATGACACCGGGCGTGGCGCGCGTCATGCGGGTGCTCGACGGCGAGCGGCGCGCGGTCGCGCGCGCCTTCGGCCACGAGCTGCCGCCGCTCGTCGCCGAGATGCAGGCGATCGGCACGGTCGCGGCCTCGGTGGCGGACCTCGACGATCTGGTCGCCGCGATCGCCTCGGGCGAAGCCAACCGCCGGATCAAGGCGCCGGATTCGCTCCGGCACCGCTACTACCGCGAGGATTTCGGCCACGGCCTGCTGCCGTTCACGGAGCTTGCCGCCATCGCCAAGGTCGACGTTCCGGTCGCGGCGTCGCTGCTGCGCGTCGCGCAGGCGTTGATCGGAATCGACTTCCGCATCGCCGGCCGCACCGCCGCGCGCATGGGCATTGCCGGGCTGGATCGGAACGGTCTAATGGAGCGGGTCGGAGCGAAACCTCATGGCGGCTGAAGCGGCGGCGGTCGATTGGCGCAAACTCGTGATCGGCATGCTCGGCGGCGACAAGCGCGAGCAGGAGATCGCGCGCCGCGCCGCGGCGACCGGCGCGGACGTGCGCGCCTGCGGCTTTCCGTGGCCCGAGGAGGGCATTGCCGCCGTCCAGCACCTGACCGACCCGGCCGCCGTGCTCGAGGGCGCGCGCTTTGCGCTCTTCCCGATCCCCGGCATTTCGGCGAGCGGGGCGCTGTTCGCGCCCGCGGCGTCGAGTCCGATCATCCCGGACCGGGCCATGCTCTCGGGCATGGCGCCGCGCGCCCACATCATCCTCGGCTGGGCCGACCAGAACCTCAAAAGCCATTGCGAGGCGCTCTCGATCACGCTGCACGAATACGAGTGGGACCGCAGCCTGATGCTGCAGCGGACGCCCGCCATCATCGAGGGCCTGATCAAGATCGTGATCGAGAACACGGCGGTCACCATCCACAACGCCACCGCCTGCGTGGTCGGGCAGGGCACCATCGGCGCCGTGCTGGCGCGCTACCTTGTCTCGCTCGGGGCCCACACACACGTTGCGGCGCGCAATCCCGAGCAGCGCGCGGCGGCCTTTGTCGCGGGCGCGACGCCGCATGGGCTGGACGAGTTGCCGGCGCTGGCGCCACGGCTCGACCTGTTGTTCTCGACCGTGCCCACGCGTGTCGTGGGCGAGGACGTGCTGACGCGCCTGCCCCAGTCCGCGCTCGTCGTCGACCTGGCGGCGCCGCCCGGCGGCGTCGATTTCGACGCCGCCAAGCGCCTCGGCCTCAAGGCGATCTGGGGCCGCGGGCTGGGCAGCCGCGCGCCGGTCACGGTCGGCGCCAGCCAATGGGGCGGCATCCGCCAACGCATCGAAAAGATACTGCAGGACGAGCCATGAACAGGGAGCAGCGCCCATGCCGGTGGTGACCGTACAGATGTGGACCGGGCGCACGCCCGCGCAGAAGAAGGCGCTCTGCCGCGCCATCACCGACGCGATGGTGATGCACGCCGGCGCCAAGCCGACCAACCTCCATGTTATCATCCAGGAGGTGCCGAAAGAGGACTGGGCGCTCGCCGGCGTGATGGGCGACGAAAGGAAGGACTGACCATGACCGACACGATGGCCGCAACCGCGACGACCGCCGGCGCGACCGAGTTCGCGCACATGCTGCTGAAGGTCTCCGACATCGAGCGCTCGACGCGCTTCTATGTCGACCTCCTCGGCTTCAAAGTGCGCGCTGCCAAGCCGCTCGCGGACGGGCGGCCGTTCGTGCCGTTCCTGCAGGGGATCGCGCTCACCAGCGGCGGTCCCAATGCGTCGCCGCAGATCGATCACATCGCCTTCAAGGCCAAGGGCGTGCGCGCGGTCTCCGCCCGGCTCAAGGCGGCGGACGTGACGTTCGACCGCGAACTGCACGACGGCATCTACGGGCTCACGATCTACGTGTTCGATCCCGACGGCAACATGATCGAGCTCTACGAGGAAAACGAAAAGATGCCGTGACGAAGCGGCGGCTGCGTAGGGTGGGCAAAGGCGCCTGGCATTGAACCCGTGACAGGCACAACGTCGCGCGCCGTTGCCCACGCGACTGTTTGCTTGCCGCGCTGCTGTTCCGCGTGGGCACGGCGCTGCAGCGTGCGCGCGGGACGGACTGAGTGTTTGGTGCGCGCCTTTGCCCACCCTACGGCGCAACTACGGCGCAACGCGAATCAAAATCCCCGCGGCCCGAACACCTTGACGCCGAGCTTCTTCTCCATCGCGCGGCCGAAGCGGTACTTCATCTCCGGCCCTTCGTAATTGGCGGGCGGCGAGCGCTGGTAGTCGGCCTCGGCCTCGATGCGCAGGCGGATGAAATAGGGGCCGGGCGCCGCCACGATCTCGGGCATCTTGCGGTCGAGGTCGTCGAGCGTGTCGATGGTGACGGCGCGCTGGAAGCCGGCGCCGCGCGCCATCATCGTGTAGTCGGCGCCGTCCTGGTTGACCATCGGCATGTTCTCGACGGTCTGGTAGCACTGGTTGTCGACCACGAAGTGCTTCATGTTGCGCGCCTGCTGGCCGGCTTCCGTCAGCAGGGTGCCGGTGTTCATGCAGAGCCCCCCGTCCGAGTTGATCACCCACACCGGCGTGTCGGGAATCGACAGCGCCAGGCCGAGCGCGAAGGTCGAGGCGAGCCCCATGCCGCCGTGCATGTAGAAGCTGTCCTCGCTGCGGGTGACCGCCCACCATTCGTTCGCCGCCATCCCGAGCGCGCAGACCACCACCGCATCGCCGCGGTGCTGGGCCAGCACTTTCATGCACTCATTCGCTTTCATGTCGCGCTTCCATGTCGCTGTCGTCGCTGTCGTAGGGTGGGCAAAGGCGCGCAGGGCAAGGCTCCCGCCGCGTGCAGCACCGTGCGTTGCGCGCCGTGCCCACGCGTCTGCCGTGCCAGGCGCAGCGCTGTTCCGCGTGGGCACGGCGCTGCAGCGTGCGCGCGGGACGGACTGAGCGTTTGGTGCGCGCCTTTGCCCACCCTACGCTGATCGTTCGCTTTCATGCGTTGGTGCCGAGCAGCTTCTTGGTGAGGAACAACACGAACGGCCGCTTCTGCAGCCGGTGCCATTCATAGGCGTTCGGGATGTCCTCGATCTCCTCTTCCTTGTCGATGATCTTGTAGGGATAGTCGTAGGCCGCCAGCAGCGGGATGGTGCGGCGGCCCTGCACCTCCTGATAGACCTTGTGGTCGTCGATCGAGCCGCGGCCGCTGACGATGCAGAACACCGGGATCATGTGGCGCAGGCACAGCGTCGCCATCTCGCCGGTGCAGGTGAGCAGCCCGGTGTTGCCGAAGATCGCCACCGAGCGCACGCCGCCGAAGAACGCGCCGGCGCAGATCGCGATCGTCTCCGCCTCGCGCCCGACCCGCACGTGGCGGATCTCGTTGCCGGTCTCGCAGCGCGTGATCAGGCTGTTGACCCAGTCGTCCGGCAGGCTCGCGGCCATGCGCACGCCGGCCTTGACGAGCTGGGCGTGGATCTTGTCGTTGACGTCCATCGTGGATGCGCTCGCTGGTGGATGAAACCCCGCCGACGATATGGAGCGGGTCACACCCCGTCAACTGTGATCACACCCGCGCGAGCGCGCCGTCGCGCGGCGCAGGCATGCCGCGCGTCAGTTCATCTGGATGCCGGACGCCTTCAACAGCGGCGTCCAGCGCACCAGCTCCTCCTGCACGAAGGCCGCGGTCTGCGCCGGTCCGGAGTCGGTCACCGGCTCGAAGCCGGCGGCGACGAGCTTCTTCTGGAACTCCTTGTCGGCCATGACCTGATGCGTCGCCGCCGCGATCTGGTCGATGATCGGCTTCGGCGTGCCGCCGGGCGCGAACACGCCCATGAACTGCAGCGTGATCAGGCCCGGGAAGCCCGCCTCCGCGCTGATCGGAATGTCCGGCGCGCCTTCGAGCCGCCGCGGGCTGCCCGCGACCAGGATGCGGATCTTGCCCAGCCGGTGCATTTCGAGCACCTGCGGCGAGATGCTGGCCGCGAACATCGGCAGATGCCCGCTGTAGAAATCCGCGAGCCCGGGATTGGCGCCCTTATACGGCACGTGCACGATGTCGGGCAGGCCGGCGAGCTGCTTGAACAGCTCCGCGCACAGATGCGCCGAGGTGCCGACCCCGGCCGAGCCATAGGAGAGCTTGCCGGGGCTGGCCTTGGCGTAGGTCACGAACTCCTGCAGCGTCTTCGCCGGCACCGAGGCGTGCACCATAAGCGAGGAGATCGACACCGCCGTGATGGCGATCGGCGCGAGGTCCTTCACCGGGTCGTAGGTCGGCGTGCTCATGATCACCGGGCTGATGACGAGTTCGCTGGTGGTGCCGGCGAGGAGCGTGTGGCCGTCCGGCTTGGCGCGCGCGACCGCCTGCGCGGCGATGATGCCGCCGCCGCCGCCTTGGTTCTCGATGATCACGTTGCCGAGATGAGACTTCACCTGCTCGGCCCACAGCCGCGCGACCACGTCCACCACGCCGCCGGCCGCGCGCGGCACGACGAAGCGGATCTGCTGGTCGGGAAAGGCGATCGCGTACCGCGGTCCGAGGGCGGACATCGACAGCGATGAGAGGCCGAGTGCCAGGACGTCACGTCTGCGCATGATGCGATCTCGTTATTGCAGTGAACCGGCTGGCGTTGAGCTTAAGGCAACGCATAGGTCGGGTCGAGTTGTTACGAGACCCAACATCGCATGCCTGGACTTCGAAAAGCGCCGTAGGGTGGCAAAGGCGCGGGCCATGCACTCAGTCCTTGTCGCGCGCACGGTGCAGCGCCGTGCCCACGCGGCCGGCCGCGCGACTGGCAAGACAGACGCGTGGGCAAAGGCGCGCGACGTTGTGCCTGTCACGCGCGAACTGCCAGGCGCCTTTGCCCACCCTACGCAGCACTTCGAAATGTTGCGTCTGGCCAGGGCTCGACCCGAGCTACGATGCCACGATGATGAGCTTGTCGGTGTCGGCGTAATCCGACAGCAGCTCGCAACCGCCGGCTGTAACGAGAACCATATCCTTGTTCTGCATGCCGAATCCGAACCCGGTCTGATAGATCAGCGGCTCGATGCCGAGCACCATGCCGGCTTCCAGCGGCTGGTCGGCGGTCGGCCCGAGATACGGGTCCTCGTGCAGGTGCAGCCCGATGCCGTGCCCGATGAAGGAGATCGGCGGCAGCCCGAGCTCGCGAAGCTTGCTCAGATAAAGCTCGTAGATGGCGCGGCTGGAGGCGCCGGGCTTGATGGCGTCGAGCAGCAGATATTTGCACGCGGTCAGGTTCGCCCAGATGCGCTCGGCCTCGCTCGGCGGCGCGCCGACCGCGGCGGTGCGGCAGACGCCGGCGTGATAGCCGCCGATCATCGGGAAAATCTCGACCCGGCACACGTCGCCGCGCTTGAGGATGCGCTGCGTCGGTCCGACATTGGGAAAGACCGAGCGCTCGCCGGTCGCCACGATCATCAGCTTGAAATATTCCGCGCCCTGCGCGTAGACGCCACGCGTGAGCGCGGCCGCGATGTCCATCTCGCTCGAGCCCGCGCGCACCGAATGGTAGGCGTCGGTGATGGCCTTGTCCGCGATGCGCGAGAGCCGGCGCAGGATCTCGATTTCGTCGGGCGTCTTGACCTGGCGCATGCGGGCCAGAAGGTTTTGCGCGGCGGGGAAGCTCGCCTCCGGCAGCAGCTCTTGCAGCGCGGCGAGATCGGCCGCCGGCAGGTAATCCAGCTCCATGCCGATGCGCCCCGCGGTGAGCCCGTGGCGGCGCAGCACATCGGCAAGCACGGCCATGGCGTCGAAACTGAACTCGCGCCAGACCGCGATCTCCGTGCCTGGCGGAGCCTTCGCGCGGATCGTGTTGGCTTCCATGTCGACGACGACGAGCGCGGTGTTGCCATCGGCCGTCACCAGCGCCATGGCGTGGCGCCAGCGCATGATCGGCGCCGTCGGCGACAGGAAGCCGGTCACATAGGCGAAATTCTCCGGCGAGGTCGAGACGATGGCGTCGAGCCCCGCGCCCCGCATGGCGGCGACCTGCCGCGCGATCACGTCCTGGCGCATGGCGCATTCATCCCAGTGAGCCCGGGTCTCTCCCGCTCATTCCCGCGTAAGCGGGAATCCAGACAAAAAAACAGTTGGCGGCGACGAAAGCTCTGGGTCCCCGCTTGCGCGGGCACGAGCGGAGAGAAAGTCCGATTTCGTCTCATCGAAAACAGACTTTCTACGATACTTGCCGCTCGCCGACGCGGTAGCGCGCGATCTTTGCCGCGTCGGCGGCGATGCCCATGCCGGGTCCCGCCGGCAGCTCGATCGCGCCGTCGACGAGCCGCATCGGCTCGGCGATCAGGTCGTCCTGGTAGTAGATGCCGGCGATCTGCCCGCTCTGCTGCTCGGCCGGCGTCGACACCGGCACCACGCAGGAGAGCACCACGGCCGGCGCCGCGGCGGCGAGCTGCAGGTTGGCGAGGTTGCCGATGCCGGTCTCGACCGAGCCGTTGACGTTGCAGATGAGGCCCCCCGCGCGTGCCACGGCGGCGACCTCCATGGCGCGATAAAGCCCGCCCGGCTTGGTGGTGTAGATCGAGACGATCTGCGCGGCGCGTTTCTCGATGATCTCGATCACGTCATGCGCGTTCCAGGCGCTTTCGTCCGCCATGACCGGCGCATCGATCGCGCGCGCGACTTCGGCGAGGCGCGCGATTCCCTCGACCGGCTGCTCGAAATAAATGAGCTCATAGCGCTCCATGCGCCGGAAGGTGCGGATCGCCTCGCCGGGCGTGCGATAGCCCATGTTGGCGTCGCAGCAGAGCGCGATGCCGCCGCCCACGGTCTCGCGGATGCGCCGCACCATCTCGACGTCGCGGTCGGGATCGACGCCGACCTTGATCTTGATGGTGCGGATGCCTTCCTGCGCGACCTGCGCCACCTCGCGCTCCGCCTCCTCGAAGCCAAGGAGCCCGATCGAATGGGTCACCGGGATCTTGCGCCGGATCGCGCCGCCGAGCAGCCGATGCACCGGCAACCCGCACTGCCGGCCGGCGAGGTCATAGGCCGCGAATTCCACCGCCGCCTTGGCATAGGGATAGCCCTTGATGGCGCGGTCCATGCGCTCGTGCAGTTCCACGATCTGGCCGGGCAGGCAGCCCGCCACGGCGGGGGCCAGATGCCGCGTGATGACCTCGACCGTGGTGCCCGGGCTCTCGCCGAAATAGCGGCCGAACTCGCCGCCCCAGTCCTTCAGGGCCGGCGCCTCGCCCCAGCCCGCGAGCCCTGACGCGTCGGTCATCTTCACCAGCACGTAGCCGCCGATCGGCTCAGTCAGCCCGGTCCATTTGTGCTCGCGGCGCGGCGGCAGCGCGACGTGATGCAGCTCGATCGTCGCGATTGGGGAATCGGACATGCGCGCACCTTCTCCCTCTCCCCTGCGGGAGAGGGAGCGCGTATGAGCATTTGGCTCGCTTTGCGAGCTCGAACACCAAATGCGCTGATTGTTCGTG
>JAXDOD010000040.1:0-29787 GCA_034669045.1 Alphaproteobacteria bacterium
CGGCGGCTCGCCCGACACCGAGGTGATCCGTGCGGCCAAGAACAACATCCGCTATCATATGGCCTATATCGGCTGGCTGGTGCGCGCGCGCGACTGGCTCGCCGGCGACCGCTTGAGCTATGCCGACCTGGCCGCCGCGGCGCACCTGTCGGCGGCCGATTACCTGGGCGATGTGCCGTGGAGCGAAGACGAGGCCGCGAAGCACTGGTACGCGCGGGTGAAGTCGCGACCCTCGTTCCGTCCGCTGCTGGCCGAGACGCTGGCCGGCATCCCGGCGTCGGCGACCTACGCGGACCTCGACTTCTGAACGATCCCGCGGCGCTGAAGGCGGCGCTCGTGGACGCGGCGCGCGCCCAAGGCTTCGACGTGGTCGGCGTCGCCAAGCCGGATTCGATCCCGCTGGCGCGGGAACGGCTGCAACGGTTCGTCGCCGCGGGCGCGCACGGCGACATGGATTGGCTGGCCACCACCGCGCAGCGCCGCGGCAACCCGCGCGCGTTGTGGCCGCAGGTGCGTTCCGTCATCATGCTCGGGCTCAACTATGGTCCCGGCCACGATCCGCTCGCGATCCTCGCGCAGCGCCAGCGTGGCGCGATCTCGGTCTATGCGCAGGGCGACGACTACCACGAGATCATCAAGCCCCGCCTCAAGACGCTGGCGCGCTGGCTCGCCGCCCAGGCGGGCGGCGACGTCAAGGTGTTCGTCGACACCGCCGCCGTGATGGAGAAGCCGCTCGCCGAACAGGCGGCCCTCGGCTGGCAGGGCAAGCACACCAACCTGGTATCGCGCCAGTATGGCTCGTGGCTGTTCCTGGGCGCGATCTTCAGCACGCTCGAACTGCCGTCCGACGCTCCCGAGGCCGACCATTGCGGCAACTGCCGCGCCTGCCTCGACGCCTGCCCGACCGCGGCCTTCCCGGCGCCGTACCGGCTCGATGCGCGGCGCTGCATCTCCTATCTCACCATCGAGCACAAAGGCCCGATCCCGCGCGAGCTGCGGCCGCTCATGGGCAACCGCATCTACGGCTGCGACGACTGCCTCGCGGTATGTCCCTGGAACAAGTTCGCGCAGGCCGGGCGCGAGGCGAAGCTTTCGGCGCGCGCAACGCTGAGCGCGCCGCGGCTCGCCGACCTTGTGCGGCTCGACGACGCCAGCTTTCGCGTCCTGTTTTCGAAATCGCCGGTCAAGCGCACCGGCCGCGACCGCTTCGTGCGCAATGTGCTGATCGCGATCGGCAACGCGGGCGACCGCAAGCTCGCGGCGCAAGCCGAGCGCCTCATCGGCGACGCTTCGCCGCTGGTGCGCGGGGCGGCGATTTGGGCCCTGGGACGGCTCGACCGCACGCGGCTTGCCGCGATCGCCGCCGGGGCGCGCGCCGGCGAAGACGATCCTGCCGTGCAGGAGGAATGGTCGGCGGCGCTGGCGGAGCCTGCCGCCTGATGCCGAGCGGGCCTGCAGGCGCTCTCCGACGCGGGCGCCCCTCTCGCAGTGTAGGGTGGGCAAAGGCGCGCCTTCACGCCGTGCCCACGCGTTCATGGCGTAAGCCAGCGTGTGTTAAACGCGTGGGCACGCTTCGCTTTGCCCACCCTACGGATTGCTACAGATGGCCGGGCTTTCCGATGTTGAGGCTCGAAATATCCATCAGGTAAAGCGTGAGGGAGCGCTCACCCGGCTTGGCATCGCGGCTCGAGGTGAACAGCAGCGAGCGACCGTCCGGCGAGATGGCGGGGAAACCGTCGAAGCCGTCGTTGGCGGTGAGGCGGACCTGCCGCGGGCTTTGCAAGTCGCCGAGATAGATCTCGTAATTGCGCGGCGGCAGCACCTTGACGAAGACGAAGTGGCGGCCGTCCGGCGCCGGGAAGGGCGACCAGTTGGTGCCGGCATCGTCGGTCACGCGGCGCAGCTCCGCGCCGTCGTCGCGGACCGTGAAGATCGACATCGGCAGGCCCCGCTTGCCCCGATCCGCGGTCTGCCAGGCGCGGAAGATGATGGTCCGGTTGTCCGGCAGGTAGAACGCGCCGCCCGGCTCCCAGCCCTCCATATGTGTGACCTCGCGCGGTTCGGCACCGTCCGGCCGCATGCGCCAGAGGTCCATCTTTCCGTCGGTCTGCCGGCCGAACAGCACCCACTGCCCGTCCGGCGACACCGACACCTCCGCGTCATAGACGCTGTTGCTGGTGAGCCGGCGGACGTCGCTGCCATCCGGGTTCGACGTGTAGATCTCCGCGCCTTGCGGATAGTCGGCCGGATCGGAATAATTGCCCTTGGGCAATTCGGGATGATCGCGGGTCGAGGTCCAGATGATCCGCTTGCCGTCGGGAAAATAGTAGGAGCAGGCATCCTCGCCGCGATCGTTGATGCGCCGGATGCCGGTGCCGTCGATGTTCATCGTATAGACATGCCAGGCAGCGTCATCGTCGCGCTTCGCATTGCCGATGATGCTGCGGCCGTCGGGCGAAAAATAGAACTCCGCCGCGTTGCCGATATTCGCGATGCGGCGCAGCGGGAGCTCGCGGTCCGGCCCATCGCCCGCCGAGACGCCGTCGCCGAGCTGCGCCGCAGCGGTCCGGCCGGACACGAGGATGAACGCCAGCGCCGCCAGCAGCGGCACGAGGCTTCGGCTTGCGGGCTTCCATCCGGCGGCGGAGTTGCGAGACATCTCTTTATCGTTCCCCTTCATCGGCTTGCCGCGGGCGGGCCGGTCCTGCCGCAACGTCAGCGTAGCGCGTTTGCCGATCCTACAGAGGATCCTACAGAGCTGGAGTGCATCCCGTCGGGGTTGCTCCACGACCTCACCCGCTCATTCCCGGGCAAGCGGGAATCCAGGAATCGGGTGCTCGGATCACTCGATCGCTTACGCTGGGTCCTGCTTTGCGCGGCGACGAGCAAACGGTGGACCGGTTCAATACGAGCGGGACCTGCTCCAGGAGATCATGGCCGGCGTCAAAACTCCGCCACCACCGCGAGCAGCCGCTCGATATCCTCCGGCCGCGACAGGCGGTGGTCGCCGTCCTTGACCAGCGTCAGCACGACATCGTCGCGCGCGAAACGCGAGGTCAGCTCGACCGCGTGCCGCCACGGCACGTCCGCATCCTGCACGCCCTGCAGGATGCGGACCGGGCAACCGGTCTCGATCATGCCGTCGAGCAGGAGGTGCCTGCGGCCGTCCTCGATCAGGCCGCGGGTGATCACATGGGGCTCCTCGGAATAGGCCGAGGGCCGCGCCCAAAAACCCTTGGCTTCGATCTCCTGCCTGATCTCGGGCGACATGCGCCTCCACACCAACTCTTCCGTGAAGTCGACCGCGGGCGCGATCAGCACCAGCCCCGCGACGCTGGCGCCGGCCGGCGCGGCCCGCCGCATGAGCTGGCGCAGCAGGAGAAGCGCGAGCCAGCCCCCCATGGAGGAGCCGATCGCGACCTGCGGACCGCGGCAGCAGGCCTCGAACACCGCCAGGCTTTCCTCCAGCCAGCGGCCGATGGTGCCGTCCGCGAAGGCGCCGCCCGACTCGCCGTGGCCCGAATAATCGAAGCGAATCATGCCCCGGCCCTGCGCCCCGGCCCAGGCATCCAGCGCCGCCGCCTTGTTGCCGTTCATGTCGGATTTGAAGCCGCCGAGCCAGAACAGGCCGGGCGCGGCGCCCGCGCGCTCGCGCACGGCGATGTTTCGGGCCACCATCCCGGTTCCAACCGGTACGAATTTCAGGCAACAATCGCTCATCCGGCGGCCTCGGTCAGGGCCTGGTCTGGCATCGGGGATTTGCACATCGCCATGATTCGCCGCATGCGGTCATGGAATGCAAGAGCGATGTCGGACGATGAGCATAGGCAGGCCTGAGCTGGAGCGCGTCCGCAACGGATCGGTTGCATGAGCGAGCGCCTCAATGAGCGGCGCAACCCGACCCGGACGCTCGCGGGCGCGACCATATTGCAGGTCGTGCCGGCGCTGCGCGAGGAGCCCAATGCCCGCACCGCCATCAACGTCGCCCTGGCCCTGTTGCAGGCCGGCGCCCGCGCGCTGGTCGCCGCCGCCGATGGTCCGCTGGTCGCCGAGCTCCGGTCGTACGGCGCCGAATGGTTCCAGCTTCCCATCGACACCGCCAATCCGTTCACGCGCCGCCGCAATGCGCGCGCGCTCGAGACGATCATCGCCGGGGAGCGGGTCGACATCGTGCATGCGCAAGGCGTGGCGGGCGCCTGGAGCGCGCGCCGGGCGGCGGCGAAGATCGCGGTGTGGTTCGTCACCACGCTGCCCGACGTGCCGCCGCGGTCGCGCGGCGAGTTCGCGCAGACCGTCGGGGCGCTGGCGCGGGGAGATCGCATCATCGCGCCCTCCGCCTATTCCGCCGCTCCGGTGATCCTCCGCTACGGCATCCCGCGCGAGCAGATCACCGTCATCCCGCGCGGCATCGACACCGAGACGTTCGACATCGCGGCGGTGAGGCAGGAGCGGGTCGACGGATTGCGCCAGGCCTGGCGCATCGCGCCCGGCGATCGGATCGTACTGGTGCCGGGACGTGTCGCGCCCTGGAACGGACAGATCATCCTCCCCGACGTCGCGCGCGCCCTCGTCGACGACGGTTTCCGCGGCGGCTACGTGTTTGTGATCGTCGGCGAGAACCGGACGCACCGTCGCTATGCCCGCTCGATCCTCAAGCGTGCGCAGATGGAGGGCGTCGACCACTTGTTCCGCATCACCGGCCATTGTCCCGACATGCCGAGCGCATTTGCCACCGCCGATACCGTTGCGGTGCCTGCGATCGAGCCGCCCATTCTCGGCCGCGTCGTCGCGCAGGCGCAGAGCATGAGCCGGCCGGTCGTCACCACCGACGTCGGCATCCTGCCGGAGCAGGTCGTGGTGCCGCCGCAGATGCCCGAGGACGTGCGCACCGGCTGGGTCGCCAAGGCCGGCGACCCGATCGATTTCGCGCGCGCGCTCGCGCTCGGGCTCGCGCTCGACGACCGCGAATACCAGGCGATGTGCGCGCGGGCGCGGCAATTCGCGGAATACATGTTTTCTCCCGACAGCGTTGCCGTCGCCACACGGGCGGTTTATACGTCGTTGCTGGCGCGCGATCGTTGAGCATTTCCAGGAAAGTGAAATCCGGTTTCCGTTCGAGGGCGAGCGGGCATGTCGCCCGTGGCCAACCGTTGAGGCATTGGTGATATCCCAGTCTCCCGCAACGCGCCTGCCATCCCGCCCGGGGCCAGTCGATGCCGGCATGAACGCGGTGCCGGATCTGGCACGGCTGCGTCCGCCCGCGATCCCGCTCACCGTGCTGATCGTGGCGCCGAGCCTGCAGGCCGGCGCCGCCGACACCGGAACGGTCGAGCTCGTGCGCGTCCTCGCGGCGGGCGGCCATCGCACGATCGTGGTCTCGACCGGAGGCCGCATGGTTCCCGACATCGCGGCAGCCGGCGCGGTGTTCGTTGCGATGAACGTCGCCAGCCAGAACCCGGTCGTCATGCTCCGCAACGCCATCGCCTTGACGCGCCTGGTGCGCGAACGCCGCTGCGACGTGATCCATGCGCACGGCCGCGCCGGCGGCTGGAGCGCGCTGTACGCGGCGCGCCGCACCGGCGTGCCGTTCCTGACCAGTTGGTACAAGGGCTTCCGCCAGCAGAACGCGCTCAAGCGGCTCTACAACAGCGTGATGGCGCGCGGCGAGCGCGTGATCACGGTCAGCGACCAGATCGCGGATTTGGTCAACGACCGCCATGGCGTACCGTGGGAGCGCATCGCGGTCATTCCTGCAAGCATCGACCTGGAGCGATTCGACCCGGCGCGCATGGTGCGGGCGCGGATCGACGCCGTGCGCAGCGCCTGGGGCCTCGGCAGCGACGTCAAGGTCATCCTGGTCGCGAGCCGGATGCTTCGGCGCAAGGGCCATCACGTGGTGGTGCAGGCGGTGCACCGGCTCAAGGAGATGGGGCTGAAGGATTTCCTCTGCGTGTTCCTGGGCGAGGACCAGGGCGGCACCCGCTATACCGGCGAGCTCTGGGACCTCGTGCTCTCGACCAACACCGCCGACGTGATCCGCATGGTCGGCCCCACCGACGACATGCCGGCCGCCTATGCGGCCGCCAGCGTCGTCGTTTCGGCGGCGACCCAGCCCGAAGGCCTGCAGCGGGCGATCCTGGAAGCGGGGGCGATGGCGCGGCCGGTCGTCGTCTCCGATCTGGGCGCCGGGCTCGACGTGGTGCTGGCACCGCCCGCGGTGGCGGAGGACCGCATGACCGGCCTGCGCTTCTCCTCGGGCGACGATGCGGCGCTCGCGGCGGCGCTGATCCGGCTGTTTTCGCTGCCGGAATCGGCCCGCTCGGCCATTGGCGCACGCGGCCGCGCCTGGGTGGTCGCCAACTTCGACGCCCCGGCCGTGCGCGAGTCGATCCTGAACCTTTACGCCGAAATCGCTCGGCGCCACCGGCGCGCTTGAAAGCGCGCCCGCCCCGGCCGACCGGGAACCTTGCCGCGGCGGCCGTCCGGCAGCCCACACGGCTTGCAATGCCGTTGACTTATCGGCCGTTTGTGCCGATCTTTCCCAGGTCCGCCGCGGCGGGCCTGTCGCAACAACACAGGAGATCAAAGCCATTCGTCGCCCCATGAGAGCTCCGCAGCCCGTTCAGAAGGACGGTCCGCGCGTCAACGAGGAGATCAGAGTTCGCGAAGTCCAATTGATCGACCAGACCGGCCACAATCATGGACCGACCGACATCCAGATAGCCCTGGGCAAGGCCCAGGAAGCCGGGCTTGATCTCGTGGAGATCGCCCCGAATTCAGTGCCGCCCGTCTGCAAGCTTCTCGACTATGGTAAATACAAATATCAGGCGCAGAAGAAGGCGGCGGAAGCCCGCAAGAAACAGAAGGTCGTCGAGGTCAAGGAGATCAAGCTCCGGCCGATGATCGACGATCACGACTACGAGGTGAAGATGCGCGCAATGCAGCGCTTCTTCGAGGAAGGCGACAAGGTCAAGATCACGCTCCGCTACCGCGGCCGCGAGCTGGCGCACCAGGAACTGGGCTACCAGCTTCTCAACCGGGTCAAGGACGACGTCTCCAAGTTCGCCAAGGTCGAACAGGATGCGCGCTTCGAGGGCCGGCAGGTGGTGATGATCCTGGCCCCGCGATAGCGGCCGCCCGACGACGTCAAAACGGTGGACGATCAATTCGCCGGGCCGCTTGCTGCGGCCGGGCGAATTGTCCTGGACCGGCTCGCGGCGCTCGATGTCCTTGGTTGCTTCCCGGGCACGACGCGATTCGTTGCGCGAATGTCACGGGCGCGATTTTGTGTGCGGCCCGTATTGTGCCGTTCCAGGACGCAGCAGAGGATATGGTCTCGAGGGACGCGTGGCGGCGGGCGCCGCAATCGCGCATCGGGGGCATGTCATGAAATCCATCCGCTTTGCCGCCTGCGCCGCGGCGTTCATCACGCCGGCGTTCGCCGCGCAAGCCGCCGACATGCCCGTCAAGGCGCCGCGGCCTGCGGCCTTCGACTGGAGCGGCTGCTATGGCGGCATCCATGGCGGCGGCGAAGTCGCCTTCAATCATTGGGAATATAGCAACGCGGCCGGCGCCGTCGCCGGCGTTCAAGCCGGCTGCAACTATCAGGCCGGCGCGATCGTGCTCGGCGCCGAAGCGGACGCCTCGTGGTCAACGGCGACCGGCCGTACCGAGTTTGCTCAATCGACCTTCGCATCCGCGTCCACGGGACGGAACCGCTCCAACGCCGATATCGCGCTACGCGCCGGTGTCGCGCTCGACCGTACGCTTCTGTTCGGAAAGGCGGGAATTGCCTCCGGCCGTTTCGCTTTTGATTTTCAAAGTACCTTCGGCCAAATCCAAACCGGCCGCGGCAGGCTGGACGGGCTGCTGCTGGGCGCCGGCGTGGAATACGCCTTCGCTTCGCAATGGAGCGCCAAGGTCGAGTATGACTACATCGGCTATTTCGGTCGGGATTTCCCCTTCACCGACAATTTCAACCCTCCTTTCATCTTAACCATGTCGGCCTTCAGGCACGTCGTGACGGTTGGCATCAATTACCGGTTCGGCAGTCCATTCGCGACATCGCAGCTCACGGACGCCGCCTTGGGCGCCAGGGCGCCCGTCTACAAGGCACCGACCGCCGCGCCGTTCAACTGGTCCGGATGCTATGTCGGCGTCCACGGCGGCGGCGGCGTGCTGTTCGACCAGATGGCCTTTTTCTTCAACGGCGGCGGCGGGATCGCGGGGGCGCAAGCGGGCTGCAACTACCAGACCGGCGCGCTGGTGCTCGGCGTCGAGGGCGAAGGCTGGTGGTCGAAGCTGGCGAGCCACGGCCGCCAGGTCTTCCTCGATCCCGTATTTCCGTTTGCGCAGCAGTTTGACGCCGACAACCATGGCCGCAATGGGGATATCGCCTTGCGCGCCGGCCTCGCCGTGAATGACGCGCTGCTCTACGGCAAGGTCGGAGCGGCACGCGGGGCTTTCAGCATGGATTACAATGACACGGGGGGAGGTTTCTACCGAACGACAGCCAGGTTGAATGCTCTCCTGATGGGCGCCGGGATTGAATATGCCTTCTCGGGCAATTGGAGCGCCAAGGTCGAATACGATTACCTCGGCTTCCTGGGTCGTGATGCGCGTGTTGTCACCAACACGACCCTGAGACAACGAACCCTGTCGGCCGAAGAACATCTCGTCAAGGTGGGAATCAATTATCGGCTCATCGGTGCGCAGACCGCGGCGGCCGCTTCGTCTTCTCTGCCGCTCCCGGCCCACGACTGGACCGGCTGCTACGTCGGCGCCCAGGGCGGCGGCGGCGTGCTGTATCATGATTTTACCGCAAGTATCGGCGGCGGCGGTCTCGTCGGTGGCCAGGCGGGCTGCAATAACCAGGCCGGCCGCCTCGTGTTCGGCCTGGAAGGCGAAGGCTGGTCGTCCGGGCTTCAAAGCATCCGGACCAGTGTCACCTCGATAACGAACGCTGCCAGCGTTCACAACGACTGGAATCTGGACTTGGCGGCGCGCGGCGGCGTCGCGGTCGAGCGTGGGCTTCTGTATGGCAAGGTCGGTATCGCGCGGGCGCCGTTCGACATGCGCCGGGATAGATCGACGGGCACGTTCGAGCAGGGCAGCCAGACCTTGACCGGCGTCCTGCTGGGGACCGGCCTCGAATACGCGTTTGCCGCCAACTGGAGCGGGAAGCTGGAATATAACTACATCGGCTACCTGGGCCGCGGCGCGCAGCTCGTGACCCGGACGAACCCGATACGCGAGAGCCTTTCCGCCACCAGCAACGTCGTCAAAGCCGGCCTGAACTACAACCTCGGCGCCTTCGCCCGGTAAGGCCGACCGGCGCGAGGCGAGCTGCCGGGCGGCTCCCGTCGACGGCGATCCCGGACCGACCGGCCGCCGGACCAGCCGGTCCTCTGCTGGCAATGGACGCGCGGCGCGGTGTGCGCGGAACGCGGCCCGAGGCCTCCCCGGCCGTCTCGCGGTACGCCGGGAGGTTGTCAGCCGAAACGGTCTCTGCCATAACCCCGGCCTCCCGCCGCCCGGCTGACAAGGGCTGCCGTGGCGGCGGTGAAGTGCTCAATCAGCACGCTCGTTTCGAGCAGATCCCCGGCGAGGCGGGCCGAACGGCCCGCCGTTGCGTCCGGATAAAGGAGAGCGAAATGCCCAAGCTCAAGACCAAGTCGGGCGCCAAAAAGCGCTTCAAGATCACCGCCGGCGGCAAGGTGCTCTATCAGCAGTCGGGCAAGCGCCACGGCATGATCAAGCGCACCAAGAAGCAGATCCGCCAGTTGCGCGGCACCAACGTGCTGTTCAAGACCGACGGTGACAAGATCAAGAAATACTTTTTGCCCAACGGCTAGCGGCCCGGCAATTCCATATTCGCTAAAGCCACAGGAGAACAGTCATGGCACGCGTCAAGCGTGGCGTCACCTCACACGCCAGGCACAAGAAAGTCCTCAAGGCCGTCAAAGGTCATTACGGCCGCCGCAAGAACACCATTCGCATCGCGCGCGAGTCGATGGAGAAGGCGCAGCAATACGCCTATATCGGCCGCAAGCGGAAGAAGCGCACCTTCCGGGCGCTCTGGATCCAGCGCCTCAACGCGGCGGTGCGGCCGTTCGGGCTGAACTACAGCCGGTTCATCGACGGGCTCGCCAAGGCGGGTCTGCTGGTCGATCGCAAGGTGTTGTCGGACCTCGCCATCACGGAACCGGCGGCGTTCCAGGCGATCGTGGAGAAGGCCAAGGCCGCGCTGCCGGCGACGGCGTGAGGCTGCCTTGGTGGTCAGCGCCGGGCTAGCGCATTTGCGGGAAAAGCGGACTCCGGTTTTCCGATCGAAAATGCGACCAACGCAAGAAGCCTAGACCGCGCGTGACGGCGTTAGAGAGCAGGCGCGCCGATGTCCGACATCGAAAAGCTTGAACGGCAGCTCCTCACCGACATCACCGCCGCCCCCGACGAGGCGGCGCTCGAAGCCGTGCGTGTCGCGGCGCTGGGCAAGAGCGGCTCGGTATCGGCGCTGCTGCGCACGCTTGGGTCGATGACGCCGGACGAGCGCAAGGCGAACGGCCCGCTCATCAACCGTCTCAAGGATCAGGTGAGCGCGGCGCTCGCGGCGCGCAAGGAGGCGCTGAAGTCCGCCGCGCTCGATGCGAGGCTCGACACCGAAACCGTGGACGTCACGCTGCCGCTGCGCGAGACGCCCGCCGAGGCGGGGCGCATCCATCCGATCAGCCAGGTGATCGACGAACTGACCGCGATCTTCGCCGACATGGGTTTTGCGGTCGCCGAAGGTCCCGACATCGAGACCGACGACCTCAACTTCACCAAGCTCAACATCCCGGAGGGCCATCCGGCCCGCGAGATGCACGACACGTTCTTCTTCAACCCCAAGCCGGACGGCTCGCGGCTCCTCCTGCGCACGCACACCTCGCCGGTGCAGATCCGCACCATGCTGACGCAGAAGCCGCCGATCCGGGTGATCATTCCGGGCCGCACCTACCGCGTGGACTCCGACCAGACCCACACGCCCATGTTCCACCAGGTCGAGGGGCTGGTGATCGACAAGGGTTCGCACCTCGGCCACCTGAAATGGATCCTGGAAGAGTTCCTCAAGGCGTTCTTCGAGGTCGATGCGGTGAAGATGCGGTTCCGCCCGTCGTTCTTCCCGTTCACCGAGCCGTCGCTCGAAGCCGACATCCAGTGCCGCTTCGAGAAGAACGAGGTGCGCGTCGGCGAAGGCGACCGCTGGCTGGAAATCCTCGGCTGCGGGATGGTGCACCCGAACGTGCTGAAGAACTGCGGCCTGGATCCCGACGAGTACCAGGGCTTCGCCTGGGGCCTCGGGATCGACCGCATCGCCATGCTGAAATACGGCATGCCGGACCTGCGGCCGTTCTTCGAGGCCGACGTGCGCTGGCTCTCGCATTACGGCTTCCGCCCGCTCGACCTGCCGACGCTGGCGGGTGGATTGAGCGCGTGATGGCACGCAAGACATTGCCAATGAAGGTGTTGAGTACCATCTGGCGGCATCGGCAATCGGTTCCCTCCCCCCTTGCGGGGGAGGGTTAGGGAGAGGGGTGGCCCGGGATGCCGCATTCAGCCGTCAACCGCCAACAGCGCAGTCGGTCAAAGTCTCTCCGCCAAACCATGACGCGCGCCGAAACGTTGCTGTGGCGCTATCTCAAAGCGCGTCACCTTGATGGATTGGTGTTTCGACGGCAGGCCCCCATGAGTTCCTACGTCGTCGACTTCGTCTGCCACAGCGCACGAATAGTCGTGGAAGTCGATGGGGCACCCCATGACTTCGACGAGAGGCTCGCTTACGACGCGGCACGCGATGCATGGCTCGCATCACGCGAATATGTCGTTCTGCGATTTACGAATGCACAGGTGCTCTCGGAACTGGAAGGCGTGCTGACTGTCATTCGCGAAACAGCGGGCAGCGGAGCCCGGAACGCACCCCCCTCCCTGTCCCTCCCCCGCAAGGGGGGAGGGAACCCCCAAACTACGATTCCCCGCGCGGCAGCAAAAGACGCCGGGAGCGCAAGATGAAATTCACCCTCTCCTGGCTGCGCGAGCATCTCGACACCGACGCATCGGTCGAGCAGATCGCCGACAAGCTCACCATGACCGGGCTCGAGGTGGAGTCGATCGACGACAAGGGCAAGCTGCTGGCGCCGTTCACGATCGCGCGCGTGGTCGAAGCGAAGCCGCACCCCAATGCCGACCGCCTGCGCGTCTGCATGGTCGACACCGGCACCGGCGAGCCGGTTCAGGTCGTGTGCGGCGCGCCCAATGCGCGCACCGGCATGAAGGGCGTGTTCGTGCCGCCCGGCGCCTATATCCCGGGCAAGGACATCACGCTGGCGGTCGGCACCATCCGCGGCGTCGAGAGCCGCGGTATGCTGGTCTCGGAATTCGAGCTCAAGCTCTCCGACAATCATGAAGGGATCATCGAGCTGCCGGACGACGCGCCGGTGGGCGCGAGCTACGCCGCATGGGCGAAGCTCGATGACCCGGTGATCGAGATCAAGCTCACGCCCAACCGGCCCGACTGCACCGGCGTGCACGGCATCGCGCGCGACCTCGCCGCCGCGGACATGGGCACGCTGATCGACAAGGCCATCAAGCCGGTGAAGGGCGCTTTGCCCTGCCCGCGCACGGTGACGCTCGACTTCGGCGCGACGCCCTCGCTCTGCCGCGGCTTCGCGCTGCGGGTGGTAAGCGGGGTGAAGAACGGGCCGTCGCCCGAATGGCTGGCGCGACGGCTCACGGCCATCGGCCTGCGGCCCATCAACGCGCTCGTAGACATCACGAACCTCGTCACCTACGACCGCGCCCGGCCGCTGCACGTATTCGATGCCGCCAAGGTCCGCGGCAACCTGACCGTGCGCCGCGCGCGTCCCGGCGAGCGGCTGCTGGCGCTCGACGGCAGGACCTACGCGCTCGACGAGACCATGTGCGTGATCGCCGACGAGGCCGGGCCGGAATCGCTCGCCGGCATCATGGGCGGCGAGGCCACCGGCTGCTCGGAGACGACCACCGACGTGCTGATCGAATCAGCGCTGTGGGACCCGCTGAACATCGCGCAGACCGGGCGCAAGCTCGGCATCAATTCGGACGCGCGCTATCGTTTCGAGCGCGGCGTCGACCCGGCGTTCCTGGTGCCGGGCCTCGAGCTCGCGACCCAATACGTCCTCGACCTCTGCGGCGGCACGCCGTCCGAGATCACGCTCGCGGGCGACCCGCAGGTGCCCGAACTGGTCATCGACTTCCCGCTGTCCGAGCTCAGGCGCCTGGCCGGCCTCGACGTGCCGCTGGCCGAAGTGCGGCGCGTGCTCGGGCGGCTCGGCTTCTTCGTCGCCGGACAGGACAAGGTCATCAAGGTCGCGGTGCCGTCATGGCGGCCGGACGTGCACGGCAAGGCCGACATCGTCGAGGAGGTGGTGCGCATCCTCGGGGTCGAGCGGGTGCCGTCGACGCCGTTTCCCCGCGGCGACAAGGCGCGCAAGCCGGTCCTGACGCCCTTGCAGGTGCGCGGCCGCAAAGCCAAGCGCGCACTCGCCGCCCGCGGCATGGTCGAGGCGGTGACCTGGTCTTTCGTCGCCAAGGCGCAGGCGGAGCTGTTCGGCGGCGGCAAGCCGGAGCTTGCGCTCGCCAACCCGATCGCCACCGACCTTTCCGACATGCGGCCGAGCCTGATCCCGGGCCTGGTCGCCGCCGCCCGGAAGAACGCCGACCGCGGCTTTCCGGACGTCGCCTTGTTCGAAGTGGGGCAGGTCTTCAAGGGCGACCGGCCGCAGGACCAGTTCACCGCCGCGACCGGCATCCGCCGCACGCTCGCCAAGGCGTCCGGCGCCGGCCGGCACTGGTCGAGCCCGGCCAAGGAGGTCGACGCCTTCGACGCCAAGGGTGACGCGCTCGCGGTGCTCACCGCCGCCGGCGCGCCCGCGCAGGCGCTGCAGGTGGTGCCGGGCGGGCCGCCCTGGTTCCACCCCGGGCGCTCGGGCACGATCCAGATCGGCCCGCAGAACATTCTCGGCCATTTCGGCGAACTCCATCCGGGCGCGCTGGAGGCGCTCGACGCCAAAGGTCCGCTGGTCGCGTTCGAGGTGATCCTGGAGAAGATTCCCGAGCCCAAGGCCAAGCCGACGCGCGCCAAGCCGGTGCTGGAGCTGTCGCCGTTCCAGCCGGTCGAGCGCGATTTCGCCTTCGTGGTCGACCGCGCCGTCAAGGCGGCCGACATCGTGCGCACCGCGCAGGCGGTCGACCGCAAGCTCATCACCGGCGTGACGGTGTTCGACGTCTACGAGGGCGAGGGCATCGCGCCCGGCAAGACCTCGATCGCAATCGCGGTGACGATGCAGCCGCGCGACAAGACCATGACCGAGGCGGAAATCGACGCGGTCGCCGCCAAGATCGTGGCGGAGGTGGGCAAAAGAACGGGCGGCGTGCTGCGGGGCTGAGCTGCCCGACGCTACGCGAGAAGATCGAGCGGCACCTTGAGCACATCGGCGATGAGGCGAAGCGCTGCGGGCGTTCCCGTGCGGCGGCCACTTTCAATATCGGAAATATGGCCTTGGCTAAGGTTTGTCTTAAAGGAGAGATGCATCTGCGTGATCTCACGCCACCCGCGCAAAACTCGAACTGGATTCTCTCCGTTAGCCAAACGATCTACGACGTCCTTTGGCAATAACGGCGCACCGGCGGCAACCTCCTTGCGCGCGCGCGCCACAAGCCGCGCGGTACCTGCATCCTCATCCGCCTCGGATGCCTTGGCGACCAGCGCCTCGTAGTCCTTCCGCGGCAGAATTGCGATCTCTCCGCGCGGAGTCTTTTGAAATCGAACGTTCATGGCATCCTTTCAGCCGTATATCTCCCGACGGTGGCCGACCGCGGCTACGATAATCCTTCCGCGCTCCTCATAGAAGATCACGCGCCAATCGCCGACGCGAAGTCTTGAACCGTTGCGGCCTTTAAGGCGTTTCACGTCACCTTTCCCGCTGGTCGCAAATTCTGTCAATCGAGCATCGATACGCCGCCGCACGTCAATCGACAGCTTGGCCCACTGGCGTGCACTGGCCGGCGTGAAGGCGATAGGCTTCATGGCGACGTATCGCATAAGGCGATATCGGCGTCAAACGCATTATCGCAGATCGCGATACAGCGCCATCAGCGCCGGAACAGTCGCAACGCCGCGTCGGCGGCGCGTTCGCCCGCTTCCCAGGCGCCGCCGACCGTGCCCCACAGCGTCTCATGGGTGGCTTCGCCCGCGAACCAGAGCTTGGCGTTCAACGGCTCGGCCAGGACCCGGCGCGAGGGCTGACCGCCCGGACTGGCGACCGAAAACGCGCCGAGCGCATAGGGCTCGTAGTTCCAGCGCGTCGCATGGCGCCGCTTGACGGCATTCTTCAGGTCGGTGCCGTAGAGATTGCCCAGCCATTCGATCGCGAAGGCGATCATCTCGCGCTCGCCCTTGGCCGCGAGCTCGCGCCCGAAGCTGCCGGCCACGTCGATCATGCAGAGCGTCGATCCGGACGCATTGCCGAACAGCGAGGCGGTGCGCGGGCCGGACGATTTCTCGAACACCAGCTCGTCGGGGCGCAGCGCCAGCGGATTGCCGGGCAGTTCCAGCGCGACGTGATCGTAGCTGCCGAGCTTGAGCCGCGATGCCGCATCGAGGTGGCGTCTTGGAACATCCGGCGAGAACCTGATCTTGCCGGCGGCGAGCACATTGGTCGAGACCGTGACGATGGCGGCGGTGCAGGTGATGCGGCCCTTCGCGGCCTCGATCTGGATCGCGCCGCGGCCGCCATAGTCGATCGCGGTGACCGGATTGGCGAGCTGCACCGGCAGCGCGGAAGCGAGCTTGGCGATGAGCGCGCCGAAACCCTGGCGGCAGAACGCGTCGATGTCGCGCTCCGCCGAGCGGGCGAAATCGATCGCCGAGATTTCCGAGAGATCCTTGCCGCAGCCGAACGGTCCCAGGAAGAATTCGATGGTCGGACGCCATTCGCCGAGGTCCTTCGGCAACACCTGCGCGCACGGCACGTCGGCCTTGCCCGCCGCGGCGTAGATGGCGGTGTTGGCGCGCACCAGCCCGGCGAGGTAATCCTCCATCTCGCTTTCGCGCGCATAGCGCCGGCCGATGCGCACGCGCTGCCCGGTCGGCGCCGGATAGATGTCGAGGCCGGTCTGGCTCGCGAGCCTCGCCACCGGATTGATCTCCGGCATGTGGATCCAATGCGCGCCGCGGTCGTAGGGCACGCCGAATATCTTCGTGTCGGTGACGCAGCGGCCGCCGATCTCGCCCGCCGCCTCGATGAGCGCGACGCTGCGGCCCGCCGCGGCCAGGCGCCGCCCCGCCGCGATGCCGGCGGCTCCGGCGCCCACGACGGCGACGTCGACGGTATTCCGATCGGAGCCCTTTTTCGGAGCGGGCGCGGCCATGGCCGGGCCGGCCGTGAGCGCGGCCGAAGCGGCAAGGAAGGAACGGCGGCTCAGCATCAGGGTTGCCGGTGGCGGCGGAAGGGCCGGCGAACATTGCCTCAATCCGCGCGAGGTCGCAAACGCAGCGCGATGTCGGCCGCAAAGCGGCACAAGGCGCGATCCTCGGCCGACTTCCGCCGCTTGTGCCGGCGGACAGGCACGATTACCTGTGCGGCCATTGCAGAGGGTCTCGCATGCTCGACGCCGCCATCAAGGCGCTCGCCCAGATGTTCTCGCCCCCGTTCCGCACGGTGCTGTGGAAATCCGTCGGCCTGGCCCTGATCCTGATCGTGCTGGTCGCGGTCGGGCTTCACCGCGTGCTGATCTGGGTCGCGGCGAGCGGCCAGACCTGGCTGCAGGATGCGTTCGGCGTCACTCCCGGCGTGCCGGTCGCGCTGCTGGCCTGGATGCTGTCGGTCGTCACCGGGCTCGGCGTGATCGCCGGCTCGGTGTTCCTGATGCCGGCGGTCACCGCGCTGGTGGCAAGCTTTTTCGTCGACGACATCGCGCTCGAGGTCGAGCGCGTGCACTATCCGGGCGATCCGCCCGGAGCGCCGCCGCCGCTCCTGCGCGCGCTGTTCGAAGGCGTGAAGACCGCGCTGCTCACGGTCCTGGTCTATCTCATCGCGCTGCCGTTCCTGCTGTTCGCGGGCTTCGGCGCGGTGATCTTCTTTTTCGCCACCGCCTTCCTGCTCGGCCGTGAATATTTCGAGCTCGCCGCGATGCGCTTCCATCCGGCGGCGGAGGCCAAGCGGCTGCGCAAGATGCACCAGGGCACGGTGTTCGTCGCCGGCATGCTGGTCGCCGCTTTCGTGATGATCCCGATCCTCAACCTGGCGACGCCGTTGTTCGGCATGGCCTTCATGGTGCACATGCACAAGCGGCTTGCCGGTCCGCGCCGGCCGCGGATCGAGCAGGCGCCGGGCTGATCGGCGGCCAGAGCACGTCCCTCATGTTGAACCGGTCCACCCTCCGCTCGTCCCCGCCAAAGCGGAGACCCAGGAGATCGAGCAATCCTGAGCAAGCGATTCCTGGATTCCCGCTTGCGCGGGAATGAGCGGATGAGGTCGTGGACCACTCCAACGGGATGCACTCTGGAGTTCTTGCATCGGCCGCATTTTCGGACGGAAACCGGATGCCGCTTTTCCGCAAAACGCCCTACTGCCGCGGCGGCAGCGCCGTCACCGAAATCTGGGCGCTGCCCTCGGCCTCGGCGATCACGCGCAGCGTCCTGGCGTCGAAGACCAGTCCGGTGAGGCGAAGCTCGGTGATGGCGGCATCCACGCGCACGCCGTCGGCGCTGGTGCGGAAGTCGGCGATGGCGGTCTCGACGCCCTTGCGGGCGTTCGCCGCGAACGGCTTGAGATCGACCAGCGCGTTCTCGGCCACCATGGTCGCGAGGTAGGGCCGCGCGGCCCGCGCCGCCGCGCCGAGCAGCCCGAAGGCGGCGTCCGATTCCACGTCGAGCGCCACGTCGGCAAGCCGCAGCATCTGCCGCTCCGGGTCGAGCACCGGGCGGCCCCAGACGTGCACGGTCGCCTCGGTGGCGAGCCCGAACCAGCTCTTCTTCTCGTTCGCCGTCACCTTCAGGGACATCAGCAGGCGGTTGCCGGAGGCCGCGACCTGCGCGCTCCGCACCGTGACCTCGACGGCGCCGCTGTTGTCGGCCGCAAGCGTCTTGCCCACCAGCCGCGCCTCGATCAGCCGGTTGACCTCCGTGAACGGCACGTCGATCGGCACCGCGATGGCGATGCGCGGCCGTTCCTCGCGCGCGACGATCTCCAGGTTTGCCGGGAACGCGCAATCGGGCTTGGTCGCGGCGGCGACCACGCGTGTTTCGGCCTCGACGCCGAGCGTCACCGTGACGGCGGCGGCGTCGACGCGCGGTTGCGTGGCGAAGGCGCGCACCGGACGGACTTCGACCCAGAGATTCGGGAGGCCGGCCCCGGCCGCGCCGAGCGGCATCGACCGGCACAGCTTGGCCCATTCGCGGCGCGCGGCATTTTCCAGGAACGGATCGTTGCGCAGCCGTGCCGCGATCGCGCCGGCGTGCTCATTGACGGTTCGATCGAGGTGCGGCTTGACCTCGTTCGCGACGTTGAGCTTGAGCCCGGCGACCGACAGGTTGGCGTCCGCGACCGCCGCCTGCGCCACCAGGTTCGGCTCGATCCGCCAGGCCGGCGTGATCTCGGGGCGCAGCGTGACGGTGGCGCTGCCGCGGATGTCGGCGCGCTGGTCGAGGGTGCGGTTCGCGAAGCGCTCGACGCTGCGCCCGACGTCCTTGCCCAGCAGGTTGCCGAGCGCCGTGCTCACGCCGCTCGTGGCCTGCGCCGAGAGCTGGCCGGTGGCGCGCGCGGTGCCGTTGATCACGCTCGACACCACCAGCGCATCGGGCCGGCCGGCGACCGCGACCGGCCCGCGCGCGGCGGTCCACGCGACCTCGGCGTTGGACAGGAGTTGCGAGACCGGGATGTCGCGCTTGCCGGCAAAGTTGCGCGGCGCGTCGCGTTCGACGAAGTCGCGGATGGCCGCCAGCGTGATGGTCGCCGGCGCCACGATGACGGAGGCGCCGCTGGTCGCAGGCAGCGGCGGCATCTCGGCCAATGGCGGACTGCGTAGCGCCGGGGCGGCGGGCCACAGCACCTGCATCGCGACGGTCGCGCCGGCGAATGAGCCGGCGGCGAGCAAGGTGCCGATGAGGACGGTTCGCAGGCGCATCAGGCACGATCTTAGCCGCGATCTGGGCGCTGGTGTGTTGCTGCTGCCGCTTGCTCGGTCTGCTCCCTCCCCCCACCGCCCGTCGAAGACGGGCGTGAACGCCCTGACGCTGGGGGAGGGTTGGGGAGAGGGGTGTTAATCGGACTCGATCTTTCCTGGGGCGCCCCTCTCCCTGTCCCTCCCCCGCAAGGGGGGAGGGAACCTTGTGGCACGGCCGCCGCCAATCTTGTCCAGTCGAATCGCTGGATCGCTACACCGTCTTCCCCGGCCACTTGCAGAGGTCGGCGATCAGGCATTTTTCGCACAGCGGACGGCGCGCGACGCAGACATAGCGGCCGTGCAGGATCAGCCAGTGGTGGGCGTGCCGCCGATATGTCTGCGGCACCACCTCGAGCAGCTTCTGCTCGACCTCGAGCGGCGTCTTGCCGGGCGCCAGGCCGGTACGATTGCCGATGCGGAAGATGTGGGTGTCGACCGCGATCGTCGGCTCCCCGAACGCGATGTTGAGCACCACGTTGGCGGTCTTGCGGCCGACGCCCGGCAGCGCTTCGAGCGCCTCGCGCGCGGGCGGCACCTTGCCGCCATGCTCTTCGACCAGCTTCCGCGACAACGCCACGACGTTCTTCGCCTTGGTGCGGAAGAGCCCGATGGTCTTGATCAGGTCGCGCACCTTGGCTTCGCCGAGCCCGACCATCTTCTCCGGCGTGTCGGCGGCGGCGAACAGCGCGGGCGTCGCCTTGTTGACCCCGGCGTCGGTCGCCTGCGCCGACAGCACCACGGCCACGAGCAGCGTGTACGGGTCGACGTGCTTCAGCTCGCCCTCCGGTTCCGGGTTGGCGGCGTGGAAGCGGCGGAACGCTTCTTCGACCTCGGCGGGCGTCCAGGGCGGGATCGCGGCGGCGACCGCCTTGCGGTCGGCGGCGGCGCGCTGGTCCGCGTCCTTGACGGCGGCGGCCTTGCCGGCGCGGGCCTTCTTCAGGCTCTCCGACGTCGTTCTCTTGGCCGGCCTGGGTGTCTTCCGCGCCATGCCTCCCCTATATTAGGGGGCATCATGGCAGACAACGGCCCGCAGCCAGACCCCACCATCTTTTCCGCCGTGCTCACGCCGCACCGTTCGCTGAGCCCGGCCGGGTTCCTGGTCTTCATGCTGGTGCTGGGCGGCATCAGCTTCGTGTCCGGCATGCTGTTCCTGATTGCCGGTGCCTGGCCGGTCTTCGGCTTCTTCGGGCTCGACGTGCTGCTGGTCTACTGGGCGTTCCGGATCAACTATCGCTCCGCCCGCGCCTACGAGGAGGTCAAGGTCACTCCCTGCGAGCTCACCGTGCGCAAGGTGAGCTATCACGGCCGGGTGCGGCAGTGGACGCTCAATCCGGTGTGGGTCCGGCTCGACCGCGACGAGCACGCGGAGTTCGGCATCGAACGGCTCTTCCTGGTGTCGCACGGCAGACGGCTGCCGATCGCGGGCTTCCTCGGCGCGCAGGAGAAGGAGAGTTTTGCGCTCGCGCTCTCCGGGGCGCTGGCGGAAGCGAAGCGCGGCCCGACGCGGACGCTGTTCGAGTGAGACTCGCGATCCCTCCCCCGCAGGGGGAGGGATAAGCAGAAATCGGGTGGGCGCGGCATCACACGCCGTTCTAGAAAGGGAGCACAGGATGGAGGCTTCCATGCTCTCGCCCGACCGCGTCGCCGATCCCGCAGCGCCCCCCAGTGCCGCCGCCGACTACGACATCGTGCGGCGCGCCATCGCGCACATCCGGGAAAACTGGCGTGAACAACCCGCCATCGATGCGATCGCCGAAGCCGCGGGCGTGACGCCGACCGAGCTGCATCACCTGTTCCGGCGCTGGGCCGGGCTTTCCCCGAAGGCGTTCCTGCAGGCGATCACGCTCGACCGCGCCCGCACGCTTCTGCGCGACTCCGCCAGCGTGCTCGACGCCACATTCGAGGTCGGGCTGTCGGGACCTGGCCGCTTGCACGATCTCTTCGTCACCCACGAGGCGATGTCGCCCGGCGAGTGGAAATCGGGCGGCGCCGGCTTGAGCATCCATTACGGCTTCCACCCCTGCCCGTTCGGCCTCGCTCTGGTGATGGCGACCGAACGCGGGCTCGCGGGGCTTGCCTTCGCGGACACGGGCGGAGAGCAGAGCGCGCTCGCCGACATGTGCCGGCGCTGGCCGCGCGCCGCATACGTGGAGGACGCAGCGCGCACCGCGCCGCTGGCGCGCCGCATCTTCGATGCAAAACTCTGGCGTGCCGAGACGCCATTGCGCGTGGTGCTGATCGGCACCGATTGGGAAGTCCGCGTCTGGGAGGCGCTGCTGAAGGTGCCGATGGGCCGTCTCACCACCTATTCCGACATTGCCGCCAAGGTCTGCACGCCGAAGGCCGCGCGCGCGGTCGGCGCCGCGGTCGGCAAGAATCCGATCGCCTTCGTGGTGCCCTGCCATCGCGTGATCGGCCGCGCCGGCATGCTCACCGGCTATCACTGGGGCCTCACGCGCAAGCAGGCGATGCTCGGCTGGGAGGCCGGGCAGGCAGACCAGACTTCATGAATGCCGCAGCCGCGAGACGCTCGGTATCACCCCGCCGGATCGAGCCGCTCGGCCACCGCCGCATCCGCGCCGAGGCGGTAGATCACCGGGATGCCGGTCGCCAGCTCGCGCGCGGCGATCTGCGTGGTGTTGAGCCGCTCCAACACCATCACCAGCGCGCGCAGCGAGTGCTCGTGGCCGGCGACGACGACGCATTCGCCGCGCAGCACCCGCGGCAGGATATCCCGATCGTAGAGCGCAAGCACGCGCGCCGCGGTATCCTTGAGGCTCTCGCCGCCGGGCGGCGGCACGTCGTAGGAGCGCCGCCACGTTTCGACCTGCGCCTCGCCCCATGTCGCGCGCGCGTCGTTCTTGTCGAGACCCGTGAGGTCGCCGTAGTCGCGCTCGTCGAGAGCGGGACTCCGGATGACCGGGATGCTGCTCTGGTCCATTTCGTCGAGGATGAGGTCGAGCGAGCGCCACGCTCGCTTGAGCGCCGAGGTGAAGCCGACGTCGAAGCGGATGCCCCGCGCCCTGAGCGTCCTGCCGGCATGGCGCGCCTGCTCGACGCCCAGTCCGGTGAGGTCGACGTCGCTTGAACCGGTGAAGCGGTTGGAGAGATTCCATTCGCTCTGGCCGTGGCGCACGAGCACGAGCAGCCGGTCGGTCATCGTGTGCTCCGCATCGTTCGGCATCCCGGTCCGCGCGCCATCCGCGCTCCTGATTGACCGTCGGGTTGCAATCGCGCAAAACGACGCCAATCTACATCAGGCAGCGCTCTTCGTGGCCGAAGTCGTGCATTCCGGCAACGAGGCTGGCGGGCGCAAAGGAAGCGGCGATGCAGCGACGGCGCCCGGTAATGCTGGCGATCCTGGACGGCTGGGGCTGGCGCGACGAAGCCGCCGACAACGCGGTCCGGCAGGCGCGCACGCCCAACTTCGACCGGCTCTGGACCTCGTGCCCGCATGCTTTGCTGCACACGTCGGGCAAGGACGTGGGTCTGCCGCCCGGGCAGATGGGCAATTCCGAGGTCGGCCATCTCAATATCGGGGCGGGCCGGGTGGTGATGCAGGATCTGCCGCGCATCAGCGAGGCGATCGCCAGCGGCGAGATCGAGAAGCAGCCCGCGCTGCAGGACCTGATCGCGCGTCTGCGGCAGACCGGCGGCCGCTGCCACCTCATGGGCCTGCTGTCGCCCGGCGGCGTGCATTCGCACCAGGATCATGCCGTCGCGCTGGCGCGGATTCTGGCGGCCGCCGGCGTGCCGACCTGCGCGCATGTCTGGACCGACGGACGCGATACGCCGCCGCAATCGGGCGCCGAAGCCGTCGCGGGCTTCCTGGCGGCGCTGCCTCCGGGGGTTTCGATCGCGACCGTCTGCGGCCGCTACTATTCCATGGACCGCGACCAGCGGTGGGACCGGGTGGCGAAGGCCTATGCGGCGATGGTGGCCGCGGAGGGGCCGCGGTTTCCCGACGCCATGACCGTCGTCGCGGATGCCTATGCGCACCGGATTTACGACGAATTCATCCTGCCCGCGGTGGTCGCAGACTATTCCGGCATGCGCGACGGCGACGGCCTGCTCTGCTTCAATTTCCGCGCCGACCGCGCGCGCGAGATCCTCACCGCGATGCTCGATCCGGCCTTTGCGGCCTTCCCGCGCGCACGCGTCGTCCGCCTCGCCGGCGCGGTCGGGATGACGCCATACAGCGACGACCTCGACGCCCGGATGACGTCGATCTTTCCCTCGCAGTCGTTGACCGGGATTCTGGGGGAGGTCGTCGCCAACGCGGGCCGCACGCAGCTTCGCACCGCCGAGACCGAAAAATATCCGCACGTCACCTACTTCCTCAACGGCGGCCGCGAGCAACCGTATCCCGGCGAGGACCGCATCATGGTGCCGTCGCCGAAGGTCGCGACCTATGACCTGCAGCCCGAAATGTCGGCGCCGGAACTGACCGACAAGGTCATCGCCGCCATCGTCTCCGGCCGGTACGACCTGATCGTGCTGAACTATGCCAATCCGGACATGGTCGGCCATACCGGCAGCCTGCCGGCCGCGATCAGGGCGGTGGAGACCGTCGATGCCGGACTCGGGCGGATCGCCGACGCCGTCGCGCGGGCCGGCGGCGCGCTGCTCGTCACCGCCGACCACGGCAACTGCGAGCTGATGCGCGATCCCGAAACCGGCGGGCCGCATACCGCCCACACCACCAATCCGGTGCCGGTCGTGCTGATCGGCGGCGGCCCTGCGGCGCTCGCCGAAGGACGCCTCGCCGACCTCGCGCCGACATTGCTTGAACTGATGGACGTGCCCAAGCCGCCGGAGATGACGGGCGTGTCGCTGCTGCGCGGACCGTAGCTTGGGGCCGCGGACGTCGGGTAGTCCGCGCGGCTGCGTTGCTCGCGTGGGCGCGGCGCGAAGAGGCGCCTTTGCCCACCCTACAGTCCGTAGGGCGCAATCGCTTGATTGCGCCGCCTCGACGTCGATCTCAAGCCGGATTACGGATCGGACGGCGCAATGCGCTTCCGCTTATTGCGCCCTACGTCTACTGGATGGCGGGACAACGATAAGCGTCTTTGATTTTGAGGCTTGCACGAAAACCGCGTGGGCACGGCGCGAAGAGGCGCGCCTTTGCCCACAGGCTAGCAACGTAGGGTGGGCGACGGCGAGGCAAGGACATTTCCGTCTGAGCAAGACGGCGCACGCCGTTGCCCACCCGGCTTCAATGCGCGCGTGGGCACGGCGCGAAGATGCGCCTCTGCCCACCCTACAGGCTACAGGCTAAAAATCGCCGAGCCCGAGCACGTCCGCCATCGAATAAAGCCCGGGCTGTCGCCCGCGCGCCCAGAGCGCCGCCCTGAGCGCGCCGCGCGCGAAGATCATGCGGTCCTCGGCGCGATGCACGAGCTCGATGCGCTCGGCGGTGCCGGCAAAGATCACGCTGTGGTCGCCCACCACGGTGCCGCCGCGCAGCGCCGCAAAACCGATGTCGCCGGGACAGCGCGCGCCGGTGTGTCCGTCGCGGCTCTTCACGGCGCGCTGCGCCAGGTCGATACCGCGGCCCTCGGCGGCGGCGCGCCCGAGCATCAGCGCGGTGCCGGAGGGCGCATCGACTTTGCGGCTGTGGTGCATCTCCAGGATCTCGATGTCGAAATCCTCGTCCAGCGCCTGCGCCACGCGCCTCGTGAGCGCGGCCAGGACATTGACGCCGAGGCTCATGTTGCCGGACTTGACCACGACGGCGCGGGTGGCGGCTTCCACGATCAGGGCTTCGTCCTCGCTCGAGAGGCCGGTCGTGCCGATGATGTGGACGAGGCCCGTGCGCGCCGTCAGCTCGGCGAAGATGCGGGTGGCGGCCGGGACCGTGAAGTCGATCAGGCCGTCGGCTACCTCGAGCAGCGGTTCGAGGGCGGTGCCGACCGGCACGCCGTTGTTGCCGAGCCCAGCCAACTCGCCGGCGTCGCGCCCGATCACGGCGGAGCCCGCCGCCTCGACCGCGCCGGCGAGGGCGGTGCCCTCGGTCGCCGCGATGGCGTGGATCAGCGTGCGCCCCATGCGCCCGCCGGCACCCGCCACGATCAGCCGCATGTCCGACATGGAATTGCTCCGCGATAGCGGGGATATAGCGGGCCGGTGATGGGAAGGAAAGCAATGCCGGCGCGTCGTGCCGTTGGACCGAGGAGCTATTGCGACGCCGCCGCGATCTCCGCCACGATCGCCGCCGCCGCCGCCTTCGGATCGGCCGCCGCGATCACCGGCCGGCCGACGACGAGATAATCGGCGCCCGCCTTGATCGCGGCGGCCGGCGTCATGATGCGCTTCTGGTCGTCGGCGTCGGACACGGCCGGGCGGATGCCGGGCGTCACCAGGACCATGCCGGGACCGAGCGTCGGGCGCAGCATCTCGGCTTCCGCCGCCGCCGCGACGACGCCGTCGATGCCGATGTCGCGGGCCTGCGCGGCGCGCTCGGCGACCAGTTCCGGCACCGTGAAGTCGTAGCCGGCGGCGGCGAGGTCGGCGTCGTCGTAGGAGGTCAGCACCGTGACGGCGAGGATGCGAAGGCGCGAGCCGGCGCGCGCGTCGACGGCGGCATGCATGGTCTGCGGATAGGCGTGCACGGTAACGAAGGCGGCGCCCAGGCGGGCGATGCTCTTGACGCCCTGCGCTACCGTATTGCCGATGTCGTGCAGCTTCATGTCGACGAAGACCTGCTTGCCGGCGCCGGCGAGCTTCTCGGCCAGCGCCAGGCCGCCGGCAAATCCGAGCTGATAGCCGATCTTGTAGAACACGACGGCGTCGCCGAGCCGCGCCACCATCGCCTCCGCCTCGGCGACCGAGGACACGTCGAGCGCGACGATCAGGCGTTCACGGGCATCGAGCATCGCCTCACCCCTCCTCGGTCCCGAGCATGCGCGCGAATTCGACCAGCTTGCGCACCACCAGCTTGAGCTGCGCCGACGTGCGCGGGTCCCGCAGCTCGTCCATCTCGTCGAAGGCCTGTTCCGCGTTCGGCACCGCGACCTGGTCCGGCAGCACCAGCGCGCGGCAGCCGACCGCCAGCACCTGACGCAACGCGATCAGCGAATGCATGCCGCCGGAGCGCCCGGGCGACGCGGCGCCAAGCGCGAAGGCGCGGTTCTGGTAGGCGGCGAGCGGCGGGTCGTCGCGCTCGCGCACGGTCGAGGTCCAGTCGATGGCGTTCTTCAAGAGCGGCGCGATCGAGGCGTTGTATTCCGGGCTGGCGATGAACACGCCGCGATGCGCCGAGACGAGCTGCTTGAGCTTGAGCGCGTTGAACGGCGGGCCCGCCTTGCTGGCAAGGTCGGCGTCGTAGATCGGCAGCGGATAATCGCCGAGCGAGATGCGGGTGACGTTGGCGTCCGCCAGCATCAGTTCCTTGGTGGCGAGCGCCGCCAGCCGCGAATTGTGCGAGCCGCTGCGCAGCGAGCCCGGGATCACCAGGATTTTCGGCGACGGCATGGCGTGGTTCCGCTACGGCCGGCAGCCATACCACATCGGCGCGAGACTTTGCCACGCGTCCGGCGACGCGGCGCGCAGCCCGAAGCGATGCAGCGCCAGTCCGGCTCCGTTGCGGATCGCGATCAATGCTTGCGGTAGACCCACACGCGCGCCGGCGGGATGTTGGTCCAGATGCGCTCGGAGACTTCCGACTTGACGCGGTCGAGCGCCCGGGGAATGGGCGAGATCGCCGCATAGGTGAACTGGATGAAGGGCGCGCCCGGCGTCATCAGCCCGAAGGCCTCGAACAGGAGCTGCAGCCGCGTCTTGAGCGGCTTGGTGAACAGCGGCAAGCCCGAGACCACGGCCGCCGCCGGCTCGATCAGCAGGCTGTCGAGCAGCCGCCGCAAGCCATAGGCGTCACCCTGCACGACGGTGGCGGTCGGATAGCGCTGGCGCAGGAGCCGGCAGAAGGTGGGGTCGAACTCGACCAGCACGAGGCGGGCGGGATCGATCCCTTGCGCGACCAGCGCCTCGGTCACCGGGCCGGTGCCCGGGCCAAGCTCGATGATCGGCCCGGGGAGGGCCGGATCGACAAAGGCGGCCATGGTGCGGGCGAGCGCCTTGCCCGAGGGCGTCACGGCCCCGATCGCCAGCGGCTTCTCGATCCAGGACCGGAAGAACCGGACCTCGTCGTCGATGCGGGCGCGGTTCTTTTCCTCGAAACGGCGGAAGTGGATCTCGATCTTGCGCTTATGGTTCTCGAACTTCTGTCCGATCTTCTTTTTCTGGGTCTCGATCTTCTTTTCGATCTTGCGTTCGAGAACGCCTCGCTTGAGTCCGAAAAGACGAATCTGTCTCTCGATCTTCTTCTCAAGAACTTGCAGGGCTTGGAGCGGCATGGAGGGGCTTAACGCTACGAAAAGATTGCAGTTTTTCGGCCACTAAGGGGTAAGGCCGGCGGCCCCGAGGGTCAAGGGAAATCGGCTCAGCCCGATCCCGCCCGGCCCCCCAGCAGCTCGCGCACCTTACTGAAGAATCCGGCCGATTCAGGGTGCGTGTCCTTGGACGACAACTTCTCGAATTCGCTCAGCAATTCACGTTGCCGCTTGGTCAGGTTCTGCGGCGTCTCGACCACCACCTGCACGTACATGTCGCCGGTCTGGCGGGCGCGCAGCACCGGCATGCCCTTGCCCTGCAGCCGGAAGCGCCGTCCTGCCTGGGTGCCTTCCGGCACTTTCACGCGGGTCTTGCCGCCGTCGATGGTCGGCACCTCGAACTCGCCGCCCAGCGCCGCCTGGACCATGGAGATCGGAACGCGGCAGTGCAGGTCGGCGCCGTCGCGCTGGAAGAATTCGTGCGCGCCGATCGACAGGAAGATGTAGAGGTCGCCCGCCGGCCCACCGCGCACGCCGGCCTCGCCCTCGCCGGAGATGCGGATGCGGGTGCCATCCTCGACTCCCTGCGGGATATTGACCGAGAGCGTGCGCTCGCGCGTCACCCGTCCGGCGCCCGAGCAGGACGGGCACGGATTGTCGATCACCTGGCCGCGGCCCTGGCAGCCCGGACAGGTCCGCTCGAGGGTGAAGAAACCCTGGGCATGGCGGACGCGGCCGGCGCCGCCGCAGGTCGGACAGGTCTTCGGCTTGGTGCCGGCCTTGGCGCCGGTGCCGGAACAGACTTCGCAGGCGACCGAGGTCGGGATGCGCACCTGCGCGGTCTTGCCGACGAAGGCCTCTTCGAGGCCGATCTCCATGTTGTAGCGCAGGTCCGCGCCACGCTCGCGCCCGGTGCGGCCGCGGCCGCCGCCCATGCCGAAGATCCCCTCGAACAGGTCGGAGAAGGCCGAGCCGAAATCGGCGCCGAAGCCGCCGGGCCCGCCCGGGCCGCCGTGCTCGAAGGCGGCATGGCCGAAACGGTCATAGGCCGCGCGCTTGTCCGCATCCTTGAGGATCTCGTAGGCCTCGTTGATCTCCTTGAACTGGTGCTCGCAGTTCTTGTCGCCGGGGTTGCGGTCGGGGTGCCATTTCATCGCCAGCTTGCGAAAGGCGGACTTCAGCTCGCCATCGTTGGCGCTGCGCTCGACTTCCAGGACTTCGTAGTAGCAGCGTTTGGCCATTCCCGATTCCCAGCCCGTCGTTCCTGCCGAAGCGTCGCCGCCTGATCTTACTTGTTCGTTCATTGGGCTTCAAAAAAGATGCACCCCCGGAGGCGCCTGCCTCCGAGGGTGATGATGGGTGTGACGGATGGCATGCGCGCCTCTCCCGGCGTCAGGCCGACTTCTTGTTCTTCTTGTCGTCATCGACCTCGGTGAACTCCGCGTCGACGACGTCTTCCTTCTTGCCGGCCGCATCGCCGCCCGGCGCAGCGGCGCCCGGGTCGCCGCCCGCGGCGGCGCCGTCCTGCTGCTGCTTGTACATCGCCTCGCCGAGCTTCATGGAGGCCTGCGCGAGCGCGTTGGTCTTGGCCGTGATCGCCTCGGCCTCGTCGCCCTTGAGCGCTTCCTTGAGGTCGGCCAGCGCGGTCTCGATGGCGCGGCGCTCGGTCTCGCCCACTTTCGCGCCGTGCTCGGTGAGCGCCTTCTCGGTGGCGTGGACGAGCGCCTCGGCGTGGTTCTTGGCCTCGACCTGGGCCTTGCGCTTCTTGTCGTCTTCGGCGTGCGCCTCGGCGTCCTTGACCATGCGGTTGATGTCGGCCTCGGACAGGCCGCCGGACGCCTGGATGCGGATCTGCTGCTCCTTGCCGGTGCCCTTGTCCTTGGCCGAGACATGGACGATGCCGTTGGCGTCGATGTCGAACGTGACCTCGATCTGCGGCACTCCGCGCGGCGCGGGCGGGATCCCGACCAGGTCGAACTGGCCGAGCATCTTGTTGTCCGCGGCCATCTCGCGCTCGCCCTGGAAGACGCGGATGGTGACCGCGTTCTGATTGTCCTCGGCGGTCGAGAAGGTCTGGCTCTTCTTGGTCGGGATGGTCGTGTTGCGGTCGATCATCCGGGTGAAGACGCCGCCCAAAGTCTCGATGCCGAGCGACAGCGGGGTGACGTCGAGCAGCAGCACGTCCTTGACGTCGCCCTGCAGCACGCCCGCCTGG
>JAXDOD010000041.1:0-2565 GCA_034669045.1 Alphaproteobacteria bacterium
TCGGCTACACCGCCGGCTTTTATCGGGAGACGGCGCCGAGCCACATGGCCTTCGCCGCGCTTTTGATGGGCCGCTCGCCGGGGCGCGCATACCGGCCTAAGCGCGTGCTCGAACTCGGCTTCGGCCAAGGCTTCGGATTAAGCCTCCTCGCCGCAGCCAACCCGGACATCGCCTTCGAGGGCTATGATTTCAACCCCGAGCACGTGGCGCATGCGCGCCGTCTCATTCAAGACGCCGAGCTACAAAACGTCACGGTCACCGAGACCAGCTTTGAGGAGGCGGCCGCCCGCGGAGGCGACAATGACCTCGATGTCATCGCCGTGCACGGCATCCTAAGCTGGGTCGACGCGGTGGCAGGCGACGCCATCGTCGCAATCGCTCGCCAGCGCCTGCAGCCGGACGGGATGATGTATGTCTCGTACAATTGCATGCCCGGCTGGGCGCCTTTGGCGCCGATCCGCCAATTCATGCTGCAGGTGAAGCACCGCCACGCCGGCCGTTCCGAACGCCAGCTCGGCTTGGCTCTCGATCTCATCACCAAGCTGAAGGCCGGCAACGCCCATTACTTCCTCGCCAACCCGAGCGCCGCCCAGCATCTGGAGCAGATGCTCAAGCTCGACCGGGTCTATCTGGCGCATGAATATCTCGATGAGCATTGGAAGCTATTCCAGTTCTCCGATATGGTGACGATGCTGGGTGCCGCTAAGCTCGCCTTCCTGGCGTCCGCGACGCTGCCGGAAAACCTCGATCAATACGCGGTACCGGCGGCTCTCTCCGAACTCGTGGCCCAGACCGACGACCCGATCCTCAAGGAGACGATCCGCGACTATGCCAGCAACAAACGGTTCCGCCGCGATCTGTTCGCGCGCGGGTCGGCGTCGCTCACCAGCACGGAGCACCGCCGCCTGCTCACGGAGCTGAAATTCGCGCTGGTGATGCCACGCGACCAGGTGAGCCTCCAGTTTGGCGGCCCGCTGACCATGCTGACCGGGGTGCCGGAACTCTATGCGCCCTTGCTTGATCTTCTGGCCAGCAAGAACGCCAGTTTTGACGAACTGATGGAGGTATTCCCGCGAAGCGGCAAGCCCGGCATATTGTTGGACTGCCTCGGGCTGCTGGTTCATTCCGGGCAGGTGCTGCCGATCGTGGGAGGCGAAGCGGCGGACGCCGGCCCTGCGCAACGCTTCAACCGTGCGGTGGTCAAGAGCCTCAAGGCTGGCCGAATCTACAATGCGCTGGCGTCGCCGGTGACTCGCACCGGCATCGGCGTGGGTGAAGTCGAGTTGCTGGCGCTCGCCGCCGTGTTTGACAACCAAGCTGAGGACGTCGAGACCGCCGCGCGCTACGCCTTGTCGTTGCTCGTCGGCATGGGCAAACGGCCGATCAATGACGGCAAGCTGGTTGATGACGACGGTGAGGCATTGAAACTCCTAGAGGAGCGGTTGCGAGTCCCATTGCAGGATCGCGTGCCGATCTGGCGCCGGCTTGGGGTTCTGTAACTCTCACGCCGACGCTCACCGCGCCATGACTTCGACCTCGCCGTCGACGCCGGTGATGACCTTGAACTCGCGCTCAAAAACCTTGCCCTCGTTGCGGGCGATGGCGCGATAGTCGCCCTCCGCGAGAATGAAGCGTGGGAAAGCCCCCATGGCTTCCTTGATGACGTCGCCTGCGGGCGTCATCACCGACCAGGCGGTGTTGGCAAGCGCCTCGCCGCCGGCGCCGCTGATCAGTTTAAGGGTAATGACCGCGGCACGGTGCGTTACCGTGATGTCCGTCAGCTTGCCGGTCTGCACGCGAATATCCGAGCGCACCACCGCGTTGGCATCGCCGTAATTGGAAACAATGTAATAAGTGCCTTCAGGCAGCAGGACCACGTCGCCGGTCATGACCGCTTGCGCGATCGGCCGCCGGTCTGCCGGCTCGAATTGACTGCCTTTGTAAACGTCGAACGAAATCTGCCCCGAGGGAATGCGGGCATCTCCGACGCGGCCCTCGACGCGCAGCCCGCCGGCGGGAATTTCAAAGACCTCGCGAACCGTCTCTGATCGCAACTGCACCAGCTTGACTGCGTTTGCGAGACCGAAGGCAACGTGAACCACGTAGCCGCCGGGCGGCAGCGTCAGATTAGGCGAAGCCGATTTGTCCTCTTTGACCAGCTTAAACACGCCGCTCTGGTCCGGCTTGTCCGAATAGACACGCCAGTACAGTCCGCCGGTGATGACGGGTGCATTCGAAGCAAAGCGTGCGCTTAACGCGAGCGGTACTTGGCCCGGCGGAATGGCGGGCACGACCGGCAAGGCCGGCGCCGCCCCAGAGGGTGCAAGGGCGGGAGCACTTGGTGCACTCACGCCGCCGCCCGGAGCAACAAGGCTTGCGCCCGGTGACGCCGTACCAAGGCCCGTGCCTGGTAACGCCGTAGTCGGTGGCGCGGGAACATTGGGAATCGGTGCGGGCGGAACCGGAGGGGACGAAAACAGCGAGCCGAACTGGGCCGCAGCCATTTGCGGAGCCAATAGGGCAACGAGGAACACAAACGCCGGCAAAAATCGGCCCGCGGACCCT
>JAXDOD010000042.1:0-3713 GCA_034669045.1 Alphaproteobacteria bacterium
AGCGATCGTGCCGCAGACCACCAGCAGCAGCACCTCCGGCAAAGGGTGCGCCACACGCCAAGGCTCGCGCGGGTCTTCGATGACGGCAAAATGGTCCAGCAACGCGCGAAGGCGCGGCTTCTCGGAACAAGCCAAAGTGGCAAGGCTCATGACGGCGGCTCCGAATCAGGGCCGCTCAACGGAATCAGACTTTCCGCAACTCCAAAACCGCCGTTAACCCGGGTTCAGAGCCCTGAGGTCATGCTCGCCGCCGTTGCCCTGTCGCGGCATTTGCGCTAAGCCCGCGCGCGCCGGCTTGAACGAGAGGTGGAGGACGAAATGGCGGACCACGGCCAGGTCGAATACGCGACGGCAACAGGAAACGACCTCGCCGAACACGAGGGGACCTACAAGAATTTCATCCAGTTGGCTTATGTCGGGAGCTGCCTGGTGGCCTGTATCGCGATCGGGCTGGCGATCGGCGGCACCACCGGGCACTGGCTGATTGCGCTCGCGATCATCTTCATCTTCGCGCCCATCGTCGCCGCCCACGGTCTCGCCAGCGGCGCCAAGGCCCCGAGCGGCGTCATGGTCGTGCTCTCGCTGCTGGCGCTCGCTTTCGCCGCCTCCAACTGAAGCGCCGGCCGGGACGGTTCGGACCAGACATTCGAGCGTCAGCCATGAGGAGACGCGGTGATGCGCATCGCAGTCGCGCGTGAGGCCGACCCCGCCGAGGACCGGGTCGCCGCCACGCCGGAGACCGTCCGCAAGCTGAAAGGTCTCGGCGCCGACGTTGCGGTCGAGCCCGGCGCCGGCCTCAAGTCCGGCATCCCCGACGGCGAATATGCCGCCGCCGGCGCGAGCGTCGCGCCGGATGCCCTCCAGGGCGCCGATGTGGTGCTCAAGGTGCGCCGGCCGGCGGCGCCGGAACTTGCGGCCTACAAGCGGGGCGCGCTCGTCATCGCCATCATGGACCCCTATGGCAACGAGGCCGCCATCAGGGCCATGGCGGATGCGGGGGTCACGGCCTTCGCCATGGAGCTGATGCCGCGCATCACCCGCGCCCAGTCGATGGACGTGCTGTCGAGCCAGGCCAACCTTGCCGGCTACCGGGCCGTGATCGATGCCGCCGCCGAATATGGCCGCGCCTTCCCGATGATGATGACGGCGGCCGGCACGGTGCCGGCCGCCCGGGTGTTCGTGATGGGCGTCGGCGTGGCCGGCCTGCAGGCGATCGCGACCGCGCGCCGGCTCGGCGCCGTCGTCACCGCCACCGACGTGCGGCCCGCGACCAAGGAGCAGGTCGAGAGCCTGGGCGCGAAATTCCTCGCGGTCGAGGACGAGGAATTCAAGAACGCGCAGACCGCCGGCGGCTACGCCAAGGAAATGTCGAAGGATTATCAGGCCAAGCAGGCGGCGCTGGTGGCCGAGCATATCAAGAAGCAGGACATCGTCATCACCACCGCGCTCATTCCCGGCCGGCCGGCGCCGCGGCTCATCTCCAAGGAGATGGTGGCCTCGATGCGGCCTGGCTCGGTGATCGTCGACCTCGCGGTCGAGCGCGGCGGCAATTGCGAACTGGCCAAGCCCGGCGCGGTCGCCGAGGTGAACGGCGTCAAGATCGTCGGCCACCTCAACATGGCGGGACGGATCGCGGCCTCGGCCTCCAGCCTCTATGCCAAGAACCTCTACAACTTCCTCGAAATCCTGGTGGACAAGCCGTCGCAGGCGCTCGCGGTCAAATGGGACGACGAGATCGTCAAGGCCACCGCGCTGACGCGCGACGGCGCCATGATCCATCCGAGCTTCGGCGCCAAGAGCGCGGCGTGAGATGATGGCTTGGCCGGTACGCGTTGAGGATGGCAAGACTGAGGACAGCGGCGCGGCGGACTCGGTCTGCTCCCTCCCCCCTTGCGGGGGAGGGTTGGGGAGAGGGGTGGTTCTGGAAAGAGTCTTTCCTTCACCCCTCTCCCTGTCCCTCCCCCGCAAGGGGGGAGGGAACGCTGTGGCACCAACCTTCGCAACGGCAACGCCGCGCAGCCTTGTGAAGGCGGTCTGAGGATGTGAAGGCGGTCTGAGGAGACAAGATGATGCTCATGATCCCGCCGATCGGCTTCGCTCATCCGGCAAGCGACATCGTGCTCGCGCAGCTCGACATCATCGCGGCGGCATCGGGCGGCGCCATGCATGCCGCAGGCGGCGACGTGGTCGATCCGTTCGTGTTCCGGTTCTCGGTGTTCGTGCTCGCCGTGTTCGTCGGCTACTACGTGGTCTGGTCGGTGACGCCCGCCCTGCATACGCCGCTGATGTCGGTGACCAACGCGATCTCGTCCGTGATCGTGGTGGGGGCGCTGCTCGCCGTCGGCGTGCCGCTCGTCACCAACGATTCGGGTCCGCTGTGGGCGCGCACGCTCGGCTTCGTCGCGCTGGTGTTCGCCTCGATCAATATTTTCGGCGGCTTCCTGGTGACGCAGCGCATGCTCGGCATGTACCAGAAGAAGAAGTGAGGGTGCGCCCATGAACGCCGATCTCACGGCGCTTCTCTATCTCGTCGCCGGCGTGCTGTTCATCCTGGCGCTGCGCGGGCTGTCGAGCCCCGCCACCAGCCGGCAGGGCAACCTGTTCGGCATGGTCGGCATGGCGATCGCCATCGTCACCACGCTCGCCTCGCATCCGCCGGCCGGGATCGGCGCCTGGGCGCTGGTCGTGATCGGCATGGGGATCGGCGGCGGCATCGGGGCGGTGATCGCGCGCCGGGTGCCGATGACCGCGATGCCGGAGCTGGTCGCCGCCTTCCACTCGCTGGTCGGCATGGCGGCGGTGCTGGTCGCGGCCGGCGCGCTCTATGCGCCCGCCGCCTTCGATATCGGCACGGTCGGCCATATCCACCGCGCGAGCCTGGTCGAGATGTCGCTCGGCGTCGCCATCGGCGCGGTGACCTTCACCGGATCGGTGATCGCCTTCCTCAAGCTCTCCGGCCGCATGAGCGGCGCGCCGATCATCCTGCCCGCGCGCCACGCCATCAACATCGCGCTCGCGGCCGCGATCGTGCTGCTGATCGTGTGGTTCGCCAGGAGCGAGAGCTATGCGGCGTTCTGGCTGCTGGCGCTGACCTCGTTCGCCTTCGGGGTGCTGATCATCATTCCGATCGGCGGCGCCGACATGCCGGTCGTGATCTCGATGCTCAACTCCTATTCCGGCTGGGCCGCGGCCGGCATCGGCTTCACGCTCGGCAACTCGGCGCTGATCATCACCGGCGCGCTGGTCGGCTCCTCGGGCGCGATCCTGTCCTACATCATGTGCAAGGGCATGAACCGCAGCTTCGTCTCGGTGATCCTCGGCGGCTTCGGCGGCGAGGTCGCGGGCCCGGCCGCCGGCAAGGAGCAGCGGCCGGTCAAGATCGGCTCGGCCGAGGACGCCGCCTACATCATGAAGAACGCCTCCAAGGTCATCGTCGTGCCGGGCTACGGCATGGCGGTGGCGCAGGCGCAGCACGCGCTTCGCGAGATGGCGGACCATCTGAAGAAGGAAGGCGTCGAGGTCAAATACGCCATCCATCCGGTGGCGGGCCGTATGCCCGGCCACATGAACGTGCTGCTGGCGGAAGCCAACGTGCCTTACGACGAAGTCTTCGAGCTGGAAGACATCAATTCCGAATTTGCCCAAGCCGACGTCGCCTTCGTCATCGGCGCCAACGACGTCACCAATCCGGCGGCGGAGAACGACAAGACCTC
>JAXDOD010000043.1:0-11880 GCA_034669045.1 Alphaproteobacteria bacterium
AGGCGGTTGCTGGTGAATTTCCGAGCCACGGCGCTCTCACATATGAATTGCGCGCTTGCCCACCGCCAGCGCCGCTTCCTTTACCGCCTCGGTCAGCGTCGGATGCGCGTGGCAGGTGCGGGCGATATCCTCCGCGGCGGCGCCGAACTCCATCGCCACGGCGGCCTCCGCGATCATGTTGCCAGCGTCCGAGCCGACGATATGCACGCCGAGCACGCGATCGGTCTTGGCGTCGGCCAGGATCTTCACAAAGCCGTCGGTCTGCTGGTTCGCCTTGGCGCGGCCGTTGGCGGTGAACGGAAATTTTCCGGTGTTGTAGGCGACCCCCGCCTCTTTCAGCTCCTCCTCGGTCTTGCCGACCGAAGCGATCTCCGGAAATGTGTAGACGACGTTCGGTATCACGTCGTAGTTCACGTGGCCGGCCTGGCCGGCGAGGATTTCCGCCGCCGCCATGCCCTCGTCCTCGGCCTTGTGCGCCAGCATCGGCCCGGCGATCACGTCGCCGATGGCGTAGACGCCGGGCACGTTGGTGAGGAAGCGCGCATCGACGACGACGCGGCCCTTGTTGTCCTTCGCCACGCCGACGCCCTCGAGGCCGAGCCCTTCGGTGAACGGCACCCGCCCGACCGCAATGAGCGCCACGTCGGCCTCGATCGTTTCGGCCGCGCCGCCGCCCCCCGCCGCCGCCTCGATCCGCGCCTTGAGCCTTTCGCCGGAGGGGTCGATCGCCGCCACCTTCGACGACAATTTGAACGCGATGCCCTGCTTTTCCAGGAGCCGCTGAAACTGGCGGGCGACCTCGTTGTCCATGCCCGGCAGGATGCGCCCGAGAAACTCGACCACGATCACCTCGGCGCCGAGGCGGCGCCACACCGAGCCGAGCTCGAGCCCGATCACGCCGGCGCCGACCACCAGCAGCCGCTGCGGCACCTTGTCGAGCGCCAGCGCGCCGGTCGAGGACACGACGCGCGTCTCGTCGATGGCGATGCCGGGCAGCCGCGCCACGTCCGAGCCGGTGGCGATCACGATGCTCCTGGTCTCGAGCACCTGCGTCTTGCCGTCGGGGTCGGTGACCTCGACCTTGCCGGGCGCGGCGATGCGGCCGGTGCCGCGGAGGCTCTCGACCTCGTTCTTCTTGAACAGGAAGGCGACGCCCTTGACGTTGCCCTCGACGCCCTCGTCCTTGAATGTCATCATCGCGGCAAGATCGAGCGCGGGCTTGCCGACCCCGATCCCCATTTTACCGAAAGTGTGGCCGGCCTCCTCGAACAGCTCGGAGGCGTGCAACAGCGCCTTCGAGGGAATGCAGCCGATGTTGAGGCAGGTGCCGCCGAAGGTCTTGTCCTTCTCGACCACCGCGACCTTCATGCCGAGCTGCGCCGCGCGGATGGCGCAGACATAGCCGCCGGGGCCGCTGCCGATGACGATGAGGTCGTAGGCCATCGATTAGCTTTTCTTCAACGCCGGCTGGGGGGCTAACTGCCCAACTTTCCCTTGATTGCTTCGAGCATGACCCGCGTGTTCGTGGCCATGGTCTGAAACACCTGTTCGAAGCGCGCCTCGACGGCTTTGAAACTGTTGTCCACGGCCTTGAAGCCGCCCTCGACCCTGGCTTCCAGCCGATCGACCTTGCCTTCCAGTCGATCGACCTTCTCCTCGACGTGCGAAAGCCGATCTTGCGTCCGCACCTGTTCGCTCTCCTGGCGCAACTGGTCGGCCCGGACCTGCCGAAGGTCCGACTGCACCTGCTGCATCTTTTCTCCGAGAAACCGGAGATCGACGTTATCCGAGCTCATGGTCGGCTACTCTATCACAGATCCAGCACAAGTCTCGCCGGGTCCTCCAGCATCTCCTTCACCCGCACCAGGAACGTCACCGCCTCGCGGCCGTCCACGATGCGGTGGTCGTAGGACAGCGCGAGATACATCATCGGCCTGATCTCGACCTTGCCGGCGACCGCCACCGGCCGCTCCTGGATCTTGTGCATGCCCAGGATGCCCGACTGCGGCGCGTTGAGGATCGGCGTCGACATCAGCGAGCCATAGACGCCGCCGTTGGAGATGGTGAAGGTGCCGCCCTGCATGTCCTCGATCTTGAGCGCGCCGTCGCGGGCGCGTCGGCCGAAGTCGGCGATCGCCTTCTCGATCCCGGCGAGCGACTTGGCGTCGGCATCGCGCACCACCGGCACCACCAGGCCCCTGTCGGTGCCGACCGCGACGCCGATGTGGTAGTAGTTCTTGTAGATGATGTCGTTGCCGTCGATCTCGGCGTTGACGCTGGGGATGTCCTTGAGCGCCTGCACGCAGGCGCGCACGAAGAATCCCATGAAGCCGAGCTTCACGCCGTGCTTCTTCTCGAACAGCTCCTTGTACTGGTTGCGCAGGTGCATGACCGCGCTCATGTCGACCTCGTTGAAGGTCGTGAGCATGGCGGCGGTGCTCTGCGCCTCCTTGAGCCGGCGCGCGATGGTCTGGCGCAATCGCGTCATCTTCACGCGCTCTTCGCGCGCGGCGTCGTCGGCGGGCGAGGGCGCTCGCACCTGCACGGCGGCGGCCGGCTGCGCCACCGGCGTCGGCGCCGAAGCGGCGCGCTCGATCGCCGCCATCATGTCGCCCTTGGTGACGCGGCCGTCCCTGCCGGAGCCCGGAACCGTGGCGGCGTCCATGCCGGTCTCGGCCGCGAGCTTGCGCACCGAGGGCGGAAGCGGCGTGTCGCCCAATGCCTTGCTCTTCGGCTCGGCGTCGGCCTTCGGCGGCACCCGCAGCTTCGGTTCCTCCTCGGCGGCGTTGATCGGCGCCGTGGTCGATGTCTTCTGGTCGGGGCGGCCGGTCGGCGCCGGCGTGCTCTTGCTCGGCGCGGGCGCGGCGCCGGCGGCGCCGTTCTTGATCTGGCCGAGCAGCGCACCGACCGCGACGGTCTCGCCGTCCTTGGCCGCGATCTCGGCCAGCACGCCGGCCGCCGGCGCCGGCACCTCGATCGTGACCTTGTCGGTCTCGAGTTCCACCAGCGGCTCGTCGACCGCGACCGGATCGCCCGGCTTCTTGAACCACTTGCCGATGGTCGCCTCGGTCACCGATTCGCCGAGCGCGGGAACGCGGATCTCAGTCATATCGCCGATCCTTCCTCAACTCAGCGCTTCGTCGAGCAGCGCCTTGAGCTGCGCGAGATGCTTCGACATCTGGCCCACCGCGGTCGACGCGGAGGCCGGCCGCCCGGCGTAGGTCGCGCGAGCTTTCCGGGCGCCGATCTGGTTGAGCACCCATTCCAGATAGGGCTCCAGGAACGGGAACGCGCCCATGTTGCGCGGCTCCTCCTGGCACCACATGAACTCCGCCGGCCTGAAGCGGCCGAGCTCGTGCACCAGCGCCTTGAGCGGCACCGGGTAGAGCTGTTCGACCCGCAGGAGATAGACATCGTCGATGCCGCGCTTTTCGCGTTCCTCGTAGAGATCGTAATAGACCTTGCCGGAGCACATCACCACGCGCCTGATCTTGTCGTCCGCGACAAGCTTGATCTTCTCGCCGGGCAGCAATTGCGCGTCGTCCCAGAGCAGGCGGTGGAACGTGGTGTCGGGACCCATCTCGTCGAGCCGCGACACGGCGCGCTTGTGCCGCAGCAGCGACTTCGGCGTCATCAGGATCAGCGGTTTCCTGATGTCGCGCTTGAGCTGGCGGCGCAGGATGTGGAAATAGTTGGCCGGCGTCGTGCAGTTGGCGACCTGCATGTTGTCCTCGGCGCACATCGCCAGGAACCGCTCCAGCCGCGCCGAGGAATGTTCCGGCCCCTGGCCTTCGTAGCCGTGCGGGAGCAGGCACACGAGGCCGGACATGCGCAGCCATTTGCGCTCGCCCGAGGAGATGAACTGGTCGAACACGACCTGCGCGCCGTTGGCGAAGTCGCCGAACTGCGCTTCCCACAGGGTCAGTGCGTTCGGCTCCGACAGCGTATAGCCGTATTCGAAGCCGAGCACGGCCTCTTCCGAGAGCATCGAGTTGACGACCTCGAAGCGGGCCTGCTTCTCGCGCAGGTGGTTGAACGGGATGCAGCGGTCCTCGGTCTCCTGATCGACCAGGACCGCGTGGCGCTGGGAGAAGGTGCCGCGCTCGCTGTCCTGGCCGGACAGCCGCACCGGATTGCCTTCGATCTGCAGCGAGCAGAAGGCGAGCGCCTCGGCGGTCGTCCAGTCGATGTCCTTGCCGGTTTCGATCGCCTTGCGGCGGTTGTCGAGGAAGCGCTGGACCGTGCGGTGCACGTGGAAATCCTTCGGCACCGCGGTGATTTTTTCCCCGATCTCCTGGAGGGTCGCGATCTCGACGCCGGTATTGCCGCGGCGCGGCTCGTCGTGGTCGCGCGCCGCCTTCATGCCCGCCCAGCGCCCATCCAGCCAGTCGGCATTGTTGGCCTTGTAGCCCTGGCTCGCCTCGAACTCGGCGTCGAGCCGCGCGCGCCAGTCGGCGCGCATCTTCTCGACCTCGCCTTCCGTGATGACGCCTTCGGCGACGAGCTTCCTGGCGTAGATCTCCTGCGTGGTCGGGTGCGCCCGGATCGCCTTGTACATGAGCGGCTGGGTGAACGACGGCTCGTCGCCCTCGTTGTGGCCGAAGCGCCGGTAGCAGAACATGTCGATGACGACCGGCTTCTGGAATTTCTGCCGGAACTCGGTCGCGATCTTGGCCGCGAACACCACCGCCTCCGGATCGTCGCCGTTGGCGTGGAAGATCGGCGCCTCGATCATCTTGGCGACGTCGGACGGGTAGGGCGACGACCGCGAAAAGCGCGGATAGGTGGTGAAGCCGATCTGGTTGTTGACGATGAAATGAACCGAGCCGCCGGTGCGGTGGCCCCGCAGCCCGGAAAGCCCGAAGCATTCCGCGATCACGCCTTGCCCGGCAAAGGCCGCGTCGCCGGAGATGAGCAGCGGCATGACCATCTCGCGGTGCTCGGGCGTGGCGCCGTGCTGGTCCTGCTTGGCGCGCACCTTGCCGAGCACGACCGGATTGACGATTTCGAGATGCGAGGGGTTGGCCGTGAGCGACAGGTGCACGCGGTTGCCGTCGAACTCGCGGTCGGAGGACGCACCGAGGTGGTATTTGACGTCGCCGGAGCCTTCGACCTCGTCGGTGGTCGCCGAGCCGCCCTTGAACTCGTGGAAGATGACGCGGTGCGGCTTGGCCATGACTTGCGCCAGCACGTTGAGCCGGCCGCGGTGCGCCATGCCGAGCACGATCTCTTTGACGCCGAGCGCGCCGCCGCGCTTGATGATCTGCTCGAGCGCCGGGATCATCGACTCGCCGCCGTCGAGGCCGAAGCGCTTGGTGCCGGTGAACTTGACGTCGCAGAATTTCTCGAAGCCGTCCGCCTCGATCAGCTTGTTGAGGATCGCGCGCTTGCCCTCGCGCGTGAAGCTGATCTCCTTGTCCTTGCCTTCGATGCGCTCCTGGATCCAGCTCTTCTGGGCGCCGTTGGAAATGTGCAGGAACTCGACGCCGAGCGTCTGGCAATAGGTGCGCTGCAGGATGGCGATGATCTCGCGGATCGACGCGAATTCCAGCCCCAGCACCCGGTCGAGGAAGATCTTGCGATCGAGATCCGCGTCGGTGAAGCCGTAGCTGCGCGGATCGAGCTCCTCCTCGTTCTTGCGCGGCTCGAGCCCGAGCGGATCGAGATTGGCGTGAAAGTGGCCGCGCGCGCGATAGGCGCGGATCAGCATCAGGGCATGGATCGAGTCGCGCGTGGCCTGCAGCACCTGGGCGGCCGATAATTCGACGCCGGCCGCCTGCGCCTTGCCTTTGACCTTGTCGCCGACCGCCCGTTCGACCTCGCGCCACTGGCCGTCGAGCGCCGCGGTGGTGTCATCGCGGGTGGGCTGCGGCCACTCCGGCTTGCGCCAGGACGGGCCGCCGGCGGCCTTCGTCCCGTCGTCCTTCAAGCTCTGGAAGAACTCCTGCCACTCCGCATCCACCGACTTCGGATCGGCCTGGTAGCGCTGCTGCAGGTCTTCGAGATAGGCGCCGTTGCCGCCGTAAAGAAACGACGTGCGGGCGAAAGCGGCGTTTGCGTCCTGGCGGGACATGCTCCGCATCCTTTGCAAAGGGTATGAACCAGCGAGACCAGCCAGGCATCCGGCGAAGCGAACCCGGCCGCCGTGCGAATCACTAGCATTATTTATGCCGCCCTTGCGGCTGCACAATTCGAACGATTGAACCTATTTTCATTCCATTTTGTGACGGCCGGGGGGCGGCCTTCACCGGCGCCTTGAAGGCCTCCCGCGCCTTATCAAAATATTAAGCATTATCAGTCGCTTAACAAAAATCAACGCTTTCGAGTGTCTCCCCCGCGATACAGACTCGGCGACGCAAGGCGACTACAAAAAAACCACGGGGACCTTACACATCAGGACGGGTGACATGAGGCAGGCATTTATCTCTGGCGTCGCTTTGGCGGTGCTGATCGGGGGTACGGCGGGCGCTGCCGACTTGAACGTGGCGCCCATGTACAAGGCGCCGGCTCCGGCGCCGGCGACGTTTAGCTGGAGCGGTCTCTACATCGGCACGCATACCGGCGTGGCGGTCGGCCGCACCACGACCAACAACGTGACGCCATTCGGCGGGTTCGACGAAGGCGTGCCGGTCCGCTACGAGCTCGATCCGGTCAACATCTTCGGCGGCGGCCAGATTGGTTACAACTGGCAGATGGCGAACTGGGTGTTCGGCGCCGAGATCGACGTCGGCTATCTGGGCAACCGGCAGAGCAGCGACTTCGATGCCGACAACCGCGTCGCGGTCAAATACGGCTGGTACGGCACCTTCACGGGCCGGCTCGGCCTCGCCTATGACCGGCTGTTCTCCTATGTGAAGGGCGGCGCCGCGGTCACGCGCATCCGCAACACGGCGACCGATCTCGACTTCGCCCTGATCGACCCGCTCGACTTCAGCCAGATCAACCATACGCGCTGGGGCTGGGCGCTCGGCACCGGGTTCGAATACGCCATCCTGCCGAGCTGGACCGTGAAGAGCGAGTATCTCTACATGGACTTCGGCACCGAGCGCAGCACCAACCGCGACGGCGATTTCTTCGATCACAAGACCAGCATCCACACCTGGAAGGTCGGCTTGAACTACAAGTGGGGCGGCGGCTCGCTGCTCCCGGGGTTGTGAGCGAGCGACCCTGCGTGCACGAAAAGCCCCGGGGCATGCTCCCGGGGCTTTTTGCTATGGCGCGCCGGCGACGGACGCCCGCAGGCTGTGCTCGCAGCACGGCGGGCGGTCGGCTTGCCGCATCGCGTGGCGACACAAAGGCAAGGGCCCCGGCGTCGCCGCCGGGGCCCCTGTTCCTCGATCGAAGCCGTGCCCGCCTCAGTAGGCGGCGCGGACCGCGTCTCCCATGTTGAAACGCCAGACCAGCTCGGACCGGAGCGTTTGCACGTAGGGGTGAGTGCGCTCCAGGATCCCGTTGGGCGCTCCGGTCGCCGTCACGAAAACAGTGAGATCGCGAGTGCGGTAATCGGCGAAGCGATACTCGGTCTTCCAGAACACGCCGGGGAAGAACCCGAGCGCGTATTCGGTGCCGCCGCCGATGAAGTAGCCGCTATACGTTTGCGCCGGCACCGACAGGCCGGTGAGAACGCCGTTGAAGGCGGCGTAGTTCGCCTGACCGAACTTCGCTTCGGTGAAACCGGCCGAAACATAGGTCAACAGGGACGGCGTGACGATGTAGCCAAGCCGGGCACCGGCCGCCCAGGACCGGGTCAGCTTCATGTCTGCGCTGACCAGGCCGATCGCAAAGTCCCCGCCGGTGTGCTTGCCGCGGATGCGCGACCAGTCTGCATCGGCGAACGCGCCGATCACCCAGGCGCCGGAAAGCTGGTAGTCGCAGCCGACCTGGACGGTCCCAAACCAGCCCCGCCCGCCCTGATCGATCGGAACGTTGACCACCGCACCGGTCGCCCGGGAGGCGAGCTTGGTGTCGAGATCGTACATCCCATAACCGCCGCCGGCGCCGACATAGCAGCCGGTCCAGCTCGAGACCGGGGCCGGCGCCGCCTTGTACACCGGACGCGAAATATCCGCCGCGAATGCACTGCCGGTTGCCAGCGCTATGACGGCTCCTGCGAGGACGAGCGTTTTCATGGTGTTCTCCAAATCCCTGTTTTTTCCTGTATCGCGCACGAGTCATCTCGCGCTGCGGGAATCACTCCCACCGCAAACAACAGACCAACAATGCGGGAACTCGGCGTTACTGCCTGGCAAACCGTGTAACTGATTCGCATGTGACATCGCCGCCACACTGAATCAATATCGTTGGCCGGGTCCTGCGGATAGCGGGGACTACGCCTGTTCGATCATTGACAACTGAAGCGGTGGTTCTTCGGCGCGCCCAACCGCCGCGACCGCGGCGCCCACCGTCGTGCCACTCACTTGCGCAATACGTCGGCCAGCGTCTTGCCGAGCCGCGCCGGCGACGGCGACACCGTGATGCCGGCGGACTCCATCGCGGCGATCTTGGATTCCGCATCGCCCTTGCCGCCCGAGATGATCGCACCCGCATGACCCATGCGGCGGCCGGGCGGCGCGGTGCGGCCCGCGATGAAGCCGACAATGGGCTTGCTGCGCCCGCGCCGGGCCTCGTCCTTGAGGAACTGCGCCGCGTCCTCCTCGGCCGAGCCGCCGATTTCGCCAATCATGATGAGCGCTTCGGTCGCCTGGTCGGCCAGGAACATTTCCAGCACCTCGATGAACTCGGTGCCCTTCACCGGATCGCCGCCGATGCCGCAGGCCGTGGTCTGGCCGAGGCCCTCGCGCGTGGTCTGGTAGACCGCCTCGTAGGTGAGCGTGCCCGATCGCGACACGATCCCGACCTTGCCGGGCTTGAAGATCGACGCCGGCATGATGCCGATCTTGCACTCGCCCGCCGTCATCACGCCCGGACAGTTCGGGCCGATCAGGCGCGACTTCGAACCGCAGAGCGAGCGCTTCACCTTCACCATGTCGGCGACCGGGATGCCCTCGGTGATGGCGATGATGAGCGCGATCCCGGCGTCGATCGCCTCGGCGATGGCGTCCGCCGCGCCCGCCGGCGGCACGTAGATCACGCTGGCGTCGGCGCCGGTTTGTTCCTTCGCCTCCGCGACGGTGTCGAACACCGGCAGTCCGAGATGGGTGGTGCCGCCTTTGCCCGGCGACGTTCCGCCGACCATCCTGGTGCCGTAGGCGATCGCCTGCTCGGAATGGAAGGTGCCGTTCTTGCCGGTGAAGCCCTGGCAGATGACCTTGGTGTTCTTGTCGATCAGGATGGCCATCACCTGTTCCCCTTCACCGCCCGCACGATCTTCTGCGCGGCGTCGTCGAGGTCGTCGGCCGGTGTCACGTCGAGGTTCGACCTGGCGATGATCTCCTTGCCGAGCTCGACGTTGGTGCCTTCGAGCCGTACCACCAGCGGCACCTGCAGGCCGACCTCCTTGACGGCGGCGACCACGCCTTCCGCGATGACGTCGCACTTCATGATGCCGCCGAAGATGTTCACCAGAATGCCCTTCACCTTCGGGTCCGCGGTGATGATCTTGAACGCCGCCGCCACCTTGTCCTTGCTGGCGCTGCCGCCGACGTCGAGGAAGTTCGCCGGCGCCAGCCCATAGAGCTTGATGATGTCCATGGTGGCCATGGCCAGTCCGGCGCCGTTGACCATGCAGCCGATCGAGCCGTCGAGCGCCACGTAATTGAGATCGTATTTCGACGCCTCGATCTCCTTCTCGTCTTCTTCCGTGAGGTCGCGCAGCGCCGCCACCTCGGGGTGCCGGTAGAGCGCGTTGTCGTCGAAGCCCACCTTGGCGTCGAGACAGATGAGCTTGTTGTCCTTGGTGACCACCAGCGGGTTCACCTCGAGCAGGCTCATGTCCTTCTCGGTGAAGGCCTTGTAGAGGCCGGTGAGCAGCGGGCTCATCTGCTTCTGCAGGCCGGCGTCGAGGCCGAGCGCCTTCGAGACCCTGCGCACGTGGTGCGGGCAGATGTTGGTCGCCGGATCGACCGTGATGGTGAGGATCTTCTCGGGCGTGTCGTGCGCGACCTTCTCGATGTCCATGCCGCCTTCGGTCGAGACCACGATCGCGACCCGCGCCGTCTCGCGATCGACCAGCATCGACAGGTAGTATTCCTTCGCGATCGCGGAGCCTTCCTCAACGTAGAGGCGGTTGACCTGCTTGCCGTGCGGGCCGGTCTGGTGCGTCACCAGGGTGGAGCCGAGGAGCCGGGCGGCTTCCCGCTTCACGTCGTCGATCGACTTCACCACCTTGACGCCGCCGGCCTTGCCGCGGCCGCCGGCATGGATCTGCGCTTTCACCACCACCACCGGGGTGGCGAGATCGGCCGCGGCCTTCACCGCCTCCTCGACCGTGAAGGCGGCATGGCCGCGCGGCGTCGGCACGCCGTACTCGCGCAGCACCGCCTTGGCCTGGTATTCGTGGATATTCATTTTGTCCCCGTATCGCGGACGCGGTGCAGCGCGCAGCGGTGCGCCGCTGATCCGGGACCGTCCCAAATCCGATGTTCATAACGGTACCGGGTGTGCAGCGCATCACTTCGCTGCGCTCCGTGCCGCGCAGCGCCCGGGACACGAAGGAACATGCGCCGCTCCGTCTACTTGCCCTTGCCGAGATGCGGCGCGATGGTCTTGCAGGCGTCGACCAGGGTGGTGACCGCCTGCGCCGACTTGTCGAACATGGTGCGCTCCGCGCCGTTCAACTGGATCTCGACGATGCGCTCGACGCCTTTGGCGCCGATCACGGCCGGCACGCCCACGTAGAGGTCCTTGATCCCGTATTCGCCGTTGAGATGGGCGGCGCAGGGCAGCACGCGCTTCTTGTCCTTGAGAAAGCTCTCCGCCATCGCGATGGCGGACGCCGCCGGCGCATAGAAGGCCGAGCCGGTCTTCAATAGGTTGACGATCTCGGCGCCGCCGTCGCGGGTGCGCTGCACGATGGCGTCGAGACGGGCCTGGGTGGTCCATTTCATCTTGATGAGATCGGGCAGCGGGATGCCGGCGACAGTCGAATAGCGCGTGAGCGGCACCATCGAGTCGCCGTGGCCGCCGAGCACGAAGGCGGTGACGTCCTCGACCGAGACGTTGAACTCGTCGGCCAGAAAATAGCGGAAGCGCGAGCTGTCGAGCACGCCGGCCATGCCGACGACCATGTTCTTCGGCAGCCCGCAGGCCTGCTGCAGCGCCCACACCATGGCGTCGAGCGGATTAGTGATGCAGATCACGAAGGCGCCCGGCGCGTATTTCCTGATGCCGGCGCCGACCTGCTCCATCACCTTGAGGTTGATGCCGAGGAGATCGTCGCGGCTCATGCCGGGCTTGCGCGGCACGCCGGCGGTGACGATGCACACACTGGCGCCGTCGATCGCATCGTAAGAATTCACGCCGGTGAATTTGGCATCGAAGCCGTCGACCGGCGAGGACTGGGCGAGGTCGAGTGACTTGCCCTGCGGGATGCCCTCGGCGATGTCGAACAGCACGACGTCGCCAAGCTCCTTGAGGCCGACAAGATGGGCGAGCGTGCCGCCGATCTGGCCGGCACCGATCAATGCAATCTTGGGACGCGCCATGGGGGGAAATACCTTCGATAGGAGCAGCGGAAGGATCGGAGGGAGCACCGTTGCAGTGCGTCATAGACCTTTTCAGGCCTGCCGTTCAAGTCGACCCCGGCGCGGAATTGCGGACCTTCGGTTGCGCTCATCCGAAGACGCTGCGGCCTCCGTAGGAATGCGAAAGCTCGCGTTCTTCCGCGATCAGCGCCTCGACCGAAGGACCGGTGGCGTGACGTTCGAGCCGCCTGGCCTGCTCATCGAGCCGTTTCAACGCGCCCAGTTCTTCCTCCCGCCC
>JAXDOD010000044.1:0-23485 GCA_034669045.1 Alphaproteobacteria bacterium
AGCGCTTGAAGACCGTGTTCCAGTTGCCGAAGAAAGCCGGAAGATCACGCCATGGGCTTCCCGTCCGCACGATCCAAAGCACCGCTTCGACGAAGCGGCGGTTGTCGCCTCCGCTGCGCCCAGGGTCTGTCGGCTTGCCCAGACAATGCGGTTCCATCTTCGCCCATTGGGCGTCAGTCAGCACGAATCGTTCCATCCAAAGCTTGAATCACAATCAAGCCTCAGGGGGAATCCTGATTCTCAACAGGCCCTAGAGCACATTCAGTTTCCTTGAAACTGAATGTGCTCCAGGACTCTTGCGTTGGTCGCATTTTCGACGGAAAACCGGATTCCACTTTTCCTGAAAATGCTCAAGGCAGACGCCAATGGCGCAGGTCGGGTCCAGTTCTACGGGACCCAACGAGCTTGCTGCATGGCCTTAGAATGGCGGGTCTCGCAAGCACTCGACCCGACCTGCTTTTTTACGCTGCTACGTCGGCAGCGCCGCCAGCGCCGCCTTCGCGACCGTGACGTCCTGCTCGATCGAGGCGCCGCCGGCGGCGACGGCGCCGATGACCTCGCCGTCGACGGCGATCGGGAAGCCGCCCGGCACATTGGTGAAGTCGCCCATGCGCACCGCCATGCTGAGCGCGTTCTCCTCCGGCGCATAGCCGGTCGGCATGCGCTGCGAGGCCGAGGTGATGGCCTTCCTCTGCGTGGTGATGATCGAGAAGTGCCGCGCGCCGTCCATCATCAGGAAGGCGATCATCCGGCAGCTCTGGTCGACCACCGCGAGCGAGACCTTGCAGTTAAGCTCGTTCGCCTTGGCCACGCCGGCGGCGAGCATTTTCAGGCTTGCCGCTTCGGTCAGCCGGTGGGTCGGTACGATGTCGGGCATGGTGCGCGTCCGTTCTCTGTCGGTTGGGTCGAATCCTTCGAGACCCGACAAGCTATCTGCGCGGCCTTGAACGTCGGGTCGCGCAAGCGCTCGACCCAACCTACGAAATCAGCATCCTCATCCCACCAGCGTGCGCGTGCTCGGTACGAACAGCTCCTCCACCGTCACCGGCCTGGTGATGATGCCCTGCTTGAGCGCGTGGCCGACGAGTTCCTCGATGACGCGGCGGTTGGGCGCGATGCCGTAGGGCAGCGGATCGCCGGTGATCGCCATCACCTTCTTGTGCACCTCGTCGACCTCGGTCGGCTTCTCGATCCGGCCGCCCTTGAGGCGGTCCAGGTAGACGCGCTTGGACTCGGCGAAGGCATTGAAGACGTCGGCGGCGAGCTCGGGATATCGGGCGATGAGCTCGTCCTTGATCACCACCGTGTGGTTGATCGGATAGTGGCCGTCGCGCTGGAGCGCCGCGAGGCCGGCGTCGAGCGCATCGGCGACGAGCGGCTTCACATCCGGATGCTTCACGTCGACGCCGATGGCGGCGGCGAGCTCGCCCGACACCAGCATGTCCTCCATCTTCTTGCCCGGCTCGATCGGCACCACGTTCGACGGCGGCTTGTACTCGGCGACGTGCTCGTCGCCCGACAACACCCAGGTGATCTTCGACAGATCGACGCCGTGCTCGTTCTGGAGCACGCCCCTCGCCCACACGCCCGTGGTGACCGTATAGCCGCGGTTGACGCCGACCTTGCGGCCTTTGAGGTCCTTCGGCGTGGCGATGCCGGCCTTGGCATTGACCAGGATCGCGCCGTGGTGAAAGGCGCGCACCAGGAAGACCGGCACGGCGGTCATCGGCTTGCCGTGCGCCTTCGCGCAGATATAGGTGGTGATCGCCATCTCGCAGATGTCGAACTCGTTGCCGCGCACCATGCGGCGGAAGGCGGCGATCAGCGGATCGACTTCCACGAAATCGAATTCGAAGGTTTTGGGCTTCACCGTGCCGTCCTTGAGGGCCTGGTTGTTGCCTTGGGTGCGGGTGACGGCTTTCAGCTTGGGTCCGGCCATGGGTCGCTTGGCTCCCGGTCATGCAGGGGTCATGAGGCTTGCCGGACGCGCCCCGGCGGTCCAACCTTCTTGCGAAAAGATCGGCCCCCGGGTCAAGCCCGGGCTAAAATGGGCCTTCGGGCTCAAGCAAAAGAACTTCGGGAGGATTGTGCGATGCGGTGCAAATCTGCGTTGAAAGCGGCGGCCCTCGGCCTGCTCGGAGGAGTCGCTCTGGCGGCCGCGGCGTGGGCGCAGGAAGGCGGGCCGGACGCACCATGGCGCGGCGCCGGCACCAAGCCGTGCTTCGCGCCGGAGGGCGGCTCCTATCAATGCCCGCAGGCTTCCGGATCGATCGCGATCCGCGCCGGCCGCCTGTTCGACAGCAAGTCCGGCCGGATGCTCACCGACCAGGTCGTGCTGCTCTCGGACGATCGCATCACCGAGGTCGGAGCGGCGGCGCAGGTCAGGATTCCCGACGGCGCGCAGGTGATCGATCTCAGCCGGGCGACGGTGCTGCCCGGCCTGATCGACGCGCATACGCACATGTTCAACAACCCCAAGCCCGGCATGTCGCGCGAGACCTCGACGCTCATCGCCGTCCACAACATGCAGGCCGACCTGCGGGCGGGCTTCACGACCGCGCGCGACATGAGCTCGCACGGCAATGGCTATGCCGATGTCGAGATCAGGAACGCCATCAACCAGGGCCGCCTCGACGGGCCGCGGTTCCAGGTGTCGGGACGCGGGATCGTCTGGGCCGGCGCCGTCGCGGCGGGAACGCCGGCCAATCCATTGGCCTCCAACCGCATCACCTCGGTCGAGGAAGCGCAAGCCGCCGTCCGCGAGCACATCGAGCGCGGCGCCGACTGGATCAAGCTGTTCCCCGGCGGCGCCTATTCCTTCGCGCCGACCGGCGAGGTGCAATACGTCACCACATACCCGCTGCCGGTCCTGCAGGCCCTGATCGACGAGACCCATCGCCTCGGCAAGAAGGCAGGCTGCCACGTCTTCGGCGGCGACGGGCTCAGGAACACGGTGACCGCCGGCTGCGACACGGTCGAGCATGCCTTCGGTTTGAGCCAGGAGCTCGCCGACATGATGGTCGCCAAGAAGCTGGCTTACGACCCGACGCTGCAACGCTACATCGAGCCCTACATGGACGACAACGACCACAAGAACACCGGCGGCAAATACCGCATGATCCCGATCTTCGAGAAGGCGGTGACGATGGCGGCCGCCACCAAGGGCATGAAGATCATGGTCGGCAGCGGGGTCGACGGCTCGACCTTCCCGCACGGCACGCAGGCGCTGGAGATCGTGGCGCTGGTCAAGCAGGCTCATGTGAGTCCGGCAAGCGCCATCCAGTCCGCAACCATCATCAACGCGGACGTGCTGGGCTGGCTGGACCAGGTCGGATCGATCGACAAGGGCAAGTACGCCGATCTCGTGGCGGTGGCGGGCGACCCGCTGGCGGACATCACGGAATTGCAGCGCGTCAGGTTCGTCATGAAGGGCGGACGGATCGTCCGCGACGAGCTGGTCCGGCCCGCGGTGTCCGCCCGGTAGCCGGGCCAATCCGCCCTCCGTCTGCTCAGCCTGCGGCTCAGCAGCAATCGCCGTCGATCCCCTCGAGGACGGCGAGCGCGTTCCTCATCCACCGCGGCGGCAGATCGTCCGGCGCCACGTCCATCACCGGCTTGAACAGCTTGAACTGGTGGCGCCGGTCGACGTCGGTCCAGAACGCCACCACGGTCTCCAGCGGCGGGCAGCCCGGCATCATGCAGGACACCTGCGAAACCAGGATCGCGGCGTCGTCCGGCAGCTCGAAACGCTCGCGCGTCCACGCCCGCACGCGGTCGAGCGCCGCGACGTGCTGCGGGCTCTTCTTGAAGCTGTGCGGGATGCGGAACGACTCCGGCATGGCGGCGCCCTCGCCCGACGCCGCCGGTCCGGCCTGCCACGCCTGGATCGCGCTTTCGTATTCGCTCACCGGCTTTTCCTGGTTGCGCCTGCCACCGCGCAGGACGGGTCGAACTTGCGGCCCGTAGCTATTACATAAGGCTGTGCCGGCGCAATTGAAGCCGCGCATCGCGCCCCGGCCGGGACGGGCCGGGCCGCTTGGGCTTGACCGCCTTTGGGCCAGCCCTAGAGTGCCGGCCGCGTCTTTCGACCATCATTGGAGGTTCGTTCAGTGGCAGAAAAAGTCCTTGCAGCCGTGCGGGTGGGCCCCAGCAAGACCGAGATCCGCGAATACCCGATGCCGGATGTGCCGGCGGACGCGGCGCTGATGAAGATGGAGGTGGCCGGCATCTGCGGCACCGACGTCAAGCTCTACGCGCACCCGCCGAGCGACAAGCCGACCATCATGGGCCACGAGAACATCGGCTTTATCGCCAAGGCCGGCCGCGATTTCACCGCCCGCAAAGGCTTCAAGGAGGGCGATCTCGTCTTCGTCGAACACTATGTGAGCTGCGGCAAGTGCGAGTGGTGCCATCTCGGCCAGTACCGGCATTGCGAGAACACCAACTGGCGCACCAACCCCGACGCCATCCGCTACGGCTACACCTCCGATGAGAAGCCGCCGCATCTCTGGGGCGGGTTCGCGCAATATGTCTACCTGCCCTGGAACGCGGTGGTGCACCATGTGCCGAAGGGCGTCACGCCCGAGCTCGCCGGCCTGGTGACGCCGATGGCGAACGGCGTCGAATGGTCGCTGTTCGACGGCGGCGTCGGCTACAACTCGACGGTGCTGATCCAGGGCCCGGGGCAGCAGGGCCTGTCGCAGACCGTGATCTGCAAGCAGGCAGGCGCCTCGCTCATCATCGTCACCGGCACCTCCAAGGACGCCGCGCGCTTGAAGGTCGCCAAGGAGCTGGGCGCCGATCACGTCATCGACGTGCAGAAGGAGGATCCGCTGGCGCGCATCATGGAGATCACCGGCGGCAAGGGCGTCGACGTCTCGCTCGACTGTACGGCGGGCGCCGGCACCATCCCGATCCTGCTCGGCATCGAAGCGCTCAAGCGCAAGGGCGGCACCATCGTGGTGCAGGGCGAACTGCCGGCGTTCCCGAACTTCCCGCTCGAGAAGTTCACGGTGAAGTTCATCACCATGCACAGCGCGCGCGGACACAGCTACAAGGCCTGCGAGCTTGCGCTCGAGCAGATCGCCTCGAAACGGTTCCCGCTGGAGAAGATCACGACCCACAAGTTCGGGCTCAAGGACGTGGACCTCGCCATCCGCTCGGTCGGCGGCAAGGGCGTGCCGGACGTGATCCACGCCTCGCTGATGCCGTGGGAGTAGGAGGCGGCTTGCGCAGCCGCGCGCTGGCGCATGTCCGCTCATGTTGAACCGATCCACCGTCCGCTCGTCCCCGCGCAAGCGGGGACCCAGCGCAAGAGATCGAATCATTGGAGCAGACGATTCCTGGATTCCCGCTTTCCACGGGAATGAGCGGGGGAAGGCCGTGGGCCAACCCGAACGGGTGCGCTCTATTTCTTGGACTTGCGCTTGGATTTGCGCTTTGACTTCGTCTTGGCCTTGCGCGGGACCTTCTTGCCCTTCTTGCGGGCTTCCGAGAGTCCGATCGCGATCGCCTGCTTGCGGCTCTTGACCTTGCCGCCGCGTCCGCCCTTGCCGCGTTTGAGCGTGCCGCGCTTGCGCTTACGCATCGCGCTTTTCACATCGTTCGAAGCTCCGCGTGAATATCGCCGCGCCATCGTGGTCCTCCCGGGATGCTGTTAGTGCGGGCGCTTGCGGTCCGGCGACGTCGCCCGGACGTCGCCGTCATCGAGTCCATACCAGGCCCGCGCCAGGCCGGTGAACAAGTCGCGATCATGTTTTGAATGGGCGCATTGTGCGAGCCTGATGCATTCCTCGGCCCGGTCACTGAAATCGTGCAGCAAATGCATGCGGCGCCTCCGTCAAATCACGGCACAAATTTGTAATTCGGCATCAGGAAAAAAGTTCCGCGGCGGCTCGGATCGGCGCGCGGTGCGGCGATGAATTCACGTCAAACGATCTGGGCGTCGGCCGGGTCGTGCAGGACCAGGCCGTAGGGAATCCGCTCCTGAATATCGCGCAGCACATCGCCGCCTTGATCGTCCGGAACGAACAGGGCGATCGAACGCCCGCCGCCGCTGCGCAGCTCCACGACATACATGCCGTGCCGGTTGGGACCGATAACCTTGATCGAGGGCGCGTGCATGTCAGGGACTCCGCGAGGCCGAGCGCCCGTGAAGGAAACTGCGATTGCGCTGCCTGGTTCCCTGCCGCCGTCGCCTGTGCCGGCCCGCCCTCGTGCTCCCTCAAGTCAGCGCGCCGGTGATGATGTCGGCCAGCACCTGCGCGCGGCCGGTGCGCGACCTGCAGTTCTTCAGCGCCGGCGCGCAGTGGCCCAATACGCCGTTCTCGAACGCTTCGACCACGGCGTCGTGCACATAGCTCCTGCGGCAGATCGCGGGCGTATTGGCCAGGTCCTCGGCCGCAGCCTTGACGGCGTGCAGGACCTGCTTGCGGCGCTGACGGTGGTTGGGCGCCGGCTCGGCGCGCGACAGCGAGTCGAGCACGCTTTCGCACGCCAGCAGGGTGCGGAAATCCTTCAGCGAAATCTTTGCTCCCGCGATCTCGCGCAGGAAGGCATTGACCTCGCGCGCATTGATCTGGCGAATCTCGCCGCTCTCGGCGTGATACTGGAACAGGCGCTCTCCCGGCAGCCGCCGCAAGCGGAGAATGGCCCGCGCCAAGCGCGCCGCGTCGACCTCCTTGCTCACGGTCTTGCCGCCTTTGGCGCGGAAGGTGAGCCTGATCCTCGGGCCCCGGACGGCGACGTCCGACTTCAACAGCGTGGCGGCGCCGCGCGTGTCCCGCATGCGCGCGTAGCTCTCCTCTCCCGCCCGGATGGCGCTGCAAGCCACCAGCTCGATGACCGCCGCCGCGGTGAAGCTGCGCGTCGGCTGCGCCGAGCCGAGATGCTGCGCGAGGCTGCGGCTGATGCGGGGCAAGGCTTTCGCCAGCCGGGCGAGCCGTCGCGCCTTGCGGACTTCCCGCACCTTCTCCCATTCGGGATGGTAGCGATATTGCAACCGGCCGGCGGCGTCGCGCCCGATGGCCTGGAGGTGCGCGGCCGGATCGCTGGCGTAGAGAACCTCGCGATAGGCCGGCGGGACGGCGAGGCGATTGAGCCGCCGGATCGTGGCGGCATCGCGAATGGTCCGTTGATCGGCGCCGGTATACCGCCAGCCGCGGCCGCACCGGCACCGGCGGATCGACAAGTCGCCGCTGTCGACGTGCCGCAGGCCGAGGCGCTCGGCCACCGCTTCGGGCGTCGGAATTCCATTCTCTTGCGGCACGCCGGCGTGGCCGTTCATGTCGAGGGCGTCGTTGGTCATTGGCTGCTCTTTCGCCCCGGATAGCCCGACTGCTTCAGCAGCTTTGCGAGATGCGCGGCATTGGACGCGAGCACCGGCGTCCATTCGGCAACCGCCTTCGGCGTCGTCTCCAGGTCGATGTAGTTCTTGCTCCCCATGGCTTCGCCGACCCAATAGGTGACGCCACCTGACGGAATCGTGAAGCCCACCTCGGCGAGCGCCTGGCAGACCTCCGCCGCGACGTGATGCGCGCCATCTTCGTTCCCGACCACGGCGGCGAACCCGATCTTTCCGTAGCTCGGCATGCGCTGCATGTCGTCGCGCTCGCCCAGGAACGCATCCATGCGCTCCAGGACGCGCTTCGCGATGCTGGACGGCTGGCCGAGCCAGATCGGCGATCCGATCACCAGAATGTCGCAGTCGAGCACGCGCTTGCGCAGCTTCGGCCAGTCATCCCCCGGCCCCTCGTCCGAGCTGACGCCGGGCTTGACGTTGAAGTCGACGACGCGAACGGTCTCGCCTTCGACCTCGTACTCGCGCAGCGCACCGAGCAGTTCGCCCAGCAACTTGTCCGTCGAGGACGGAGCGGGAGACGGCTTGAGCGTGCAGTTCATCGCCAGGGCCTTGAGAGACATCGCGTATCCTTTGCAACGGAGGTCCCGCGCTTTCGAGCAACGAACGCGCAGGGTGGCCGCCCGGTTCAACCCGGCCCTCCGGAACCCGTTCGCAGACCGGGCGTTTCTCAAACATCCATCGCCCGGCCGACCGTCGCGTCGATGCCGGCCGGCTGTCCGGAAACGACCAGAAAGCGATCACCAGAAAGCGATCATGAGCACACCCCGTCGCAACATGAGCAGCTTCGCGGAAGGCGCCGAGCGCACCGCCCGCAGCGAGCGGAAGATCCAGCAGCAAGTCGAACGCGCCGACCGGGCGCAGGATTCCGGGAAGGACAAGAAGCCGGCGGCCATGCAGGCAGGCGCCCGCGCCTATCCGACCTCGTTCCCCGAGCAGCACCTGGACAAGCCCGGCCTCGAGGGCGAGCTGGCGCTGCGGCCGATGTACGACGCGCCCCACTACAAAGGGTCCGAAAAGCTGCTCGACATGGTGGCCCTGATCACCGGCGGCGATTCCGGCATCGGGCGTGCCGTGGCGGTCCTTTATGCGCGCGAGGGCGCCGACGTCGCCGTCACCTATCTCAATGAACATGCCGATGCCGAAGAGACCAAACGCGCGGTCGAGGCGGAAGGCCGGCGCTGCATCACCATCGCGGGCGACGTGGCCGATTTCGCCTTCTGCCAGGCCTGCGTCGAGCAGACGATCGAGGAATTCGGCAAGCTGGACATCCTGGTCAACAATGCGGCGTTCCAGGAACATGTCGCGCGCCTGGAAGACCTGACCGAGGAGCATTTCGACCGCACCGTCAAAACCAATCTCTACGGCTATTTCCACATGGCCAAGGCCGCCGTGCCGCACATGAAGGCCGGCAGCTCGATCGTGATGACCGGCTCCATCACCGGCATCGAGGGCAGCAAGGAGCTGCTGGATTATTCGATGACCAAGGGCGGCATTCACGCCTTCACGCGCTCGCTTTCGGCCCATCTGATCGAGCGCGGCATCCGCGTGAACGCGGTCGCGCCGGGTCCGGTCTGGACGCCGCTCAACCCGGCCGACCGGCCGGCCGAGCAGGTGGCGAAATTCGGCAGCAAGACGCCGATGAAGCGCGCGGCGCAGCCGGAGGAAATCGCGCCGGCCTTCGTGTTCATGGCCGCGCCAAGCTGTTCAAGCTACATCACCGGCGAGATTCTTCCGATCATCGGCGGCTACGGCTAGCGGCGGGTCCGTCCTCGCGGGAGAGCCTCATGGTGAGAGCGGCATCGACGGGCAGGACACGACCACGAGCCGTCGCCGCACCGGCCGCGGCGCCCGAACCCATGCCGCTGATCCGCACGCTCGCGGAGCTGCGTGAGGCCGAGGCGCAGTGCACGCGCTGCCCGCTCTACCAGTTCGCCACGCAGGTCGTCCCCGGCGAAGGCCGCATCCACTCCCGGCTCATGCTGGTCGGCGAACAGCCCGGCGACAAGGAAGACTTGGCCGGCAAGCCGTTCGTCGGCCCGGCCGGGCGCCTCCTCGACCAGGCGCTCGAAGATGCGGGCATTCCGCGCCGCGATACCTTCGTCACCAATGCGGTCAAGCATTTCAAGTTCGAGATGCGGGGCAAGCGGCGCCTGCACAAACGGCCGAACAGCTACGAGATCGAGCGCTGCCGGTGGTGGCTCGACAACGAGCGGGCCATCGTGAAGCCGGCGGCGATCATCGCGCTCGGAGCGACGGCCGCGCGCAGCCTGTTCGATCGGGTGGTCACGATCGCGAAGGTCCGCGGGCACGCGCACCGGCTTGCGGACGGCACCGCGCTGTTCATCACCATCCATCCGTCGTTCCTGCTGCGGATCCAGGACCACGACGACAAGGAGCGCGAGTACCGCCAGTTCGTCGCCGACCTGCGGCTGGCGAAGAAGACCATCTATGCCGAAGCAGCGTGACTGTAACCGCCGATCGGCGGCTACCAGTCGTCCGTCGGACCGAAGACACGCACCCGCGCCGGTGGCTCATCCCTGGCGCTCTGCTCGCGTTCGACCCAGTAGACGCGATAGCGATAACTTCCGCGATCCTCGCCGGCGACGGGAATCCGCCGCGCGTGCTGCGCTCTCAGCGCCTTCGGCCTGGGCTCCCGGATGATCTCGCGCACGGTCTCGCGGACGGGTTCCTGCTCCACGACATCCGAGGGGGTGGCCTCGGCCCGCACGGGAGCGAGGAGCTCGATCATCTCGTCGAGAACCGGGACCGCGGTGGTGCTGGGATCAGGCGGCCAATCGCTGGCGGCAGGGGGCTGCGCCAAGCTCGCCTGCACGAACAAAAGCGCCGGCTCGGCGTGCGAGGGAACTGCGCTGCGGGCGGCCAAGCCCAGGCTGCCGATCACGAGCCCGGCGCTTCCAAGATAGATGGCCCAGGGGCTGCTTGCTCGCACGGGACGGTTCCTTCGCAAGGCTTCCCGGACCAACGCGCCGTTCCGGGCGGAGTTCCTGCGCGGCCGGCCGTCGGAACCGCCAGCGCAAGTTGCCGGCGCAGCGACGTTCAAGCCGCGGAACTGTTTGCGAACACGGCGAGTTGGTGCGCCAGGAAAAGCACCCGTGCAGACATCGAAATCGCCATCTCGCAATTCGCTCGCGGCAAAGGCCGGCGCCGCGCCGAGGGCGGTCACCACTGCGCTCTGCCTCGGCTTGAGCCTCGGCGCGGGAACGCTCGGGGCGAAGGCGCTGCTCCTGGGCGAAGTGCAGGTCACCTGTCCGATCGACGGCAAGTCCTTCAAGACCGCGGTCATTGCAGGATTCGTGCTGCACGGCGTGCGGCTCGATCTCAAGCCATTGGGCTCGCTGATCGCGCCAAATCCATTTCCGGTCTGTCCGGAGAACGGCTTCGTCATGTACCGCAGCCAGTTCTCCGACGCCGAAGTCGCCGCCATCAAGCCGATCGTGCTGACCGACGAGTTCCGCAAGCAGCGGGCCAAACACACCGATTACTATATGGCCGCCTATGTGAAGGAGCGGCTGGGCGGCGACGACTACGATCTCGCGCAGACCTATTTGCAGGCGAGCTGGGAAGCCGAGCGCGACAAGCCGCAACTGACCGTCCTCTATCGCACGCTGGCGCTGGAGCGGTTCGAGGCCTTCCTGCAGCATGACGCCAGCAAGTCGGAGCACTGGTGGACCGCATCGATGCTGGCGGGAGAGCTCGAGCGTCTGCTCGGCCGCTTCGAGGCGGTCGAGGCGCGCTTCAGGGACCTCCCGTTCGAGGAAGCGCGCACAAGCCTGGGCCAGGCGGGAAGCGCGCTGGTGAGCGCGACCGACCAGATCCGGCTGCATGCGCTGAGCCACAACGCGGCACCCGAGATGTATAGCGAGGCGGTGGGACGGCGAACGTAACGGAAGTTTGAACCGGATTCCTCCTCGCCGGCGCCTTTGCGAGCCGGTTCCCGGAACCCCCAACCCCGTCGGCGGTTGGACCGCAGGGCGTCTCCGGATATCTCGGCCGTGACTACGCGGGAGTCTTGCCATGCCTGCCCAGGATGGGGATTTGTCAGATCCCAAGACGACCTCAAGTTCCAAGACGATCTCAACCGACAAGACGGCTGCACCCGACCAGACGCGAAGCGGGCATAGCCGGCGGAAGTTCCTGATGGCCGGAGCCTCGACGGCCGCGGTCCCGGTTTTCGCCCGCGCCGTCTCCGCGCAGGAGAGTTCCGCGCCTGCGCCATCGAATGCGGTCCGCGATCCGGTCAAGTTGACGCTGAAGGTCAACAACAGCGAACACCGCCTGACGCTCGACGTCCGCACGACCTTGCTGGATGCCTTGCGCGAGCATCTGGGTTTCACCGGGACCAAGAAAGGCTGCGACCACGGCCAGTGCGGCGCCTGCACGGTGCATGTCGATGAGCGGCCCGTGCTGGCATGCCTGACGCTGGCGGTGGCGGCGCAGGGGCGCCACGTCGGCACCGTCGAAGGGCTGTCGAGACCCGACGGCGACCTGCATCCGATGCAGCAGGCCTTCATCGACCAGGACGGCTTCCAGTGCGGCTACTGCACGCCCGGCCAGCTCATGTCGTCGATCGCCTGCGTGAACCAGGGCCACGCGACCACCGATGCAAGCATCCGCGAGTTCATGAGCGGGAATCTCTGCCGTTGCGCCGCCTATCCCAACATCGTGGCGGCCATCAAGCAGGCCAAGGTGGCCATGCGGACGGAGAAATAGGTCCATGCGTCCATTTGCCTATGAGCCGGTCCGTGTTGCCGAGGCGGCCGTCCAGATCGCGGCGCAGGGACGCGGCGAGTCGCCGCTGCAGAACCCGATCCAGTTTCTGGCCGGCGGCACGACGCTGATCGACCTGATGAAGCTCGATGTCATGCGGCCCTCGACCCTGGTCGACATCAATGCGCTCGACCAGACCGAGCTGGGACGCATCGAGATGAGCCCGGACGGGCTGCGGCTCGGGGCCATGGTCCGCATGACGGCGGCGGCCGAGCATCCCGGCGTCAACCGCGATTTTCCCGCCATCGCCATGTCGCTCAAGCTCGCGGCCAGCCAGCAGTTGCGCAACATGGCGAGCCTGGGCGGCAATGTGCTGCAAAGGACGCGTTGCCCATACTTCCGCGACGTCTCCTATGCGGCCTGCAACAAGCGCAATCCGGGATCGGGCTGCGCCGCCCTGGACGGATTCAACCGCGCGCATGCCGTGCTGGGGGCGAGCGAGAGCTGCATCGCCAGCTATCCTGGCGACTTCGCCCAGGCCCTGATCGCGTTCGATGCGACCATGGAAATCGCCGGCGTGAACGGCAAGCGCAGCATTCCGTTCGCCGCGCTGCACCGCCGGCCGGGCGACCGGCCCGACATCGAGACCACGCTGCAGTCCGGCGAAATGATCGCATCGTTCTTCGTCCCGGGCGGGCCGTGGACGCGACGGTCGCTCTATCTCAAGATCCGCGACCGCGAATCCTACGAGTTCGCGCTGGCCTCGGCGGCGGTAGCGCTCGATCTGCGTGACGGCACGCTGCGCGAGGCGCGGATCGCGCTCGGCGGCGTGGCGACGGTGCCGTGGCGGGCGACTTCGGCGGAGGCGGCGCTCAAGGGCAAGGCGATCGACGATGCGTCCGCCAGACAGGCCGCGGCGGAGGCCGCCTTTGCCGGCGCGCAGGCGCGCGAGCACAACGCGTTCAAGATCGAGCTCGGCAAGCGCACCCTGCTGCGGGCGCTCGCCGAGGCGGCGCAGATGAAGGTCTGAAATGAGCATCACGGCACCAGCACCAAAAGAGAACATGGGCGAGCCGGTCGCGCGCGTCGACGCGCGGCTGAAGGTCACCGGCGCGGCGCGCTATCCGTCCGACATGCCGGTCAGCAATCCCGGCTTCGCGTTCCTGGTCACCAGCGCGATCGCCAAGGGCCGGATCGAAATGCTCGACCTCGCCGCGGCGCGCGCGGTGCCGGGCGTGCTCGACATTCTCACGCACGAGAACACCGGCGAACTCAAGAACGGCAAGTTCGGCGAAGGCTCCTCGACCTCGATCCAGAAGCTCGGGCCCGAGATCGCTCACGACGGCCAGATCATCGCCATGGTGGTTGCGGAAACCTACGAAGCCGCGCGTGAAGCCGCCTACCTGGTGCGGGCGACCTATGCGGTCGAACAACCGAGCGCCAGCTTCGGATCGCAAGGGCTTCGAGAAGAAGACGCCACCAAGGTTTCGGAGCAGCACAAGGACCTGCCGAACAAAGGCGACGCCGGTGCCGCCCTCGCGACTGCCGCGGTCGTGATCGACGCCGAGTATGCGACCCCCACGCAGCACCACAATCCGCTCGAGCTGTTTTCCACCACCTGCCAATGGTCGGGCGACAAGCTCACCGTCCACGAGCCGAGCCAGTTCGTGCACGGACTGAAGAACGCCGTCGCGCAACGGCTCGGCATCGAGGCCGACAAGGTGCGGGTGATCAGCAGCTATGTCGGCGGCGCCTTTGGCGCCAGGGGCACGATGACGCCGCGCACGGCGCTGGTGGCGCTCGCGGCGAAACGGCTCAACCGGCCGGTCAAGCTTGTGGCGACGCGCGACCAGGGCTTCACGATCGCGACCTATCGGGCGGAGACCCGCCATCACATCAGGCTCGGCGCCGGCCGCGACGGCAAGCTGGTCGGCTACAGCCATGACGGCCGGGAGGTCAGTTCGCGGCCCGACCCCTACGTGGTGGCGGGCGTCGAGGAGAGCGCGAGGCTCTATGCGTTCGGCGCCGTCAGCACCACGGTCAACGTGGTGCATGCCGACCGCAATACGCCCGGCTACATGCGCTCGCCGCCGGTGGTGCCTTACATCTATGCGCTCGAAAGCGCGATGGACGAACTGGCGGTCAAGCTCGGCATCGACCCGGTCGAACTGCGCCGCATCAACGACACGACCACCGACCCGGTCAGCGGCAAGCCCTATTCGAGCCGGTCGCTGATGGCGTGCTACGACCAGGCCGCCGAGGCCTTCGGCTGGAAGCGGCGCAATCCGCAGCCCGGTTCCATGCGCGATGGCGACTGGCTGGTCGGCTGGGGATGCGCGAGCGCGATCTATCCGACCCATATCGGCGCGGCCACGGCGCGGGTGCGCATGCTGTCCAACGGCCAGGTCCGGGTGCAGACGGCGGCGCACGAGATCGGAAACGGCGTCTATACGATGCTGGCGCAGATCGCGTCGGAACGCCTCGGCGTCCCCGTCAGCTCGGTCACCGTCGAGGTCGGCGACAGCGCCCTGCCGCCGGCGCCGGTGGCGGGCGGATCGAACACGACCGCCAGCACGAGCTCGGCCGTGATCCAGGCTTGCGAGGCCATCCGGGCGAAACTGTTGCGCGCGGCCGCGGCCGCGAACGACGGCCCGCTGGCCGGGCATTCGCCTGACGAGATCAGCCTGACCGAGGGCCGCGCCATCGCCCGGGACGGCAGCGAGGAGAAGCTCGAAGATCTGTTCAAGCGCGCGCGCCTGGGCGCGATCGAGGAATACGCGGAGTTCATCCCGCCGGGCGTGAAGCCCGACGCCATCAAGCTCCTCTACGCCGGCAAGGCCTCGATGACCGGTGGTCCGCACGGCGACAAGCTGATGTATGCGCTCGGGGCCGAGTTCGTCGAGGTGCGCGTTCACGCCCTGACCCGCGAAATCCGCGTGCCGCGCATGGTCGGCGCCTTCGCGGCCGGCCGGATCGTCAATCCGCGCACGGCGCGCAGCCAGTATGTCGGCGGGATGATCTGGGGCATCAGCTCGGCGCTGCATGAAGCGACCGAGATCGACCGGCAGCGCGCGCGCTACATCAACGACAATTTCGCGGACTACCTCGTGCCGGTGAATGCCGACATCGATCAGCTCGAGGTCATCCTGGTGCCGGAGGTGGACCACGACGTCAATCCGGCCGGCGTGAAGGGGCTGGGAGAGCTCGCCAATGTGGGGACGGCGGCGGCCGTGGCCAATGCGGTCTATCATGCCACCGGCCAGCGCATCCGTGAGTTGCCGGTCCGGCTGGAAAAGCTGCTGAGCTGAGGCTCGGGCCCGGCCCCTGGCGGGCGCCCTCGCCGATCAAACGGCTGGCGCTTGGAACTTCGTGGGCAGAGTCGGCGTTTTTCCTGGTGCCTTCCTACAAAAGGAGACGGCCATGGAACATTCGCATCCGGTTGAAAAAGAGGTGTCCGAGACCATGTGGCTGTGGTTCGGCGCCATCCTGCTGGTCATGGTGATTGTCGCGCTCGGGCTGGTCGGCAGCAATCCCTCGGTCACCACGAGCGGGTACGCCCCGATCGTGGACGAGTTCAGGCTGGTGCCGCCGATCACCCAGCCGGCGCCGGCGCCGCTGAGCACCACGGGACAGGGATCCTCGCGAGAAGACCTTTAGCGGGGGTCTTGCCGCGTTTGGCCGGCTGACTCCGCGTGACCTTCAGTATTGATCTGCCGGCACCAGGAAAATGGCCTGCCGGGCGGCGCCTGCACAAAACCAGTAACCCCCGTCGGAGGACGGCAGAACGTCGTCCTGAGCGACGAACTCCCCGCCTTGGACAAGGAAACCATGCGGGACGACACTCACGTCGGCTTCCGCAACCCTCGTGCAGGCGCCCGCGCCGAGGTGGGCGGACTCGGTGCGCTGCAACGGGGCTGCGGGCAAGGCGATGACGCCGGCCACGACCGCAGCACTGAGCGACTGAACAATGGACATGCTCAATCCCGTTGGTTGGGCATGAAATCTAGAGAGGCAACACGTTCGCGCAGGATTTGTTTCGGCGGTGTCCGGAAATCCGCAGCGCAACGGCAGGGCCGACCCGCCGTTATCCCAGACCATCCTGAAGTGACGCGCTGGCGCCCTGAACCAAACCCGCCAACACGCGTTCCGTCAGCAGGCAGACTCCACGCGGAGGGTCGGAAATGAATGCCCCCAAGAACCCGCGGCTCGGCCGCGAAGCTCAGGACGATCCGGGCCGACGCAGCAAGAATTCAGGCGCGGCGCCGGCCAAATCAAAGACGGACAAGTCAAAGACGGACGACAAAGCTGAGGCCCGCGACGCCTCCCCTCCCGGCGAACTGCTGGAGGGCGAAGGCGATCCGGGCCTGACGATCACCGGCGGCGGCGGCCACGCCTGACGCGGGCTGATCCAGCCCGGGCATGTCCGCCCGTCGTTGTTGCCGGATCAGAACCGGGGCGCGCGTGGCGGCCCGGCTCCCGGCCCGCGCCGCGCCGGCGCGCCTGGAACCAGCTTGGGCTTCATGGGCAGCAGGCCCTCGCGCTGCAATTTCTTGCGCGCCAGCTTGCGCGCCCGGCGGATGGCTTCCGCCTTCTCGCGAACGCGCTTTTCGGAGGGTTTCTCGAAATGGCTGCGGAGCTTCATCTCGCGGAAGACGCCCTCGCGCTGCATCTTCTTTTTCAGCACCTTGAGCGCCTGGTCGACGTTGTTGTCACGGACGAAAACCTGCACGAACTCTCCTCTTCAATCTCAGGGTTGATAGGCACGATCTTGGCGGACCATCCCTCAAGTCGCGACGAAAGGAAAGAGGGGAAGCACACCCTGGCGTGCGAATTGGCAGCCGGCGGCGGTTTCCGGCAGGTATCTAATCCTGATCCTAGGACACCCGCAGGCAGGCCCTGGCTGCGCCGGCAGGCTGCAGGACCAGATAGTTCTGCAGGATTCGGCTTTCGATCGGCTTCTGCAGCACGGGGATGTGCGCAAACCGGCTGTCGACGGCTTCGGCGCCATAGCCGGTCACGAAGACGAACGGAACTCCGCGCGCCGACACCACCTCGGCGACCGGATACACGGTCTCGCCGTTGAGGTTCACGTCGAGAACGGCGGCGTGGAAGTCTTCCCGGTGGGCTGCGGCCACGGCATCGGGAAGCCTCCCGAACGGCCCGATCACGTCAAATCCGAGGTCGGTCAGCATGTCCTTCATCATCATGCCGACCGTCACCTCGTCCTCGACCAGCAGGAGCCGATTCCCCGCAACGACGCTGTTATGCCTTTTGGGCATTTTCAGCTTGCCGGGCGCGTCTTCCGACCGCGCGGCCTGCTCGACGAGCGGAATGCACATGGTGAAGCGCAGCCCATCCGGACGCCAATCGAATTTGGCCGTTCCCCGAAGCTGCTGTTCCACGCTGGCGCCGATGACCTTGGTGCCGTAGCCTTTCGAGACCGGCGCCGGCACGGCGGGACCGCCAACCTCCTCCCACTGCAGCATGAGGCCGTTGGGAGCGAGCCGCCAGGTCAGCCGGACGCTGCCCGACGTCATCGACAGCGCCCCATATTTGGCCGCGTTGGTCGCCAGCTCATGCAGGACCAGCGCGAGGATCTGCGCGGTCGAGGGCTGCAGGAAGACCGCCGGCCCCGCCGCGACGATCCGTTCGGACTCCGTGCTTCGATAGGGCGCGAATTCCTCCTCGACCAGGCGGCTGAGGTCGGCACCCTCCCAGCGGGACTCCGACAGCAGCACATGCGCCGTCGACAGCGCCCGGATGCGGCCATCGACGGCCGCGATATAGGATTCGATGGTCTTGGCCTTGGTCAGCCGGACGATCGATTGCACGACCGCCAGCGCGTTCCGCGCCCGGTGGTCCACTTCGCGCACCAGGAGCGTCCGCCGCTCCTCCGCCTGCCTCATGTCGGTGATGTCGATGGTGACGCCGCTGGCATGGATCACCCGGCCTTGCGGGCTGACCGAGATCGCCGCCGCGCAGATGCACCATCGCATCTGGCCGTCGGGGCGCAGGATGCGGATTTCCGTCTGGAACGTCTGCTTGTCGCCGAGCCCTTCCTTCGCGATCGCCATCAGCCGCTGGAGGTCCTCCGGGTGGATCAGCGACTGCACGGTCTCGATCGAGGCATGAAATCCGTTCGGCTCGACGCCGAAAATACGGTATTGCCCGGCGTCCCAGGTGCACTCGCCGGTCGACACGTCACAGTCCCACGAGCCCATCCGGCCGGCGGCCAGCGCGACGCTCCGCCGCCGCTCGCTCTCGATGAGCCGCGCATTGGACGCTTCGAGCTCGGCGGTGCGCTCGGACACGCGACGCTCGAGCTCGTGGTTGAGGTTCTCGAGCTCGCGAGTCTTGCGGTAGAGTTCCGCGAAGACCTTCACCTTGGCGCGCAGCACCTCCGGAACCACCGGCACGGGGACGTAGTCCACCGCGCCCATCTCGTAGCCGCGCAGGCGGTCCATGTCGGTCAGGTGGATGGCGGAAATGAAAATGAGCGCCGTCTGCTGGAAGCGCGGATGCTCCCGGATCATCGCCGCCAACTGGAACCCGTCGAGTTCCGGCATGCAGACGTCGATGAGCACGATCGCCACGTCGTGTTTCAGCAGGTGTTCCAGGGCCTCGCGGGCGGACGCCGCCTTGAGGAGATTCTCTCCGAGGTCCTTGAGAATGACCTCGTAGGCGAGCAGCTTTCCGGGCTGATCGTCAACAAGCAGGACGTTGACCGTATTGCTCATGGGGCCCCCGGGCCTAGCGATGCAGCCACATCCGCAGCGCGGCGAGAAGCTGCTCGGTGTTGACGGGCTTGGCAAGATAGTCCGATGCCCCCGCCTCCAGGCATTTCTCGCGGTCGCCCTTCATGGCTTTCGCCGTCAGGGCCACGATCGGCAGCCGGCGATAGGCCGGGTTGCGGCGAATCTTCGCGATCGTCTGATAACCGTCCATTTCCGGCATCATGATGTCCATGAGCACGATGGCGAGCTGGGATGTGGTCTCCACCAGATCGATCGCCTCGCGTCCGGTCGTCGCGGTCAGCACCTTCATGCCGCGCCGCTCGAGCACGCTCGAGAGCGCAAAGATGTTGCGCGAGTCGTCGTCGACCAGGAGGACCGTCTGACCGACCAGGTCCTCGTCCGAACTATTGAGCCGCTCCAGCATGCGCTGCTTCTCGGCCGGAAGATCGGTGACCACGCGGTGCAGGAACAACGCGGTCTCGTCTAGCAGGCGTTCGGGCGATTCAACACCCTTGACGACGATGCTGCGCGCCATGGCGTGAAGCTGCAGGTCCTCCTCGACCGAAAGCTCGCGGCCGGTAAAGACGACGACCGGAACGTCGGCGAGCGTCTTGTCCTCCCGCATCCGTTCGAGCACCTCGAAACCGGTCATGTCGGGCAGGCGAAGATCGAGCACGACGCAGTCGCACTGATGTTCACGCAAGGTGGTGAGAGCTTCGGCGCCGGTGCCGGCATTCACGATCTCGATGTCGTCGTAGCCGAGCAGCTCGCCGATGCTCATCTGCTCGGCCTTGTTGTCTTCGACGATCAGCAGCCGCCGGCGCCGCGGCTGGGCGAATTCCTTGATCTTGGACAGCGCCTCGGAAATGCCCTCCGGCGTGGTCGGCTTGTTGACGAAGGAGAAGGCGCCGCGCGCCAGGCCGTGCTGGCGGTCCTCGTCGAGCGTGATGATCTGCACCGGGATGTGGCGCGTCAGCGGGTTTTGCTTGAGCTGGCTGAGCACGTTCCAGCCCAGCATGTCGGGCAGGAAGACGTCGAGCGACACCGCGGTGGGCTGGTATTGCTTGGCGAGATCGAGCGCATCGTCGCCGCGCATCGCCAGCAGCGCCTTGAAGCCCTTGTCGCGCGCGAGATCGACCATGATCCGCGCGTAGTGCGGATCGTCCTCGACGATCAGCAGGATCGCGTCGCCCGGCTCGATGTCGAGGCGGTCGTCCGGGATCTGCTCGGTTGGACGCTCGGCCGGAGCGAGACGGAAGCCGGCCGGCTGCGCCAAGGAAGGCGCCATGCCGGCAGCCGGACGGATCGCGGTCGAGGGGCCGACATAGCGCAACGGCAGATAGAGCGTGAAGGTCGAGCCGGTGCCCGGCGAGCTGCGCAGGTGGATTTCACCGCCCAGCAGGTTCGACAGTTCGCGGCTGATGGCGAGCCCCAGGCCGGTTCCGCCGTATTTGCGGCTGGTGCTGGCGTCGGCCTGCTGGAACGCCTCGAAGATGATCTTCTGCTTTTCGAGCGCGATGCCGATGCCGCTGTCGGACACTTCGAAGGCGACGACCGCGGGCGCCTGGCTCAACACCGGGTGCTCGGCGCTCCAGCCGCCAAGCGCGGCCGAGACGTTGAGCCGCACGCCGCCCAGCGCCGTGAACTTGAACGCGTTCGACAACAGGTTCTTCAAGACCTGCTGCAGGCGCTTGGAATCGGTCGTGATGCTGCGGCCGAGATTGGGGTCGAGATGCACCTCGAAGGAAAGCTGCCGGGCGTCGGCTTCGTGACGGAACGGCCGTCCGACCATGTCGAGCAGGTTGGAGAAGAAGATCTCGTCGGCCTCCACCGTCACGGTCCCCGACTCGATCTTGGACAGATCCAGAATGTCGCTGATCAGGTTGAGCAGGTCGGTGCCGGCGCCGTGGATCGTGCGCGCGAACTCGACCTGCTTCTGGGTCAGGTTGCCGTCCGGATTGTCGGTGAGCTGCTGGCCGAGAATGAGGATGCTGTTGAGCGGCGTCCGCAGCTCGTGCGACATGTTGGCCAGGAATTCCGATTTGTATTTCGAGGTGAGCGCGAGCTCGGTGGCCTTCTCCTCCACCGCGCGGCGGGCCTGCTCGATTTCCTGGTTCTTGCGCTCGACCTCGACGTTGCGTTCGGCGAGCTGCTGCGCCTTCTGCTCGAGCTGCTCGTTGGTCTGCTGCAGCTCCTTCTGCTGGGTCTGCAGTTCGCCTGCGAGCTGCTGCGACTGTTTCAGCAGCCCTTCGGTCTGCATCGTCGCCTCGATCGAGTTGAGCACGATGCCGATGGAGTCGGTGAGCTGCTCGAGGAAGGCGATCTGCAGCTCGGTGAAGTGGCTGAGCGAGGCCAGCTCGATCACCGCCTTGACCTGGTTCTCGAACAGCACCGGCAGCACGACGAGATTTTTCGGTACGACGCGCAGCAGGACGGAATTGATGGGGACGGCGTCGGCCGGGATGTCCGAGACCAGCCGCTGACGCTTGTCCATGGCGCACTGGCCCACGAGACCTTCACCGAATTGCACATGTTGCTGATGCGGAATTGTGCCGTCGCCGGCATATGCCGAAAGCAGCCGCAGCTGCGGATTGTCTTCGTTTTCGACCTGATAGATGACGCCCATGTGGGCGTTCACCAGCGGCGTCAGTTCGGTCAGCAGCAGCCGGCCTACCGTGACGAGATCGCGCTGGCCCTGCAGCATGTTGGTGAATTTGGCGAGGTTCGTCTTCAGCCAGTCCTGCTCGGTGTTGACGTCGGTGGTGAGCCTCAAATTGCCGATCATCGTATTGATGTTGTCCTTGAGCTCCGCCACTTCGCCGCGGGCGTCGACCTGAATCGAGCGGGTCAGGTCGCCCTTGGTGACGGCGGTCGCGACTTCGGCGATCGCGCGGACTTGCGATGTCAAGTTGGCCGCAAGCAGGTTCACGTTTCCGGTCAAATCCTTCCATGTTCCGGCCGCGCCGGGCACGTTGGCCTGGCCGCCGAGGCGGCCTTCGACGCCGACTTCGCGCGCGACGCTGGTGACTTGATCGGCGAAGGTCGCAAGCGTATCGGTCATGTTGTTGATGGTTTCGGCGAGCGCCGCGACTTCGCCCTTCGACTTCACCGTCAGGTTCTGCTTGAGGTCGCCGTTAGCAACGGCGGTGACGACCTTCACGATGCCACGCACCTGCTCGGTGAGGTTGGCGGCCATGAAATTCACGGTGTCGGTCAAATCTTTCCAGGTTCCGGCGACGCCGGGGACCTCGGCCTGTCCGCCGAGCTTGCCTTCGGTTCCGACCTCGCGCGCGACACGGGTGACTTCGCCTGCGAACGCGTTGAGCTGGTCGACCATGGTGTTGATGGTGTTCTTCAGTTCGAGAATTTCGCCCTTCACGTCGACGGTGATCTTGCGCGACAAGTCGCCGCGCGCCACAGCTGTGGTCACTTCGGCGATGTTGCGCACTTGCGTGGTGAGGTTGGCGGCGAGAAGGTTGACGTTGTCGGTCAGATCCTTCCAGGTGCCGCCGACGCCGGGCACCACCGCCTGCCCGCCGAGGCGGCCTTCGGTGCCGACCTCGCGCGCCACGCGCGTCACTTCGGCGGCGAACGAGCGCAGCTGCTCGACCATGGTGTTCAAGGTGTCCTTGAGCAGCAGGATCTCGCCGCGAACGTCGACCGTGATCTTCTTGGACAGGTCGCCGCCGGCGATCGCAGTCGCGACCTCGGCGATGTTGCGGACCTGCGCGGTCAGGTTGGACGCCATGAAGTTGACGTTGTCGGTGAGGTCTTTCCAGGTGCCGGCCACTTCGGGCACTTCGGCCTGGCCACCGAGCTTGCCTTCGGTGCCGACCTCGCGGGCCACGCGGGTGACTTCCGAGGCGAACGAGTTGAGCTGGTCCACCATGGTGTTGATGGTGTTCTTCAGCTCGAGGATTTCGCCCTTCACGTCTACCGTGATCTTGCGCGACAGGTCGCCGCGCGCCACCGCCGTGGTCACTTCGGCGATGTTGCGAACTTGCGCTGTAAGATTGCCCGCCATCGAGTTCACCGAGTCGGTCAAATCCTTCCAGGTGCCTGCGACACCCGGCACGTTGGCCTGGCCGCCGAGCCGGCCTTCCGTTCCCACTTCGCGCGCCACGCGCGTCACCTCGCCCGCGAAGCGGTTGAGCTGATCGACCATGGTGTTGAGCGTTTCCTTGAGCTGAAGGATTTCGCCGCGGACGTCGACCGTGATCTTGCGCGACAGGTCGCCGCCGGCGATCGCGGTCGCCACCTCGGCGATATTGCGGACCTGGCCGGTCAGATTGCCGGCCATCGAGTTGACGCTGTCGGTCAGGTCTTTCCAGGTACCGCCGACGCCACGCACGATCGCCTGGCCGCCGAGCTTGCCTTCGGTGCCGACCTCGCGCGCCACGCGCGTCACTTCGGAGGCAAAGGCGTTGAGCTGGTCCACCATCGTGTTGATGGTGTTCTTGAGCTCGAGAATTTCGCCTTTCACGTCGACGGTGATCTTCTTCGACAGGTCGCCCTTCGCCACCGCGGTGGTGACTTCGGCGATGTTGCGGACCTGGCCGGTCAAATTGCCGGCCATCGAGTTGACGTTGTCTGTGAGATCCTTCCAGGTGCCGGCGACGCCGCGCACGTTGGCCTGGCCGCCGAGCTTGCCTTCGGTGCCGAC
>JAXDOD010000045.1:0-45499 GCA_034669045.1 Alphaproteobacteria bacterium
CACCGTCGTTTGCGAACTTCGGAATCGAAGGACACTAGCAACTTATTGATCTAGTGTGGCTTTGGTTCAGAAGTCCGCATGTCGGACTCGCTGCAAGAATGATGCGGACTTCTGAACCGCCACACTACGAGGACGCGGCCTTCAGCCGGCCACCGGGCCCTTGAGTTCGACGCCGTTGCCTTCCGGATCGTGCAGGTAGACCGAGGGGCCGCGGCCCTCGGCGCCGTAGCGCGACTTCTCCTCGCCGCACGCGATGCCGTGGGCGGCGAAATGCTTCCGGATCGTGGCGGCGTCGAACGGCTCGACGCGCAGGCACAGGTGATCGAGATTGGCGCCCCCCGCTCGACGATGTCCCGGCCGCGGGTCCCTCCGCGGCGGCCGGCACGATGTCGATCAGCGTGCGGCCGGCGCGAAGCTGCGTCAGCCGGCCCTGCCGCAGCTCCAGGTTGCAGCCGAGCACCTCCAGGTAGAATGCCTCCAGCGCGGCCGGGTCGGCGGCGCGCAGCACGATGTGGTCGAGGCCGAGGATGGAAAACGGCGCGGGCATGCGAGGTTCCCTGGGATCGTCCTTGGGTGCGTCCTTGGGCTTCAGGCCGCTCCGCGTACTTTGCCCCAATTCCTGGGCGATGCCCACAGCCCGCGGTCGAGCCGGAAGCGGTCGACCGGCACCGAGGAGTTGAGTGCGCGGACGCGGTAGAGGGCGACATGCGTCCACCGGAAGCCGCACTTCTCCAGCACGCGGCGCGAGCCGGGATTGCTCACGCGCGCGCCCGCTTCCAGCCGCTCGTGGCCGAGGTCGGTGAAGGCGTGGTCGATCACGGCCCGCGCCGCCTCGGTGGCATAGCCGCGGCCCCAGAAGGCAACGCCGAGCCAGTAGCCGATCTCGGGCGTCGTGCTGCGCACGGTGCCGACTCCGCAGCCACCCAGGATGCCGCCGTCGCGCGACGTGATCAGGAATGCGCGTTGTCCGGCCGCCGTGTTGGCGGACGCGATGAAGGTCTCGGCGTCGGCCAGCGTATAGGGATGCGGGATGCGCGCGGTGTTCTCCGCGATGCGGCGGTCGTTGACTAGAAACGCGATCGCCTGCGCATCCTCGGCCCGGGGCGCGCGCAGCACCAGCCGCTCGGTCTCCAGCACGGCGGCGCTTTGTTCCCGCGGCGCCTCCGCGGGTTTTTGGTCCAGCAATGTCATCGCACGGGCTCCGGGATTGCGTTCCACAACGCGAAGAGGGGAGCCGGCATCCCGTCTCCCCTCAATGGAACCCGTCTGGGTCCGCCGGTTCGACTGATACCGGCAGACCTCGATGTGATCTGCCGTTTATTCGGCCGCAGCCTCCGTCATCGGACGGACCGATACGTAGACGCGGCCTTTGGCTTTGGTACGGAACTCGACCTGGCCGTTGACGAGCGCGAACAGCGTGTGGTCCTTGCCGAGGCCGACATTATGGCCCGGATGCCACTTGGTGCCGCGCTGGCGCGCCAGCACGTTGCCGGCGAGCACGGCCTCGCCGCCGAAAGTCTTGACGCCGAGCCGCTGACTGTTGGAGTCGCGGCCGTTGCGGGAGGAACCGCCTGCTTTCTTGTGAGCCATCGCTAAAGTCCTTCAGGTCCCAGCTATGTAATGCATCCTCGTGACGAAATCATCACTTCTTTGCTTTGCCCTTGCCACCGCCCTTGCCGCCGGATTTCGGCTTGGCCGGCTTTTTCGCCGACGCCTTGCCGGGCTTGGCCTTGGCCTTGCCCTTGGCCGCCGGCGCCTGATCGGCGTCGGTTCCGCCCGCCTCCCAGGAGGCGCCGGATTCGGCCCCGGCTTCGGCGACGGGCTTCGGCTTGCGCTCGGGCTTGGGCCTCGCGGTCTTGGTCGGCGTCGCGCCGTCGGTCAGGATCTCGGTAATGCGGACCAGGCTGAATTCCTGGCGGTGCCCGCGGGTCCGGCGCGAGTTCTTGCGCCGGCGCTTCTTGAAGGCGATCACCTTGGGCGAGCGGCCGTGGTGCAGCACCTCGGCCGCCACCGACGCGCCGGCAATGGTCGGGTCGCCGAGCGTCACGGGGTCGCCGCCGACGACCAGCACCTCGCCGAACTGGACGATCTCGCCCGGCTCGCCCTTGACCCGGGCGACCTCGAGCAGGTCGTCGGCGGCGACGCGGTACTGCTTCCCGCCGGTCTTGATGACTGCGAACATCGTTCTTGTCCTCGTGTTCGATTCCGGTGCTCGGAGAGGTCCGGACCGGCTTCTTTCAGTCGGTTATGGATGGGCGGCAGCATAAGCCGGCCGCGGGCATGCTTATGGCGATGGCCCGGGCCCCTGTCAACGTGGGCGCTTAGCGCACCGGCGGCCCCTGGGCTACACTCGCAGGGCGAAAATGGCCGGGCAGGCCGGCGCGACGGGATCGGAACAGCCATGATCGATGCGGCCGGATTGCGACATGCGTGGCGGCGAGCGGCGCTGCTGGTCGTGGCGGCTGCGTCGGCCATTCCCGTCGCGGCGTCCGCGCAGCCGGCCGACTTCGCCGGCCAGAAGATCACGCTCGCCATCGGCTCGACCGCGGGCGGCGCCTACGATCTCTACGGGCGGCTGGTCGCCAGGCATCTCGGCAACCACCTTCCGGGCAATCCGACCATCGTGGTGCAGAACATGCCGGGCGCCGGCAACCTGGTCGCGCTGAACTGGCTCTACAACGTGGCGCCGAAGGACGGCAGCGCGATCGCGACGGTGCAGAACACCGCGCCCTACGAGAACCTGATGGGCAACGGCAACGCGCGTTTCGACGCGCGACGGTTCAACTGGCTGTGCAGCCTCAATGGCTACACCGGCATCGCCATGGTGTGGCACACCACGCCGTTCATGGCCGCGCAGGATCTGATCGAGCGCCCGTCGCTGCTCGGCGCATCGGGGGCGACGTCGGACGTGACGGTGTGGCCGCTCCTGCTCAACGAGCTGATCGGCACCCGGACGAAGATCGTCAGGGGCTATCCGGGCACGGCCGGGATCGCGCTCGCGCTCGAGCGCGGCGAGGTGCAGGGCTCGATCGGCGAGGACTGGGACGGCCTGAAGGTCTCGAAAGGCCGCTGGGTCAGCGAGAAGCTGATCCGCGTCCTGATGCAGCTCGCGCTGGCGAGGCATCCCGACCTGCCCGATGTGCCGCTCGTTTCGGAGTTTGCCAAGACGGCGGACAGCCGCTCCATCCTGGATTTCCTGCTCGCGCGGCAGCAATACGGCCGGCCGTATCTCGCGCCGCCGGGCATGCCCGCCCCGATTGTTGCGGCGTACCGTGATGCGTTCCAGAAGCTGGTGCAGGATCCGGCGTTCCTGCGCGAAGCCGCGCAGGCGCAGGCGGCCATCGATCTGGCCAGCGGCGCGACGGTGGCGACCTTCGTCGACCGGCTCTACGCGACGCCGAGGCCGGTGCTGGACCGGGTGATCGCCCTGACCAAGTCGGTGGCGGAGTGACGTGCGGCGTGGCGCAGCCGAACGCATCCTCGACAGGCCTGTTGCTGAAGTTTGCCCTTCCTGCCCGGCTCTCAACTCGAAGGAGCCGGCCTGGAGGGAGGCGATGCCGATCGTCACTGACATCAGGTTGATCGGGTCGTATGCCGGTCGCGCTCGGCAAGCGCGATTTCAGCAAGCTCGATCGATGGGTCCGCGCCCTAATCGATCGGCACGAAAATGTTGATCACCAGCTTGTCCGGCTCGGTCTTCAAAATATCCGTCATGTATTCCTCGATCAACAGCTCTTTCGACGCGATCTGCTTCTCTTCCACGAAATGGGAGATCGTGTCGTAGGTCGCCGTCATCGAGTCGAACGAGCCGCGGTGCACGAATTTCAGCGCCTTGCCGCCGGGCGAGGTGCCGGTGCCGATGTTGCCCTGCGGCGTGGTCGGCGCACTCGCAAGCGGGACGGCGGCCTGGAAATTGAAGCTCACGTCGTCCATGGCCGTGTAGATCGTCAGCGCCGGACCTGCGGCCGTGAGCTTTTCCTTGTCGAGATAGTCCTGCAGCGTCTTGAACGCCTCCTTGAGCGTGTCATAGGCGGTATCCCAGCTTCCCGATCCGGTCGTGTAGACGATGGTCTTTTCCGGCAGCGTGACGTCCTGGCCGAACGGGTCGATCGGCTGCGTCTGCACGGTGCCCTGCGCCAGCACGCGGGCGGATTGCGGGATGCCGGGCGCCGCCGCGGCGAGCGCCACCACAGCAAGGCCCAGGGCACGACAAGCACGGCGCAACATCGAAGACCTCCGGGTTCCGGCGCAACGCCGCCCACGCGCCGCGCACGGCCCTATCTAGCATGCGCCGGCGCGCTTTGCCGTGCCCGAAATGCATGCATGCGTTCACGATGCCGCGCGTCGCGGCCGGGTGCCCGGGATGGCGCCCGCCCCACTGGCCAAGGCCGCGGATTTGCTCATATAAGGCGGCACACGGCCATGAGGCGGCACCCGGCCCGGCATGAGCGCGCTCGCCAATCACGCCTTCGTCAAGATGAACGGCCTCGGCAACGAGATCGTGGTGGTGGACCTGCGCGGCCAGCCCGGCGTGGTCACGCCGGCCGAGGCGCGCGCCGTGGCGCAGGGCACGCCCCGGGGCGTGCCCTATGACCAGTTGATGATCCTGCACGCGCCGCGCACGGCCGGCACCGACGCCTTCGTGCGCATCTACAACAGCGACGGCTCGGAGGCGGGCGCCTGCGGCAATGGCATGCGCTGCGTCGCCGACCTGCTGTTCCAGGAAACCGGCAAGAGCGCGCTCACCTTCGAGACCAAGGCCGGCCTCCTGAACTGCTGGAAGGGCGCCGAGCCGCTGGTCTCCACCGTGGACATGGGCAAGCCGCGTTTCGCCTGGAACGAGATCCCGCTGGCCGAGGAATTCCGCGATACCCGTGCGATCGAACTGCAGATCGGGCCGCTCGACAAGCCGATCCTGCACTCGCCGTCGGCAGTCAACATGGGCAACCCGCACGCCATCTTCTGGGTCGAGGATGTGGACGTCTACGAGCTCGGCAAGATCGGCCCGCTGCTGGAATATCATCCGATGTTCCCGGAGCGCGCCAACATCTCGCTCGCCGCCGTCAAGTCCCGCGATCACATCGTGATCCGCACCTGGGAGCGCGGCGCCGGCCTCACCAAGGCTTGCGGCTCGGCGGCCTGCGCGGCCGCGGTGGCGGCGGCGCGGCTGCGGCGCACCGGCCGCCAGGTGACCGTCACGCTGCCGGGCGGCGACCTGCTGATCGATTGGCGCGACCGCGACGATCACGTCCTGATGACCGGACCGGTCGAATACGAGTACGAAGGCCGGTTCGATCCCGCCCTGTTCGCGCAGGCGGGCGCGGCATGAGCGTCGATGTCGTCACCTTCGGCTGCCGGCTCAATGCCTTCGAGTCGCAGATCATCCGCCGCCAGGCGCAAGCGGCCGGGCTCGTCGACACGGTCGTGGTCAATACCTGCGCGGTGACGGCGGAAGCCGTGCGCCATGCGCGGCAGGCGATCCGCAAGGTCCGGCGCGAACGCCCCGGCGCCCGCATCGTCGTCACCGGCTGCGCGGCGCAGACCGAGCCCGCGACATTTGGGGCCATGAGCGAGGTCGATCACGTGCTCGGCAACGAGGACAAGCTCAGCACGGCGATCTGGGCCGGCCTCGACGCGGCGGAAAAAGTCGTGGTCAACGACATCATGGCCGTGCGCGACACCGCGCCGCACCTGATCGACGGCTTCGAGGGCCGCGCGCGCGCGATCGTGCAGGTGCAGAACGGCTGCGACCACCGCTGCACGTTCTGCATCATCCCGTACGGGCGCGGCAACTCGCGCTCGGTGCCGATGGGTGAAGTCGTGGCGCAGGTCCGCAAGCTGGTGGAGCGCGGCCATCGCGAGGTCGTGCTCACGGGCGTCGATCTCACGAGCTATGGCGGGAATCTTCCGGGCGCGCCGCGGCTCGGCACCCTGGTGAAGCAGATCCTCAAGCACGTGCCGGAACTGCAACGGCTGCGGCTCTCCTCGATCGACTCGGTCGAGGCCGACCGCGACCTGCTCGACGCCTTCGCGGAGGACCCGCGCCTGATGCCGCATCTGCATCTGTCGCTGCAGGCCGGCGACGATCTCATCCTCAAGCGCATGAAGCGCCGGCATTCGCGCGCCGACGCCATTGCGTTCTGCGAGCAGGTGCGGGCGCTGCGACCCGACGTGGTGTTCGGCGGCGACATCATCGCGGGCTTTCCGACCGAGACCGAGGCGATGTTCGCGCGCTCGCTCGATCTGGTGGAGGAATGCGGGCTCACGCATCTCCATGTCTTCCCGTTCTCGCCGCGACCCGGCACGCCGGCCGCGCGCATGCCGCCGGTTGCCGGCGACGTCGTCAAAGACCGCGCGCGCCGCCTGCGGGAAAAAGGCGCCGCTGCGCTCGGGCGGCATCTCGATGGCGAGATCGGCGCGCGCCGGCGCGTACTGACCGAAGCGCGCGAGACCGGCCGGACCGAACAGTTCACGCTCGTTCGCCTCAATGGCGGAATGGCGCCGGGCGAGATCGTCGATCTCACGATGGCGGGCCACGACGGCCGGCGCCTGTTCGCGGCCTGATCTGCCGGCGGCGAGCGGTCGATACTCAGTCCACCAGCCTGAACACCTCGCCCTGCCAGCCGCAGGTCTGCAAGCGGTCGTGCATGTGCAGCGGCACCGGCGCCATCGCGCGGATCGGATCGCGCTTCTTGTAGAGCGGCACCACGATCTCGCGCGCGTGCAGGTGCAGCGGCGGTCCACCGGCGCGCGGAGCGCTCCCGTAGATGGTGTCGCCGACGATCGGCCAACCCATTTCGGCGCAATGCACGCGCAATTGATGCGTGCGGCCGGTCAGCGGCTCGAGCGCGAGCCAGGTGACTTGTCCGGCCGGGTTGGAACGTGTCGGCGGCGATCCGCTCCCGCCGCCGCTGGCTCCGCTCTGCTCCCTCCCCCCTTGTGGGGGAGGGTTGGGGAGAGGGGTGATAATCGGATTCGATCTTTCCTGGAGCACCCCTCTTCCTGTCCCTTCCCCGGCATCAGGGCGATTACGCCCGTCTTCGACCGGCGATGGGGGGAGGGAACGCTGTGGCGCCACCGCGCCAAGCACAGGATCAGCGGTCGCGGTGACGAAAGAACGCCCCAACACCCGCCACAGCGTCACCGCCGGCTGGCCGTGCGGGTCGGGCTTCATCCACCAGCCGCGGGTCTCGTCGCGGCGGCCGAGCGGCATCTCGATGCGGCCCTCCTCGGCGGCCGGCCCGCCTTCGACCACCGCCCAATAGGTCTTGCCGATGCGGCCCGCCTTGAACAGGCGGCCGAGTTCCGCCAGCGCCTTCCGGTGCCGGCCGAGCACCAGGCAGCCCGAGGTGTCGCGGTCGAGCCGGTGCGCCAGCGCCGGCGCGCGCGGCAGGCCGAAGCGCAGCGCGCCGAAATGGTCTTCCAGGCTTTCGCCGCCCTTGGGGCCCCGGTGCACCGCATAGCCGGACGGCTTGTCGATCACCAGCATCAGCCCGTCGCGATAGATGAGGCGCGCCACCATCTCTTCTGGCGTGATCTTTGCGTTCATGCGTGAAACCGCTATCACGACCGGCAAGCGATATGAATGACAGCACCGACAAGGGTCAGGGCGGCGTGACAAGCTGGTGGCAGCGGCTCACCGGCGGGCTCAAGCGCACGTCGAGCTCGATCGGCACTGCGCTCTCCGACCTGGTCGTGAAGCGCAAGCTCGACCCCGCCATGATCGGGGAGATCGAGGAGGTGCTGATCCGCGCCGACCTCGGTGTCGACGTCGCGGCCCGGATCGCCGCGGCGGTGGGGGAGGGGCGCTACGACCAGACGATCGCGCCCGCGGAGGTGAAGGCGATCCTGGCGGCCGAGGTGGAGAAGGTGCTGGTGCCGGTGGCGAAGCCGCTGTCGATCGAGGCGGCGCGACCCTTCGTCGTGCTCGTGGTCGGCGTCAACGGCTCGGGCAAGACCACGACCATCGGCAAGCTCGCGGCGAAATTCCGCGCCGAGGGCAAGAAGGTGATGCTCGCGGCCGGCGACACGTTCCGGGCTGCCGCCATCGATCAGCTCAGGATCTGGGGCACGCGCACCGCCTCGCCGGTGATCGCGGGCGCACCCGGCGCCGATCCCGCGGGCCTCGTCTTTGATGCGCTCGGCGCCGCGCGCGCGGCGGGCGTCGATGTGCTGCTCGTGGATACCGCCGGCCGGCTGCAGAACAAGGCGGTGCTGATGGACGAGCTCGAGAAGATCGTCCGGGTGATGAAGAAGGTCGATGTTTCGGCGCCGCACGCGGTCCTGCTCGTGCTCGACGCCACGGTCGGGCAGAACGCGCTCTCGCAGGTCGAGGTCTTCCACAAGATCGCGGGCGTCACCGGGCTCGCGATGACCAAGCTCGACGGCACCGCCCGCGGCGGGATCCTGGTGGCGATCGCGGCGAAATACCGCCTGCCGGTACATTTCGTCGGCGTCGGGGAGGGCGTCGACGACCTCGCGCCGTTCGCGGCGAAGGATTTCGCGCGGGCGATCGCGGGGATCGAGTAGCAGACGCTCGCCGGCATGACAAACGCGCTCGCCCACGTTACACACCTGCCATGTCCACAAAGCCCCAGCTCCATCCCGGCCTCAAGCTCGCGCTCGATCTCGGGCCGCTGCTGCTGTTCTTCCTTGCCAATTCGCGGCCGGCGCTGTTCGCGCCGCTGCTGGCGCCGTTTCTTCCGCCCGAGCTGCTCACCGGGGAGCATGCCGGCATTTTCACCGCGACGGCGGTCTTCATCCCGGCGATCCTGCTCGCGCTCGCCATCGGCTATGCGCTGACGCGGCATCTGCCCGTGATGCCGGTCATCACGGCGATCGTCGTGCTGGTGTTCGGCGGTCTCACGCTGTTCCTGCAGGACGAGCAGTTCATCAAGCTCAAGCCGACCATCATCTATGTGTTGTTCGGCGGCGTGCTGCTGGGCGGGCTCGCGTTCGGCAAGCCGCTCCTGGGGCTCGTCTTCGATTCCATGTTCCATCTCACCGAGGAAGGCTGGCGCAAGCTGACGCTGCGCTGGGCGCTGTTCTTTCTTGCGCTCGCGGTGGTCAACGAGATCGTCTGGCGCACGCAGACGACCGACGTGTGGGTCAGCTTCAAGGTGTTCGGCGTGGTGCCGCTGACCTTCGTCTTCGCGGCGCTGCAATATCCGCTGCTGCAGAAATACGCCGCCCCCGAACCGGCGGAGGCGAAGGAGTAGCATTCAAATCACGAGGCCGGCGCCGCCAGCGCCTTCTCGATCTCCGGCTTGAGCACCGCCTCGAGATTCTGCGGCGAGATCGGCCCGATCAGCTTGTAGGCGATCCTGCCGTCGCGCCCGACCACGAAGGTTTCCGGCACTCCGTAGACGCCCCATTCGATCGAGGCGCGGCCGTTGCCGTCGGCTCCGCTGGCCGCATAGGGGTTGCCGTAGCGGGCCAGGAAGCGCCGCGCGTTCTCGGGCGTGTCCTTGTAGTTGATTCCGACGATGCGCACGCGGGGGTCGCGCGCCAGCCGGATCAGCAGCGGCGCCTCGTCGGCGCAGGGCACGCACCACGAGGCCCAGACATTGAGGACGGTCACCTCGCCCTTGAAGGCGGCCGCGTCGAGGCCGGGCACCGGCTTGCCGTCGCGCTCCAGCCCGGCGACCGGCGGCAGATCCGTCTTCGGCGCGTCCCGCCCGATCAAGGCCGAGGGAATGCGCGAGGCGTCGCCGGCGCCCAGCCGGATCAGGAACAGCAGTGCCAGCCCCAGGAAGAGCGCGAGCGGGACGAACACCGCGATCCGGCGCCGCCGGACCCTTGCGCCATCATCGTCCGTGGCAGCGGTCATGGCTTGTCCTCGGTAAGACTTGCTCTCGTCAAGACTTGCTCTCGTCAAGGCCTGCTCTCGTTACGGTCCGAGCGGCGCGTGATGCCGCGCGCTTCGAGATCGGCGAGGACGCGCACCTGTCGCCGATGGTCGAGCACCACCCATGCGATCATTGCGGCGACAATCAGGAGGGCGACCGTATAGGCCGCCACGATGAATGCCGCGTGCGGACCAAGCGTCATGGGTCAGTGCCCGGCCGCCGCGGCCGCCTGCATCATCATCAGGGTGCGGATGCGCCGCCGCATGATCTCGTTGCGCATGGCGGCGAGATGCAGCGTGAAAAACAACAGGAAAAAGGCGAGCGCCATGATGAGCAACGGCATCAGGATCGACGTATGGATGGCCGAACCGCCGAGGCGGAGCACCGATGCGGGCTGGTGCAGCGTCGACCACCAGTCGACCGAGAACTTGATGATCGGCAGGTTGATGGCGCCGACGAGCGTGAGCACCGCCGCCGCCCGCGCCGCGCGCGTCGGATCCTCGATCGTGCGCCAGAGCGCGATGACACCCAGATACATCAGGAACAGCACCAGCACCGAGGTCAGGCGTCCGTCCCAGACCCAGTAGGTCCCCCACATCGGGCGGCCCCAGAGCGAGCCGGTGATCAGGCATTGCAGCGTGAAGGCCGCGCCGATCGGGGCGGCGGCCTTGGCGGCGACGTCGGCGAGCGGATGGCGCCACACCAGCGTGCCGAGCGCCGCGATGCTCATGGTCCCCCAGATGAACATGGCGAGCCACGCCGACGGCACGTGGATGAACATGATCTTCGCGGTCGCACCCTGCTGGTAGTCGTCGGGCGCCAGGATGGCGTGGCCGATCCCGAACGCGAAGGCGAGCAGCGTCGCGGCGCCGAGCCACGGCAGCAGCCGTCCGACGAAATTGAGGAAGCGGGTCGGGTTGGCGAGGTCGATCAGGGGCATTCGCTGTTCCTTTGGGCAATTTCTTAAAGTGATGCCCGGGGCGGCGCAATGTGCTCCGCCGGCCCGCACTCACCCGGGTTTCGTCAGTCCAAACCCTGCCTGATCGCTGCGGCGGCCGCGAACGGCCCCACCACGACGCTCATGAGCGTGAGCGCGCACAGGATCGTGAACGGGGTACCAAACGGAACCGGGCCGACGATCGCCGCATTCGAGGCCGCCACCCCGAAGATGAGCACCGGGATGGTGAGCGGCAAAACCAGCACCGCGAGCAGGAGGCCGCCGCGGCGCAGCGCCACGGTCAGCGCCGCGCCGATGAGGCCGATGAAGGTGAGCGCGGGCGTCCCGGCGAACAGCGTCAGGGCGACCGCGGCGGTGGCCTTGGGCTCGAGATTGAGCAGGAGCCCGAGCAGCGGCGCCGCCGCCACCAGCGGCAGGCCGGTGGTGAGCCAATGCGCCAGCGCCTTGACGGCGACCGTGAGCTCGAGCGGCAGGCGCGCCATCAGGATCAGGTCGAGCGAGCCGTCCTCGTGATCGGAGGCGACCAGCCGGTCGAGCGCCAGGAGATTCGCCAGCAACGCGCCCAGCCACAGCACCGCCGGCCCGATGCGCGCGAGCAGCGCGAGGTCGGGGCCGATCGCGAACGGCATCAGAGTGACCACGATCAGGAAGAACAGCACGCCGATCAGCGCGCCGCCGCCGACCCGCACCGACAGCCGCATGTCGCGAATGAGGAGGGCGGCGAGGGCGGTCATGGCGACGCGGTCCCCCGGCCGCTTGCTCCTTGCAGACGCTGCATCCCGCGAAAACGTCCCCACGTACGAAGGCCATGCGGCTCTAGTGTTCCCTCCCCCCTTGCCGGGGAGGGAGCCCACCGAGCAAGCGGTGAGGCTGTCCGATCACTCCGGTCACAAAGCCCGTCTCTCGTCATTGCGCCGCCCCCAGCCGCAGCTCCTTCGCCCGCTGCAGCCCGATCGGTCCATGGACGGCCGCGACGATGATCCCGCCGCCGTCCAGATGCTGCGCCATCAGCGCCGCCAGCGTGGCCTGGGCGGCGGCGTCGAGCGCGGAGGTCGGCTCGTCGAGCAGCCAGAGCGGCCGCTTCACGGCGATCAGGCGGGCGATCGAGAGCCGCCGGCGCTGGCCGGCCGAGAGGTAGGCGGCCGGCAGGCCCGCGATCCCGTTGAGCCCGACCGCGGCGAGCGCGAACTCCCGGGTGGCAGCGCCGCCGCCCGGGACGCCCAGGAAATCCGTCCAGAAGGCGAGGTTCTCCTCCACCGTCAGGGCCGGCTTGAGGGCGTCCAGATGCCCGAGATAGTGCGCCTGCTCGCCCGGGGTCAGTTCCGGATCGCCGCCCTCGAGCGCGAGCCGTCCGCCGGCCGGACGTACCAGCCCGGCCAGGAGCCGCAGAAGCGAGGACTTGCCGGCCCCATTGGGCCCGCTGACAACCAGGGCCTCGCCGCCTTGCACCGCAAAGCTCAGGGCCGCAAAAACCTCGCGGCTGCCGCGGATACAGGCGAGGTCGGACGCCAGCAATTGCATCAGATCCCCGCCATGGCGCCAACACCTGATCCGGTCGAGCCGCGCATCCGGTCCTTCAAGGTCCTGCCGGCGGTCCGGCTGCGCCCGCAAAACCGGCCATTTCCTACCCATCTTGTTGACGAGTGTCGATTGTCTGGAACGAAGCAGAGAAAGCCCTTATAAGCCCGTACCATCCGCGCTCTGCTCAACAACCCGCGCGGTCGTCGCGGCCGGCGACATTGGGGCGACTCCGGTAATCTCTTACCGCGACCGCGCGCCCTTCCGGTCGGATGGGGATACGACGACTATGACCTCGCTCGACAGTTTCAGATGCTGCAAGCCGCTCAAGGTGGGCAGCAAGACCTACGCGTTTTACAGCCTCGTGGCCGCCGAGAAGAACGGGCTGAAAGGGATTTCACGTCTGCCGTTCTCGATGAAGGTTCTGCTCGAGAATCTCCTGCGCAACGAAGATGGCCGCAGCATCACCAAGGAAGACCTGCAGGCGGTCGCGCAGTGGCTCAAAACCAAGACGTCCGAGCGCGAGATCGCGTTCCGGCCGGCGCGTGTCCTGATGCAGGATTTCACCGGCGTGCCGGCGGTGGTCGATCTCGCCGCCATGCGCGACGCCATGAAGTCGCTCGGCGGCGATCCGAAGAAGATCAATCCGCTGGTGCCGGTCGATCTCGTCATCGATCATTCCGTCGCAGTCAACTTTTTCGGCGCGCCGGGCGCATTCAAGAAGAACGTCGACGAGGAATACCGGCAGAACCTCGAGCGCTATGAGTTCCTGAAGTGGTCGCAGAAATCCTTCGACAACTTCCGCGTGGTGCCGCCCGGCACCGGCATCTGCCACCAGGTCAATCTGGAATACCTGTCGCAGACGGTCTGGACCAGGAAGGACAAGGTCAAGATCGACGGCAAGCCGGTCGTGATGGACGTGGCCTATCCGGACACGCTGGTCGGCACCGATTCCCACACCACCATGGTCAACGGCCTGGCCGTGCTCGGCTGGGGCGTCGGCGGCATCGAGGCGGAAGCTGCGATGCTCGGCCAGCCCTATTCGATGCTGCTGCCCGAAGTGATCGGCGTGAAGCTCAACGGCAAGCTCAAGGAAGGCGTCACCGCGACCGACCTCGTGCTCACGGTCACGCAGATGCTGCGCAAGCGCGGCGTGGTCGGGAAGTTCGTCGAGTTCTTCGGCGCCGGCCTCGCCAACCTGACGATCGCCGACCGCGCCACCATTGGCAACATGTCGCCCGAATACGGCGCCACCTGCGGCTTCTTCCCGGTCGACGACGACACGCTCAAATACCTGCGCGACACCGGCCGCAGCGCCGAGCGCATCGAACTCGTCGCCGCCTATGCCAAGGCGCAGGGCATGTACCGCACCAAGTCGACGCCGGATCCGGTCTTCACCGACGTGCTCAAGCTTGAACTGGCGTCGGTGGAGCCGTCGGTTGCCGGCCCCAAGCGCCCGCAGGACCGCATCGCGCTCAAGGAGGTGAAGGCCGGCTTCGCGACCGCGATGGTGAAGGAATTCAACAAGGGCGGCGACGGCGGCAAGGAGGTCTTCGATCTGCACCCCTCGCTCGCCACCTCGCTCGACAAGGACTTCTCCAAGGCAGGGGCGTCGAAACGCTTTCCGGTCGAGGGCCGCAATCACGACCTCGGCCACGGCGACGTGGTGATCGCGGCGATCACCTCGTGCACCAACACCTCCAATCCCAGCGTGATGATCGGCGCCGGGCTGCTCGCCCGCAAGGCGGTGGCGATGGGCCTTGCCGTCAAGCCATGGGTCAAGACGTCGCTCGCGCCGGGCTCGCAGGTGGTCGCCGAATATCTCGACAAGTCCGGCCTGCAGAAGGATCTCGACAAGCTCGGCTACAATCTCGTCGGCTTCGGCTGTACGACCTGCATCGGCAATTCCGGGCCGCTTGCTCCTGAAATCTCCAAGACCATCAACGACCAGGACATCGTGGCGGCGGCGGTGCTCTCGGGCAACCGCAACTTCGAGGGCCGCATCAACGCCGACGTGCGCGCGAACTATCTCGCCTCGCCGCCGCTGGTCGTCGCCTATGCGCTCGCTGGCTCGATGTTCTCCGACCTGGTGAAGCAGCCGCTCGGTCTCGACAAGAAGGGCAAGAAAGTATTTCTCAAGGATATCTGGCCGACGAGCCGCGAGGTCAACTCGGTCATCCGCAAGACCATCAACAAGCAGATCTTCACCAGAAAATACGCCGACGTGTTCAAGGGCGACTCGCACTGGCGCGGCATCAAGGTGAAGGGCGGCCTGACCTACGACTGGGACCGGAAGTCGACCTACGTGCAGAACCCGCCCTATTTCGTCAGCATGGGCCGGCATCCGTCGCCGCTCACCGACATCGTCGACGCGCGCGTGCTGGCGCTGCTGCTCGACTCGATAACCACCGACCACATCTCGCCGGCGGGTTCGATCAAGGTCGATTCGCCGGCCGGCAAGTACCTGCTCGATCACAAGGTCAAGCCAATCGACTTCAACCAGTACGGCACCCGGCGCGGAAATCATGAAGTGATGATGCGCGGCACCTTCGCCAACATCCGCCTCAAGAACCAGATGGTGCCGGGCGTCGAAGGCGGCGTGACGGTCCACTTTCCGTCGCGTCAGCGCATGACGATCTACGACGCGGCCATGCGCTACAAGACGGAGAAGGTTCCGCTCGTGGTCTTCGCCGGCAAGGAATACGGCTCCGGGTCGTCACGCGACTGGGCCGCAAAAGGCGCCAACCTGCTCGGCATCCGCGCCGTGATCTGCCAGACGTTCGAGCGTATCCACCGTTCCAACCTGCTCGGCATGGGCGTGCTTCCGCTCTGCTTCGAGGAGGGCACGTCGTGGCAGTCGCTCGGCCTCAAGGGCAGCGAGCAGGTGACGATCCGCGGGCTTCACGGCGAGATCAAGCCGCGCCAGCGGATGATCGCCGAGATCGTCGCCGCCGACGGCGGCCTCAAGCGCATCCCGCTGACCTGCCGCATCGACACGCTGGACGAGTTGGACTATTTCAAGCATGGCGGCATCCTGCAATATGTGCTGCGCCAGCTTGTCGCGAAATGACACCTCACCTTGAAGACCTTGCGAGGTGACACCTCACCTTGAATTGAGTGGCGGGTGATCGGCCCGCCATCCTACACTTCGGCCACTGACGGGGGAGACGCGGGCGGTCCGAGGGGCGTGGAGAATTGAATGGTACGTCGTTGCCTCGCGTATGCGGTCGTTGCCGCCTGCTCCTCCGCGGCCATGCTCGCGACCGGTCACGCCCAGACGCGCGCCGTGATCGAGCTGTTCACGAGTCAAGGCTGCTCGTCCTGTCCGCCCGCCGACAAGCTCGTGGGCGAACTCGCATCCGATCCCACGCTCGTTCCGATCAGCCTGCCGATCGACTATTGGGATTATCTCGGCTGGAAAGATACCCTCGCCGACCCGCGCAACACGGCGCGGCAGCGCGCCTATTCGAAGACGCGAGGCGACCGCGATGTGTACACGCCGCAGGCCGTGATCAACGGCAGCACGCAGGCGCTCGGCAGCGACAAGGCCGCGATCGAACATGCGGTCGCCAAGAGCCGCCAGAATCCCGCGACGCTCTCGCTGCCGGTGACGCTGGCGGTCGCGGACGGCCACCTCGTCATCTCGGTCCCCGAGCGCAGCGACTCGCGTGCGAGCGCGGAGGTCTGGATTTCCGGGCTCGCCAAGTCGGTCACCGTGCTGATCAAGCGCGGCGAGAACAAGGGCAAGACCATCACCTATCACAACGTCGCCCGCCGCTGGCTGAAGATCGACGGCTGGGACGGGAAGGCCCGCACCTGGTCGGTTCCGTTGCGCGATCTCGAGGCCGAAGGCATCGACGGCGCGGCCGTGTTCGTGCAGAGCGGCACGCTTGAAAAGCCGAGCGCCATTTTCGGCGCCGCGCTGGCGTCGATCAGATAAGCCAAGACCAGTTTGCCGCGAAAAAAAGGGCCGGCTTGCGCCGGCCCTTAAAGAGCGTTGGGGGATTGTACCATACGCGGAACTAACGGGCCCGGTCCGTTCCAAACCCCGGGGGGCTGGGGGGCTGAGGAAACCGGTGCTCGAAAGCAGACCGGGCCCTGAGGCAACAGTCTTTTGTTTCGCAGGCCAGCTTGACCCAGGATTGTCCGAAATTGGGCAGCATTATGATTTCATTAACGAATCCGTGATGGGCCGGGGCCAATATGCCGCACGGCAAGGTGACGCCAGGCGGCGGACGACGAGAGCCGCGCCCCCAGGTGTTTGCAGGAGCGTCATGCCGGCGCAGCCCCTTGCCGACGGCGGCGTCCGGCGCAATCATCGTGCTGTCACAGATCGTGCTGCACAGAGGAGGCGCCCCATGACTTTGGGTCCAGGCGATACCGAACCCAGCCAGTGCCACGGGGGCGAGGCCGCGGCCACCACGCCCCTCGCGCCCGCCAGCCGCGTCACGTTCGACCGGCGAGAGCTCGACCGTATTTTCGGTCTCTACGGCCGCAAGGTCGCCGCCGGCGAGTGGCGTGACTACGCCATCGATTTCCTCAGGGACCGCGCGGTGTTTTCCGTCTTCCGCCGCAGCTCCGAAGTCCCGATCTACCGGATCGAGAAAAATCCCAAGCTGGCGCGCCGCCAGGGCGCCTACAGCGTCATCTCGGCAACCGGGCTGATCGTGCGCCGCGGTCCCGAGCTCGACCGCGTGCTGCGCGCGATCGACAAGTCGCTGAGCCTGGTCGCGGGGTAACTCTTCCCTCGTCATTCCGGCCGCGCCGAAGGCTCCTCGCTTCGCTCGGGCCCCGGAATGACGAGCAACGAGTTCACGGTACCTTCCAAAGAAAACGCCCCGGCCAGGAGAGCCGGGGCGCTGGAGCTTTCGTCTCGCTTCGCGCGTCAGCGGCGGTCGCCGAACAGGCGCAGCATGAACAGGAACAGGTTGATGAAGTCGAGATAGAGGGTCAGCGCCCCCATCACGGCCTTGCGGCCGGCCAGGGTGCCGTCCTCCATCGGGTCGTACATTTCCTTGATCTTCTGCGTGTCATAGGCGGTGAGGCCGGCGAAGATCAGCACGCCGATGATCGAGATGATGAAGTCGAGCGGCCCGGTTTTGACGCCGAATGCCATCAGGACCATGTTGACCAGCATCGCCAGGACCAGGCCGATCAGCCCCATCATCAGGAACGCGCCCATGCCGGTGAGATCGCGCTGTGTCGTGTAGCCCCACAGGCTCAGCGCCCCGAACGACGCCGCCGAGATGAAGAACACGCGCGTGATCGACGCGCCCGTATACTGGACGAAAATCGGCGACAGGAAGACGCCGAGCAGCCCGGCATAGAGCATGAACAGGAACGTCGCCGTCGAGGGCTGCAGAGCGTGGATGCGGAAGTTGATGAACATGACCAGGCCGAAGGTGCCCAGTCCGAGGATGATCAGCCCGGGCAGGCTGAAGATGAACTGGCCGAACGGGGTCACGCCGCTGATTCCGCGCGCAGTGACCTGGATTGCGTCGCCGCCGGCCATCTGGAAGGCCAACCACGCCGCCACGCCGGTGAGCGCGACGCCGATGGCCATGTAGTTGTAAACACGGGTCATGTAGGCGCGCAGGCCTTCATCGATCGCGACGGCCCGGTCCGAACCGACGCCGCGCCTCGCAGCCGCGTAGTTCCGGTCGAAATCCGACATGGAAGTTCCCTCTCTCTGAGACCCGGCTGTTGCCGGGGATGAGCACCGCCGGCGCATGCCGGCGGACGCTCGATGCGCGGAATCTAGTGCGGGCGGCCCTTCCGCGCCAGATGCCGCAAACCGGATTTGTTGATGGCTCCAGCAACGGTCAATAAAGGATCCGACGCCCCCGCCGGACCCGCATAATGGATGCCAACATTACAAAACGGCAATGTGACAAATCGCGCACTTGGAAATGGCGGCTGTCAGAGCGCTCGCAGCACCGGTGCCGGGCGCTGGCCGAGCACCGAATAGGTGCCGAGAAGCCCCAGCACAACCGTCCCAGCCACGGCCACGGCCGCGGCCGCCAAGGCCGGTCCGGGCAGCCACTGGAAGGTCAGGTTCATCACCTGGGTGATGACCAGGCCGCCGGCCACCGAGCCGGCCGCCACGCCGAACAGGGCCGTCGCCAGTCCGATCAGCAGGTATTCCAGCCCGTAGGCCATGAGCAGGCGCCCGCGCGTGGCGCCCAGCGTCTTGAGCACCACGGCGTCGTAGACCCGGTTGCGGTGCCCGGCCGCCAGCGCTCCGCCGAGCACCAGGACCGCGACCAGGAGGGTGAGCCCGCTCGCCGCCCTGATCCCGAGGACGAGATTGGTCACGATGCTGCCGAACGCGTCGATGGCGTCGCGCACGCGCACCGCGGTGACCGACGGAAACGCGTCCCCCACGGCCTTGAGCAGCGCCGTCTCCTCGGAGGCGCTGCCGCCGCCCGGATAGGTGAGGGTCGCGATGTGGGTCGCCGGCGCGCCGCGGAAGGTCGCGGGCGAAAACACCATCACGAAATTGATTCCGAGGCTCTGCCAATCGAGCGTGCGCAGATTGGAGATGCGCGCCGTGATGTTGCGGCCGAGCACGTTGACGGTGACCGGGTCGCCGAGCTTGAGCCCGAGCCCGTCCGCGAGCTTCTTCTCGAACGAAACGAGCGCCGGGCCCTGATCGTCCGGCTTCCACCATTCGCCCTCGACCACGCGCGAGCCCGCCGGCACCGCGTCCGCGTAGGTGATGCCGCGGTCGCTTTGCAGCACCCAGGCGGCGCTCGGCGGCGGTTTGAGCTCTTCCGCCGGCACGCCGTTCGCCGCCACGATCCGGCCGCGCAGCATCGGCACGCGGTCGAGTACGGCGCGTGGCGCGTTGGCGCGGATGAAGGCATCGAAGCGCCCGGCATCGGCCGCCGCGATGTCGAGGAAGAAGAACGACGGCGCCTTCTCGGGCAGCGCCGCCAAAAACTGGCGCCGCAGGTTGCCATCGATCTCGATCACCGTCACGAGGAGTGCGAGCCCGAGGCCGAGCGAGAGCACCACGCTCAGCGTCAGCGAACCGGGCCGGTGAATGTTGGCGATCGCAAGCCGCAACACGGTCGAGCGCGCACGCGGTAGTCGGCGCGCGAGCGTCATCACCAGCGCCGCCACCAGCCGCAACGCCACCAGCACGGCGGCCGCCGCGACCACGAAGATCGCCGCGATGCGCTGGTCGAAGGCGAGCTTGACGGCGAGCGTCGCGAGCGCGCAGGCGACCAGCACGGTGGCGACGATATAGGGCCGGCGCGGCCAGCGGCGCTCGCGCGCGACCTCGTCGCGAAACAGCGCCGACGCCGACACGTCGTGGGCGCGGCCGATCGGCCACAGCGTGAAGGCGAGCGCGGTCATGACGCCGTAAAGGAGTGCGAGCGCGAGGTTGCCGAGGTGGAGCGCCGGCGCTAGCGGCAGCGGGATCAGCGTGCCGAAGCCCCACGCAATGAGAAACGGCAGCGCCGCGCCGACCGCCAGCCCAGGCAGCGCGCCGATGCAGGCGAGCAAAACGGCCTGCGTCAGGTAGATCGCGAACACGCCGCGGCCGGTGGCGCCCAGCGACTTCAACGTGGCGATCGTATCGCGCTTGCGATCGAGGTGACCCTTCACCGCGTTGGCTACTCCGACGCCGCCGACCAGGAGCGCGGTGAGCCCCACGAGAGTGAGGTATTGCGTGAAACGCTCGACGTTCTGCTCCAGCGATGGCGACGCGTTGCTGCGGGTGCGGATCTCCCAGCCGGCTTCCGGCAGGCGGGCCGCCGCCGCGCGCATGACCTCGCGCACCGCCGCCTCGCCCGCGTCGCTGGCGGGAAGCCGCAGGCGGTAATGCCAGCGCACCTGGCTGCCCGGCTGCAGCAGCCCGGTCGCGCGCAGCGCCTGGTCGCTCATCAGCAGGCGCGGCCCGAACCCGATGCCGCCGGCGAGCTTGTCGGGCTCGGACTGGAGCACGGCGCGCAACTCGAATGTGGCGGAGCCGACCGTGATGCGGGCACCTGACTTGAGATCGAGCCGGATCAGGAGCGTCGGATCGGCGGCAGCGGCGAAGGCGCCGTCGCCCGGCGCGAGCGCCAAGGCGAGCGGCCCCGCCGGATCGAGCGTGACCGCGCCGAACAGCGGATAGGCGCCATCGACAGCCTTGAGCTCGATCAGCGTCGAGCGCCCGTCGTCGGTGCGTGCCATGGCGCGCAGGGTGGCGGCGGCGGAGACCTGGCCTTGCGTGTCGAGGAAGGCGCGCTCGGCTGCGCTCGCCTCGCGCTGGCTGAGATTGAACGACAGGTCGCCCCCGAGAATGACGCGGCCTTCGCGCGCGAGCCCGTCGGCGAGGCTCGCCGCGAACGAACCCACGCCGGCGATCGCCATGACGCCGAGCGCGATGCAGGCGATGAAGACATAGAAGCCACGCAGGCCGCCGCGAAGCTCCCGCAGCGCAAGCCGCAACGGCAACAACCGGACCGGGCGGCGGGAGGCGAGCGAGGCGGGCGTCATGCGATCGCCTCCGCGCGCGGCGCCGGCGGCATGAGACGCGCCAGCAGAACATGCACGGGCGCGAACATCAGGAGCGGCAGTCCGACCAGCAGCCCGATCACCCAGACGCCCGGCGAGACCCAGGTCTGCGCCGCAGAGTCGCTCGGCCCCCAGACGTAGTTGATGTTGACCGGGGTCAGTCCTGGATTCGGATTCGGCGGCGGCATGGCGGCGAAGCAGACCAGGATCAACACCCAGGCGAGAGCGGTCCAGGCGACGAGCGCGCGCCGGTCATAGCCGAGCGTCCACACCAGATAGAGCAGCAGGAAGGGAATCCAGCCGTGGAACAGCGACAGGCCGCGCAGGAACGGCGAGCTGTCCTTGAACATGTAATCGGTCATCCCGACAAGCGATACGCCGAAGAAATGACCGACGAAATCGATGGCCCAAAGCATCTGCGGCAGCAGGATGCCGACCGCGCACATGGACACCAGCAGCGGGCTTTCGATCCAGATCCCCGCCAGGGTGAGGATCAGCGCCACGTCGCAGAAATACAGGAAGTTCGTCGGCCCATAAAAGTGCCAGTAAACCGGCACGAGCACCGCCATGAACGCCGTGTAGACGAGCTTGAGCCACAGCGGCAGGCGGCGTTGCGACCTCACGATACCGTCTCCGCGGTCTCGATCCGCCCCGAGCGCAGCCGCACGACGCGGTCGCAGCGCCGCGCCAGCAGCGCATCATGCGTGACCAGCACCAGCGTAGTGCCGCGTTGCGCATGGCCCTTGAACATCAGCCGGATGATCTCGGAGCCGGTGGCTTCATCGAGGTTGCCGGTCGGCTCGTCGGCGATCAGGATCGCCGGATTGGGCGCGAGCGCGCGCGCCAGCGCGACGCGCTGCTGCTCGCCGCCGGAGAGTTCGGCCGGGTAGTGGTTGCGCCGCTCGCCGAGACCGAGCGCGGACAATTCGACCGCGGCGCGCTCGAGCGCATCGGCGGCGCCCGCGAGCTCAAGCGGGACCGCGACGTTTTCCAGCGCCGTCATCGTGGGAATGAGATGGAAGGACTGGAAGACGATCCCGACATTGCGGCCGCGGAAGCGCGCCAGCGCATCCTCGTCGAGCGCATGGAGCGCGGTGCCGGCGACCACGACCGAGCCGGTATCGGGGCGTTCGAGCCCGGCCATCACCATCAGCAGGGTCGATTTTCCCGAGCCCGAGGGCCCAACCATTCCGATCGCCTCGCCCTGACTTATATTGAGGCCGATGTCCTTGAGGATGTGGACGCGCGCCGCGTCCCGCCCGAGCGACAGGTTGACCCCGGACAGCGCGATCGCCGGGGTGGCCGTGCGCAGCAAGCCCGAGGTGTCGTTCATGCAGTTTTCGTCTTTCGTGGGGCTTGCAGGGCCCAGGTTCTGCAGGCTTGCGCCGTCCGGGCCGGGCGTCCCCGTGCTGCGGCGCCCGGGGCCCCGCTCATATGGGAGTTGGGCCGCGCTGGTCCAGACGTTGGCGCTGGTTGTGGCGTTTGGCGGGTTGTCCGGCGGGCCGGCGCCGGCCGCGCCCGCCGCCGACCGGCCCGTGAAGGTGGTGGCGCTGGGTGATTCGCTCACCGCCGGCTACAACCTGCCAGCCAGCGCCGCCTTCCCGGCCAGACTCGAAAGGGCGCTCAAGGGCAAGAATCACGCGGTCGAGATCGCCAATGCCGGCGTCTCCGGCGACACCGCGTCCGGCGGCCTCGCACGGCTCGACTGGTCGGTGCCGGACGGCACCGAAGCGGTCATTGTCGAGCTTGGCGCCAACGACATGCTGCGCGGTGTCGATCCCGAGGTCACGCGCCGCGCGCTCGAGGACATTGTGCGCCGGCTGACCGAGCGGCGCATCGCGGTCCTGCTGGCCGGCATGCGCGCGATCCCCAATCTCGGTGTCGACTATGTGCAGGGTTTTGAGACGATCTATCCGGAGATCGCCGAGAAATACGGCGTGCTGTACTATCCCTTCTTCCTCGACGGCATCGCCGGCGAGGCGGAATTCAACCAGCGCGACGGTCTCCACCCGACCGCGGCCGGCATCGACCGCGTGGTCGCCGGCATCCTGCCCAAGGCCGAGGAGCTCCTGGCGCGCGCGCGCGAACGGCGCTGAGCCGGCGTTGCGAGTTGATTCGCGCCGGCGCATCTGACACGTTCGAGCGACCCCCATGCCGCGCATCTTCACCGGTCTTGAAATCCCCGCCGATGTCGCCCAGGCGCTGTCGATGCTGCGCGGCGGTCTGCCGGGCGCGCGCTGGATCGATCCCGAAAACTACCACCTGACATTGCGCTTCATCGGCGATGTCGATGACATGACGGCGCGCGAAATCGCGTTCCTCCTGGAACAGGTGCGGCGCAAGGAATTCGAGTTGCGCTTCGACGGCCTTTCGTCCTTCGGCGGACGCCGCCCGCGCGCGGTGATCGCCACGCTGGCGCAGACCCAGGCCCTGATGGACTTGCAGGGCGAGCACGAGCGGCTGATGCAGCGGGTGGGGCTCGAGCCGGAAGGCCGCAAATACACGCCGCATGTCACGCTGGCGCGGCTGCGCGACTCCTCGAGCCGGCAGGTCGCCGATTACTTGGCGGCGCGCGTGTTCCTGACGCCGCTTCCGTTCAAGGTCGCGCGCTTCGTGCTGTTCTCCTCGCGCGCCTCGGTCGGCGGCGGGCCCTATGTGATCGAGGCCGCCTATCCGCTGGCGGCGTGACCGGACTTCAGGATCCGCGACTGCACCTCCAGCGTGGCGGTGGCGAAGCCGTGGTTGTCCGCGACCATCTCGCGCATGACCGAGAGCGGCGTCGGCCCGGCCGCGGCCACTTCGCCCACTACGCTGCCGAAATCGAAGGTCAGTTCGGCGTCGAACTTGGCCGCAAGCTGCTGCATGCGCTGGTTGTCGGCGAGGCACGCCATGTGCAGGAATTTGACGCCGCGGTTGCGCGCGGCAAGCAGCGTGCGCGCGAGCAGCGCCGAGCCGACGCCATAGCTCTGCCACGGCGTCTCGATGCTGAAGGCCGCTTCCGCCTCGCGCGTAAGCGGCTTTCCGATCGAGCGCAGTTCGGCCGCGCCGCGCATCGTGCCGTTGACGAAGAAGCCGTGGATGACGGTGTCGAGACCGATCGCGAGATCGGCATAGTTGAACAGGAAGTCGTCCGCTACCGCGCCGCCGAACCGGTTGCGGCGGCTGGCCTCGTCCAGGCGCAGCAGGTGGTCGCGATAACGATCGGCTTCGACCCGCCACATCTTGCGGATGAGGCCGCCGTGGGGAAGCGCGTCAGCGTCATACATCGGGGTCTCCGGGGTTGAGTGGTGACGTCACCTGGCCTGGCCAGCGCGCGAATCGCACCGGCGTTGATATTGCATTGCAATATGGCCGCAGCAAGTGGCGGTGGTGCGACAAAAAAAGCCGTTAACGTTATGAATTACATGCGGAAACAGGCATAGCAGCCATGCCGTCACCGGGCCATGGACAACCTATGCTGCACTTTATGTCGCGATGCACAATAAGCGCGCAGGCCGCTGCGAGGAGAACGTGCAGCAATGCCGCTTGCTCGCGAAACCCTGACGCGGCTATGGCTCGGCGCCCTCGCGATCCTGCACCTGCGATCCGCCCGCGTTCCTCCCTCCAGCATCTCGATCCCCAATGCCCGCCGACGTGAAAACGCAATACGCGCTCCGCGTCGCCGGCGGCGAGATCGAGCGCGACGCCGCGCAGCAGCACGTGCTGGACCTGCTCGCGCAGCTCGAGCGGCGGCTGGTCGAGCATCGGCTGGCGCGCAAGTCGTCCTCGCTCGGCTGGCTGTTCGGCGCGCGCGAGCGCAAGGACGCTCCCATCAAGGGTCTCTATCTCTTCGGCGACGTCGGCCGCGGCAAGACCATGCTGATGGACCTGTTCTTCGCGGCCTCGCCGGTCCTGCGCAAGCGGCGTGCGCACTTTCACGAGTTCATGGCCGACGTGCACGAGCGCCTGCGCGCATTCCGCGAGCAGATGAAGGCCGGCCGGCACGGCGGCGAGGATCCGGTCCGGCTCACGGCCGCGGCGATCGCGGAGGAGACCTGGCTGCTCTGCTTCGACGAGTTTCACGTCACCGACATCGCGGACGCCATGATCCTCGGGCGGCTGTTCACGCGTCTGTTCGAGCTCGGCGTGGTGGTGGTCGCGACCTCGAACGTGCAGCCGGACGAGCTCTACAAGGACGGGCTCAATCGCGCCCTGTTCCTGCCGTTCATAGCGCTCCTCAAGGACCGCATGGACGTCGTGCGGCTCGCCGCGCGCACCGATTTCCGGCTGGAGAAGCTCGCCGGCCAGCCGGTCTGGCATGTGCCCGCCGATCGCGCAGCCGATGCGGCGATCGAGGACGCCTGGCGCCGCCTCGCGGGCGGCGAGGGCACCGAGCACACGCTCGCCGTGAAGGGGCGCCGGCTGCGCGTGCCGCGCGCCGCCATGGGGATCGCCCGCTTTTCCTTCCACGATCTGTGCGAAGCGCCGCTCGCGGCCGCCGATTATCTGCGTATCGCGCACGCGTTCCACACCATCGTGCTGGAGCACATCCCGGTCATGGATTACGACCGGCGCAACGAGGCCAAACGCTTCATCATCCTGATCGATACCCTCTACGACAACGCCGTGAAGCTCGTGGCTTCGGCCGCGGCCGAGCCCGACGCGCTCTATTGCGCTGGCGACGGCTTCGAGGCGCAGGAATTCAAGCGCACCGCTTCGCGCCTGATCGAGATGCGCTCCGACGCCTATCTCGCGTTGCCGCACGGCCGAAGCGATTCGGTCGCGAGCCCGGTGGTGGAGGGGATCGTCGAGACGTGATGGTTGCCGGGTCCGGCGCGGCCCTCAATTCCTTGCCGACAGAGCCGCAACGCGGTCGAGGAGATCCTGAGGCGTCGCGTAGACGCGATCCAGCAGCTCGGCGATGTTCTGGCCGCTGACCGGGTTGATCACCAGCTTCTGTTGCGCAGCCTGGGCCAGGAATTCGGCGTCCCTCATGGTGGCGTCGAAGCCATCGCGCAGTGCCTTGAGCCGCTCGGGTGGTATCCCCGGCGGGGCGACGATCGGCCAGGCCATGACCTGCTGCGTGAAGACCAGTTCCATCACCTGCCGCTCTGCATCCGTGGTCGCAAGCTCGGCGATCAGCGCAACGTCAGGATAGTCGTGGTCCTTCGCCAGTCCGATCTGTGCAAGGACCTTCACTTTGCCGTCCTTGATCCAGGGCGCGATGCGCTCGCGCAACGCACCTGAGGAACTTCCGGACGAGTGCCCGTCTACCTCGCCTCTTTCGAGCGCAAGCAACGCCTCCTGGGAGCCCTTGTAGCCTTCGACCACCTTGAACTTCGCGCCAAACAACTTGTTCATGAGCTTTGGATAATAGGAGGTGGGCGCCACCGACGACGTGCCGCCAAGGACGAGCTCCTGCGACTTCAGATCCGCAATGGTCTGGACGCGCGACGGTTGCCGTACGATCAAAAGTCCCACTTCCTGCTGCGGCGTGCCGATCCAGTTGAACTTCGTGGCCACGTATTTCGGCCCGCGATCTTTCGGATCGAGCAACGGCTGCGTGGCCGCGCCGCGCGCCACCATGCCGATTTCCGAGCCGTCGCGGGCAGCGATGTTGTAGAGGTAATTGGCCACGATCACGCCGCCGGCGCCGGGCATGTTCTGCATCACGAAAAGCGGATGTCCCGGGACGTGCCGGCTCAGGAAGCGCCCGACGAGGCGGCTGTAGAAATCATAGCCGCCGCCGCCCGGGGACCCGATGAAGAACTTCACCTGTCTGCCGGCATAGAACTGCTCGACCGACTGCGCTTGCGCGGCCGGTGCGGCGGACAGCCAAAGCGCGGCCGCGACCAGCGCCGCGCGCGGCAGAGCCCTGGCGATCCGATCTGTTCCTTGGTGTGCCACGCAAAACCTCGTTGCCGCTCATCCGCCCGCCAGGCTTTGCCGCGGACGTCACACGCCGATCGTCTGCAGCACGTCGGCAAACTTCTCCGCCACCTGCCGGCGCAGCTCCGGGCTCGCGCGCGCGACCGCGGGAAAATCCTTCAGGCGCTCGAACGGCCGGCAGGCGTCGATCACGGCGCGCGAACTGGTCGATGAGGCCTTGTCGACGATCGGGTCGAGCGGCCCCGACCAGGCGCGGCGGAAGGTCTCGATGTCCTCGGCCGGGTCGCAGCGCGTGCAGATCGCCCACATCACGTCGAACAGGTCGGACGGATCGACGTCCTCGTCCACCACCACCACGAAGCGGCCGAGGTAAGAACCCGACTGGCAGCTCGCCGCGAGAAACCCCGCCTGCCGCGCGTGGCCCGGATAGGCCTGCTTGATGGCGATCACGTTGAACATGCGCGCACCGCCGAACTCGTGCACCCACACGCCGGCAACTCCGGCAAGGCCGGCGCGCTCGACCTCGTCCCAGATCATGCCGGCTTTCATCACGCATTTGCTGAACGAGAAGTCCGACGGCGGACGCATCGGCGAGGCGATCGAGAGGATGGGATCGTTGCGCCAGTACACGCGCTTGACGTGCACCAGGGGCTGTTCGCTCGGCGAGGAGGCGTAATAGCCGGTAAACTCGCCGAACGGACCTTCCTTCGCGGTCACGCTCTCGACCATCTCGCCTTCGAGCACGAGTTCGGCGTGCGCCGGCATCGGCAGCCCATGAATCTCGCTCGGCACGATCTCGTAAGGCTCGCCGCGGTGGCCGCCCGCAAAGTCGTATTCCGACAGGCCCTGCTTGATCTCGTTGCCGCCGGCAAGGAACAGCAGCGGGTCGTGCCCGCAGGAGATCAGCACCGGACACGGCTGGCCGGCCTTGAAATATTTCTCGCGGATCTGCCGCCCGTGCTTGCCGGGCGATATCCAGACCGTCACGTGGTTCTTGTCCTGCACCATCGAACGATAGGTGGCGCAGTTGACCCAGTGCTCCTCCGGGTCGCGCATGATCACCAGGTCGTCGGTGCCGATGAAACGGCCGCCGTCCTTCTCGTGCAGGAACGGCACCGGGAATTTCAGCAGGTCCACCTCGCCGTCGCGATCGACATTCTCGAACACGGCGCCGGTGCGCACGGTCTTCGGCGGGATCGGCCGGTGCTCCTTCATGCGGTCGCGATAGGCGCGCACGATGTCGAGGGGACAGGACGGCACCGGCAGGCCGAGCGCGATGGCGAGCCGCTTCGACGAATTGGTCGCGCCCGAGATGAGCCGCATGCCCTTGGGATAGCCGGGCACGTCCTCGAACAAGAGCGCGGGCGGCTCCGGCCGCGCGTGGTTCACGATCTCGCCGAGCGTACCCATTTCGAGGTGCGTGTCGGCGCCCTTGATGCGCAGGATCTCGCCGGCTTCCTCGGCGCGCTTGATGAACTCGCGCAGGTCCTCGTGCGGGGAATTGTAGGCGTTGAAGCGTTGCGGTCGGCCTTTTTCCAGCACGGCTGATCCTCGGGGTGTCGTCGAGCCGTTCTGCCACGGTTCGTGCGGAAAGTCATTCCGCCGCGCGTCGCCCTCGTCCCCGCTTGCGCGGGCACGAGCGGAAAGGATTGTTTCCGGTCACGAGGTACACAGCGGCGCTCACACCGGGTTCATCCCGTTCTTCCTGATCACCGGCGCGGAGGCCGGCAGCGCCAGATATTTCACCAGCTCCTTGGCGGCCTCCGGCTGCTTGACCATGGGGGTGAGGCCGGTCGCGTAGATGATGGTCGTGTTCAGGTCGGCCGGGAGATCGCCGACGACGTCGATGCCCGGGATCGGCAGCAGCTCGGCGATCTGGTGGATGCCGACCTCGACCACGCCGTTCGCCACGCCCACGCCGACCGGATCGCCCGGCACGTTCTTCATCTTCGGCCGCACCTGGTCGGCGATGCCGAGCTTGACGATGACGACCTTGGAGAAATGCTCGCCGCTCGGTCCCGTGCTGAAGCCGATCGACTGCGCGTCGAGCAGCGCCTTCTTGAGCGACTCGGCGGTGCTGATGTCGGGCTTCTTGGCGCCGGCGCGCACCGCAAAGCCGATGCGCGACTTGAACGCCGGCGCGACCGTGGCGGCGTTGACCTTGCCGGCCTTTGCAAGGTCGTCGAGCGCGTCCGGCCCGAGCAGGATGAGATCGGCGAAGGCGCCTTCCTTGATCTTGGCGACCGCCGGCCCGGTGCCCAGCACGGTCATGGTGACCTTGTGACCGGTGGCGGTCTCGAAGGTCGGAATGAGTCCCTTCATGATCTGCTCGACCGCGCCGGTCGTCATCAGGACGATCTCCGCGGCCCTGACGGTGGCTCCGGAGATCAAGAGGCTCAGAATGCCAGCCGCTGCCGGCATGAAAATTCGCGATCCTATGCGCATGATGTCCTCCAACTCGAATTTCAACTCGAATGTCAGCTTTCGATCGACCGGCTTGCGGGTCCGCAACGAGCCCGGCGATCAGCCGGCCGGGTCCATGCCCTTTTTCTTGAACACCGACGCGGCCGCCTCGGACGCGAGGAACTCGACCAAGGCCTTGGCGGCGTCCGGGTTCTTGGCTTTGGCCGGGATGGCGGCTGCGTAGACGATGATCTTCTGCAGATCGCCCGGCAGCGGCCCGACCAGGTCGATACCGGCAACCGGCAGCAATTCCGCGAGCTGCTGCATGCCGATCTCGGCCTCGCCTTTTGCGACCACCGCGCCGACCGGCTGGCCTTCGACGCGGATGGTCTTTGCCTTCAAGGCGTCGGTGAGGCCGAGGCGTTCCACCACGGTCTCGAAATGCAGGCCGCTGGTGCCGCGGCTGTAGGCTACCGTTTTCGCGTTGAGGAGCGCGGCCTTGAACGCAGCAACGGTGGCGATATCCGGCTTCGGCGCGCCCGCGCGCACCGCGACGCCGACGCGCGAGAGCATGATGGGCGTGCGCCCGTTCGCGGCGATCTGACCCTCCTTGATCAGGCTGTCGAAGGTCTCGCTGGTTGCGATCAGGACGTCGGTGCTGGCGCCTTCATTGATCTGCCTGATGGTGTCGGGGGTGCCCTGAAACTTGATCGTGACCTTGTGACCGCTCGCGTGCTCGAACGCCGGGATGAGCGCGCCCATCACCCCGGGCATCGGGCCGGCGCTGCTGATGACGGCGATGTCGGCGGCGATGGCGACGCTGCCGGCGAGCATTGACCAGCAGGCGGCCGCGGCAGCGATTTTCGCATAGGTGCGCATGGCATCCTCCCTGTTGAGCTTGCAAAGCTGGACGTCGATCCGATCGCCGGGTTGTCTTACGGGCGCGGTCGACGCTTCTGATTGCGCCTTGCTTGCGTGCGATCATAACAGATCGCTCCCGCGCGGACTATGCGAGGGAGGACGGCGATTTTCATTTGACGGGAGTCGCTCGTAACACCCGTCGGCTCGCCGCGGCTTGCCCCGGAATAAGCGGAGAGATCGTGGACCAGAGCGCGTTCTAGAACAGGCCGGGGAGCCAGCGCCTCACCCCCGCGCGATAGGCCGTGTAATCGGCGCCGAAGATCGTTTCCAGCCGCGCCTCGTCGTGCAGCACGCGGGCCTGGAACCAGATCGCGCGTGCGATCAGGATGATGAGCGCCAACCACGACCACGACGCGATGGCGAGGCCGGTGAGGAAGATGAGATGACCGAGATACATCGGGTTGCGCGTGTAGCGGTAGGGCCCCTGCGCGATGATGCGGTCGGGCGGCACGTCCATGCCGGCGGTGCCGCCGGCGCGCGGCAGGCGATAGTTGCCGACCAGCCGGTATTGCAGATAGCCCCACGCCATCAGCAGCGCCCCGGCCGGCACGTTCCAGGCGAACGGCGCAAGCCGGCCGCCGTGCAGCGCAAGCTCGAAGGCGATCACCGCCAGCGGACACAGGACGAAGGTCTGCACCGGGGTGCGCCAGAGCCAAGCCCGGAGACGAGAGGCCGCATCGTGCATCGCTTCGATCTCCCCGTGGCCGGCAAGTCCGTGCCGGGGCCATTCGCCGCCTTGTCGATCGCCCTGCTTGGCAGCTATCGTGGCGGTCAGCCTGATGACGGAGGAGTCCCATGGCCTCGGCCCGCACGCAAGCCGCCATCCGGGGAGTCTGCGCCGCCGTCTGTGTCGCCGTCGCCTCGGGCGCCCAGGCCCAGGAGCCGTTCTACCGGGGCAAGCGGCTCACGGTGCTGATCAACTTCGCCGCCGGCGGGCCGACCGACATCGAAGGCCGGCTGTTCGCGAAATACCTGGCCAGGCACATCGACGGCCATCCCAACCTGATCGTGCAGAACATGGACGGTGCCGGCGGCGTGATCGGCGCGCAGTATCTTGGCGAGGTCGCGGCCAAGGACGGCAGCTATGTCGGCTATCTCAGCGGCACGTCGTGGGTCTATGTCAGCGACCCGGACCGCTGGCGGGTCGACTTCAAGAGCTATGAGTTCGTCGCCTACCAGCCCGGCACGACGGTGCATTTCGTGCGCACCGACGTGGCGCCGGGCATGAGGCAGCCGGCCGATATCGTGAAGGCGCAGGGGCTGATCGCCGGCGGCCTGTCCGCGGACACGTCGAAGGACCTGCGGCTGCGGCTCGGCCTCGACATGCTGGGCGTGCCCTACAAATACGTCACCGGCTATCGCTCGAGCCCGCCGGCAAGGCTCGCTCTGCAGCGCGGCGAGATCAACATGTTCTCGGAATCGCCGCCGAGCTATCGCGCCGTCGCGGAGCCGCAGCTTGTCAAGACCGGGCAGGCGATCCCGGTCTGGCATGACAGCGTCTACACCGCCGGCGATACGCCGCCGCCCGAGAAGCAGATGGAAGGGCTCACGATTCCGAGCTTTCCGCAGCTCCATAAGACCGTCAGGGGCACGATGCCATCGGGCAAGTTCTTCGAGGCCTACAAGACCCTGTTCGAGGTCAATTCCACCCTGCAGCGGCTGATCGCGCTCGCGCCCGGCACGCCGCCCGCCGCCTATGACGCGTTGCGCACGGCCATCGAACGGCTCAACCATGACCAGGAATTCGCGGCCGAGGCGCTCAAGATCATGGAATTCGTGCCCGACTACGTGACGGGTGCCGACATGAGCCGCACGGTGCGCGCGATGCTGGTGGCCACGCCCGAGATCAGGGACTTCATCGTCGACTACACCAAGAACCCGCCGAAGCGGTGAGGCCCGGGTTCGGCTTCCAATGTCGTGCGGGCATCCTGGCGCGCGCCGGCCGGCACGGTTTATACTGTGTGCATCGACTCATGCGCTGATGATACCAAGAGGGGCATTATGACCAGACTGACGCGCTCGCTTGTCCTCGCACCCTTGCTCGCATTTGTGATGCACGGCGCGCCGGCTCAAGCGCAGTTGGCCCGTACCTTCATTTCGGCCACCGGCAGCGACGGCAACCCATGCTCGCGGGTACAGCCATGCCGCACCTTGCAGGGCGCCCACGACAAGACCAACGCCGGCGGCGAGATCAACATGCTCGATCCGGCCGGCTACGGCATCGTGACCATCACCAAAGCGATCAGCATCGTCAACGATGGCGTCGGCTCCGCCGGCGTGCTTGTGGGCGCGTCCCAAACCGGCATCACCATCGCGGCGCTCAACACGGACGCCATCAATCTGCGCGGCCTGATCATCGAAGGGTCGGGGGCCGGCGCCGTGGGCATCCAGTTCAACAGCGGCAAGTCGCTGACCATCGAGAACTCGGTGATCCGCAACATGCAGAGCAATGGCATCGTTGTCGCCACGAGCAGCGGCAACGCCAACAGAATCGCCATTTCGAATACGGTCATCTCCGACAACGGCAACATTGGAATCTGGCTTCGGGTCCTGGGAAGCAGCAGCTCCTTGCAGGCCGTGCTCGATCGTGTCGAGCTCTACAACAATGGCGGCAATGCTTTGATCGCAGATGGTTCGTTGGCCACCGGCACTGCAGGCATCGTGGCCACCGTCTCCGACAGCGTGGCCGTCAACAACGGCAATGTCGGATTTTTTGCGCTGACGACCATCGGCCAAGCGCCTGTCGCGCTGATGGTGACGCGGAGCGTGACGGCCAACAACAATTTTGGTGTGATCGCGCAGGGCCCGACGGCGACCGCGCGAGTGGGGAGAAGCGCCATTACCGGGAATGCGACCGGCTGGGGCATCTTCGACTCCGGTTTATTGCGAAGCTATGGCGACAATTACGTGGACGGCAACGGCGCGGGCGAGGGGGCGATGACGACCATCCCGCCGAAGTAAGGTAACGCGCGACCGACTACCGCCGCCCCTGCGTCATCACATTGAGCGTTGCGGGCGTGCCCGAGCGTACCTTGTCGAAGGCACGTTCCAGCGCCGGCATCAGGGCGGCGGCAGTCTCCACCTTCTCGCCGTAGCCGCCGCAGGTCTCGACCACCTTTTCGAAATCGGGCGAAGGCTTGAGCTCTGTAAGCGGCATCGCATTCGCCTTGGCGGCGCGCCCGTCCGGATAGACGTCGAGCGTCGACTGGCGCACGGCACCCCACATCATGTTGTTGGTCACGATGGTCAGCGTCGACAGGTTCTCGGCGCGGCCGACATAATGATAGGGCAGCGGGTTGCCGAACATGTAGGAGCCGTCGCCGACGGTCGCGATCACCTCGCGCTCGGGCGCCGCGAGCTTTGCGCCAAGCGCGGCGCCGAGGCCGAAGCCGAGCCCGCCGGACAGAAGCCCGCCCATGAACGAGCGCGGCCTGGTCAGGTTCAGCGCCGACTGCGGCACGCCGAGCTCGCTCACGACGATGGCGTCCTCGGACTTGAGCTGGTTGATGCAATGGGCGACCCAGGCAAGATGAACCGGAGACTGGTCCTTGACGGTCTCGATCAGCTTCGCCCGTTTCGCCTTGGCCTCCTCGCGTGCGGTCGCGACGGTCTTGCGACGGCCGTCGGCGGCGCCGTTCTTGGCCTTGGCCATGCCGCCAAGCGCCTCGCGCAGGAGCCGCAATGCTGCGCGCGGATCGCCGGCGATCAGGAGATCGGCCTCGATCTCCTTGAACGGATAGCGCGCGGTGAGCGGGTCGGAGGAAATCGTGACGATCTTGGTGCTGCGTCCGGGTCCGCCCGCGCCCGGTATCCACGGAATGACGCTGTCGAGCACGATGATGACGTCAGCCTTCTTGATCCAGGGCCCGGCCTCGAAGCCGAGATTCATGGGGTGGCTGCTCGGCATGTTGTAGTCGCGCGCCTCGCTCTGCACGACCGGGATGCTGAACTCCTCCGCCAGCTTCGACAGTTCATCGATCGCCGCCGGGTCGCGGCCGATGCTCGAGGTCACGATCAGCGGAAACTCCGCCTTGGCGATGAGGCTCGCCGCCTCCTCGATCGCGGCGCGCGCCGGCTCCGGCGAGACGGCGCCGAGCGGGCGCACCGTGTCGCGGCGCGCATGGCTCGCCGGATTGGCCAAGACCTCGCGCGGCAGCGTGAGGTAGACCGGGCCGCGCGGCTCGGTCATGGCGATGTCGAGGGCGCGGTCGACCACCGCCTCGACCGGCTGACCCTGGCGCAACTCGTAATCCCACTTCACGAATTCGCGCACCATGCCGCCCTGGTCGAAGGATTCCTGGCCCCAATGAATCGAGCGGTTGCGCGAGGCGATGTGGCCGGTCTCGGTGATCGGCGTGCGCCCGGCCGCCAGCAGCACCGGGACATTGTCGCGCGCCGCGTTCATCAGCCCGCAGATCGCGTTGGCGGTGCCGACCGTGACGTGCACCATGACGGCGGCCGGCTTGCCGCAGGTGCGGTAATAGCCGTGCGCCATCGCCATCGCGAGGTTCTCGTGCGGCACCGTGAGGAAGCGCGGGAATTTGCCGTTGCCGGCATTGCGCGACAGCGCCTCCACGATCGGGGCGAAGTCGGTCCCGGCATTGGCGAACACATACTCGATACCGCGCTCGGCGAGCCGGGTGAGATAGGCTTCCGCGGTCATTTCCTTCGGGGTTTCGGTGTCTGACACGATGTTTTTTCCTTTTTTGCAGGCCGGTGACACTACCGTCCGTCCGACCCCTGTCAATGAACCGGCCATGCATGGCGCGCCGGCCATGGCTACCCCTCGGCGGCGGCACCCGACGCGCCGTCGGCGCCCGCCACCCTCGGTCGAACCCGCGCAACGGCGGCGCGGAGGGACTTTGACCAAATTCACGCGTGCCTTATATGGAATGGACAACAACAGGGACCGGCCTCGATGAAGCCGGTCCGAGGGGAGGCGACCGGTCGTCCCGAACCGCCGTGGTTCGGAACGATCTCCTTGAAAGGGCTTGCGATTTGCGGTCTTCCCCGTTGCGATCCACCGATCTGTTAGCTGCCGCCGGTCCGGGCGTGGCCGGACCAGCGCCTGCCGGGCCGCCGGCCGGCGTCGTGATCGAGCTTCTGAGGAGTAGAATTTGATGGCCGACGACGAAGACCAGAAACCACAGGGCGGGCACAACCTGACCGATCATCTCTACGGCGAGAACGTCGTGCACAAGCACAACGAATCCACCGATCACGACCACGACCATTTCGACTTCGACGACGACGGTCCCCTGGAACAAAATCCCATCTGGCTGCAGGACCACGTGACGCTGGTCAGCGTCGGCATCGACATCGGCTCGGCCGGCACGCAGGTGATCTTCTCCCGCATCAACCTGCGCCGCTACGGCGAGGACCTTACCAGCCGCTATTACGTCGTCTCGCGCGAGACGCTGTATCAATCGCCGAACGCGCTGACGCCCTACCAGAGCGAAGAACGCATCGACGATGCCGCGCTCGGCCGGATCATCGACCAGGCCTACGCGGCGGCCGGCCTCACTCCCGACCAGATCGATACCGGGGCCGTGATCCTCACCGGGGAGGCGCTGCGGCGCGAAAACGCCCAGGGCATCGCGAAAATCCTCTCCGAGCAGGGCGGCGAGTTCGTCTGCGCCACCGCGGGCCACCACATGGAATCGATGCTCGCGGCCTACGGCTCCGGCGCCTCGCGGGTCTCGCACGACGAGGACAAGCGCATCCTCAACATCGACATCGGCGGCGGCACCACCAAGCTTGCCGTGGTCGAGAAGGGCCACGTGGTCTCGACCGCCGCGGTCCATATCGGCGGCCGGCTGCAGGTGGTGGACGAGAAGGGTCATATCGAGCGGCTCGACCCCGCCGGCCGCTACCACGCCCGGCAGGCTGGTTTCGACTGGCACAAGGGCGACGTGATCAATCCTGAGGACCTCGACAAGGTGGCCGAGACGATGGCCGACGAACTGGTCGCGGCGCTGGTGCAGCGCCCGATGCCGCATGCGGTCGAGCATCTCTGCCTCACCGACAAGATCCTCGATTTCGGCCGCATCGACGGCATGATGTTCTCCGGCGGGGTGGGCGAATACGTCTATGGCCGCGAGACCCGCGATTTCGGCGACTTGGGACGCCGGCTCGGGCAAGCGATCCGGCGCCGGGTCGATGCCGGGGCGCTGCCGTGGGCCATGCTCGAGGCCGGCGAGTGCATCCGCGCGACGGCGCTGGGAGCGTCGGAATACAGCGTCCAGCTCAGCGGCAATACCAGCTTCATCTCCAAGCCCGGCGAGCTGTTGCCGCGCCGGAACCTGCAGGTGCTGCAGCCCAACTTCACCTGCGAGGACGTCATCGACCCGGCCCTGCTGGCCAAGGCCATCCGCAGCCACTTCACGTCCTTCGACCTGATCGAGGGCGAAGGCGAGGTGGCGCTCGCGCTGCGCTGGCTGGGGCCGCCGTCCTACGAGCGCATCGCCGCCTTCGCCGAGGGCATCCGCCACGGCCTCGCCAACACGATCGAGCGCCGGAAGCCGGTCTACATCATGCTCGACGGCGACATCGCCCAGACGCTCGGCGCGATCCTGCGCGAGGAGCTGCTGGTCGAGAGCGAAATCCTGGCGATCGACGGCGTGATGCTGCGCGACTTCGACTACATCGATCTCGGCCGCATCCGGATGCCGTCCTACACCGTGCCGGTCACCATCAAGTCGCTGGTGTTCAGCGAAAGCCCGCAGGGCGGGCGCCCGGCGCAACGCATCCATCATCATGACAGCGACGGTCATAGGGATCATCACCACGACCACGATCATCACCACCATCACGATGGCGATCACCACCACCATGGTCATGGCCACGATCACCCGAATCGAGCATCGCATCCCACGGACGTCGATCAGACATGATCCTGAATTCGAGGTCTGCGTTTAAATCGGAGTTGTAGCTTTGAGTTCCACATTGGAAGCAACTGAGCCCACCTTAAAACTCACGGGAGCAATGCTCGTAGGTTTGGGCGCGTTGCTTGCAGCTTTCTTGTTATTTGCCGTTAAAGTCCATTATTTGACCGGACAAGCTTGTTACTTCATTGGCACGGACCCGTTCAAAGCTAAGTGCTTTCCCGAAGCCGTATACCTCGGAGGCTGGTTAGTCGCCGTTGTTCTATTCGTATTTGGCATCTATTCTGATCTCGCCCTCTGGCGGCGGATCGATTCGAAATGGATCCTGATCGGCGTCCCGGTGGCGCTGGTCGCGTGGTTCGCTTTGGTGCCGCTGGTCTTCCTGCTCTGGCAAAGCTTCCTGACGCCGCAGACCGCCACCCGCCCCGCCGTCTTCACGCTCGAGAACTACCGCACCGCCTATTTCAGCGCCGAAACCTTCCGACTGTTCTTCAACTCGGTGCAGTACGCAACCGGCACCGCCCTGTTCGCGTTCTGCGTCGGCACCTCGCTGGCCTGGATGAACGAGCGCACCAATACGCCGTTCAAGCGGCTGTTCTTCGCGCTCTCGATCATTCCCCTGGTGATTCCGGGCATCCTGTTCACGGTGTCCTGGATCATGCTGGCAAGCCCGAAGATCGGCATCATCAACCTGACGCTGCAGGGGATCTTCAACACCGACTACGTGTTCTTCAACGTCTACACCATGACCGGGATGATCTTCGTCGACGGCCTGCACTATTCGCCGATGGCGTTCCTGCTGATGACCGCGGCGTTCCGCTCGATGGATCCCTCGCTCGAGGAATCGGCGATGATGTGCGGCGCCTCGGTGCTGCAGATCGCGCGGCGGATCACCCTCAAGCTGGCGTGGCCGGCGGCGCTGGCTTCGCTCCTGATCTTGTTCGTGCGCTCGCTCGAATCGTTCGAAGTGCCGGCGTTGCTCGGCCTCCCGGTCGGCATCCAGGTCTATACGTCGTCGATCTACCAGGCGATCCATCAATACCCGAGCCAGATCGGGCTTGCCGCCGCCTATGCGATCACGCTGCTCCTGATCACCTCGGCCGGCATCTACTTCCAGTCGCGGCTCTCCTACCAGGGCGCGCGCTTCTCGACCGTGACCGGCAAGGGCTTCCGCCCGCGCACGATCGATCTCGGCCCCTGGCGGTATTTCACCGCCGGCCTGTTCATGGTCTATTTCGTCGTCATCGTGCTGCTGCCGTTCCTGGTGCTGGTCTGGTCGTCGCTGCAGAAGTTCTACAGCGCGCCGTCCTGGGCGGCCCTGAGCCGCCTCTCGCTCGATTCCTACCGCACCATCCTCGACTACCCGCAGTTCTGGTCGACCGTGCGCAACAGCCTTTTCCTCGCGCTCACCACCGCCACCGTGATCATGCTGCTGGGCGCGGTGATCTCGTGGGTGGTGGTGCGGACGAAGATCCGCGGCCGCTGGCTGCTCGACAACGTCGCGTCGTTGCCGCTGGTGTTCCCGGGCCTGGTGCTCGGCCTGTCGATCATGATCTGCTACCTCTATCTCGACATCGGGGTCTACGGCACGATCTGGATCATGCTGATCGCCTATGTCACGCGCTTCCTGCCCTACGGCGCGCGCTACGCATCGACCTCGATGCTGCAGATCCACAAGGAGCTCGAGGAGAGCGCCGCGATGAGCGGAGCCTCCTGGAGCCTGACCTTCCGCCGTGTCGTGCTGCCGCTGTTGAAGCCGGGCCTGCTGGCGGGCTGGATCTACGTGGTGATCGTCTCGATCCGCGAGCTGTCGAGCTCGATCCTGCTGTACAGTCCGGGCACCGAGGTGGTGTCGATCATGATCTGGGAGCTGTGGCAGAACGGCCAATATGTCGAGCTTTCGGCGCTCGGCGTCATGCTGATCATCCTGTTGTTCTGCCTGGTGATGGTCGCCCAGATGCTGGGCAAGAGATTCGGGATTTCCGAAGCCTAGAGGGGAACCAACGTGCTCACGGTCAAATCTCTGTACACTGAATATCCGAGCGACCAGGGCGCCGTCGTGAAGGCCGCGCAGAACGTCTCGTTCGATGTGCCGGAGGGCAAGCTGTTCACGCTGCTCGGCCCATCGGGCTGCGGCAAGACCACGACGCTGCGCTCGATCGCGGGACTCGAAAAGCCGGTATCCGGCGACATCGAGGTCGCCGGCCGCACCGTCTATTCCTCCGCCAGAGGCATCTTCATCGCGCCCAACAAGCGCAATTTCGGCATGGTGTTCCAGTCCTATGCGATCTGGCCGCACATGAACGTGTTCCAGAACGTCGCCTTCCCGCTGGAAGTGCGCAAGCTGGCCAAGAAGGAGATCCGGGACCGGGTGATGCGAGTGCTGAGTGCGGTGCAGCTCGGCCATCTGGTTGAACGCGAGGCCACCAAGCTCTCGGGCGGCCAGCAGCAGCGCCTTGCGCTCGCCCGCGCGCTGGTGATGGAGCCGCAGCTCCTTCTGCTCGACGAGCCGCTCTCCAATCTCGACGCCAAGCTGCGCGACGCCATGCGCACCGAGCTCAAGCGGCTGCAGCGCGAGCTCAGCCTCACCACCGTCTACGTCACCCACGACCAGAGCGAGGCGCTCGCGCTCTCGCACGAGATCGCGGTCATGAACGAGGGCTTCGTGGTGCAGGTCGGCACGCCGCGCCAGATCTACGAGACGCCGTCGAATCAGTTCGTCGCCGATTTCGTCGGGAGCACGAACTTCATCGGCGGCAGCGTCACGGCCGTCAGCGACGGCAAGTGCGTGGTGAGCTCGGCCATGGGCGAGCTCAAGGCGCACGCGGGCGAAGGCGTCACCAAGAACAATACGGTCATCGTCTCGATCCGGCCCGAGGACGTCGAGCTCTCCGAGCAGGAGCCGTCGTCCGCCGAAGGCGAGAACGTCTGCAAAGCCACGGTCCTGGCCAAGGATTTTCTCGGCGAGTACCTGGATTTCCACGTCAAGGTGGGCGATGTTGTGCTTCAGGCGCGGGCGCATCCGTCGTTGCGCACGCCCACCGGCGACACCATCTTCGTGCGCATGAGATCGGAGAAATGTGTCGCCATACCGTCCGATAAAGGCGCGGCGCGGCCGCACTAGCGCCGCGCAACGAAGGACCGCAATCAGAAGGCTGCAAGGAGAGCAAACGCATGGCAAAAGAAGCCCTCGCCTCGGAAGAACTGGCAAAGAAATTCGCAACCGAGAAAGAGACGCCCTATACCCGCTGGGTGCGGGACGAAGGCCTCGAGATCATCCCGGCTCTCTACGTGCGCAACCTGCGCACCGTGGACCTGAAGCCGTGGGCGCGGCGCGGCGGCAACGCCGTCTTCGTCAACCACGATGCCTCGCGCGTTTCCAACGACAGCTACGTGATGGAGATCCCGCCCGGCAAGAAGCTCGAGCCGCATCGCCAGTTGTTCGAGGAGATGGTCCTCATCCTCGAGGGCCGCGGCTCCACCACGGTGTGGAACAACGAGGGCAAGCGCATCACCTTCGAGTGGAAGGCGGGCGCGCTGTTCGCCATTCCGCTCAACTGCTGGCACCAGCATTTCAACGGTTCCGGCCGCGAGACCGCGCGCTACGTGGGCGTCACCAATGCGCCGCCGGTGATCAACCTCTACGAAGACCTCGATTTCATCTTCAACTGCGACCACGACTTCAAGAACCGCTTCAATGGCGAGCCTGATTATTTCGCCGCCAAGAACGACCAGCAGGGCCTGCTCTTGAAGACCAACTTCGTCGCCGATGCGATCAACCTTCCGCTCATCAGCGCCAAGGAGCGCGGCGCGGGCGGCGGCCACATCCGCTTCAGCATGGCCAAGGGCTCGATGAACAGCCACATCTCGCAGTTTCCGATCGGCACCTACAAGAAGGGCCATGCCCATGGGCCCGGCGCCTACGTGATCATCCTTTCGGGCGAAGGCTATTCGCTGATGTGGCCGGAGGGCGAAGAGCCCAAGCGCTACGACTGGGAGGTCGGCACCCTGATCGTGCCGCCCAACATGTGGTTCCACCAGCACTTCAACACCGGCACCACGCCCTCGCGCTATCTCGCGCTCAAGCACGAAGTGGTCTCGATCCGCAACGCCCAGGGCGTACCCAAGGCCTGGATCAGCCGGCGCATCGGCGGCGACCAGATCGATTACGCCGACGAGAAGCCCGTGGTCCGCAAGATGTTCGCGGACGAGCTCGCCCGGCACGGCCTGACGCCGCGCATGGACACCGCCTATGCGCAGGAGCTTCCCGATCTGCCGCCGCTCGCCAAGTCTGCCTAGCGCCGGGCTCGGCCTGTCTTCCTTTGCCGGCGCCGGTCAACCCGATCGGCGCCGGTTTTCTTTGCGGGCGCAGCGTGAAGATGCCGCGCTTGCAAACCCGGTCACCGTGGCTCATCCTTTCGCCAACGAGACAGGCTAAGGGCCTGCCCTGGGGGAGGACGGTGATGTCCATTCAGCGAGACCATCGCGGCGCGCGCCGCTGCGCCTTTGCGTTCGCGTTCGCGGTTCTGTCGGCGCCCGCCGCGCTGCCGGCGCTGGCGCAGACGGCCACGCTCGCGGAGCTCGCCGCCTATGACGGTGCGGACCGCATGCAACGGCTCATTGCCGGCGCCAAGAAGGAAGGCGTCATCAACATCTATTCGTCGATCACCGTCGACGACATGAAGATCATCAGTGCCGGCTTCGAGAAGAAATACGGCGTCAAGCTGCAGGCCTGGCGCGCCAGCTCCGAAACGATCCTGCAGCGCACCACCATCGAGGCTCGCGGCGGGCGCTACGAGGTCGATGCGATCGAGACGAGCGCGGCCGAGATGGAGACGCTGCATCGCGAGAAGATGCTGCAGGAGGTCAAGTCGCCGCACCTGGCCGACATCGTGCCGGCCGCCATACGGCCGCACCGCGAATGGATCGGCGACCGGCTCAACATCATCTCCGCCGGCTACAACACCAACCTGGTGAAGAAGGCGGACGCGCCGAAGCGCTACCAGGATTTGCTCGATCCCAAGTGGAAGGGCAAGCTCACGATCGAGGCCGACGACGCGGTCTGGTTCGGTGCGGTGGTCACGGCCATGGGCGAGGACAAGGGCCTCAAATATTTCCGCGACCTGGTGCGCACGAACGGCCTGTCGCTGCGCAAGGGACACACGCTGATCGCGAACCTGGTCGTCTCGCAGGAGGTGCCGTATGCGCTCACGGTCTATCACTACAAGGCCGAGCAGCTCAAACGCAGCGGCGCGCCCATCGAATGGCAGGTGCTCGGGCCCGGCATCGCGCGATTCCTCGGCACCGGCGTCCTCAAGCGCGCGCCGCATCCGCACGCCGCCGTGCTGTTCTTCGATTTCATGATGCACGACGCGCAGGCGATGCTGATCGATCACGACTTCACGCCCACGAATATGAAGGTCAAGCCGCTCGACGCGCCCTACCACCTCGTCGACCCGGCGCTGGTGCTCGACCAGGGTCAGAAGTGGAGCAAGCTCTACGACGAGATCGTGGTGAAGGGCTCGCGGTAACCGCCGCACGCGCAGCTTGCGGTCGCGAACGGTTTTCCTCCTCGCTCCTCTCTCGCAAAAAGCGGACACCCAGAGTGAGCAGGAAGCGTGGATTCCCGCTTGCGTGGGAATGAGCGGAGATTTTGGCGCTACGACTTGAACGCCTGCACGGCGTTCTTGAACAGCGTCCCGGGTTCGCGGTGGGCGCGGCGCTTCCCCGTCATCTTGTGGTGGAGCTTGTCGAGCAGGAGATAGATCACCGGCGTGGTGTAGAGCGTGAGCGCCTGCGACACGAACAGTCCGCCCACGATCGTGATGCCCAGGGGCCGGCGCAGTTCCGAGCCGGGCCCGCTCGCGATCACCAGCGGCAGCGCCCCGAACAGCGCGGCCAGCGTCGTCATCATGATCGGCCGGAAGCGCTCCAGGCAGGCCTGGAAGATCGCCTGTTCCGGCGCCAGCCCGTGCTTGCGCTCGCCTTCGAGCGCGAAGTCGACCATCATGATGCCGTTCTTCTTCACGATGCCGATCAGCAGGATGATCCCGATGAAGGCGATCAGCGACAGCTCGGTGCGGAACACCTGCAGCGCCAGCAGGGCGCCGAGGCCGGCCGAGGGCAGCGTCGAGATGATCGTCAGCGGATGGGCCAGACTCTCGTACAGCACGCCGAGCACGATATAGACCGCCAGCAGCGCCGCGATGATCAGCAACGGCTGCGCCCCGATCGACTGCCGGTAGGCGCGCGCGTCGCCCTGGAACTCGGCATGCAGCGTGTCGGGCAGATGCAGCTCGGCGACCGCCCGGTCGACCGCCCGCGTCGCCTCGTCGATGGTCACCTCCGGCGCCAGGCTGAAGCTGATCGTGGCCGACGGGAACTGTCCCTGGTGGTTGATCACCAGCGGCTGCAGCGCGCGGCGGATCGTCGTCACCGCCGCGAGCGGTACCTGCACGCCGTTCGCTCCGTTCACGTAGACGCGCGACAGGTCGTTGGGCTCGCGCTGGAATTGCGGGTCGATCTCGAGAATGACGCGGTATTGGTTGCGTGCGGTATAGAGCGTCGAGATCTGCCGCTGCCCGAACGCATTGTTCAGCGCCGTCTCGATGTCCTGGATCTTCACGCCGACGCGGGCGGCGGCGACCCGGTCGGCGACGACGTTGACCTGCAGCCCGCTCTGTTCGCGGTCGGTCGAGACGTCGATCACCTCCGGCAGCGTCTTCACCTTCTCGAAGACGGTCGGCGCCCAGCGCGCCAGCTCCTGATAGTCGGGTCCCCAGATCGTGTACTGGTAGGACGCATCCGAGGAGCGCGCGCCCGAGCGCACGTCCTGCATCGGCCACATGAACACGCGCAGCCCGGGGATCTCGTTGAGCTGCGGCCGCAGCCGCGTCACCACGGCCCAGGTGTCGATCTTGCGCTCGGACATCGGCTTGAGGCTGATGAAGAGCTGGCCGCGGTTGGTGGACGAATTATACGCCGATGACCCGATCGAGGATCCGACGCCGGCCACGGCCGGATCGGCGAGCACGATCGCGGCCGCTTGCTGCTGCAGCTCGTACATCGCCTGATAGGAGCTCTCGGTCGAGGCCTGCGTGCTGCCCCAGATCAAGCCGGTGTCGTCGGTCGGGAAATAGCCCTTCGACGTGTTGTGATAGAGAAAGGCCGTCAAGCTGATCACCGCCGCCAGGACCGCCAACGTCCAGGCGCGATGCTGCAGCACCACTGTGAGGCTGCGCGCATAAAGCCCGACCAGCCAGCCCATGACCCGCTCGACGATGCGGTCGAGCCAGGTCGCGTCCGGGCTCGGCGGCTTGCGCACGAAGTGCGCGCAGATCATCGGCGTGACCGTCAGCGACACCACCGTGGACACGGCGATGGCGAAGGCGAGCGTCACCGAGAACTCCCGGAAGACGCGTCCGACCACGCCCGACATGAACAGCAGCGGAATGAAGGCCGCGACCAGCGAGACGCTGATCGAAACCACGGTGAAGCCGATCTGCCGCGCGCCTTCGAGCGCCGCCTGGACCGGCGGCATGCCCTTTTCGAGATTGCGGAAGCAGTTCTCGATCATGACGATCGCATCATCGACCACGAAGCCGACCGAGACCGCGAGCGCCATCAGCGACAGGTTGTCGATCGAGAAGCCGGCCACCCACATCATCGCGCAGGTCCCGGCGAGCGCGAGCGGCACGGTGATGCCGGCCGCGATGGTCGCGGCCGTGCGCCGCAGGAACACGAACACCACCAGCATGACGAGAAAGACCGTCGCCAGCAGCGTGAGCTGCATGTCGCCGACGCTGGACCGGATCATCTGGGTGCGGTCGGACAGGACCGAGATCTCGATGTCGGCGGGAATCCAGCGCTTGATGTCGGGGATGAGCTCGCGGATGCGGTCGACGGTCTCGATCACGTTGGAGTTGGCCGCCTTGGTCACCACCAGCAGCACCGAGGGCTGGCCGTTGTACCAGCCGAAGGAGCGGCTGTTGCGCACACCGGGCTCGATCGAGGCGATCGCGGACAGGCGCACTACCGTGCCGTTCGCGGCGCGCACCACGATCGGATCGTATTGCGAGGCGGCGCGCAGCTGATCGTTGATGTCGATCGTGATAGCGCGCCCATCGCCGTCGAACACGCCGATCGGGCCGGCCGCATTGGCGTTCGCAATGGAGTTGCGGACGTCCTCCATGTTCAGCCCCAAGGAAGCGATCGCGATGGGGTTGACGCGCACGCGCACGGCCGGTTGCTCGGAGCCGTTGACGCTGACCTCGGAGACGCCATCAATCTGGGAAAGCCGCTGAGCCACGACTGAATCGGCAATGTCATAGATGACGCCTGGCTCCACCGTCGGGGAGGTCAGCGCCAGGATCATGATCGGGATCGCGGCCGGATTCGCCTTTCGGAATGAAGGTCGCGACTGCAGGTCACCCGGCAGGTCGGTCAGTGCTGCGTTGAGGGCGGCCTGCACGTCCCGCGCGGCGCCATCGATATTGCGATTGAGATCAAACTGGATGGTGATCCGCGACGAGCCGAGCGAACTGCGCGAGGTCATCTCCAGCACGCCGGGGATCTCGCCCAGCCGGCGCTCC
>JAXDOD010000046.1:0-15582 GCA_034669045.1 Alphaproteobacteria bacterium
CAAGACCTAAAAGCGGTGGGTAGGCGTGAAAGCCTGAAAGGTCAGCCCACCGGGGGTCACGCGGAGCAAGCCTCAAACACCGCGCGCGGGACGCCGGAGGAACGGCGGACTTGCGGTTCGACACCAACGGTCCGGTTCGCCACCGGGCCCCTCGCTGCCGCGAGGCAGCGAGGTCCGTGGGTCCTGCGGGATCCCGGCGTCCCGCGCGCCCTCGGATTTCTTTCGAGCGCAGTGGAAGAGGAGAAGGAGAAAAGGCGCGCCCGGCGCCGAAAAAACTCAATCTCCGGGCGGGCGGAGCGTTGGCTGGACAACAGGCGGCAGCCAGTGTGGAATCCGACATCCGGGGTCGTGCTGCGTCGGGATCGATTGTCCCGCGTGTCGCTGACGCTCAGGCGAGGCACGCGCCTCATGGATTGGCAAAGAACCGCCGGGAGCCTAACAATGACCATGAAGCAGAAGTCCGGCCATCGCGTGTTCCGCCTGATCGTGGCGGCGGCACTCGCCGCGGCCGGCATGATCTTGCCGGAGGCCGCGGTGGCGCAGACGCAATGGAACGAGATCGCTGCCCCGTCCGGCAAGGAGGCGGTGTCGCGCACCGCTCCGGCGCCCTATCGGAGCGACGTGATCGACGTGCCGATCCGCGGCGGCGCCGAGCTCGAATACATGATCGCGATGAAGGCCGGCGGCAGCGTCGTCTATGCCTGGGAGGTGCAGAACATCGCCGATCCGCAGTCGTTCTACACCGAGTTTCACGGCCATACCGCGCCGGTCGGCGGCCGCGGCGACCTGATGTTCTACGAGAAGGCTCCCGGCGCCAAGGCCGCCGGTTCGCTGGTCGCGCCGTGGGAGGGCATCCACGGCTGGTACTGGCAGAACAAGAGCGCGGGCGCGGTGGTGGTGCGGCTGCGCCTCGCCGGGTTCTACGAGCTCGTCCCGGGGCAGGCTGGCGCCCCCGTCAAGGAATAGGATTCAAGCGTCGCGCCCGCACCGGGGAGAATTCCATGCGCCAATATCCGCTTGTCACCAAACTGCTTTGCGTCGCCGTCGTCGCGGCCGTGATGTTGCCGCTCGGCAATATGCTGTTTCCGCATCTCGCCGACGTGCTCGACGATCTGCAGTTCAGCTCGATCGAAGCGCTGCTCAGCGCGGCGCTGGGATATGGGCTTTATGCGCTGATGTTCGGCTAGAGCATTTTCAGGAAAAGTGGAATCCGGTTTTCCGTCGAAAATGCGACCAGCGCGCTTGGGTCAGCGCCGCAGGGCGATCACATTGCTGCTGTCGTCCTCGCCGCGACCGTCCGCGCTGCTGGGGTCTTCCGGCCGGGCCGATTTTGCTTCGCTCAAGCGATCGACATGTTCGGCCAGTCGCAGCCACGATTGCGCCAGCGTTACCCACAAGGGCCGGTCGCTTTCGTTCTGGTTGCTTGCGATCCGCAGGCAGTCTTGCGCATTCGTGCGATATTCCTCGATGGTACTCATCAACACGCTCCCCACACAGAACAGACACGGTGCCCAAAACTCTGCGGCGACCTGGGCGAGTTCAGGAAACGGTTGCGGCGCAGCGAAGGCAATTCCGGGCCCAATTGCGGCACAAAAGTTCCATAAGGGGCGAGACGTAGCCCCCGCGGGCACGATAATTTTGCGGCTGGCACCCCGCCGCACCGTTTTTGAGGCTCTCCATGCATATCGTCACGCTCATCGCGATCGGCCTCGTTCTCCTGCTCTGCTTCGTCGCGATGGGGCGGGTCTGCTACAGCGAAGGCGGCGTGGGCAAGGGCGCCTGGTACTTCTTTCAGGTCTGGCTGGTGATCGCGGTCGTCAACGCGGTCTATGGGATCGTCAGCGCCAAGCTTCCGATCCTGAACGAGGTCGCCGCCTTCATGCCGATCTTCGGCGTGCCGGGCGGGATCGCCTACCTGCTGTCGCGCCGCTTTTCCGTTCCGGCGGTGGGCCAGGGACGCCGGGGCCAATGATGGGTCGCCTCGACGAGATCGCCAAGCGGCTATTCGCGGCGTTCGTTACGCCGCTCATCAACGTCATCATCGTCAGCCTGATCCTGAACCTGTGCCTGTCGGACCAGTATTCGATCCCCAAGCTGTTCGCCAATCTCGATTTCGGCGGCCTCACGAAATACATCTCGGAGCTCTTGATCGCGATCTTCAGCGGCAACTTCGACACCGTGCGCGATTTCCTCACCCGCTATTCCAGCCAGATCGCGGCGGCATCCACCATCGTCGCCATCCTGCTGATCCTGGCGATCATCCTGGTGATGTTCCTGCTCGACCGCGCTATCTATTACGTGAGCTGGCTCAGCCCGCGCGATGTCGAGTTCGATCTGAAGGCCTATGCGGCGCGCCACTGCGCCGGCGAGCGGTTGCGGCGGCTCTATGGCCTGATCGGCCGCGCCTTCGATTTCGCCACCGCCTATGGCGTGGTGACGTCGTTCCTCGGCGAATACAGCGCGGACCAGGGCAGGCTTTCGCGCCGCGCCGAGCTTGCGCGCGCCCTCCACGCCTCCCGGGTCGGCTTCGACTATGCGGTGTCCTATTGCATCCTGCTGCTGGCGGCCTGGGTCTTCGCGCTTTTCGCGCGCGGCTATTTCAGCTTCTGGCCGCTCACCGTGGTGCTGGTCGTCGCGCTTCTGGTCGCGCTCGGCGATCTGGTCTGGCATGCCCATGCCAGCCAGGCGCTGGTCGAGTTCGACATCGACAGCTTCATCCGGCTGCGGCTCTACGGCAAGGCCGACGACCGCTTCCTGCCGCTGCCCGACGCCGGCGCCGACCTGTGTAGCAAGCTCGCCGCCAAGACCGGGGCTGGCTTTCTCGGCGCGCTCAACCTGAGGCATAAGCCGGCCGGGATCATCTACGAGACCTATGCGATCCTGCGCCATCTGTTCGCCCCGCTGTTCAGGCGCAAGGCGCGGCCGCGGTGATCGGGTTTCCGGCGTCTGGCGCGCGCTGCCGAGTTGACAGGCCGGGCTTTGGGCGTGACCTTGCGGCGCATGGAGTAGGACCGCCGCCGCCATGCAAGCTTCCTCGCCGATCACCCGCGACGTCGTCATCGTTCACAGCTCCGACCTGCACGTGGACCATGACTACACGGCGCGCATCCACGGCGGCGATGGCACCGCCGGGCTCGCCTGCGTGCTCGCGGCGGCGCGCGCCATCGACGCGGACCTGGTCCTCCTGGTCGGCGACACCTTCGAAAGCCACCGGGTGCCCGAGCACGTGCTCGATCGCGCGGCGGCGGTCATCTCCGCGGCCGGGCTGCCGGTGGTGGTCCTGCCGGGCAACCACGATCCGGCGATCCCGGAGGCGGTCTTCCGCCATGGCCGGCTCTCCGAGGTCGAGAATCTGCACGTGCTCGGCGTGACCCACGCCGAGGCGATCGATTTTCCGCATCTCGGTCTCGAAGTCTGGGGCCGCGCCCACCGCGACTACGGCGACATGACCCCGCTCGAAGCCGGCCGGCCGCGCCGCACCCGCTGGCAGGTCGCGCTGGCGCACGGCCACTACGTGCCGCTGGTCGACCGCAGCATCTTCCCGCGGCCCTCCTGGCTCATCAGCGATGATGAGATCGCGGCAACCGGCGCCGACTATGTCGCGCTCGGCCACTGGAACCGGGCCGTCAAGGTAGGCGGCGGCGCGGTCGCGGCCTATTATTCGGGCTCGCCGGAATATTCCGGCACGATCAACGTCGTGCGCCTCACCGCCTCGGGCGAGGTGGTGGTGTCGCAGACCGAACTCGACATCGCGCGCGAAGTCGCGCCGCAGTTCGTTCCGGATTGAACGGGTGGCGCGGCGCGGGCTCGGTGGCGCTGCGGCACGAACGAGGCAAGGCAAACGAGGCTGTCGCGATGCGCATGATGATGCGAATGATCGGAAGACTTGCGGCGTTCGGCTTTTGCGCAGCCAGCGGGCTCGGCGCACAGGCGGCGGCGGACGAGGTCGCGGACTTCTACAAGGGCAAGACGTTCAACATCGTCGTCGGCCACGAGGTGGCGACCGGCTTCGATATCTACGCCCGCACGCTGGCGCGCCATCTCGGCCGCCATATTCCCGGCACTCCGGCCGTGGTCGTCCAGAACATGGTCGGCGCCAGCGGGCTGACCGCGGCCAACTGGCTCGCCAACATCGCGCCCAAGGACGGCACGGTGATGGCGACGTTCGTGCACACGATTCCGTTCGAGCCGTTGATGGGCAATGCCGCCGCCAAGTTCGATCCGGCGAAGCTGACCTGGATCGGCAACATGGAGGAAAGCGTCGCGGTCTGCGGCCTCTCCAAGGCGGCCGGCATCGCCAAGTTCGACGAGATGCGCAGCAAGGAGACGGTCTTCGGCGCCACCGGCGCGACCGGCCCGCTGGTGAAATCGGCGCTCGCGGTCAAGAACCTGCTCGGCGTCAAGATCAAGGTCGTGTCGGGCTACCAGGGCTCCGCCAGCGTCAAGCTCGCGATCAACCGCGGCGAGGTGCACGGCATCTGCGGGCTGCCGATGTCGACCATCACGGCGTTCTGGCGCGACGACTACGAAGCCGGCAATTTTCGGCCGATCATCCAGCTCAGCGGCCGCAAGCAGGCCGAGCTCAAGGACATCCCGCACGTCGACGACTATGCGAAGTCGGATGACGACCGCAAGGTCTACGGCCTGATCTTCGGCACCCAGGCGCTCGGCCGCATCTTCGTGTCGCCGCCGGCGGTGCCGCTGGCGCGCCGGGACGCGTTGCGCGCCGCCATGCTCGAGACCATGAAGGATCCGCAGTTCGTCGCCGACGCCGTCAAGACGCAGATCGACATCCTGCCGATGAGCGGGGACGAGGTCGAGGCGATGATCGCCCGGCTGTCGTCGGCCTCGCCGGCGGTGGTGGAGCGGACCAAACAGGCGTTCGCACCATGATTGCTGCGAGCCGGCCATGAGCATGCTGCGTCAAAGCGTCATCCTGGGCTGCGCGGTGCTGGGCCTGTTGGTCCGCCCGGCGCCCGCCGACGAGGTCGCGGATTTCTACAAGGGCCGCACCGTCTCGGTCATCGCCGGCCACGAGGTCGGCACCGGCTATGATCTCTATGCCCGCGTGCTCGGCCGGCATCTGGCCCGCCATATCCCGGGCAATCCGAACATCGTGGTCCAGAACATGGTCGGCGCGAGCGGCATCGTGCCGGCCAACTGGCTCTACAACGTCGCGCCGCGCGACGGGACGGTGATCGCCACCTTCGTCCATACGGTGGCGTTCGAGCCGCTGCTTGGCAACACCGCCGCCAAGTTCGATCCGGCCAGGTACACGTGGATCGGCAACATGGACGAGGGCATCGGCGTCTGCGGCGTGTCGAAGGCCGCCGGCATCGCCAAGTTCGACGAGCTGTTCACGAGGGAGGCGGTGTTCGGCGGCACCGGCGCGAGCGGTCCGCTGGGCAAATATGCGCTTGCGGTGAAGAACCTGCTCGGCGCGAAGATCAAGCTCGTCTCCGGCTACCAGGGCTCGGCGAGCGTCAAGCTCGCGATTCAGCGCGGAGAGGTCAACGGCATCTGCGGCGTATCGCTCTCGACCCTGACGTCGCAATGGCGTGACGATCTCGATTCCGGAGCATTCAAGCCGCTGCTGCAGCTCAGCGGCAGCGCGCGGCCGGAACTGCAGGGCGTGGCGCATGTGGACGCCTACGCCAGCACCGACGACGACCACGCGCTGTTCGGGCTGGTGTTCGGATCGCAGGCGCTCGGCCGTCCGTTTGTCTCCCCACCGGACATGCCGGCGGCGAGGCGCGAGGCGCTGCGTGCCGCCTTCCTGGCGACCACCCTGGATCCGCAGTTCGTTGCCGATGCCGCCAGGACCCAGATCGACGTCACCACCATGAACGGCCGGGAGATTGAAGCCTTCATCGCGCGCGTGGCCGGCTCTTCGCCGGCGGTCGTTGCGCGCGCCAAGCAGGCGTACCGCAACGATTAGGCCGTGCGAAGGCCCACCACAGGCTGTGTTTCGGCGAATTCCACATACTCCGTGCGACGGCGTCAATCGCTTGTTAAGGCAAAATCGTTACTTAACGGACGGGCCAGCCAAAAAGGCATGCGTTGTGAATCACCTTCCGTCGGTCCTTCGCCGGACGTTTGAAGGCGCGGCAATCGCTTGCTTCGCGCTTGTGAGCTTCTGCGCGGCCGCCCAGGTCGGTCTTGAACCGCGCGATTCGTCGCGCGGCATCGGCGTGATTTTCGCGCCCTGGACCAGCGCCGACGCGGCGCTGTCGCGCGCCGTGCAGGCCGGCGGCCGATTCGTCCGGTTCGGCGGCTTCTCCTTCGTGGTCGTGGTGATGCCGGACGTCGGCGACTATGCCGCACGGAGCAAGTCCGAAGGCGCGCTTCTGGTGGTCGATCCGCTCGTTCTGGAGGCATGTTTGCGGCCGTTTCTGCGCGGTCGAGCGTCGCTATGACGAACCTGGAAACGTTTCAACGCACGGTGGCCACGGCCTTGACGATCCTCGCGATCGCTCATGTTCCTGTCGTGATGCTGATCTGTTGGGCGCTCGGCGAGAACTTTTGGGGTTTCGGCGCCGTAGCTCTCGCCTGCGCGGCGGTGCCGGTCAGCCTGATGTGGTCGCGACGGTCGCTCACGGTCATCGGTTTCGCGCTCGCGGTGGCGCTCATCGGCCAGACTTCGCTGCTGGTGCTCGCCTTCAGCGGGCGTCCCTGGCAGGTCGAGATGCACTTCTATTATTTTGCGGTGCTCGCGATGCTGTCCGGGTTCTGCGATTGGCGCCTCCTGATCGCCGCTGCCGGATTGATCAGCGTGCATCATCTCACCCTCAATGGATTGCTGCCGGCGGCCATCCTTCCGGGTGGCGGCGGCTTTTTCCGCGTGGGAGTCCATGCCCTCGTGGTGCTGATCGAAACCGCGATGCTGATCCTGATCGGGCGCACCATCCGCACCGCCTTCGCGACCGCCGAGGAGGCGCGCCAGATCGCTGAAATCGCGGCGGGCGAGCTCGAAAAAATCGCCGCCGGACAGAAGGACGACCTCTCGCGCACCAGCACGCGCGCCGATCGTACCAGCGATCTGCTGGAGCGCTTCAAGGGGGAAATGGCCGACACGGTGGAGATTCTGCACGCCGCCGCAAAGGCTTTGCAGGTGAATGCCGACGACCTCGGCACCGCGGCAGCGCGGGCGAGCGCTCAATCGGGGACCGCGACGGCGACCGCGGAGAATACCGCCGTCCAGGTGAACTCGGCGGCGCACGCGGGCGAGGAGCTTGCGCTCACCATCACCCATGTCGGCGACAATGCCGCGCAGTCCTCGCGGCTGGCGGCAGCGGCGGTGAGCGAGGCGGGGCGGACCAACTCGACCATCCAGGAGATGGCGGCCGTTGCCGAGGACATCGGCAAGGTCACCGACGTCATCAGCGCCATCGCTGCACAAACCAACCTGCTCGCGCTCAATGCGACGATCGAGGCCGCGCGGGCGGGCGAAGCCGGGCGTGGCTTTGCGGTCGTCGCGCAGGAGGTCAAGGCGCTGGCGGCGCAGACCGCGGGCGCCACCCAGGAGATCGCCCGCAAGATCGAGGCGATGCAGGGCGCCACCCGCCGGTCGGTGAACGCGATCGAAGCCATCTCCGCGACGATCCGCGAGCTCGACAGTTTCTCCGCGCTCATCGCCAGCGCGGTCGAGCAGCAGGCCGGCGCCGCGCGCGACATCTCGGGCAACGTCAACGCCGCTGCCTCCGGCGTGACGCATGTGAATGCCGCCGTCGGCGAGATCGAATCCATCGTCCGCGAGACCTCGCAGGCGGTTGCCCAGGTCGGCGAGGCGGCGAGCCAGATCGCCGGGCAGACGCAGATGATCCGCAAGCGGGTCCGCGATTTCACCGACGACATCCACGCCATGCAGGCGTGAGGCCCGCACGCCCGGCGGTTGCTCGCGCCGGAGCAGAGTGGCTCCAAGTTTAATCAATTCCGCAAGCCGGCACTCAGGACTGTCGCGCTAAGACCGTGACCGCGGGCGCGCTCCCTGTACGTTCCGGCTTCGATCGGTCCCCAATGGTTCTCGATTACCCGACTCTGTTCACCGTCACGATGTTCGTGTCGGCCGTCGCCGGGATGCTGCTGCTGTTCGCCTGGGTGCAGAATCGCAGCACCGTGGCGCTCGGCCTCTGGGGCGCGGCCTATCTCCTGAGCACCGTGGCGATGACGCTGCTGGTGGCGAACCGCGCCGCTCTCGACGCCTGGCCGGCCATGGTGGCCTATCCCTTGTGGATTGCCGCGCATGGGATGATGTGGCACGCCGCCCGCAATTTCGAGGGCCGCCGCACGCCGCTCGCTTTCACCCTGGCCGGCGTCGTGCTCTGGCTGGGCGCCTGCCAGGTCGAGGGCTTCTATGCCTCGCACGCGGCCCGCATCATGCTCCTCAGCGCGATCATCGGCGCCTATCTCCTGCTGTGTGTTTCGGAAATCTGGCGCGCGCAGGATCGCGAGCTGATGTCGCGCTGGCCCGCGATGGTGCTGCTCGGGGTGCACGCCGCGTTCTTTCTCGCGCGCGTGCCGCTCGCCAACGTCGTGCCGTTTCCCGGCGGGGTGTTGCCCCCGTCGCCGGACTGGCTCCCGGTCGGCGTGTTCGAGACGCTCTTCCACACGTTCGGCATGTGCGTTCTGCTCATGAACATGGCCAAGGAGCGCGCGGAACTGCGGCAGCGGCAGTATTCGCTCATCGATCCGCTCACCGGTGTCGCCAACCGGCGCGCCTTCTTCGAGCGCGGCGAACGGCTGCTGCGCCGCACGCGCGCCGACCGCCAGACCGCCACGCTGCTGCTGTTCGATCTCGACCGCTTCAAGCAGATCAACGACACTTTCGGGCACCAGGTCGGCGACCGCGTGCTCTCGGCGTTCTGCGATGTCGCGCAATCGATGCTGCGGCCCGGCGACCTGTTCAGCCGCCATGGCGGCGAGGAGTTCGCCTGCCTTCTGGTCGATGCGTCGTTCAGCGAATCCCTGCGCATCGCGGAGCGCATCCGCGGCGGCTTTGGACGCGCATCCCTCGATCTCGGCAAGGCCAACCCGGCCGTGACGGTGAGCGTCGGCATCGCGATGGCGGGCGAGGGCGAGCAGGAGTTGGAGCAGCTCGTCGCGGTCGCGGACCGGGCGCTGTACCGCGCCAAGGCCAAGGGCCGAAACCGGGTCGAGGCGGCGCGCGCCCCGCTGCAGGTGGTCGAGACCATCGGCGCGGTGGCAAGCTGAGACGGTCTGGAAACGGGCTGCATTCGACCCTAGAACACCACCACGCTCCTGATGCTCTGGCCTTGGTGCATCAGGTCGAAGCCCTTGTTGATGTCCGCAAGCGGCAGGGTGTGCGTGATCATCGGGTCGATCGCGATCTTGCCGTCCATGTACCAGTCGACGATTTTCGGCACGTCGGTGCGGCCGCGCGCGCCGCCGAAGGCGGTGCCCTTCCAGACCCGCCCGGTCACGAGCTGGAACGGCCGCGTCGCGATCTCCTGGCCGGCGCCGGCGACGCCGATGACCACGCTCACGCCCCAGCCGCGGTGGCAGGATTCCAGCGCCTGGCGCATCACCGTGACGTTGCCGGTGCAGTCGAAGGTATAGTCGGCGCCGCCGATCTGGTCCGCGCCGCTCCTGGTCATGTTGACCAGGTGAGCGACGAGGTCGCCGCCGGCCTCCTTCGGATTGACGAAATGCGTCATGCCGAAGCGCTCGCCCCAAGCTTTCTTGTCGTTGTTGAGGTCGACGCCGATGATCATGTCGGCGCCGGCCAGGCGCAGCCCCTGGATCACGTTGAGCCCGATGCCGCCGAGCCCGAACACGATCGCCTTCGCGCCCGGCTCCACCTTGGCGGTGTTGATGACCGCGCCGATGCCGGTGGACACGCCGCAGCCGATGAAGCAGACCTTGTCGAACGGCGCGTCGGCGCGGATTTTTGCGACCGCGATCTCCGGCAGCACGGTGAAATTGGCGAAGGTCGAGCAGCCCATGTAGTGGTGGAGTTTCTTGCCGTCGAGGGAGAAGCGCGAGGTGCCGTCCGGCATCACGCCCTGGCCTTGGGTGGCGCGGATGGCGGTGCAGAGGTTGGTCTTGCGCGAGAGGCACGACGGGCACTGCCGGCATTCCGGGGTGTAGAGCGGGATGACGTGGTCGCCCGTCGCGACCGAGGTGACGCCCGCGCCGACCTCGACCACGACGCCGGCGCCCTCGTGCCCGAGGATCGCCGGGAACAGCCCCTCCGGGTCGGCGCCCGAGCGCGTGAACTCGTCGGTGTGGCAGATGCCGGTGGCCTTGATCTCGACCATCACCTCGTAGGCCTTGGGACCCTCGAGCTGCACCGTCGCGACTTCAAGCGGTTTGCCGGCGCCGAACGCCACTGCCGCGCGCACGTCCATCCTGGTCTCCCATTCGCTCGCGCCGATAATTCTCTCAGCCGACCGTGGCGGAGATTCTCGGCTGGATTATAATCGATCGCAATAACAAAGGTTCTGGGGGAGGGCGGCATGCGCGACATCCGGGGTTTGCTGGCGGCCGTCGGCATGCTGGCGCAGCTCGTGCTGCCGGCGTCCGCCTTCGCGCAGGATGTGCCGCAGGGCACGCCACCCGGGACGTGGACCATGAAGGCGCCGCGGCCCGACATCACCAACGAGGCCGCCGCGGTGGCGATCGGCGGCAAGCTCCTGGCGCCGGGCGGCAGCAAGCTCGCCAAATCGCTCACCCGGCTCGACGAATACGACCCCGCGACCGACCGCTGGCGGGAGCGCGCAGCCCTGCCGCAGCCGCTCGACCACCTCGGAGTCGCGGTGGTGAACGGCAAGCTCTACACCTTTGGCGGTTTCGTCGCGACCGTGCATCAGGGCCCTGCCGATGTGGCGCTCGAATACGATCCGGCGACGGACGCCTGGCGGCGGCTCACGCCGATGAAAGGCCCGCGCGCGGCCGTGGGCGCCGCGGTCCTCGGTGGCAGGATTCATGTGATCGGCGGCCGGCTGCGCGACCACGAGCTGCTCGCGACGCATGAGGTCTACGATCCGGTAGCCGGGACCTGGAGCGAGGCTGCGCCGCTGCCGCTCGCGCGCGACCATCTTGCCGTCGTCGTTGCGGAGGGGAAGATCCACGCCATCGGCGGACGGGTCGGGACGCCCGATCAACGCACCGGCCAGCACGACATCTACGATCCCGCCACCAATTCGTGGACCTCGGGCCCGCCGCTGCCGACGCCGCGCAGCGCCATGGCGGCAGAACTCTACAAGGGCCTGATCCTGCTCGCCGGCGGCGAGACGCGCTCCGGCACCTTCACCGAGAACGATGCCTTCGACGTCAAATCGGGCCGCTGGCTCACCCTTGCGCCGATGCCGGAAGGGCGGCACGGTGCCGGCGCGGCGGTCATCGGCAACAGCCTCTACGTCGTCGGCGGCGCTCTCAAGCCCGGCGGTGGCGGCGTCACCGACCAGTTGATCATGTTCACCCTGCCGTGAAGGAGGCTCCCGTGATCGATCGCACATCTGCTCAGGCGCTCCGCAACGTGGTCGCGGCGGGGGCCACGCTGGCGGCGCTCTCGATCGCGGCGCCCGCGCTGTCGCAAGGCGGCGGCGCCTGGGCGACCAAGGCGCCGATGCCCGCCATCCGCAACGAGGTGGCCGCGGCCGCCGTCAACGGCAAGCTCTATGTGTTCGGCGGCAGCGTGGGCGGCGGTCGCTATGACATCACCCGCAATGAGGAATACGACCCGGCCACCGACACATGGCGCGCGCGCAAGGATCTGCCGAGCGGCGCCAACCACATGATCGCGACCGCCTCCGACGGCAAGATCTACGTCGTCGGCGGCTTCCTCGGCTCGCAGCACAAGGATGCGGTCGGCGGCGCGTTCGAATATGATCCGGCGACGGACACCTGGCGCACGCTGGCGCCGCTGTCGAGCCCGCGCGGCTCGGTTGCGCTGGCGGCGGTCGGCGGCAAAGTCCACGCCATCGGCGGCCGCGGCACCGACATCAAGACCACGACCGTTCATCAGGTGCTCGATCCCGCGAGCGGACAATGGAGCGAGGCCGCGCCGCTCACCAAGGCGCGCGATCATACGGCGACGGCGGTGCTCGATGGCAAGATCCACGTCATCGGCGGACGCTTCACCGAATCGGCCGATACCACCGACATGCACGAGATCTACGATCCGGCCACCGATTCCTGGAGCGCGGCGCCGCCGCTGCCGGGGCCGCGCAGCTCGCTCGCGGTCGCCGTCTACAAGGGCATGATCATCGTGCTCGGCGGCGAGACCACGACCGGCAGCCTCACCGACAACGAAGCCTTCGACGCCAAGGCCAACCGCTGGACCAAGCTCGCTCCGCTGCCGTCGCCGCGGCACGGCATCGCCGGCGCCGCCATCGGCGCTTCGGTCTACTTCGTCGGCGGCGCCGAAGGGACCGGCGGCAACGGGACCTCGGACAAGCTGTTCGCCTTCACCCTTCCATGAGCGAGTTCGACATGAATCATTTCGTCTCCCGTTGCGCGGCGCCGGCTGTCGCGGCCCTGCTGGCGCTCGCTGCCGTCGCGCAGTCGCAACCTGCCGCGCCGCCCGGAAGCTGGACCATGAAGGCGCCGCTGCCGGCGGCGCGCAACGAGACTGCCGCCGTCGCGGTCAACGACAAGATCTACGTGATGGGCGGCAATTTTCCGGGCAAGAATTACGACGTTGCGGTCAACGAGGAGTACGACACGGCGGCCGACCGCTGGCGCACGCTCGCGCCGATGCCGGGCGGCTTGAATCATCTCGCGCTCGCCGCCCTCGGCGGCAGGATTTACGCGCTCGGCGGCTTCACCAGCAACGGCCACAAGGGAGTGAGCGCCAGCGTCTTCGAATACGACATCGCGGGCGACACCTGGCGGACGCTGGCGCCGCTGCCGACCCCGCGCGGCTCGGTGAGCGCCGCGGCGGTCGGCGGCAAGATCCACGCCTTCGGCGGGCGCAAGAACGAGACCGAGGTGGTGGCGACGCATGAGGTCTATGACCCCGCCACCGGCCGATGGAGCGCCGCGGCGCCGCTGCCGAAGGGGCGCGATCACATGGCGGCCGTGACCGTCGGCGGCAAGATCCATGTGGTCGGCGGCCGTTTCGGCGAAAACGAGGACATGACCGGGCTGCATGACATCTACGACCCGGCCACCGACACATGGACCTCGGCGCCGCCGGTGCCGACGCCGCGCGGCGGCGGGGCAGGGGCGCTGTACCAGGGTCTGGTCGTGTTTCTCGGCGGCGAGGACGACCATCGCACCTACAAAGAAAACGAAGCCTTCGACGTTGCCAACAATCGCTGGATCACGCTCGCGCCGATGCCGCAAGGACGCCATGGCTTCGGGCTGGCGGCGGCGGGGCGCGATCTCTATGTCGTGAGCGGCGCCAAGGGCCGCGGCGCCCGCGAGCCGACCGACGAAACCCTGGTGTTCAGGCTGCCCAACATCTATTGACGCGACTTCGCGAGCCGCCGCCGGTTGGCGCGCACGCGTTTCCGGAACGGCGCGCAAGCGCTGTTGTAGATGTTGCCAAGCGTACCGCCGGTCGCAACGGCAAGCCCGGTCGCGACTTGCGAAGCGGCCATCGCAGTCATCTTTTCGCTCACCATGCGCTGGGCTTCCGCGGTCGCCAATGGTCCGCCGCCGGCGAGCCGCGCCACGCGCATGGCGATGACGCAATTCGCCTCGAGGGCCAAGGCGTTCGCCTCGATCCAATGTCGCCAGAGCTCGAATGGGTGCATGCGCGTCAACTCGCCGACGGTCTATTCGTTCCCGGCGGGCTTCGTGCCCGCAAGCTCCTTGGCGTTGGCGGGTTGGATCACGACCTTGACCCGTTCGCGCAGCGCCAGCGGCGTCTCGATCACCTCGCGGATGATCTGGGCGAGTTGCGCGCCGCTCATCGGCTGCAGGTCGGCGCGCTGGGTCTTGGCTTCCTGGATGAAGGCCGGATCCTGGAAGGTGTCGTCGAACGCCTTGCGCAGCGCCGCCACGCGCTCGGCCGGCACGCCCGGCGTGGTGGCGACCGGCCGCCCGACCGACACCGCCTTCGACATGAAGTCGAGCACCGCCTGGTCGGCCGGATTGCGGCCAAGGTCGCGCATCAGCGGCACGTTCGGCAGATCGGCGCCCTTCTGCATCCCCATCTGGATGATGGGGATGATCAGCTTGTTCTCCACATAGTGCGGGTCCGTGGAGACGTAGCTCGCCCACGGATTGGTGGCGCGGCCCTCGACCTCGCCGCGCTCCATCGCCAGATTGATGTCGCGGCCGTCCGGATAGCCGAACACGATCCTGATCTTCGTGCCGACGATGTTGTTGAGCACGGCCGGCATCTGCACCGAGATCGAGCCGGCCTGGCTCGAGCCGACCACGGTCTCGCGCCGCATCAGGTCGGCGAGCGTCTTGGTCGGCGAGGTGTGCCAGGTCACCAGCACCTGGTTGGCCGCGCTCACGTTGCCGACCCAGTGGAAGTCGCGCAGATCCGCCTGCAGGCTCGCGTTCAGGCCGAGCGCCTGGTCGACCGGCGTGCCCTGGCTCAGCATGGTGAGGATGGTGCCGTCCTGCGGCGCGATCTTGGCGACATAGTTGGCGGCGCGGATGCCGCCGCCGCCCGGCATGTTGACCGGCAGGATCGAGGGATTGCCCGGGATGTGCCTGCCGATGTGGCGGGCGAGCAGCCGCGAATAGGAATCGTAGCTGCCGCCGACGCCCGAGCGGATGATGATCTTCAGCTGCTTGCCGGCATAGAAATCGGCGACCGGGTCGGCGCAGGCGGGCGCCGCCAGCGGGACCAGGATCGCGATCAGCAGGCAGATCGGGCGCCGCATGACGTCTCTCCGTCGATTTTCGGCGATTATAGCGGCCGTCTGGCGCCGCGGCACGGGCTGCAAGCGCGGCCCAAGGTCACTGCGGGCGCGGCTTGCCCGGCAGCACGATCTGAGTCTGGATCACGATGGCGGCGAGCTTGCCGTCGCCGCGGGTGATATCGGTCTGCAGCACGATGGTGGTGCGGCCGCTATGCAGCGGTTTGCAGACGGCGTGGGCGGTGTCACCCTTCGGGATCGGCGCGAAGAAATTGGTCTTGCTTTCGATCGTGGCGGTGCGCTGGCCCTCGGTCAGGGCCGCGCTGGCAGTCATTCCGCCCATCGTGTCGGCCCAGCCCATCAAGGCGCCACCGTGAATGACGCCGCGCCGATTGCACAAGTCCTCGCGGATGTGGAGTTCGGCTTCGCTGCGTTCGGCGGACCGTTTGATGATCTTGACCCCCATCAGCTTGACGAAGGGGGCGGGTTCCCATTGAGCCATGTGCGATCCTTGTTGTCCGGTTCTTGCCCACGCGTACTCACAGACGATCTGGACGGCGAGGCATCCCTTCCAAATTGCATAGGCGCCTGTATGCTGTCCAGGAGACCGAACGCGCGGGGATCGCGGGCGGCAAGGCTATATAATCGAATCAAGCGCTCGTAGCTCAGCTGGATAGAGCACCAGACTTCGAATCTGGGGGTCGGGGGTTCGAATCCCTCCGAGCGCGCCAATGATTTCAATGCCTTACCGTGTACTCGAAAAGTTCTAGGCTCGCTATAGGCTCGAAATTTTCCTGCG
>JAXDOD010000047.1:0-35334 GCA_034669045.1 Alphaproteobacteria bacterium
CCCGAACAAGAGACTCACTTTGGGACGCCATCGCCAACGTCCTCACCGCCTTCACACCCAACGAATGCGCCAACTACCTCGCTCACGCAGGATATGCTTCATCATGACCGGGGAATGCTCTAGTCGCAACGATCTTAGCCGGGAATTCAAATTAGGACACTACGAAGTTTAGCGGTTATGGATTCCGGGCTCGCGGACTTCGCCCGCGCTCCGGAATGACGGCGGAGAGAATCACTGGTTGTGCGTGCCCTTGATCACGTCGCCGTCGAGCTTCGTGAACGGCACGAACGGCACGATCCGGCCGTTGTAGATGTCGGAGCGCGCGATGGTGAGCGTGCCGTCGGGAGCCTGGTCCTTGACCACCTTGAGGAGGCGTTGCGCGCCCGGCGGGCCGACCGGGATCACCATGAGGCCGTTCGGCTTGAGCTGCTGCAGCAGCGGCGGCGGGATGTGATCGATGCCGCAGGTGACGATGATCTTGTCGAAGGGCGCCGCCTCCTCCCAGCCGTAATAGCCGTCGGCGGGCTTGCTCGCGATCGACTTGAATTCGGTGTATCCGCGCGCGATCAGCCCATCGTAGATGCCGCGCGTGCGCTCGGCCAAGGGCTTGATGATCTCGATGGTCCAGACCTTGTCGGTGAGGTTGGCCAGATAGGCCGACTGATAGCCCGACCCGGTGCCGATCTCGAGCACCTTCTCGCCGAACTTCACGTCGATCGCCGAGGTCATGCGGCCGACAACGTGCGGCCCGGAGATGGTCACGCCGAAGCCGATGTCGAGAAAGGCATGCTCGTAGGCGCGGTTGAGATGCCGGTAGGCGAATTCCTCGCGCGGCGTGAGCAGGAAGGCGCGCTTGTTGGCGTCGTTGGCGAGGTCCTTGTTGACCACCATCACCTGAAAGCGGCCAAAACGGGCGCCGAGGAATTTCGGATCCTCGCCGCGGTTCTCCACCATCCACTTGATGAAGGCGTCGCGGTTGTGGGTGGGCGGCACCGCATCCCAGCTATGGGGCTTGGGAACCGCCGCGAAACTTCCGCGCGCAAGGATCGCTCCGCTCAACGCTGCCGCAGAGCCGATCAGAAATCTCCGTCGTCGCAATCTCGCCTCCTCGCCCGCCTCCGGCCGTCGCGCCGGACCCCGGCAAGGCTATACCAGCCGCATCCTGAACGACTGTTAAATGCGCCGTGCCGGACCGAGACATGTCGGCGCAGGCGGGGGAATCGAACCGCAGAGCGCTTCTCCCGAGGCTACGCACACATATCGCAGCGTCATTCTCGGCGCCTCGATTTGCGGATCGGCGCCACAGCGTCCCCTCCCCTTGAAAAGGGGAGGGACAGGGTGGGGATCATCGGCAGGAGTGACAAGGCGATCCCCACCCCAACCCTCCCCTTTTCAAGGGGAGGGGGCCCACCGAGTTTGCCGCTGCTTTCAGCGGAACAACTGCTCGAATACCTTGTCCCAGTGCGCCATGGATTTTGCCGTAGTGGCGGGCGTGACCACGGTGGCCGCGAAGCCGCCGTTCTCGGGGATGAGGTCAGGCGTGAGCGGCGGCACATCGGGCCGCGCCGGAAGGTAGTTCGCCTTCTGGAAAATCTGCTGGCCCTCTTTCGAGGCCATGAATTCGACGAACAGGAGCCCGGCGTTCGGGTGCGGCGCATTCTTGGTGAGCGCCACCAGGCCCGGAGTGACGGTCGCCGGGCTGAGCCGCAGCCAGTCGACGGGCGCGCCCTTCTCCTTGCTGATCGCGGCATGGTGATTGAAGATCTGCAGCGCCATCGGATATTCGCCCGCGATCACCTGGTCGAGGATGGCGCGCGCGCTGCCGTTGACCATCTTGATTCTCTGCCCCGCGAGCCTGCGCAGATAGGCCATGCCGCGCTCCTCGCCCATGCTGGTGAGCACGTTGCCGATGAAGCCCGGGCCGCCCGACATGTCGTTCGGCTTCCAGGCCAGCTTGTCCTTCCAATACGGCGCCAGCAGGTCGTCATAATTTTTGGGCCGCTGCGCCGCCGGCACCAGGCTGGTATTGACGCCGGGCGCCATGACGAAAAGATGCGAGGACACCCAGTAGCGGTCGGGATCGCGGTATTGCGGCGGCAGCTCGTCGCCGTTGGCGGACGTGAACTGCCGCACCGCGCCGGTGTCGATCAGCACGTCGAGCCCCGACGTGAGGCCGAAGACGTCGGCCATCACGCGGCCGGCGCGGTACTCGTTGAGCAGCTTGACGCTGTTCACCTGGCTGTCGCCGCGCACGAAATTCACCTTCACGGCGTATCGGGCTTCGAACGCGCCGACCAGCGGCCGCACGATCTGATCGATGATGAGGTCGGTGTAGTAGGTGACCTGGCCCTCCTGCCTCGCCTTGGCGATCAGGTCGGGACTGACCTCGGCGGCGGGGGCGGCGGAGGCGGCGAGCGAAGCGCAGACGGCGACGACGAACTTCTGCAGACGCTGCGTGACGAAAGCCATTGTCGTTCCTCACTCCGCGCTGCCTTACCCCCGCAGCACGACTAGCGCGTCGAGCGCGACCGCGCCCTGGCCCGCGGGCAGCGCGAGGAAGGGATTGATGTCGATGCTCTCGATCTGGCCGCCGAGATCATGCGCCAGCCGCCCGAGCGCGATCAGCGCCTCGAGCACGCTGGCCTCGTCGCAGGGCGGCGCGCCGCGATAGCCCTTGAGCAGCGCGCCGGCGCTGGTGCGCTCGATCATCGCCTTGGCCTGCCAATGCGGCAGCGGCACCGCGCCGAAGCTCACGTCCTTGTGCAGTTCCAACAGCACGCCGCCGGCGCCGAACATGATCACCGGCCCGACCTCGGGATCGCGCTGCACGCCGAGCACGAGCTCGACGCCGCCCGACACCTGCTGCGCCACCAGCACCTGGTCGAGCTTGGCGCCGGCCTTGGCGACATTCTGCTCCAGCCGCGCATAGGCGGCGCGCAACTCGTCGTCGCTCTTGATGCCGAGCATGACGCCGCCGATGTCCGACTTGTGCGTGATGTCGGTGGAGACGAGCTTGAGCACCAGCGGATAGCCGACCTCTTTTGCGGCGCGCAGCGCGTCCTCGATGCCGGCGGCGACCAGCTCGCGCGGCGTCTTGATGCCGTAGGCGCGCAGCAGCTCCTTGGAATCGGCTTCGTTGAGCACGCAGAGCCCGCCGGCCTGCGGCTTGCGCCGGCCCAGCACCAGGCCGACCTCGGGCTTGGTGGCGGGCGGCGCCGTCTCGGCCGCGGCGCTCTTGGCGAGCGCCCGCAGCGCGCCATAGCGGCCGGCGCGCCCGACCGTCTTGATCGCCTTGTCGACCTCCTGCAGCACCGGCAGATTCGTCAACGCGGCGCGGAACTCGCGCGTGTGCTCGGTGAACATGTAGGAGATCATCGACACCACCGCGATCGGCTTCTCCGCGGTCGCCATCTTGTCGACAGTCTTGAGGTTCTCGACCTTGTTGTTGAGCCGCGGCGCCGGCGGCAGCTCTTCCTGCACCAGCAGCACGTCGATGTTGGGGTCGGCCAGCAGCACCTCGATGCCGCGGAAATAGGCCTCCGAGCTCGACAATGCCGCGAAGCCCGCATCGAGCGGGTTGCCGAGCGAGGTGCCGACGCCCAGCACTTCGGCCACCTTGGCGTTGGTCTCCGGTAAGAGCGGCGGGAACGTGAGCCCGTTGCGCTCGGCCGCTTCAAGCATCAGGCCCTTGAGGCCGCCCGAGAAGGTGAGCGCGCCGAGCCGCGGGCCCTTGGGCGGCGCCGCGTGGGTGAAATACTCGACCGTCTCCACGATCTCATCGAGCGTGTCGACGCGCACGACTCCGATCGTTTCGGCCACCGCGTCGAAGCATTCGAGGGAACCTGCGAGCGAGCCGGTATGCGCGAGCGCGGCCTTGCGGCTCTCCTCGGAGCCGCCGATCTTGACCGCGATCACCGGCTTGCCGGCGTCGCGCGCGTATTCGCAGGCGCGCTTGAACTCGTCGGCATGCTTGATCGATTCGATGAAGCAGGCGATCGCCCGGATATCGGGTTCGTCCGCCAGGTAGCGGATGTAGTCGCCCATGTGCAGGCCGGCCTCGTTGCCGCTGGTCACCGCGTAGCCGGCGTTGACGCCGCGCGCCAGCAGCGCGCGGTGGATCGCCATCACGATGCCGCCGCTCTGGCCGACGATCGCGGCCGGGCCGCGCTCGAGCTCGGTGATGCGGTCGTCCGGAATGGTCATCATCCGGTACGGCGCCGCGAGGTTGCCCATGCAGTTCGGCCCCGACACGGCAAGCCCGGCGGTCTCGATCGCGCGCTTGAGCTCGAGGCCGAGCGCCTTGCCCTTGGGGTCGCCACCTTCGCCGAAGCCGCCGGAGAAGACGGTGGCGCTGCGGGCCTTGACCTCGCCGGCCTCCTTGACGGTCTCGATGGCGGCTGCGCCCGGTACGATCACCACCACGTGGTCGGGCTGTTCCGGCAGCTCGCGCAGGCTCGGATAGCAGGTCTTGCCGTCCCAGACCGTCTTGTTACGCGGGTTCACCGGATAGATCGCGCCCGGGAAATTGAAACGCGTGAGCGAGCCGAACACCCGCATCGACCAGTTGCCCGGCCGGTCGCTGGCGCCGACGATGGCGATATTGCGCGGGTTGAACAGGGCGCGCACGCCCTCGACGCGTTGCTCGGGAGTCATGCTGGGCATCGTTCACACTTGTTCTGAAGGAGTTTGCAACTCCTGGCGTTATACCAATTCTTGCGGACGCTCGGCACAAAATGTGGTTAGTTGCCCGCACCCGCTCGCGCAGGACCAGGATGAGCAACATCAACCCCAATCCGTTCACCACGCGGCCGGAGATCGAAGGCACCTTCGGCGTCGTCACCTCGACGCACTGGATCGCCACCGCAGTCGGCATGGCTACGCTGGAGAAGGGCGGCAACGCCTTCGATGCCGCCGTCGCCACCGCCTTCGCGCTGCAGGTGGTCGAGCCGCATCTCAATGGTCCGGGCGGCGACGTGCCGGTGATCGTGCACGATACGCGCAAGGGCAAAGGCACCGTCGAGGTGATCTGCGGCCAGGGTCCTGCGCCGGCCGGCGCCACCATCGCGCATTACCGCAGCGAGGGCCTCGATCTCGTTCCCGGCACCGGTCTTCTGGCCTGCTGCGTGCCGGGCACGTTCGAGACCTGGATGCTGCTGCTGCGCGATTACGGCACCATGACGCTCGCCGAGGTGCTCACGCCCGCGATCGGTTATGCGCAGAACGGCTATCCGCTGGTCGAGCGCGCGAGCGCGACCATCGGCACGGTGGAAGAGCTTTTCCGCGCGCACTGGCCGACCTCGGCGGCGGTCTATCTGCCCGGCGACACGGTGCCGGCGACCGGCACGCTGTTCACCAACACGGCGATGGCGGCGACTTACGCGCGCATCCTGCGCGAGGCCGAAAGCGCCGGCGGCGACCGCGTCAAGCAGATCGAGCACGCGCGCCGGATGTGGTCGCACGGTTTCGTCGCGGAGGCGATCGACCGCTTCTGCCGGACGCAAGAGGTGATGGATTCGAGCGGCGCCCGCCACCGCGGCGTCCTTACCGCCGACGACCTGGCGCGCTGGCAGCCGCGCATTGAAGCGCCGGTCACCTACGAGTATGGCCGCTACACCGTCTGCAAGGGCGGCTTCTGGAGCCAGGGCCCGGTGATGCTGCAGCAGCTCGCGCTGCTCAAGGGCTTTGCGCTCGACGGCGCCGATCCGTCGAGCGCGGACTTCATCCACACCATGGTCGAATGCTGCAAGCTCGCCTTCGCCGACCGCGAGACGTTCTACGGCGATCCCGACTTCGTGCCGGTGCCCGCGGACGTGCTGCTGTCGGAGGCGTATAATGCCGAGCGCCGCAAGCTCGTTGGCGAGCCGGCGTCGTTGGAGCAGCGGCCGGGCACGATCCCGGGCTTCGGCATGCGGCTTCCCATCCGCGTGCCGGGCGGCAACCGCCTCGCCGCCGCCGGCGCCGGCGAGCCCACGGTCGGGCGCCAGAACTTGATCAAACAAGCCTGGACCCATGACGACGTGGTCGATCCGAGCCTCGTGACGCTCGACGGCGGCAAGCTCGAGCGCACCGGCGTCATGCGCGGCGACACCGTGCATTTCGACATCATCGATCGCGACGGCAACATGGTCTCGGCGACGCCGTCGGGCGGATGGCTGCAGTCCTCGCCGACGATCCCCGAGCTCGGCTTCTGTCTCGGCACGCGCGCGCAGCAGTTCTGGCTCGACGAGGGCCACCCCGCCGCGCTCGCGCCCGGCAAGCGGCCGCGCACCACGCTCACGCCCACGATGGCGCTGCGCGACGGCGAGCCGTATCTTGCCTGGGGCTCGCCGGGCGGCGACCAGCAGGACCAGTGGACCGCGCAGTTCTTCATGCGCCACGTGCATTGCGGCATGAACATGCAGGAGGCGATCGACGCGCCGGCCTGGCATTCCGAGCACTTCCCGTCGTCGTTCTGGCCGCGCGAGGCCCGCCCGGGCGTGATCGTGGTCGAGGGCCGGCTCCCGCCCGGGACGATCAAGGAGCTGCGCCGCCGCGGCCACCTCGTCGAGGTCGCTGCCGACTGGTCGGAAGGCCGGCTCACCGCCGCCTCCCGCGACGGCCGCCGCCGCCGCGCCGCCGCCAATCCGCGTGGCATGCAGGGCTATGCGGCGGGGCGGTGATGCGCTGCGCCCGGCTTTGCGCCCATAGGGACTAATTATGCCGCACGTGTCCCGGACGCGGTGCAGCGCGCAGCACTTGCGCAGCGGTGCACCGCAGATCCGGGACCGCCGCGGACGAGATTGGAACGGTCCCGGGTCTGCAGCGCATCACTTCGTGCTGCGCTGCGCCCGGGACACGGGCAAGTTAGCGCCTATGGGGCCGGGGTTGGGGGGCATCGGCGTCTTCACACCGTCATGATGATGACGAACGATAACAATCATGATGAAGGAACGATGACCACGCCGGTTAAGGTAAACGCATCGTGTATCGTCACAGGCGATGCCCGGCGCCGGCTCCAGCATTGCCAGTCTCGTGGCATTCGGACTATGGTCAAATCAGTGCGGCGTGAAAGCAATCTTGGGAGATGCGTATGTCGTTGAAGTTTCTCAGTGGTGTAGTCGTGGCGCTGGCCATCGCCGCGACCCCAGCGCTCGCGTGCAAAGGGCGCAATGTGGTCCTTGCCGATGATTTTTCGAAGGAAGATCCGGCCTGGTCGCGCGTCTTCGGCGAATTCGCCATCACCGGCGGCAAGGCGACGCTCAAGGGCGAGCCCGGCTTTATCGCCATGGCTGCCTATGAGGGCGAGTTCTTCGACGCCGGCGACGGCTGCATCGACGTGACCTTTCCCGATGGCGGCCGCCAGATTCCGGGTATCGGGGGATTTGCGTTCGGCATCACCGACAAGGACAACTTCTACGCCATGTTCGTGAATGCGGACGGCGTCGCGGGAATCCTGCGCCTGTCGAAAGGCAAATGGCTTCAGCCGGTGCCGGCCAGGAAGTCCGATGCGCTGAAGACGGGAGCCGGCGCCACCAACACGTTGCGGATCACGCTCAAGGGCACGGCAGCCACCACTTATATCAACGACAAGCCGTTTGCGCAGATCAACGTTCCGACCATCGCCGGCACCAAGATGGGCATGTACGCCGAGCCTGAAGGTCTCGTCTGGCAGTTCGACAACGTCAAGATCACCGACTGATACGACGCGGCGGTGACGTCTCAGCACCAGCAAGGGAGCGGGCGCGCAGCCCGCTTCCCGTAAATTCGCCACGATCATTGACGAAACTGCCGCGCGCGGGCGGGTTCGACATGTCGAGCAAGACTGGGGATTTGCGATGAGGTTTGCGATGCAACGGCAAGCGCTGCTTGCGGTGATCGGAATGGCGTGCGGAATGTCCGTCGCCGCTGCCGAGGAATGTCTCCCCGGCTTCGCGCCGGCCTCGATCATCCTGGCGCAGACCGCCGCCCCGGCGAGCGGGACGGTCGGCGCCTATGCGGCCCCGGGCGCCGCTCTGCGGGCCCCCGTCGCCGCTCAGGGCGACACCTCCGCCCGGCGTGCTGCCTCTGGAAGGACGAGCAGCCTCGCGGCTGCGGGTCAGCCGGTGGCAGGCGCCACGCGCGGCCTTGCGTCCGGCGACTATGACAGGTCGCGCAAGCTGGCGGTGTCCGGCCGCACCTCCTCCGGCGACTACGACACGGCGCCGAAGCTCGGCGTCTCGCGTAGCGTGCAGCCGAGCGGCGACACCGCGCCCCGTTTCGGCGCGTCGCGCCTGGCGGCATCCGACGGCTACGACACGTCGCGCAAGCTGGCGGTGTCCGGCCGCACCTCATCGGGCGACTACGACACGGCGCCGAAGCTCGGCGTTTCCCGCAGCGTGCAGCCGAGCGGCGACACCGCGCCCCGCTTCGGCGCCTCTCGCGTCACGACATCCGACGGCTACGACACGTCGCGCAAGCTGGCGGTGTCGGGCCGCACCTCGTCCGGCGACTACGACACGGCGCCCAAGCTCGGCGTCTCGCGCAGCGTGCAGCCGAGCGGCGACACCGCGCCGCGCTTCGGCGCGTCCCGCCTCGCGGCATCCGACGGCTACGACACGTCGCGCAAGCTGGCGGTGTCGGGCCGCACCTCCTCCGGCGACTACGACACGGCGCCCAAGCTCGGCGTCTCGCGCAGCGTGCAGCCGAGCGGCGACACCGCGCCCCGTTTCGGCGCGTCTCGCGTCGTGGTATCCGACGGCTACGACACGTCGCGCAAACTGGCGGTGTCGGGCCGCACCTCATCCGGCGACTACGATAGGGCGCCCAAGCTCGGCGTCTCCCGCAGCGTGCAGCCGAGCGGCGACACCGCGCCCCGTTTCGGCGCGTCTCGCGTCGTGGTGTCCGACGGCTACGACACGTCGCGCAAACTGGCGGTGTCGGGCCGCACCTCATCCGGCAACTACGACGCGGCGCCCAAGCTCAGCGTTTCCCGCAGCGTGCAGCCGAGCGGCGACACCGCGCCGCGGTTCGGCGCGTCCCGCGTCGTGGTGTCCGACGGCTACGACACGGCGCGCAAGCTGGCAGTGTCCGGCCGTACCTCCTCCGGCGACTACGACACGGCGCCCAAGCTCGGCGTCTCGCCCGGCAACGGCGAGACGGCCGCGAAGGTGCAGGCCGGGGTGCTCCTCCTGGGCGCGATGAACGAGAACGACAGGGCGCCGGCACGGGCCTTCGCGCCCGATGCTTTTGCGCCGCCAGCCTCTGCAAAACGGGGCGCCACCGCATTCGGAACTTCGCCGTCGCGGTAGCTGCCGGTCGTTGCGGCTCGATGGCGACAAATCAGGCACCAGCCTGGTGGTTTCGCGTGCTGGCTGACCGCCGTTTCCGCTGGGGCGCGCTCAACGGCTGACTGGCGCAACGCCGTTTTGTCCTCTAGGATTTCTGCGGAGCGTCGGCGCGATCTTGGCGCCGCCGCCAGTACACGGGGCGTCGTCAATGATCCGATCTGATCGCGTGCTGCCGTGCCTGACGGCCGTTCTCTGCTCGGCAATCTGGATCGCTCCCGCGGCGGCTCAGCCCGATCCCGACCTGCAGAACAGCAAGGTCGAAATCTCTTACGCCGAGCCCGAGAGTCAGGCGCTGCAAGGCGTCTATCAGCGGCTCAAGAATCGGCGGGTGCTGGAGGAGATCAAGAGCTTCCTGGCGCCGATCAACCTGCCGCGCAAGCTGCCGATCCGCACCAAGCAGTGCAACGCCCTCAACGCGTGGTTCAGCTACTCCGAAGGAGTCACGCTGTGCTACGACTATGTCGCCAAGTTCGAAGAGGTCGCGCCCAAGACCCCGACGCCGGACGGCGTGACGCGGGACCGGGCGGTGACCGGGGCGGTGGTGCGGGTGATGCTGCACGAGCTCGGCCATGCGATCTTCAACATGCGCGACGTTCCCATCTTCGGACGCGAGGAGGATGCCGCCGACCAGATCGCTGGCTTCATCATGGTGCAATTCGGCAAGGACCTCGCGCGCAAGCTGATCAGCGGCGCCGCCTATCACTACGTGCTCGGCGCGCAGAACCGGACTCTGTCGCGCACCGAGTTCTCCGACGAGCATGGCAGCGACGCGCAGCGCTTCTACAACTATCTCTGCCTCGCCTATGGCGCCGAACGGGAGGCGTTCAAGGACTACGTCGAAAAAGGCCTGCTGCCCGAGGCGCGTGCCGGCAATTGCGAGCGCGAGTATCGGCAGGTGCAGAACGCATTCTCCAAGACCATCTCGCCGTTCATCAACAAGGACCTTTTGAAACGGGTGCAGGCAAGGCAATGGCTCAAAGAGGAAGACGTGCGATGACGTCAGACACCGCAGCAAAGGCATCGTTCGTGAAACGCATCGTCGGCCTGGCCGTTTGCGCCGGCGCTGCGGCTTGGTCGTCCGTGGCGCCGATCCCGGCCGCCGCGCAGGACGTGGAGCTGAAGAACAACAACATCGTCTTCGTTTACGAAGAGCCGAAGAACACCGCCCATCTGGCGCTTTACGAGCGTCTCAAGAATCGCCGCGTGCTGGAGCAGTTCAAGGCGTTCCTGTCGCCGTTGCGCATGACCAGGAAGCTCACGCTCCGGACGCTGGACTGCAACACGCCGAATGCCTTCTACAACTCCTCGTCCAACTCGCTGGAGCTCTGCTACGAATATTTCCTGCAGCTTGAGCAAAGCGTTCCGCGCGAGCCGTCGCCGGAAGGCTTCACGCAAGGGCAGGCGATCGTCGGAGGGTTCCTCGGCATCGCGCTGCACGAGCTCGGGCACGCCGTGTTCAATCTCAAGGACGTTCCGATCTTCGGCCGCGAAGAGGACGCCGCCGACCAGATCGCGGGATTTATCCTCTTGCAGTTCGGCCCTGAAATCGCGCACCGGATGATCCGAGGCGCCGCCTATATGTGGCTGGCGAAGGGCAGGGAGCCGCCGCTGCGAAGCATCTACTCGGACGAGCACGGCACCGACGGGCAGCGCTACTACAACTTCCTGTGCCTCGGTTACGGCGGGCCGGAGCGCAAGCAATTCCAGGATCTCGTCGACAAGGGCTTTCTGCCGGCCGAGCGCGCCGTGAATTGCGAGCGCGAATACAACCAGGTGCGCAATGCCTTCGTCCAGACCGTGCTGCCCTGGATCGATCAGGACATGATGAAGAAGGTCCGCTCGATGAAGTGGCTGGACGACGACGAAGGAAAATAGGATTGGCGCGCGCCGGCCGCGTCCGCTGCCGGCGCAACGTGCGGTTTTCTCGGATCGATCGAAGCAAGGGTGAAGTCGATGAAATGCATCGTGAACGCAGTCGCGCTGTCATTCGCCATGGTCTGCCCGGCTCTGCTGTCAACACCGGCATCCGCCCAGGTTCCCGCCGACCTGACCAACGACCAGATCAAGGTCGAATATGTGGAGCCGAAGAACAGCGCCTATCGGCCGATCTACGACAAGCTCAAGCGCCGTCAGGTGCTCGAGCAGTTGCGCGCCTTCATGGCGCCGTTGGCCTTGACCCGAGCTCTCACCGTCAAGCTCGACCAATGCGGACGGTCCAGCTCGCCGTACCAGCCCGGAGGAGCGGTGACCCTCTGCTATGAGTACATCGCGGAGATCGAACGGCTCGCGCCCAAGGACAAGACCGACCGCGGCGTCACGCGCGAGAACGCCGTCTCCGGCGCCTTCATCCAGGTCATGCTGCACGAGATGTCGCATGCGGTATTCGACATCCTGAGCCTGCCGGTCTGGGGTCGCGAGGAAGATGCCGCCGACAAGCTCGCCGGTTTCATCATGCTGCAGTTCGGCAAGGACGTGGCGCAGGTGACGCTCACCGGCACCGCGCATTTCTTCGAAGCGTCGGACCGGACCTGGACCGGTAGCGATTTCTCCGACGTGCGCAGCACCGAATCGCAGCGGTTCTACAATTATCTCTGCATCGCCTATGGCGGGCCGCACTCCGACGCGTTCAAGGAGTTCCTCAACCAGATCGGGTTTCTCAAATTGGAGCGTTCCAAGCGCTGCCCCGCGGAATATCGCGACCTGAAATGGGCCTTCGACCAGACCATCATGAAACATGTCGACAAGGACCTGATGAAAAAGGTCCAAGACATGCAGATCCTGTTCCCGGACGACGGCAAGTAAACCAGTCGGGGCCACATCAGGCGCCGTCGTCTTGCGATCGAAATCCGCAGGGCGGGCTACCGCATGCCGGCGAGGCGTGGCCTTGCGCGGTTAGACAACAACGGAAATGAGGATCATGCCGATGCAGCCCATCGTCAGCGCCGCCGCTTTGCTGCTCGCCGTCATCGGCTGGGCCGTCGCGCCCACCGGCGCCGTGGCGCAGCCGTGGGCGGGTCTCGCCAATCCGCAGATCGAGATCGCCTATGTGGAGCCCCGCAATGCGAATTTCCGGCCGATCTACGAGCGGCTGCGACAGCGCCAGGTCCTCGAGGAGCTCCGCGCGTTCTTGTCGCCGTTGAAGCTGCCGCGCAAGCTGCAGGTCAGGGTCGATGAATGCGGCGGCATCGCCGCGCCCTTCAGCGCCGGCGGACCGGTGGTCATCTGCTACGAATATGTCGAGCAGATCGAACGGCTCGCGCCCCGGGAACGGCGCCCGCTCGGGCCGAACTGGCTCACGCGCGAGAGCGCGCTGGTCGGCGCCTTCGTGCAGATCATGCTGCACGACGTCGCGGAAGCCGTGATGGAGATTCTCGAAATCCCGGTCTGGGGGCGTGAGGACGACGCCGCCGACCGGGTCGCGGCCTACATCATGGTGCAGTTCGGCAAGGACGTCGCCTGGAGGACCATCATGGGCACCGCCTGGTTCCTCGACGCCGGCGGCGCCGGAACCATCAGCCCGTCCGACGTGCGCTCGCCGACGACGCAGCGCTTCTACAACTATCTGTGCATCGCCTACGGCGCCGATCCGAAGACCTACGAATTCCTGATCAAGGCCGAATTGCTGCCCGAGCGCCGCGCCCGCCGCTGCCGCGTGGAATATGCGAAATTCGCCTTCGCCTTCGGCGAAACCATGCTGAAATACGTCGACATGGACCTGCTCAAGCGCGTGCAGGCCACCGAATGGGTCAAGCCGGACGATGGAAAATGACGCCGCGGCGCGGCCAGAATCTCGCGCCGCCGTGCCCCATGCCGTTCAACCGACAGCAACAAGGATGTCCGCAATGAAGTCCATGGCAAAACTCGCCGCGCTTGCCGTGTTTGGCGCGGCCCTGTCGTCCACCGCCGTCATGGCGCAGCCGACGCCGGACATGCGCAGCGACCGCATCACGGTCGACTACATCGACCCGCGCAGTCCGCAATATGACCCGGTCATGGAACGCCTCAAGAAGCGCCGGGTGCTGGAGCAACTGGCGCAGTTCCTGTCGCCGTTGAAGTTGCCGCGCACGCTGCGGCTGCGCGCCAAGCAATGCGGCGAGGAAAACGCCTTCTACGATCCGATGGAATGGGCGCTGATCATTTGCTACGAATACGTCGCCGGCACCGAACGCGACGCGCCCGGCCTTCCCACCGCCGAGGGCTTCACCCGCGAAGACGCCATCATCGGGGGCTTCGTCGACGCCGCGCTGCACGAGATCGGGCACGCGCTGTTCGACATCCTGGATATCCCGGTGCTCGGACGCGAAGAGGACGGCGCCGATCAGGTCGCGGCCTTCATCATGACCCAGTTCGGTCCCGAGGTGGCGCGCACCACCATCAAGGGTGCCGCCTATTCCTACAAGGTTCTGGGGACCGGCCGGAACCCGGTGTTCTGGGACGAGCACGGGACCCCCACCCAGCGCTTCTTCAACTATCTCTGCATCGGCTACGGCGGCAATCCTGAAGCCTTCAAGGAGTTCGTCGACAAGGGCTATCTCCCGCAGTCGCGCGCCGCCAGCTGCGCGCGCGAATTCCAGCAGGTGCGCAAGGCCTTCGCCAAGACCATCCTGCCCTACATCGACCAGGAGCTGATGAAGAAGGTCCAGGCCACGCGCTGGCTGCGCCCGGAAGACGGGCAGTGATCGGCGGCTGAAACGAGGAGGATATCGATGAAACGCATCGTCACGGCGGCGGTGTTGACCGCTGCGATCGTGTCGGGATCGCTTGCCGCGAGCCCCGCCCGGGCGCAGTCGTGGTCGGAGCTGCGCAACCCGCAGATCGAGATCGAATATGTCGAGCCGCGCAACGCCGCGTTCAAGCCGATCTACGATCGCTTGAAGAAGCGCCAGGTGCTCGAGGAGCTGCAGGCATTCCTGTCGCCGCTGAAGCTTCCGCGCAATCTCACCGTGAAGCTCGATCAGTGCGGCTCCGCCAGTTCGCCCTACAAGCGCGGCGAACCGGCCGTCATCTGCTACGAATATGTCCGGCAGATCGAGGCGCTGGCGCCGCAGGGACTGGCCGCGATCGGGCCATACTGGTTCGAGACCGAGTTCGCCGTGGTCGGCGGCTTTGTCCATATCATGCTGCATCAGGTCGCGCGTGCCGTCTTCGACATTTTCGAAATCCCGGTCTGGGGCCGCTCCGAATATGCCGCCGACAAGGTCGCCGCCTTCGTGATGTTCCAGTTCGGGCCGGAAACCGCCTTCGAGTCGATCATGGGCGCCGCCTGGTTCCTGGCGCATTCGAGCTTCAGCGGCATCGGCGATTTCTCCATCGTGCGCTCGACCGACGTCGACGCGCAGCGCTTCTACAATTTCGTCTGTATCGCGCTCGGCGGCGATTCGAGTCTCGGCTCGGATTCCAAGTTCAGGTTCACGTTCCTCAAGGCCATGCTGCCGGCGGCGCGCGCCAACGGCTGCGAATCCGAATTCAAGGACATCCAGGACGGCTTCGCGCGCACCATGATGCCGCATGTCGACGTCGAGCAGATGGAGAAGGTCCGCAAGATCAAATGGCTGCAGGCCGGCTAGAACATGTTCGCCGGGGCGCGAATGCGCCGCACCGTTCATCGATCACACGAGGGTAACGTCATGAATCGCATCGCGAGTGCCGCCGCCTCGGCCGCCGTGCTGGCCGCCGCCCTGATCTGGCCGGACCTGTCCTGCACGCCCGCCTCGGCGCAGCCGCCGGCCGCGCCGGAAGTCTTCAACACCAAGGTCCGGGTCGATTACCTGGAGCCGCGAAAGCCCACCGACACCACCGACCGTACCTTCCCGGTGAGGCTCGCGCGCTACGAGCGCTTTGTGAAGATCTACGAGCGCTACAAGGAGCGCCGCGTGCTGGAAGAATATGCCCAATTCCTGGCGCCGCTGCGCCTGCCGACCACGCTGCGCATCCGGCTCGCGGAGTGCAATATGGTCAACGCCTTCTACTCGCCGCGCGATTGGCAGATCACCATGTGCTACGAGTGGATGGACGACACCGAGCAGACCGCGCCGAAGGAGACGACGCGGGACGGCTTCACGCGCCAGGAGGTCCTGGTCGGGGGATTTCTCAACGTCTTCCTCCACGAGACCGGACATGCGCTGTTCGACATCCTCGACATCCCCGTGCTGGGACGCGAGGAGGATGCCGCCGATCAGATCGCCGGCTTCATCATGCTGCAGTTCGGCAAGGAGGTGGCGCGCACGACCATCAAGGGCTCGGCCTATACCTGGCTGCGGCGCGCGCGCACGCGGCTGCCGGCCTATTGGGACGTGCACGGGACGCCGGCGCAGCGCTTCTACAACTATCTCTGCATCGCCTATGGCAGCGACCCGGAGACCTTCAAGGATTTCTTCGACAAGGGCTGGATCGCCAAGAGCCGCGCCGAGCGCTGCCCGCAGGAATACGAGGAGGTCAGGCTGGCGTTCCGCAAGACCCTGCTGCCGCACATCGACCAGGATCTGATGAAGAAGGTCCAGGAGCGCAAGTGGCTGCGGCCGGAGGACGGCGCTTGGTGATCGGTTGGTTATTCCCGGGCCCTTACGAACACGACGCACGCGTTCCGCCCTCATCGTTCGAGACGCCCGCCTTCGCCCTTCGGGCTGCGGGGGCTCCTCAGCATGAGGTGAGAGAGTATCAATCCAGCTTGATGCCGGCCTCGCGCACGATGCGCTCCCATTTGACGGCGTCGGCCTTCACCAGCGCGGCAAATTCCGGCTGCGTAAGGATCAAGGGGTCGACGAACTGGGCGTCGAGCCGCTTCTTGGTCTCGGCATCGCCATGCACCGCGCGGGTATAGCCGTTGAGCTGTTCGACGATCGGCATTGGCGTGCCCTTGGGCGCAAACAGGGAGAACCAGGTCGACATCTCGAAGCCCGGGAAGCCTTCCTCGGCGAAGGTGGGCACGTCCGGCACATAGGGCGCGCGCTTGGGCGTGGCGGCGGCCAGCACGCGAAGCTGGCCGTTGTGCACGAACTCGATGTGCGGCCCCATCGACACGAAGGTGACCTGGACCTCGCCCTGCAGCACCGCGGTCGCCGCCGGCGCAGTGCCGCGGAACGGCACGAAGACGAGCTTGGGCAGCTCCGCGCGCCGGGCGAATTCGCCGCCCGTCAGGTCCGGCGTGGTGCCGGCGCCCGCCGCCGCGTAGCTCACCTTGTCCGGGTTGGCCTTGGCATAAGCGATGAATTCCTTGAGGTTCTTGGCCGGGACCTTGGGATTCATGATCAGGAACAGCGGCACGGTGCCGACGGCGCCCACCGGGATGAGATCGTTCAGCGGATCGTAGCTGATCGACTTGAACAGATACGGGTTGACCGTGATGTTGCCGGTATTGGCGAAGCCCAGCGTGTAGCCGTCGGGCGCGGCCTTGGCGACCGCGTCCATCGCGAGGTTGCCGCTCGCTCCGGCTCGGTTGTCGATCACATGCGGCTGGCCGGTCTTGACCGTGATGTAGTTGCCGAGCAGCCGGGCCAGGATGTCGGTGATGCCGCCGGGCGAGGTCGAGACGATGATGCGGATCGGCTTCGACGGATAGTTTTGGGCGAAGGCGGGCGATGCACAGAGGGCGGCGAGTGCTGTGATTGCGCCGGCGGCAAGTGTGTTGAGAATTTTCATGGCGTGCCTACGATTCTCTCTTCCTCAAAACCATTTTATAGCAGCTTTTAAAGAATTCCGACCGGCCTTGAGTAATCCGCGCATCGTGCCACGAAGGCGGTGGGCTCCCTCCCCATGAAAAGGGGAGGGTTGGGGAGGGGATCAGCTTGCTTGATCGCGCCTGCGATCCCCACCCTGTCCCTCCCATTTTCAAGGGGAGGGACGCTGCGGCGCGAGCCTTCGCATCGCGATCATTCGGACGCGTGCCGGACTTTGCCGCGCGCCGCCTTGAGCTCCGCCAGATAATCTTCGAACGCCGACTTGACCGTAAAGCGCGGCTCCCAGCCGAGGTGGCGCTTGGCCGCCGAAATATCGAGCGGCGCCAGCTTGGACTGCGGCGGCTCGCCGGGCTCGATCTCGTATCTCACCGCCGGGCACAGCGACTTCACGGCGGCCAGCACCTCCTCGAAGGACGTCACATATCCGTTGCCGATGTTGAACACCGTCTGCTTCGGCATCGCCACCGTGGCGGCGAGATCGACGGCGCGGCCGACATCCTTGGCGTAGATGTATTCGTTGGCCATGGTCTCGGACATCGGGATGCGCGCGGCCTTGCCGTCGAAGCCGGCCTCGATCAGGTTCTGCATCTTCTGGCCGCCGCTCGAGCCCGACCAGAAGTGGCCGAGCCCGAAGACGTTCGCTGGCCGCAGCATGATCAGCTCGAAGCCGTGCGCCGCCGCATAGGCCTCCAGGATCAGCTCCTTGGCGGCCTTGTAGTTGCCGTAGCCGCGGCCCTGGCCGCGCGGGAAGTCCTCCGCCACCGCCGCGCCGGTCTCGCGCCGCCGGTCATAGACGCCGAAGGTGCTGATATGGATCAGCCGCTTGACGCCGGTGAGCCGCACCGCCTCCGCCACGTTGCGCGTGCCGCCGAGGTTGATGTCGAAGGCGCTGCTCAGCGCCTGCTGCACGCGCGCGCCGATCAGGCCGGCGGTGTGCAGAACGGTGTCGATGCGGTTCGCCGTGATGGTCTCGATCAGCCCCGGCAGGTCGCGTACGTCCTTGCGCACCAGCGAGTAGCCCTGGTCGCCGAGCTTCATGCGCAGAAAGTCCGCGCGCGGCTCCGGGTCGACGAACACCACCGTCTCGCCGCGCGCGAGCGCGTGTGCCGCGAAGGCGGTGCCGATCAGGCCGGCGCCCGTGACCATTGTGGGCATGATGTCTCCCTGGCTGCGGCGTCATGATCGTGAATGACCATGGAAATTGCTAGTGACGAGCGCGAGATTTTTTCGGACTATCGGTCCCGATGCATCATTATCTCCGCCGCTCCCTCATCGCCATCGTTCTCGCGCTGTCGGCCGGCTCCGCCGGCGCCGACGACGAGGCGGCAGCGTTCTACAAGGGCAGGACGCTGCAGGTCACCAGCGCCTTCGCCGAGGGCGGGCTCTATTCCACCATCGCGCGGCTCGTGGCCGAGCATCTGCCGCGCCACATTCCCGGACGTCCGAATGCGATCGCGCAGTCGATGCCGGGGGCGGCCGGCATGCGGCAAATGAACCACCTCTACAACGTCGCGGCCAAGGACGGCACCGCCATCGCCGTGATGTACGACAACACGCCGACCGGCCAGGTGCTGCAGGCCGACGACAGCGCCAAGTTCGACGCGCGACGTTTCCGCGCGCTCGGCTCCATTGGGCGGGGCGAGACCGCGCTCGTCGGCGTGCTCAAGCGCACCGGCATCGCCAGCCTCGACGACGCGCGGCAGAAGCCCGCGGTGTTCGGCGCGACCGGCACCAGCTCGGGCCAGTACTACGTGCCGAACATCATGAACAAGCTGTTCGGCACCCGCTTCCGGCTCATTCCCGGCTACAAGACCACGGCCGAGCTCTATCTCTCGATCGAGCGCGGCGAGCTCGACGGCGTCTATGGCGCCTACGAGGCGCTGCTCGAAGGCCGTCCGCAGTGGCTCGCCGAGAAACGTTTCAACTGGCTTGCGCAGCTCAACGACGTGCGGCCGCCGGAATTCTCCGACATTCCGCTGCTGCAGGAGCTGGCGCAGGATCCCGCCGACAAGGCGATGTTTTCCTTCCTGGCGCTGGCGCGCAGCCCGGGCAAGATCCTGCTGGTGCCGGCGGAGGTGCCGCCGGCGCGGCTCGACGCATTGCGCCAGGCGTTCCTCGCCATGGTGCGCGACGAGGCCTTCATCGCGGACGTGGCGCGCACCAGCCAGAAGCTCGAGCCGCGCACCTGGCAGGAGGCCGAGCGCATCATCCGCGACACCATCGACACGCCGCCCGACGTGCTCGCGCGCGTGCGCGAGCTGCTGAAAGCGGGGAATTAGGGGCGATACGGCGCATCCGGGACACGTGCGGCTTAAGTCAGCGGCCTGCGGCGCTTTTGTCGCAACACAGGATCGAACCAGTTCCAGCTTGGCGCGTTAAGGATATCGGACTGGGTCGCGGCACGGCGTGACCCGCGCCGCCACGCCAGCCCCCGGACGATTGCGGAGGGCATGACCATGACACAGTTGCACGTACTCATGGGCGCGGACGCCGTCCACGCCCAGCCGGTGGTTCGTCGCATCGGGTTGGCGGACCTCAAGGATGCGCTGGGGCGCGGCATCGACGATTTCATGGCGATGCCGAGCCACGCGGTATCGCTTTGCCTGATCTATCCCATCCTCGGGCTCCTGATCGGGAGCGCGACCTTCGGCTACGGAATGGTCCCGCTGCTCTTTCCGCTGGTCGCCGGCTTTGCGCTGCTCGGCCCCTTCGCGGCGGTCGGGCTCTACGAGCTGAGCCGGCAGCGCGAGCGCGGCCTCGCTCCCGACCTCACGGAGGCCTTCGACGTCTTCTACCTGCCGTCGTTCGGCGCCATCGCGGCGCTCGGCTTCCTGCTGCTGATGATCTTCGTGGTGTGGCTGACGGTCGCGCAGGCGATCTACGTCGCCTACTTCGGCTACGCTCCGGTGACCTCGGTGGCCGACTTCGCGCGCAGCCTGTTCACCACCCGCGAGGGCTGGTCGGTGATGCTCCTGGGCAACGGCATCGGCTTCCTGTTCGCGCTGGTCGTGCTGACCATCAGCGTGGTGTCGTTCCCGCTCCTGCTCGACCGCGACGTCGGTGCCGTCGAGGCGCTGGCGACCTCGTTCCGCGCGGTGCGGATGAATCCAATCCCCACGGCAGTCTGGGGGTTGATCGTCGCCGCGGCTTTGCTGCTCGGCTCGGTGCCGTTCCTGCTCGGCCTCGCGGTGGTCATGCCGGTGCTCGGGCACGCGACCTGGCACCTCTATCGCAAGATGGTGGAGCCCGATCCGCTGGCTCGGCATGAACGGCTGCGGCCGCCGCCAAAGCAGCAGCACTACGCCGCGCAATTCCCCTCGGCGCTGTTCGCGGGCGAGGACCGGCCGAAGCAACCGTAGCCTGCAAGGCGGCGGTGGGTAGCGGCGCGCGCGACCAACGCAAGAGTCCCAGAGTACATTCGGTTTCAAAAAAACTGAATGTGCTCTAGCTTTGCAGCTCCGAAACCATCACCCGGACCGCCCGTGGACCCGAAGCTGCGCGTCACGCTCCCGCCCGACCCCAACCCGCGGCCGCCGCGTTTCAAGCCGCCGCCGGGCACCTGCGACAGCCATTTCCATGTCTTCGGGCCGCCGCATCTTTTCCCCTACGCGGAATCCCGGCGCTATACCCCGCCGGCCGCGCCGGTCGAGCACTTCTTCGGCATGGCGGCGGTCGTAGGGATCGAGCGCGGCGTCATGGTGCAGCCCACGGTCCACCTGTGGGATTCGGCCTCGACGCTGGAAGCGATCGCCCGCGGCGAGGGCCGCCTGCGCGGCATCGTCCATGCCAACCCGAACCTGACCGAAGCCGACCACCGCAAGCTCCATGCCGGCGGGGTGCGCGGCGTGCGCTTCAATTGCAACCGGCATTCCGGCGGCAGCTTCGACGAACAGCGCTGCAACCGCGTGCTCGCGCAGATATCAGCGCTGGACTGGCAGGTCGATCTGCACACCGATCCGGAATTTATCGCCGAGCAGGCCGAATTCATCCGCCGCATTCCGCTGCCGGTGGTGATCGATCACTTCGGCGGCGTGCGTTCGCGCGAGGGCGAGGACCAGGCGGCATTTCGGGCCCTGCACGATCTTCTCGGCGAGACCCACGTCTGGCTGAAACTCAGCGGCGCCGACCGGCTGCTGGCGCGCGGCGCGCGTTACGAGGAGATCGTGGCGCTCGCGCAGGTGCTGATCGCGCGCGCCCCGGACCGGATGATCTGGGGCACCGACTGGCCGCACTCCAACGTCTTCCAGCACGGCAAGATCCCCAACGACGGCGATCTCATGTCCATGATGCTCGACTTCGCGCCTGACGAAACGGTGCGGCGGCGCATCCTGGTCGACAATCCGGCGCGCCTGTTCGGCTTCCGCTGAGCGGGTCCGGCTGCCGCATGTTCGCCGGAATAACCATGTCTTCACCTGCGGCGTCCACTCTGTTGCGCGCGGCCGCGGAATCGGCCACGCCAGCAGCCGGATCGGGGATCGCGCCTTGCTTGCCATCAACGGACTGACGATGTTGCAGAAACTGGCCTGCGCCGCAGGCGCGATGGCGGCCGCTCTGGTGCTGGCGCTGAGCCCGCTGCGCGCCGAGACGGCGCGCTTGCAAGGCGTCCGGAGCTGGGCCTACCAACTCCAGGACATCGATCCCGGCAAGATCAAGGAGAGCTCCTACGACCTCGTCGTGATCGACTACGGCTTTTCGCGCGGCAGCTCGATCCCGCGCGAGGTCATCGACCTGATGCGGATCAAGCCGGATGGTTCGCGGCGCACGATTTTGGCTTATCTCAGCATCGGGGAGGCGGAAAACTTCCGTTATTACTGGCGCCCGAGCTGGCTCAGGGAGCGGCCGGAATGGCTGGAGCCGGAGAACCCGAGCTGGCCCGGCAATTTCCTGGTGCAATACTGGCACCCGGAATGGCAGTCGCTGATGTTCGGAAATCCGGACGCCTATCTCGACCGCATCGTCGCCTCCGGCTTCGACGGCGTCTACCTCGATGGCATCGACAAGTTCGAGCAGTGGCGCAAGCGCCGGCCATCGGCGGCGTCCGACATGGTCGATCTCGTCGCCGCCGCCGCCGCCTATGCCCGCCGCCAGCGCCCCGGTTTTCTGGTCGTTCCGCAAAACGGCGACGAGCTGCTGGCCGACGCGCGGCTCCTGCCGATCATCGACGGCTATGCGCGCGAGGATCTGCTCTACAGCGAGGACGAAGAGGGCGTCCGCAACAGCCGGCAGAGCATCGCCGACTCGGTCGCGCGCCTGACCGCGGTGACCCGGGCCGGCAAACCCGTGCTCGTGGTGGAATATCCCGCGACTCGCGAGCTCGGCGCCGCGCTCCTGCGCGAGATCGCCGGGTTCGGCTTCGTCGGCTACGTGACCGACCGCGCGCTCAAGACGCTGTCGCCGCCGCTCGACGGCTGCGGACAGCCGGATTGTTCGCGATGAAGGTCAGGTAGTCGAGCCGGTAGAGCGTCCGCACCAGGGCGAGGTAGGCGACGGCGGCCGAGATCGCCGACGCGATCAGGAATCCAAGACCGAGATAGTTCGGCCCGAGTGCCAGCGTTGCCGCCGTCAGCGCGCCGTTGAGCACCAGGAAACACGTCTGCAGCGCCAGGAACACCATGCGGCGGTCGAAATAGAGCGTCAGCGACGCGCAGGTGATGAACAGGAACTGAAACACCGCCCCGATCACGCCCAGCCGCAGCGTCCCCACCTGCCGGAACTGCATGTCGAGCGCGTCGATCACCGCCGGCGCCGAAAGCGCGACCAGCGCGCAGATCACCACCTGCGGCACCAGGATGCCCGACAGCGACGCCACCGTGTCCTCGCGCAACTGCTTTGCGTTGCGTCTGATCTGCGCGAGCGTCGCATGGCCCAGGATGCTGGTGTAGAACAGGCGATAGTTGCGGAAGAACTTCACCTCTAGATGCACCACGAACGCCGCATAGGCAGGGATCACGACCAGGTAGGCAATGAACATCGCGCTGTCGTAGAGCGGCGCGTGCAGCAGTCCGTATTGGATCTGCTTGCCGGCCGGAGACAGCCAGACGACCCATTTGTCCACCCACACGCCGACGGCGCCGAATAATCCGCCGAGCGCGATCGGCCAGTAACCGACCGTTCCGCCGATCACTGCGCGCAGCGGCCTGGCGAAGGTCCGCACGGCGAAGGGAAACGTGGCGATGATCCGGGCGATCAGCCCGAACAGGGCGGCGGCGAGGCCGAGGCTGAAGCCCCACAGCATGCCGGCGAGCGAGGGCGCCAACTCATAGCCCACCGTCACCGCCGCGAACGCGATCAGCATGCCGGCGGCGAAGAAGCCGGTGACCGCGTTGTAGTCGCGCGTGACGCTGCAGAACAGGCAGCCGACCCAGACCAGCGCGATCAGCGCGCAGTTCGCCACCGCGGCGACCGCGGCCGCCGGTTCGAGGTCGAGCGCGGCACCATAGAGCATGGCCGCCACCACGGTCGCGACGATCGCGGACACCCCGAACGACGCCAGCATGATACCGGAGATGGCGGTCACGTCGCGGTCGTGCAGCCGGTCGGAGACGAGGCGCGCGCTCACGAGCGCGATCGGCGAGGTCACCACGAACGAGAGCGCAAAGCTGTAGATCACCAGCGCGCGGAACTCGGCGATGGTGGTGCGGCCTTCCAGCTCGCTGTTGAACGAGCTGATCAGCCAGATGCACAGCACGGACAGCAGGCACGGCCCGGCCGCCACCACGGAAGCGTGCGCGAACGACGCCATGCGGTCGGCGATCGAGTTGCTGCGGTAGAGGCGGTCGAGCGCGAAGCCGATGCCGGCCATGATTACATACCGGCCCGCGCGGCGAACTCGGTGTGCGCCCTTCCCCCATCGCCGGTCGAAGACGGGCGTGAACGCCCTGATGGCGGAGGAAGGTTGGGGAGAGGGATAGATGCGGACGCGGTTGTGTTTGTGGCACCCCCTTTCCTGTCCCTCCCCCACAAGGGGGGAGGAAACGCTGTGGCGCCGCTCGTCGCCACGCCAACGAGGCACGTGCCGGTCAACGACATGGTCATGCCTATCTCCTTATGTCCGTGACGCCGTGTACCGGTAGCGGTGGTAGATGGTCGAATACGCCTGATCGACTAGATCGAGGTCGTAATAGCGTTTCACCCGCTCCTGCATCACGGCGCCGAGGCGCGCGCGCCGGTCCGGATCGCCGAGCAGCGCGGCGATCGCCTGCGCGGTCTGTTCCGGCGCCGCCACGTCGGTCAGGATGCCGCCGTCGCCGAGCGCCGGATCCTCGTCGCGCCGGCCGAACAGGATCTCGCGGCACGAGCCCACGTTGGTGGCCACCGTCGGGATGCCGGCAGCGCCGGCTTCGAGCACGCTCAGCGGCTGCGATTCGCTGAGGCTGGTGAGCACGTTCACGTGCATGCGCGGGAAATACGCCGTCACGTCCACCTTGCCGGTGAACTCCACGATCCCCGCCAGGTCGAGCTCCGCCATCATGGCCCTGCAAACCTCATGGTAGTCCGGCTGCTCATCGGTCGGCCCCAGCACCCAGGCGCGCAGGTCCGGGAATTGCGCGCGCAGCAGATGGACCGCCTGCAGGTAGGTCTTGATGTCCTTGATCGGTACGACGCGGCCGACCAGCGCGACCGTGGCGGGCTGCGCTGGCCTGGCCTGCGGCAGGCGGCTGAGCGACTTGTAGTCGACGCCGTTCGGAATGATGCGCATGCGCGCGGCCTGCGCGCCGAGCGTCTTCTGCGCCACCTGGTTGGCCTCGTGCAGCGTGATCACCTCGGCGCAGGCCTGGTAGCAGGTCTTGGCGTAGCTCTCGAACGCCGCCACCCAGAAGTCGCGCAGGTCGCGGCGCCCGTCGTGGATGGAGAACCCCTTGTCGATGGTGTCGACGATCCAGTCGGCCTGCAGGATCTCGATCCGCCGCTCGTTGGTATAGATGCCGTGCTCGGTGACGAGCGCCGGCCGCCCGGTCTCGGCCGCTGCGCGCGCGGCGAGCAGGCCGGCATAGCCGGTCGATACCGTGTGATAGATGCGCGCCTTCGGCAGCGGAAAGCCGAGCGTCGCGACCAGCCCGCCGAACAGCGCCCGCCAGGCCCAGAAGAAGTGCAGGAACGATTCATGCGGCATGGCACGGTCGTAGAGATCGCACACCAGCGACCAGGCGAGCGGCGAGTTGAGCAGGTCCGCGGCGTGGCCGGCCTTGACCAGCGGCGCCAGCAGGCGGTTAATCTGCGCGAGGTCGGCGAGGCTGCCGTTGCGCAGGAACGTGTCCACCGCGTCGAACAGCGGCTTGCGCTCGGGTGCTCCGCCGCGCGAGCGGCCGCGGCCGCCCTGGAATTCGCTCAGATAGAGATGATGCAGCGCCTCGAGATTGGGCGGCGCCGGATATTTTGAAACCGGCGCGGGCGGCTCCGGCAGGATCGCGACCACGCAGAATCGCAGCGAGGCGTGCCGGCGGATCAGCCCGTCGACCCAGGCGGAAACGCCGCCGGCGACATAAGGATAGGCGCCTTCCACGATCAGGCAGACGTCGGCGATGTCCTCGGCTTGCGCCGCCGGGACGCTGCGCGCAACGTTCTTGTACAGGGCGACCGACATCAATCCGAACTCGTCATCGGTGATCGGCTTGCCAGGCCGGCAACGTCGCTCGACCAGAGCTGCGTCTTCTCCTCAAGCCCAAGGCGGCTGGCGATCGCGGCGGCCTGGGTGCGGATCATGACATTGCGGTTGCGCAAGGCCCGTTTGAGTACCGGGCGAAAATCGGCGTGATAGCGCCGCCCGAGCACGCCGAGGATGCGCTGGCGCTCTTCCAATGAGGCGCCGGTGAGGATCGGCGTGAAACGGGGCACGCTGGCGCCGGCGTCGGGCGGCAGCCGCCCCGACACCAGCTCGTCGTAGATCTGCGTGACCTGCGGACGCTCGACGACGCCGGCGATGTAGTCGTACCAGCCCTTGAGCCGCGCCGCGGCCGGGCGCCGACGGCGCAGCGCCAGCGCCATGAGCGTGCAGCCGGCGGCGCCAACCGGGCCGCTGGCGAAGGTCGCCACCAGCAGCAGCACCGGAATCGTCAGTTCGCCGCCGCGGCGGACGCGGATGGCGAGGAATGCGCCGAGCCCGGCGAGCACGCCGAGATGCAGCAGCCCCGCGATCGCGAGGCTGACGATGCCGCTCATGCCGCTCCCCAGCACCGCAAGGCTCGACAGGAATGCGAGCAGCGCGACCGCGACGTCGGCCCAGGCCACCTCCAGAAGCTGCGCTCCGGCGAGGAGGTCATCCGGAGGCGGTGGGGATCGGAGCGCGCCGGCGCCTTGCATCGGATCGGCCATCGACGATCAACCCGCGACCTGATCGAGGGTCTTCGGCGCCGGCGCCGCCGCGCGCCGCACCAGCGCATGCGCCTGTTCCAGGCGCGAGACCGGTCGCATCGCGGGCGCCGGCGCGGGCTGCTGGGTCTCGATCAGGATGACACGGCCGAGCAGCCGTGCGATCTCCGCGCAGGTCAGCGTGAACCGGCGCTCGATGTCCTCCGGAAAGTCGGCGAGGTCCGCTCCGCCGATGCGCAGCATTCCGATGACGCGATTGGCGGCGGTATCCTCCACGATCGGCCCAGCGAGGCTGGCGCGCTCGTCGAGCACCTCGCGGTCGCGCGGGCGCGTCGCCAGCAGCGTCCTGCGCTCGTCGACGACCGCGGGAAAGACCGGGTCGCTCGGTCCGACCACGGCATCGGCCGGGATCGTGTTCTCGTCGCGCGCCTGGAAGGCGAGCTTGAGCGCGTCGTCGCGCTTGAGGTAGAGCGAAAACTCCGCCGAGCCGGTCATGACCATGACGAAGCGGGTGAGGCGCTGCGCGAAATCCTGCCAGTTCGCCTGGTGCAGCCCCGCGATCGCTTCCGCAATGTCGACGTGCGACGACAAGGCATTGGTGGCGATGTGGCGCTCCAGCATTTCGGCGCGGCTCTTGAGCTCGTTGCAATGCGCGGCGACCGCGGTGCAATGCTTTTCGCGCTCGGCGAGCTCGGCGCTGAGCTCCGCGCGCTCGTCGATCTGGCGATGGCGGACATGGCCGAACAGCAGCGCCACGCAGGTCCAGCCGATCGGTTCGGCCGCGACCCTGGCGATGTACTGGTAGAGGTCCTCCGAGAGCGCCGCCGGCGGCAGCCCGTCCCAGACGTAGAAGCCGCCGGCCACCGCCGCCGCCGCGATGGCGGCGCCGAGGCCATATTGCAGACTGAGCACGACCACCGGAATCCAGAGCGGGTTGGGATAGACGCCGCCCATTCCCGGCAAGATCGAATGGCCGAGCCAGCCCGCGATTGTGAACAGCAGCGCGAATTCGAAGCCCAGGCGAAGCCGCGGCCACCATGTCGATCGCCGGCCCGAAGCGGGGTCGGAGCCGGGATCGGCGTGGATCCGGCCGATTGCCTGGTCGCTCATCGAACTCCACTCCCGGTGCTGGTCATTGCGCTCTTCGTTTCCAGATGTTCGGCGGCGTGCGTGCCGGGAGCCGTCGCCGGCGCGGGACACGTCAGCTCCGGAAAGCCCGGCAGCGGCGCTCCGTCGTTGTCCTGCAGGGCGCAGATGATTTTCTGGGTCTCGTAGGCGTCCGCGTTCAGCATCATGCGGATGAGACGAGCGGCCGGAAATTCCAGATCGGGCGCACGATGGATGCTGACCTTGCGCCAATGCGGGATCCAGCCCGCCGCCCGCGCCAAGGCCGGCTTCGTCTCGCCCAGCCGCACCATGACGTCGAACAGGGCAAATCTCCCGGTCATCCGTTCCGGGTTCGCGATCTCGTCGAAGCGCACGAGCGCCGCGCGCGCCTCGTCGAGATCGCCTTGGGCGAGCAGCATGAGGCCTAACCTTTCCGCGTCGTTGGCGACGATCATCCGGTTCGCGAGCAGCGCCAGCAGCAGTTTCTCTTCGCGGCCGAACGCGCCCTCGAGCCGGTAATAGGACAGCAGCGTCCGCGCCGTCTTCGACGACGGTGACAGCGCGAACAGGCGCTCGAGCGCGGCTATCTCACCATGCCTGTTCTGGGTGTCGCCATGGTGCTTCGCAAGTAAGGTTACCGCGACGACGTCGTCGGGCCGTTGCGCGGCGAAGGTTTCGATGATCTCGGTGGCGCGGGCGATTTCGGCAAACGACATCAGCAGCCGGTAGAGCTGCAGCACCGCGTCGGGCTCGCGCTGGCCGGCGCGATAGCGCGCGTCGAGCACCTCGAGCGCCGCCTCGTTGCGGTTGTCGCGGATCAGCATGGTCCATTGCTCGCGCTCGCCCGGCACGACCGCGACACCGGCCGCGATGGCGGCCCCGATCAGCGACAGCGTGAGCAGGATGTGGCGCAGCATCAGTCCTGCCCGTCCGGCTCGAGGCAGGTGACGTCGACATCGACCGGCTGCATGGCGTCGACGTCGGCGGTCAGCGCCAGCCGGCCGTCCTCGCCGACCTCGGCGGTCGCGTCCCAGACGGTCTTGTCGGCGGCGGTGACGGCGACGCGATAGATGCCGGGCGTCAAGCCGCCCCATCGCATCTGGCCGGGGCCGAAACCCTTGGCCATGACCGAGAACCCGCAGTCCTTCGGGCGCAGGTCGCGAAACGTCCAGCGCCCCTCGATCAGGTGCGGCTGCCCACCCGCACTTTCGGCCGGAGCAAGCGCCAGCAGCACGTCCTCCTGCGCCTCGTCGAGCGCGACGTAGAGCGTCGCTCCGCGGCGGCGCTGGCCGAGCACGCCGACGCTGCGGCCGAAATCGACCGCAAGGCCGGCGGCGTCGTCGAAGCGCAGCGTCTCCAGCGCGCCGCGGTTGCGTATGAGCCAGCTCGTCTCATCCAGCGCCGTGATCTCGGTCGAGAAGAAGCCGTCGGCGATGGCGGCGTAGTGCGCGGCGGCGACCGGCGTCCAGACCGACTGCCGCGCCGTGTCGAGATGGCGGCGCACGGCCGCGAGCTGCGCGGCGCGCTCGCCCGCGAACATGTGATAGTAGACGTTGACCGGCTTGAGCCGCCGCGGCGCGTCGGTGGCGTTGATGGTGGCGTCGAGATGCAGGTAGCCGTGGTCGCGGCCCGCCCCGTCGGTGATGTACAGGAAATCGTTGGCTTGACCGGCGTAGATCTGCCGCTCGGCGCCGACGCTGCGTGCCACCGGCGACAGATAGCTGATCGAGGGATAGTCGGCGTCGACGCGCGAATCGCCGCCGTTCATGTTGCGCACCCCGAGCGCGCGCGTCTGCGCGATCGCGGCCTCGAACGGCTCGGCGCCGCCGCTCCACAGATAGAGCGCGGTGCGTTTGCCCGCCGGCGCCAGTTTTTCGGCGGCGCGCACGGCACCGCGCGTCTCCTGATCGAGATCGAACGGCGCCTCGGCAAAGGCGCGCGGGGGGTCGTCCTCGCCGCCATGGGTGTTGTCATCGGTCTTCGGATCGATCGTGGACGCGTTCTTGGCGTCGACGCGGAGCTTATGCGACAGCGCCGGAAACAGCCGCTTCGCCAGCCGCCTGATCCGGTCGCCGAACAGCGCCGGCCACTCGCTCTCGCCCGTTCCGATCAGGCGTTCCTCGAGCTCGCGGTCGTAGTTCTCGAAGAACGACCACTGGTAGGGATGCGTATAGGTGTGGGTCGCGACTTCTACCTGCGGCAGCGCGAACAGCGCGCGCGTGACGCGGCGCGCAGTCTCGACCGGCCCGTATTTCTCGTCCACGTCGGCGCCGATCACCCCGACGGAGACCGGCAGGTCGGGATAGGGCGCGATCAGCTCGCGCAGCACGACCTCGGCGGAGATCGTCTGCTTGTCGTGGTAGGGGTCGATGCGCGAGACATTGTTCCAGCCATCGCCGTCGATGTGGCTGAAATACATGCGCCGTCCCGACAGCGTGGTCACGTCCGGGATCGGCATGCGCGCGACGCCATAGGCCGTCCGGAAGAACGCGAACGGGTCGACGATCCATCGCGTGCGTCCGGAGATCGGCTCCTCGTAGATCGAATATCCGGTCGCGATGAAGCCGCCGCGACCGCTGGTCAGCACCACGCTCGATGGCTGCGTCGCGCCGGCCTCGCGATGCTCCAGCACCAGATGCGAGGCGACGTCGGCGCCGACCGTCTCGACGATGGGAAACGCCGGCAGCACCGGGTCGAGCGGCTGCTCGAATCCGATGAGGCCGTCGCGATGGAGGACGCGCGCCGCATAGGTGAGGTCGACGAAGGCGCCGCTGACCCGGAAGCCGATCTCCTGGAACAGCCGGGAGGCGTCGTCGGGCGGCGCCTCGCCGTAGGACACGCCGCCGTCGCCGAGGACGACCATGCGGGTGCCCTGCGCCACGAGGTGGCGCGCCCAGACATGGACTGCGCTCGCCTGCGGCCGGCGGAACCAGATCAGCAGGCCGTGCAGGTTGGCGGTGTGCTCGGCCTCCGGCAGCCCGGCATTGACGTCCCAATAGGTGACGACGAAGCCGAGATGATTGAGCGGCATCTCGGCGAAGCGGTGGATGCGGGTCTGATCCGGACGAGGCTCCTCGCGTCCGTCATAGAGCGCGAGGATTTCGCGCCACACCGGCCCGGCATTCGTGTCGGCGACGGCGCTGGCCGGCATGAGCGCGCCGGCGACGGTCAGGAGCAGGAGCCAGGCGGCGGCACGCACCATGGCGTTAACGCGGAACCCTAAAAGGCGGGTCAGCAAGCTGAACGGATGTTCAAGTTTCAAAGACCGGATTTGTCCGCAAGGGTCGAGCGCTTGTCGGCAGGACATGACATCGGTTCGGCCCGGCATTGTGACACTTGAATTGATGAAAGGGACGCCCGCCTCAAACGCGCACAGGCTCGTTTCGCCGCCTGTTTCGCCGGCCTCAGTCTTATGAATAAGTTATTGTTAATACAATCGGTTTTGGCCGCGGGAATGCGCGGTTGGTTAATGCCGGGCGCACGGGTTTAAGGACACTCCGCGTAGCGGCGGTAGGGTGAGCAAAGGCGCGAAGCGCCGTGCCCACGCGTAATTCGTCGCGTAACGCTCAAAGGCCGCGTGGGCACGGCGCGCGAAAATGCGCGCCTTCGCCCACCCTACGTTTCTACGTTTCCGTCTTCGCATCCCTGAAATACGGCTCAACCGTGCCGTGCACCTTGATGGTCAGCGGATTGCCATAACGGTCCTTGGCGTTGCCGGCCGACACGCGGATCCAGCCCTCGCTGACGCAATATTCCTCGACGTTGGTCTTTTCGGAGCCCTTGAAGCGGATGCCGACCCCGCGCGCCAGCAGCACGGCGTCATGATAGGGGCTGCGCGGATCGTTCGACAGTCGGTCGGGCGGCGTGTCGGTCATCGGTGTGCTGTTTCGGCCTACTGTTTGGGTGGCAGCTGCAGCAGCTTGAAGCGCGCGAGCTCGCCGCATTGCTCGGTCACCTTGAAATAGCGTCCCACCGCCTCGCCTCCGAGCTCGAATGGATGCGGCTCACCGGCCTTGCGCGCGGCGATCATCTTGATCTTGGTGACGGCGTTGTCGAATTCCGAATGGTTCGACATCAGGATGGTGGCCTTGGCGGCGGCGGCCGCGGCCGCCATCTTGCGCTGCGACCCGATATAGGTGTCGAAATGCGCCACGTCGTTGATGAAGTTGAACGCGGTCCCGCCCGAATAGGCCACCGGGATCGGCTTGCCGTTGTCCTTCACGTCGAAGGTCATCGACAGCGTTCCGTAGGTGTGGCCGGGCGTGTGGATGGTCGTCACCGAGGTGTCGCCGAGCGTCACCTTTCCGCCGTCGGTCGCGACGATGTCGCGTTTCGGCTTGCCGTTCGGGAACCGGTGCACCGAGCTCTCGATATACTCCCAGTCTTCCTTGCCCATCACGATGCGCGAGCCGTAGCGCTCCTGCATCAGCTTGGCGCCGCCGACGTGATCGCTGTGAGCGTGGCTGATGATGACGTATTTGACCGCAGCCGGATCGAGCCCGAGCTTCTTGAGCCCGCCCACGATCGCCTCCTCCGAGTTGTACTCGTAGAGCGTGTCGATCAGGATGATCCCCTCGCTGGTGGTGAGCGCCCAGGACGAGTGGATCTTGGAGCCGACGAAATAGAGATTGTCGAACACCTTGGCGGGGTCCGTGTACCAGCTCGCCCGGCTCGGCGCCGGACCCGGCGCCACGTCCGGCGTGGCCGCGGTCTGCGGCGCGACGCAGATGCGCACCAGCGTGCCGGTGAAGTCGAATTGCGCCGCCGCCTTCGCCGCCGCCAGATAGGCGTCGACCGGGTTGCTCGGCTGCGCGGAGGCGCCCGCCGCGCCTAATCCGGCCAGGACGGCGAGTGCGAGGCTGAGACGGGGCTTCATCGATATCTCCCGGTCGGTTCTTGATTTTGCTGCGGCCCACATCGTGTGCCGTGCACCAACGAGCGTCAAGGCTGGTTGCGACGCGCCGGCCCGCTGCGTCGCAAGGCGACGATCGCCACCGAGAGCCCGATCGTGATCAACGGCACCAGCACCGGCGCGATCAGCAGCCATGGGCTGTTCGGTGCGATCAGGATCCCGGGCACCGCGCCCATGGCGACGGCACAGACCGCCCATGTGAAAGCCGACGCCATGTTCGCCAGCTCAAACCGGATGCGGCGCATCCCGGCGATGGCGGCAAAGCCGGCCATGGCCGCCCGCAGCGGTCCCGAAAAATAGGCAATCAAGATGGCCGCGAACCCGTAGCGCATGAACAGCGCCTGCGCGCGCTCGAGCAGGCCGGGCCACTTGCGGAACAGCGAGAGCCGCGGCAGGCCCGCACCCAGCCGCAAGCCGATGGTGTAGGACACGCTGGAGCCGGCCATGGCGCCGAGCGCTGCCCAGATGATCACGGTCCACGGTGCGGCGCCCGCGCCGACCAGGACCCCGACGACGTTGAGGACCGGTCCTGCCGGCACGATGAGATTGGGGCCCAGTAGGGCGCCGAGCAGCGCCACCAGGAAACAGAGCGGGCCGATATAGGCCGAATAGGAATGGATCAGCGCCAGGATCGGCTGAACGTCGAGCATGGGTTCTCAAAGCGTGAATAGAGGCGGTATCATAGGCGAGAATATCGTCAGCCGGTAAACCGACTGGCGGCGGCGCGTTATTCCGGCGGAGCGTGGTTCAAATGTTGCTCAAGTTTCATAAGAAAGCCCGCTTCTGACCATGGCGCTGGAGCCGACCACTGGCGAGATCGAGGTCGCGGGCATCACGCTGCGCTATCTGGAGGCCGGCGACGGCCCCGAGATCCTGTTCCTGCACGGCGCGTCGGGCGCCGGCTGGAACCCCTTGCTCGACCGGCTCAGCGCCGATTGGCGCGTCATCGCGCCGGAGCATCCGGGCTTCGGGCTTTCGCCGATCCCGGAATGGATGATGAGCACCGGCGATCTGGCGTTCTTCTATCTCGATCTCCTGCAGGCGCTCAATCTGCATCACCTGCATCTCGTCGGCCACGACGTGGGCGGCTGGATCGCCGCCGAGATGGCGATCCGCAACACCGAATGGCTCTCCAGCTTGACGCTGATCGCGCCCGCCGGCGTGGCGCATCCGCAGGCACCGTTCGGCGAGGTCTTGCTTTGGAGCACCGAGGAATTCGCGCGCCGGCAGTTCCGCGATCCGAAACGGGCGGACGACTGGCTGCAAGTCCAGGCCGCGCTCGGCATGGACATCGTCCTGCAGAATCGCGCTGGGCTCGCGCGGCTCGGCTCGAACGCGGGGCTTTCGAACCCGCAATTGCCCTATTGGCTGCACCGGATCGATATTCCGACCCTGCTGATCTGGGGCAAGGACGACGAGGTGATCCCGTTCGCCTGTCACGAGGCGTTCATGCGGGAAATCCCGCACGCGGAGCTTTTCCCGCTGGCGCTGGCGGGACATGCGCTTCCGATCGAATGCGCTTGGGAGATCAGCCGGCGGCTGACGCAATTCTTCCAGGGAGCGCGCGGATGAAGGTCGTCGTCTCCCGATTTCGAGCCGGGACATGACTACCGGGCGGTAAAAAAGGTGCAATCGCGGCGATCCGCCGCAACAGGGAGGATGAGCATGCGTTCAAATCACGAGGTCACAACGACGCTCGCGGGAGTCTTGACCACGTCGGCCCTGATCCTGGCCGGCGCAGCCTTGCTGTCGCGGCCCGCGCAGGCGCAACGGCAAGGCCCGCTCGTGCTTGCCAAGTCGAGCTATTTCTTCGTCGGCGGCAAGATCGACCCGGCGGTGGAAGGCAGCGCGATCGTCGGCCAGATGTACGTCGAGTACATGATCCCGCAACGCCTGCGCCACAAGACTCCGATCGTGATGGTGCACGGCGGCAGCCAGACCGGCACCAACTTCACCGGCACGCCCGACGGGCGCGAGGGCTGGGCGCAGTATTTCGTGCGGCGCGGCTACGCGGTCTATGTGGTCGACGGGGTCGCGCGCGGTCGCTCCGCGCACTGGTCGCAGTCGCAGGGCGCGGTCTCGACCGCCACGCTCGACCGGCTCACGCAGCGCTTCGTCGCGCCCGAGCGCTTCAAGCTGTGGCCGCAGGCGCACCTGCACAACCAGTGGCCGGGCGAAGGCAAGCCGGGCGACCCCGCCTTCGAGCAGTTCTACGCCTCGCAGTTCCCCTCGCTCACCAACTTCACCAGGCAGCAGGAGATCAACCCGCCCGCGCTGATCGCGCTGCTGGAGAAGATCGGTCCCTCCGTCCTGCTCACGCATTCGCAGTCCGGGGCGTTCGCCTGGCCGGTGATCGACAAGCGGCCCGATCTGGTGACGGCGAACGTCGCGGTCGAGCCGAACGGGCCGCCGGTGCACGAGCTCGACTTCAAGGGCGCGCCGGAATGGTTCGCGGACAATGCGCGCGAGAAGGCCTATGGGCTCGGCGAGGTGCCGCTCGGCTATGACCCGCCGGTCAGCGCCAGCTCCAAGCTCGAGTTCGTCCGGCAGGACAAATCCGACAAGCCCGACTACGCGCGCTGCTGGCTGCAGAAGGAGCCGGCGCGCAAGCTTCCGAACGTCGCCAAGGTGCCGACCCTGATCGTGATCTCGGAGGCGTCCTATCACGCCAGCTACGACCACTGCACGGCGGCCTATCTGACGCAGGCCGGCGTGAAGAACACGGTGATCCGGCTGCCGGACGTGGGCGTGCACGGAAACGGCCACATGATGATGCTGGAGAAGAACAATATGGCGATCGCCGCCGTGATGGCCGGCTGGCTCGACCGCGTCCGCGACGGCACGCGCCCGGCCCGCACCGCGCAGCGGTGAGGCGAGCGATAGAACTCTGGGTCCACACTTTCGCAAAAGGTCATGCACACTTCAAAATTCCGTCCGCGAACTATTGCTTGCGGTGAGAAGGTCCGTGCCACAGCGTTCCCCTCCCCCTTGTGGGGTGGGGTCCGGGGTGGGGGTGGCGCGCTTG
>JAXDOD010000048.1:0-37738 GCA_034669045.1 Alphaproteobacteria bacterium
TTCAGATCCAGGGTTCGGCGCGCGTGATCCTCGAGGACGGCACCCCGCTGCGGATCAACTACGACTCGCACAACGGCTTTCCGTACACGGCAGTCGGGCGCGTGCTGATCGAGCGCAATCTCGTTCCGCGCGAGGAAATGTCGATGCAGCGGATCCGGGATTGGATGGCCGCCAACCCCGACGAGGCGCCGAAAGTGCGCGCCACCAACCGCTCGTATGTGTTCTTTCGCATCACCGGACTGTCCAACGACGGCGAACCGGTCGGCGCCCAGGGCATTCCGCTGATGCCCGGCCGCTCGATCGCGGTCGACAAGATCCACGTCTACGGCACGCCGTTCTTCATCGAGGCCGATCTGCCGATCGAGGGCCCGCGGCCGACCACGAAATTCCGCCGCCTGATGGTATCGCAGGACACCGGCTCCGCCATCGTGGGGCCGGCGCGCGCCGATCTTTACTGGGGCGCCGGCGACGAAGCCGGGCGGATCGCCGGCCGCATCCGCCAGCAAGGCCGTTTCGTGATGCTCCTGCCGCGCGAGCTCGACCTGGTCGAAGCGGGCAAGGCGATGCCGCTGCCGCCGCCCAAACCCGTCATCCCGGACGAGGCCGAAGCCAAGAGCGACGCCGCCAAGGCGAAGGCGCAGGCCGCCAAGGTCGACGCCGTCACCAAGCCTTCGCGCAAGCAGGCACGGCCGGCCGCCAGAATCAGATCAAGACCGCGCCTATGATGGGCGACCCGCCGCGGCGGCGAAGACTGAGCGACGAGGAGCATGTGCTCTGGCGCGGCGTGATGCGCTCGGTCGCGCCGCTCAAGCGCCGGGCCGCCGCCGTCGCCGCGCCGCCCGACGCCGCGGCCGCGGACCGCAAGCCGAAAGCCAAGCTGTCGTCCGCCCCGCCGGCGCGCGCGCCAGCTCCTGCGGCGAGCCCCAAGCCGGTCCGCCCGGCCCCGACGCCGAGAGCGCAGCCCCCGTCGATGATGCCGCTCGATCGCAGGCTCAAGCAGCGCCTCGCCCGCGGTGCCGTCGAGATCGATGCCCGCATCGACCTGCACGGCAGGACGCAAAGCCAGGCGCATTCCGCGCTGCTTCGTTTCCTGCAGCGCGCGCAGGCCGAGGGCGCCAAGACCGCGCTGGTGATCACCGGCAAGGGCGGCGCCAGCGCGCGCTCGTCCGGGGAGGAACGCGGCGTGCTCAAACGGCAGGTGCCGCTCTGGCTGCGGCTGCCGGAATTCCGGGCCTATGTGCTCGGCGTGGACGACGCCCATATCGGCCACGGCGGGGAGGGCGCGCTTTATGTGCGGGTGCGGCGGGGGCGCCAGCGCGACTGAAGTCGGCCCCGCGCCATTTTTGCCCTGGCGCATCCCGGGCCGGCGTGTCGTCGTCCGGACGGTCGGCCCCGGACCGCCCGCCCGGAAGCGAGCTGCCGCAATCGATCCCTTTCCTTATAGGCTTCGATCGCGCGCGAGGCGATCATCTGCATCATGAGCGCGTCGTAGAGATCCAGCGTCGCGCCGATGGGGAGTCTGCACGGGTCGTTTGAGTTGTCGGTGCTTGGTGGCCGTCCTCTCCGATTGGGCATGATCCTTCCCCTGTTCCGTTGCGGCCTCGCGGTGAATATCGGCGTGCGGGCCTTGAGACGCGGGGCTTTGAAATTGCCGGAAACGTCAGCCCCCTTGAAATTAAACCTATTTGCGCGTGGGAACCCTGTCAAATACTATTTATGGTTGGTTGCTACGCCGTGACAAATAGTGTCGCTTTTTTCTTATCGACACTCTCAGTTCAAGATCGTTTTTTTCCTCGGGTCGCCAGTGGCGGTGGAATAGGCGACCTGACCCGTGAGCATGAGCAACAGGTCGTCAGGACGCTCCTGCAACTGAAGCGCCAAATTCTGAAAGGTGATCCGCGCCGCCTTCTTCGGAAGATGCAGCAAGACGGACTTGCCATCCCGCAGCCCGACAATCGCCTGGTCCGTGTCCTGGAACGAGAGACCCAGTGCCGCCAGCGCGGCGTGACATTCCTCCCGCGAAAAAAGCAATTGTTCCGCAAGCTCATCCATGAACGCATCGTACCGTTCGCTCTGCGGTGTCCGCAGGTTCGGATTGTTGCGCAACGCCCGCAGGCCCTCCAACGCCGCGGTCACGGCACTGGCAATGGCGGCCTGCTCGAACTGCTCGCGCATCTCGATGTCGAGTTGTGGAATCCGTGCCGCGAAGAGGTCGGCGTTCGAACTGGTTCTGACCTGCCTGTTGATGAATTCACGGATCAAGCGATTGCCCAATCCGGTATCGGTGGACCCCTGGAAATGCGAGGCGACATCGTTGCGGTGATCGCCCGCATCAAACGGGTTTGATGCCGCCGGATCGACATGGGGCAAGGACGACAGCGGGATGACCTCGAGGCTGATGATCGGTTCCCTGCTCCGCAGCACGAAGGTGCTTCCACCCGCATTAAACAGGCAGAATTGCAGATACCCTTTGAAGCCGGGATCGACCTGCAGGCCATGAGACGTGATGATCCCGTACTTGGCGAGGCGCGCCATCGGGCCGACGCGACCGATGTAGTCGAGCGGAAACTCCACCCATTCGCGGGTCTTTACGTTGACGGTCTGTCCGCACTGCAACGGAAAGTTCTGGTCTTCGCTGATATCGATGCGGCGGCCGTCCGCCGCTATGATGAAATCGTCGAGCGTGAGGTCGATCGACGCACGCTGCACATTCTTCTTGGTGAACGGATCGATGCCGATGATCTGATCCCTGACCGCGGCGATGATCTGGTGATTGACCAGCACCGTATTGAACCCGATGCGAGGCGCGTGCTGCGGACCACCGCTGCGCGGGCCGTCGGGTGACGACCCTTCGGGAAAGCTGGACCGCAACCAGTAATCGGAACTCTGCCCGGTCACGCGCCCCAGCTTCGCGGCCATGGAGCGCGAAATCGGCTGCCGGTCATTGACGATGTTGTTGATGGTCTGCCGCGAAACATCGGTTTCGCTCGCGACGACGCCCTGGTCGAGGCCCAGCCGGTGAAGCTCGGCCCGCAAATGAGTGCCGGGGGTCACGACAAACTCCTGCACGGGGATGGCTTGCGCGGGCCCCTTTATGGCGGTTCTGTGATGTTGAGTAAACGGAAATTTGTCAGCCCGCGGCAGGCCTTGTTAGGCGCGGTAAAATGAGTGTGATTTCAATATCTTATGGTAACAACCATTTCGCGACAATCCCAGAAGCAACCAGCGCTCAGCTAAAGAATGAACCGGCTCAGATCGGCGTTCTTGGCGAGGTCGCCGACGTGCTGCTGCACATAGGCGGCATCGATCGCCACGCGCTCGCCGGCGCGGTCGGGGGCCGAGAAGGACACCTCGTCGAGCACGCGCTCCATCACGGTCTGCAGCCGCCGCGCGCCGATGTTCTCGATGCTGGAATTGACCGCCACCGCGATATCGGCGATCGCATCGATCGCATCCGGGGTGAATTCGAGCGTCACGCCCTCGGTCGCCATCAGCGCGACATACTGCTTGATCAGCGACGCTTCCGGCTCGGTCAGGATGCGGCGGAGATCGTCGCGCGTGAGCGCGCGCAGCTCGACGCGGATGGGGAGCCGGCCCTGCAATTCGGGCAGCAGGTCGGACGGCTTGGAGATGTGGAAGGCGCCCGACGCGATGAACAGGATGTGGTCGGTCTTCACCGATCCGTGCTTGGTGGCGACCGTGGTGCCCTCGATCAGCGGGAGCAGGTCGCGCTGCACGCCCTCGCGCGACACGTCGGCGCCGCGCTGGCCCTCGCGGCCGGCGATCTTGTCGATCTCGTCCAGGAACACGATCCCGTTCTGCTCCACCATCTTGATGGCTTCGGCGACGAGCTGATCGTTGTCGAGGAGCTTGTCGGACTCCTCGGCGATCAACAGGTCGTGCGATTCTACCACCGTGATGCGGCGAGTCTTGGTGCGGCCGCCGCCGAGCTTGCCGAAGATGTCGCCGATCGAAATCGCGCCCATCTGCGCGCCCGGCATGCCGGGGATCTCGAACATCGGCATGCCGCTGCCGCCGGCCTGCACCTCGATCTCGATCTCCTTGTCGTTGAGCTCGCCGGCGCGCAGCTTGCGGCGGAAGGAATCGCGCGTCGCCGGGCTGGAGCCCGGCCCGACCAGCGCATCGAGCACGCGCTCCTCGGCGTTCTGCTGCGCGCGCGCCTGCACGTCCTTGCGCTTGCGCTCGCGCATCTGCGTGATCCCGATCTCGACCAGGTCGCGCACGATCTGCTCGACGTCGCGCCCGACATAGCCGACCTCGGTGAACTTGGTGGCCTCGATCTTGAGGAACGGCGCTCCCGCCAGGCGCGCAAGACGGCGCGAGATCTCGGTCTTGCCGACGCCGGTCGGGCCGATCATCAGGATGTTCTTGGGCAGCACTTCCTCGCGCAGCTTGTCGTCGAGCTTGAGCCGGCGCCAGCGGTTGCGCAGCGCGATCGCCACCGCGCGCTTGGCGTCGGTCTGGCCGATGATGAAGCGGTCGAGCTCGGAGACGATTTCGCGCGGGGAGAAGTCGGTCATAAGTTTGTTGTCCTGACGTCGCAGCCCATCAACAATGCCTCGCCGGAGATCGTCATGCGGGTCTCGATGGGTTGGAATCCGGCCTTGGCATAGGCCCGGATCGCCCGTGCATTGCGTGGGTTCGGATCGGTGATGACGCGCGGCGCGCCGGCTTCGAACAAGTGCTCGACAAAGAGCCGGATGAACGCGCTGCCGTGTCCGCGGTTGACGAAATCAGGCTCGCCGATGAATTGATCGATGCCGCGTGTCCCGGCCGGCTGATCGCGACAGGGATGGTCTGTTTCCGCATGCGGATCCCAGCTTTGCTGATAGCCGATGGGCGTGCCGCCGTAGCTGACCATGAAGACGTCGATGGTGGGATCATCTAGATTTTCCCGAATATGCGTAAGGCCGAGCACCGGATCACCCCACCATTCACGCACGTGCGGACGGTGGAGCCATTGCTGCAGCAGAGGCAGGTCGCCGGCGGATAACGGGCGAAAGTGGTACGCAGGCGCGGACATCAGCTAAGCCGCCTTGAGCGTTTCCACGGTGAGGTTGCGGTTGGTGTAGACGCAGATGTCGGCCGCGATGTCGAGCGAGCGGCGCACGATCGCCTCGGCGTCGAGCGGACCGTCGCTCAGGGCGCGCGCGGCGGCGAGCGCGTAGTTGCCACCCGAGCCGATGCCCATCACGCCGGCCTCGGGCTCGAGCACGTCGCCGGTGCCGGTCAGCACCAGCGACACCTGCGCGTCGGCGACGATCATCATGGCTTCGAGCCGGCGCAGGTAGCGGTCGGTGCGCCAGTCCTTGGCAAGCTCGACGGCGGCGCGGGTGAGTTGCCCGGGGTACTGCTCGAGCTTGGCTTCCAGGCGCTCGAAGAGCGTGAAGGCATCCGCGGTCGCGCCCGCAAAGCCGCCGATCACGTCGCCCTTGCCCAGGCGGCGCACCTTCTTGGCATTGGCCTTGACGATGGTCTGGCCGATCGAGACCTGGCCGTCGCCGCCGATCGCGACGGTGCCGCCCTTGCGGACCGTCAGGATCGTGGTGCCGTGCCAGAGGTCGGGTTGCGCAGGCTGCATAGCTCGGAAATCCCGCTGTTCCGCCAACATGTAAGACCTGGGACAACAGGACGCAATTCCGCTCGCTGCGCCAAGCGGTCTAGATGCGTGGAACCAAACGGACCCGGGAGGAGCGCAATGTCGAACTCGATGAGAGGAATGCTCGCCGGCTTCGTGGCGACATTGGTGCTGTCGGCGCTGCTGATGTTCAAGAGCTCGATGGACCTCGCACCGCATCTCAACATCATCCGGCTGCTCACCCAGCTCGGGAGCATCGGCACCGTCGCCGCCTGGATGGATCATTTCATCGTCGGGACCCTGATCTGGGGCCTGCTGTTTGCGGCCTATGACGCCGTCGCGGTCCGCCCCGCCCACTGGCTCAAGGGCATCATCTTCGGCCTTTTCGCCTGGCTGCTGATGATGGTGGTGTTCATGCCGTTGGCGAAAGCCGGCCTGTTTGCCCACAAACTCGGCATCGAGGCGCTGGCCGTGACCCTGATCTATCATCTGGTCTATGGCGCCGTGCTGGGCGTCACCTATGGGCTTCTGACCACCTGGGCTCCGGCCAAGGACCAGCCCGCCGGCAGCCCGCAGGGATAGGTCAGCCCGGCAAACAGACCGTTGCCTGCCGCAGTAGCGAAGCCGCGCCGGCCCTGATACAAGGCCGCGGCACGAGCAGATTTCGATCGGATCGAACCGCGTCATGCGCCCGCTCGTCCCCACGCAAGCGGGGACCCGGTGGTTGCGGCCAGGCACGCGTGCAGCCTGGATTCCCGCCGCCGCAGGAAATGAACGGGAAGCGGTCAGCCCGATCGGGACAGCTCCAACGGACTGCAGGCATGCGCAAAGGCGCCGTCAAGCGCACCACCAAGGAAACCGACGTCGAGGTCGCGGTCGATCTCGACGGCACCGGCGCGTCGTCGATCGCGACCGGGATCGGCTTCCTCGACCACATGCTCGATCTGCTGGCGCGGCATTCGCGGATCGATCTCACCGTCAAGGCCAAGGGCGACCTGCATATCGACCACCACCACACCACCGAGGACGTGGGCATCGCGCTCGGCCAGGCGCTCAAGCAGGCGCTCGGCGACATGCGGGGCATCACCCGCTACGCCGACGTGCACCTGCCCATGGACGAGGCGCTCACGCGGGTCGCCATCGACATTTCGGGGCGGCCGTTCCTGGTGTTCAAGGCCGAGTTCGTGCGCGACAAGGTCGGCACCTTCGACACCGAGCTGGTGCAGGAATGGTTCCAGGCCTTCGCCATGAACGCCGGCGTCACGCTGCACGTGACGACGCTCTACGGCACCAACGACCATCATATTGCGGAATCGTGCTTCAAAGGTCTGGCGCGGGCGCTGCGCGGGGCGGTCTCGATCGATGCGCGCGCGGCCGGGGAGGTGCCCTCGACAAAGGGAACGCTTGGTGGCTAGCGCCCAGGACGTGACCACGGATGCGGCCGCATTGTATGCGCAAGCGCAGATCGCCTGCCAGCGGGGCAATCTGGCTGAAGGAGCGGACCTGGCGCAGCGGCTGCTGACCGTCGACCCGGGATGTGCGCGGGCCCACGAGCTCCTCGGCATGGCGCTCGCCCGCCTCGGGCGGCGGGAGGACGCGCTGGCAAGCTTCGACGCCGCGATCGCCCGGGCGCCCGAGCGCGCCGATGCCCACGCCAATCGCGGCGACGTCCTCGCCGAGCTTGGCCGGCGCGACGAGGCGGTCGCGAGCTACGACCGCGCGCTCGCGCTGGCCCCGGACTCCGTCGACAACTGGTGCAATCGCGGCGCCGTCCTGCACGATCTCGAGCGCTATGGCGAAGCGCTTGCGAGCTATGACCGGGTGATAGCGCTCGCGCCCGATTTTACCGACGTGCATTGCAACCGCGGTCACGCGCTGCGCCAGCTCGGCCGCGACGAGGAGGCGCTGGCGAGCTATGAGCGAGCCTTCGCGCTGCAAGCGAACCATATCGACGCGCACATCTGTCATGGCGCCACGCTGCGAAAGCTCGAGCGCCATGCGCAGGCGCTGGCCAGCTACCGGCGCGCGCTTGCCGTCAGTCCCCGCCATGTGACCGCGCTGATGGGGCAGGGCGCCGCGCTGATCGAGCTCGCGCGCCACGCGGAGGCGCTGGCGAGCTTCGACGGCGTGCTTTCGGTCGAGCCGGACAATGCCGATGCGCTCAACAACCGCGGCCTTGTGCTCGACGCGCTCAGCCGGCGCGACGAAGCGCTGGCAAGCTATGCGGGCGCCTTGGCCCTCGATCCGGACCACGCGGGAGCGCTGTTCAATCGTGGGCTCACATTGGCGAAGCTTGGCCGTTTCTCCGCGGCCGCCGCCTGCTACCGGCAACTGCTGGCGGCCCGGCCGGATCATCCGCATGCGCTGGGGGAGCTGTTCGCCTGCGTGGTGATGACATGCGATTGGGCGAATACGGCGGCGTTGTTGCCCCAGGTCGTGGCGAAACTTGCCAGCGGCGACCTGGTGATCAGCCCCTTCGAGCTACGTGCCGTCGAAACAACCCCGACGCAACACCTCGCCTGTGCCCGGAACTGGCTGCGGCAGAAGAACTATGGCGTGCCGGACCGGCCCTGCGAGCGCAAGGCCGACCGACCCGGCAAGACGAGAATTGCCTATCTTTCATCCGATTTTCGCGCCCATCCGGTGACCTACCTGGTCACCGAGCTGTTCGAGCTGCACGACCGCAGGCGATTTGAAATCCTTGGTATTTCCTACGGCCCCGACGACGGCAGCGACATGCGCGCGCGCGTGGTCAAGTCGTTCGATCGGTTCATCGATGTCAGGGACAAAAGCGATGACGGCGTGGCGCGCTTGGTGCGCGACCTCGAGGTCGACATCATCGTCGATCTCAACGGCCACACCGATCAGGGAAGACTCGGCATCCTGGCGCGCCGGCCGGCGCCGATCCAGGTGAGCTATCTCGGATTTGCGGCCAGCACGGCCGCCCCTTTCCTCGACTACATCCTTGCCGACAAGACGGCGCTGCCGTTCGAGCAGCAACCGTTTTTCACCGAGAAGATCGTCCATCTTCCCGACAGCTACTACGTCACCGAATCGAAACGGCGGATTGCCGCGCGCACGCCGTCGCGCGCGGAGGCGGGGTTGCCGGAGGGCGCGTTCGTATTCTGCTGCTTCAATCAGAACTACAAGATTTCCGAACAGATCTTCGACGTCTGGATGCGGCTCCTGCGGGCCATCGACGGCAGCGTGCTCTGGCTGCTGAGGAGCGAGGCGGCGGCCGACAACCTCCGCCGCGCAGCCGCGGCGCGCGGGGTGCATCCGGACCGGATCGTCTTTGCCGACAAGATCGACCCTGCCGACAATCTGGCGCGCCATCAATTGGCCGACCTTTTCCTGGACACGTTGCCGTACAATGCCCATACCACCGCGACGGATACGCTCTGGGCCGGATTGCCGATCGTGACCTGCCTGGGCGAGACGTTCGTCGGCCGGGTTGCGGCGAGCCAGCTTCGCGCCGCGGGCATGCCTGAACTGGTGACATATCGCCTTGACGAATACGAGGCGCTGGCGCTTAAGCTCGCCCGCGAGCCGGCGCTGCTCGGTTCAATCCGGGCCAAGATCCTGCGCAATCAGCCAAATTGCGCGCTGTTCGATACCGATCGCTTTCGCCGCCACATCGAGTCCGCCTACTTGACGATGTGCGAGATCAACCGGCGCGGCGAGGCGCCGCGGAGCTTCAGCGTCGCCGCGATCGCGGGTTGAGGCGTCAGGACCAGCTCCCCGAGCTCGCAAGGACGGGGAGAAATTCACGGAGGCCGTCATGGCTGCCTACACCGTGCACGAGCCGCCGCTGAAGCGCTACGAGGCGGAGACCGACCCGGAGCGCTTCGTGTTCGTGCGCGACGGCTTCTCGTTCTGGGCCTTCCTGTTCGGCCCGCTCTGGATGCTGCGGCACCGGATGTGGCTCGTCCTCCTCGGCTATGTGGCGGTGGTGGTCGCGATCGAGCTTGCCTTGCATGTCCTCGACGTGCCGGCGCCGGTGAGCGTGGCCGTGGGCCTGCTGCTGGGACTGCTGATCGGGGTCGAGGCGCCGACGCTGCGCCGCTTCACGCTCGCGCGCCGCAAGTGGACGAATGTCGGCGTCATCGTGGGCGACGATGTCGAGTCCGCCGAGCGGCGGTTCTTCGACGCCTGGACCCGAAGCGAGCCGACGCGGTCGTCGCCGATGGTGCTGGCGCCGCGTGCGGCGGCGGCATCGTCCGATGTCGTCGAGCTGTTCCCGGAGCCGGGGGCGGGGGCGCAACGGTGACGGTGGCCATCGTCGACTACGGCTCGGGCAATCTGCACTCGGCCGCCAAGGCGTTCGAGCGCGCCTCCCGCGAAGCCGGCCGCAACGAGCCGATCGTGGTTACGCGCGATCCGGACGAGGTCGCGCGCGCCGACCGCGTGGTGCTGCCCGGCGTCGGCGCGTTTGCGGACTGCCGGCGCGGGCTCGACGCCATCGGCGGCATGGTCGAGGCGCTCGACACCCGGGTGCGCGGCCAGGGCCGGCCGTTCCTCGGCATCTGCGTGGGCATGCAGCTCATGGCCGAGCGCGGCCGCGAATACGAGGTGACGGAAGGGCTCGGCTGGATTGCGGGCGAGGTCGACCGCATCACGCCGGACGATCCCGGCCTGAAGATCCCGCACATGGGCTGGAACACGCTCGACGCACTGCGGCCGCATCCGCTGCTCGACGGCATCGCCGCGGGACCGCAGGGGCTGCACGCCTATTTCGTGCACTCGTTCCATCTCAAGCCGGCGGCGCGCGCCGACCTGATCGCGCAGGCCGACTACGGCGGGCCGGTGACCGCCATTGTCGGCCGCGACACTATGGTGGGCACCCAGTTCCACCCGGAGAAAAGCCAGCGGCTGGGCTTGAAGCTGATCGCGAATTTCCTGAAGTGGACGCCGTGATCCTCTTCCCCGCCATCGACCTCAAGGACGGGCAGGCCGTGCGCCTCGAACAGGGCGACATGGCGCGCGCGACCGTGTTCCATCGCGATCCGGCCGCCCAGGCGCAGGCGTTCGAGGCGCAGGGCTTCGAATACCTGCACATCGTCGATCTCGACGGCGCCTTCGCGGGCAAGCCGGTCAATGCGGCGGCGGTCGAGCGCATCCTGGAGACGGTCGCGATGCCGGTGCAGCTCGGCGGCGGCATCCGCGACAGGGCGACGATCGACGGCTGGCTCGGCAAGGGCGTCGACCGCGTCATCATCGGCACCGCGGCGGTGCGCGACCCCGAACTGGTGAGGAGCGCCGCGCGCCAGCATCCCGGCCGCGTCGCCGTCGGCCTCGACGCGCGCGACGGCAAGGTCGCGGTCGAAGGCTGGGCCGAAACGTCGGAGCTCGCCGCGCTCGAGATCGCGAAGCGCTTCGAGGACGCCGGGGTGGCGGCGATCATCTACACGGACATTGCGCGCGACGGGCTGCTCCAGGGCCTCAACCTCGACGCCACCATCGCGCTCGCGGAGGCGGTGCGCATCCCGGTGATCGCCTCGGGCGGGTTTGCCTCGCTCGACGACGTCAAGGCGCTGCTGGCGCCGCGCGCCAACACGCTTGCGGGCGCGATCGCCGGCCGCGCGCTCTACGACGGGCGGCTCGATGCCGCGGCGGCGCTGCAAATGATCGCCGACGCGCGGCAGCCGGCGTCCCGTCAGCTCTTTCGCACGACATAGAGCACGGAATCCGCGGCGATCCCGGCCCGCCTGAAAACGTCCGCCCCGAAAAACTCCATCGCCACCTGTTCGATGCGGAACCCGGCCGCCGCCAGCCGGCCGAGAAAGTCGCGCTTGCCGTATTGGCGCACGTGATCGCCGTCGCCGAAGTACTTCCAGCGGCCTTCCACGGTGACGATGCTCGCATCCTCGTGGGTCTCCTCCACGCCTGCGAACAGCGGCACCAGCACGATGCCGAAGCCGCCGGGCTTGAGGATGCGGTGAAGCTCCCACATCGCCTGCCGATCCTCGGGGATGTGCTCGAGGATGTGGGAGCACAGGAAGATGTCGACGGAACCGTCGGGGTAACCGGGCATGTCGGTCAGGTCGACACCGCGGTCGCTGACGTCGCGGCGCACCAGGTCGGCGCTGCGGTAATCGATGAACGGGTAGCTCTTGAGCTTGCGGTGCAGGGCATGCGCCGGCGCGAATTCGATCAGCCGATGGCGGCGGCTGCGGTCGAACGACGCAAAGACACGATCGAGATAGAGCGCGGTCAGCCGTTCGCGGTCGAAGGCGTCGCAGTCCGGGCAGGAAAATGCCTCGGCGTTGAACGTCTCCATCGCGGCGGGCGGATGCACAGGGGCGTATCGCTCGACCGCGCGCCGATAGGATTTCCAGATCGGCTTGAAGGCGCGCAGGCCCGTGCCGCAGATCGGGCACTGGTAGTCGCCGCCGCGATAGGCCGGCAGCCTGGCGCGCCGGCGCAGCGCCTTGGTCCATTCGCGGAATGCGACATAGGGAAGACTGCGTTTGACGGTCGCGAGCATCGGTCTCCTGCGCGGGCTTAGCGGGATGTCGGCGTCATTTCGGCGTGAACACCACGTTGCAGGTGTTCAAGTCCGGCCGCGGCGTCGCGAGCGCCTCGATCGCGTCGATCAGGGTGTCGCCGACCAGGACCCGGGCATCGTAGCCGAACCTCGCCTTGACCTGTGCGATGCAGGCGCAGGGATCGGCATGGGTGACGGACGTGATCTCGACCAGCATGGCCGGACGATTGGCCGCGATCGTCTTTTGCCCGCCTTCGATGACGTCCATGTCGGAGCCTTCGACGTCGATCTTGATGAAGCCGACGTCGTCGAAGCCGAACTCGTCGAGCGTCATCACGCGAACCTGCAGCTCGATGCATTTGGCGTAGGAGTAGACCTTCTTGATGCTGGAATTGTAGTGGACGTCGACGCCGTCCTTGATCTGCGGGATGTACAGGGTCGCGGTGCCCTGGCGGTTCGACAGCGCGACCTCATGCACGGTGACCGCCGATCCGAGCTTCCTGCGGACGAAACGCGCAAGCTCGGGATGCGGCTCGAACGCCTCGACGCGGCCGGCAAGCTTGGCGAGCGCATAGCTGTAGTAGCCGCTGTTGGCGCCGATATCGAGCGCGGTGCGGCCGGGCGGCACGAGCGCGGGCAGGAGGCGCAGTTCCGGCTCGCCGAGCCGCGTGCACTTGGCGATCTTGTGCGGGTAATAGAGCCACGACGGCACCCACTGCTTGATGTGCTCGTTCAATGAAAGGCTCATGGCGCGCTACTCGATGCCGAACTCGATCAATCGTCGGTGATGGGATGTGCGGCGGACATTGGCCCATATCGGCGCGGCCTTCAAGGCGGCGCGGATCGGGCCGTCAAGGGGACGATCTATCGAATGGCGCGCGGCTCGGCTACGGTGCGCGCGAGCGAGCCGGCATGCCGCGGCAATCCGGATCGCGGGCGCCGGCCCGCCGCCGGTCGGGAACCGATTGCGATGTTCAAGGTGCGCGTCATCCCCTGTCTCGACGTCAAGGACGGCCGCGTCGTCAAGGGCGTCAATTTCGTGAACCTGCGCGACGCCGGCGACCCGGTGGAGGCGGCGATCGCCTATGACGCGGCCGGCGCCGACGAGCTTTGCTTCCTCGACATCACGGCCAGCCACGAGAACCGCGACACCATCTTCGACGTGGTGAGGCGCACGGCGGAGGCCTGCTTCATGCCGCTCACCGTCGGCGGCGGCGTGCGCAGCGTGGACGACATCCGCAAGCTCCTGGCCTGCGGCGCGGACAAGGTCTCGATCAACACGGCGGCGGTGAACCGGCGCGCTTTCGTCAGGGAGGCGGCGGAAAAGTTCGGCGACCAGTGCATCGTGGTCGCGATCGACGCCAAGACGGTGTCGAAGCCGGGCGCGGCCGACCGCTGGGAGATTTTCACCCATGGCGGGCGCAAGCCGACCGGCCTGGACGCGGTCGAATACGCGCGCGACGTGGTGGCGCTCGGCGCCGGCGAAATCCTGCTCACGTCCATGGACCGCGACGGCACCCGGCAGGGCTTCGACGTCGCGCTCACCCGCGCCATCGCGGATGCCGTGCCGGTGCCGGTGATCGCCTCGGGCGGGGTGGGCAATCTCGACCATCTGGTCGCCGGCATCCGCGACGGCCATGCGACGGCGGTACTGGCGGCTTCGATCTTTCATTTCGGCGAGTTCACGGTGCGGCAGGCCAAGGAGCACATGGCCGACGCCGGGTTGCCGATGCGGCTCGATCCTTAGTGCAATCTCGGCGAATCAAAGTTTAACGGTGGGCCCTCAGCGTCCCTGCCCGGCCCACAGCAGTGCGCGTTCGAGCCGGTCGTTGCCCCAGAACAACTCGCCGCCGGACGTAACGAAGCTCGGTGCGCCGAAAATGCCGAGCCGCTGCGCCTTCTCGACCTCGTGCCGCAGGCGGGTCTTGATCGTCTCCGTCTGCGCCTCTGCGATGATCTGCGCGGCGTCATAGCCCAGGCGCGTGAGAACGTCCGCGACGGCCGAAGGCTCGCCGATATCGCGGCCGTCCGCGAACTCGGCCTGGAAGATCGCCCGGCAGAAATCTTCGCCCCAGCCGGCCTCGAGCGCCGCCAGTGCAGTGCGGGCGGCCAGGAGGCTGTTCTGCGGGAACGGATCGGGACGCCGGAACCGTAACGACATGTCTGCGCATAGCCGTTCGAGATCGCGCCACATGTTGTGGCCCTTGGCCGGATAGACGTTGAAGGGCGAACTGTCCCAGCCCTGCGTCTTGAAGATCGGTCCGAGCAGGAAGGGCCGGAACCGCACCACGACGCCTGCGGCGGCCGCAAGCGGGCCGATCCGCATCGCCGCCGGATAGGAATAGGTCGACGCAAAGTCGAACCAGAAGTCGAGGTGCTCGGGCATGGGCGTCGCGATCCTAGCATGCGTAAGTCGCTCTCGCGGCTCCCGAAAAGAGGTGCTAAGGGGAAAGCTGGAGTTTTGCCGATGCCTCCGTTCACCGTCCATGATCTCGAGAAGCGCGTGCACGACCGTGCCAAGGACAGCGCTGACGTGTCCTACACCCGCAAGCTCCTCGACCGCGGCGTCGCGCATTGCGCCAAGAAGCTCGGCGAGGAAGCGGTCGAGTGCGCGCTTGCCGCCGTCGCTGAAAATCGCGACCGCTTCGCTGCGGAAGCCGCCGACCTCGTCTACCATCTGCTGGTGCTGCTGCATTCGCGCGGCATCTCGCTGGCGGACGTCGAAGCGGTGCTTGCCGAGCGCACGGTGCAGTCGGGCCTCGACGAGAAGGCGTCGCGCAAGCGCGTCTGAGAGCCGGCAGGCCCATGGAACAACGCACCGAAACAATCCTGTCGCCCTATCGCACGTTCTCCCGCGCCGAGTGGGCGGAGCTGCGCGACGACACGCCGATGACGCTGGCGCCGGCCGAGGTCGGCGAAGTGCGCTCGCTCAACGACCGCCTCGACATGAAGGAAGTGGAGGACATCTACCTGCCGCTATCGCGGCTGCTGTCGCTCTACGTGGCGGCGACGCAGCGGCTGTTTCGCGCGCAGCAGAACTTCCTCGGCACCGAGGACACCAAGCTTCCCTACATCATCGGCGTTGCGGGCTCGGTGGCGGCGGGCAAGTCGACCACGGCGCGCGTGCTCAAGGCGCTGCTGGCGCGCTGGCCCAATACGCCGCGCGTCGATCTCCTCACCACCGACGGGTTCCTCTACCCGAACGCGGTGCTCGAGCGCGAAGGCCTGATGGAACGGAAAGGCTTTCCGGAGAGCTACGACCTGTCCGCGCTGCTGCGCTTCCTGACCGACGTCAAGGCGGGGCGGAGGCCGGTGCGCGCGCCGGTCTACTCGCATCTGGTCTATGACGTGAAGCCGAACGAATGGGTCGAGATCGACCGCCCCGACATCCTGATCGTCGAGGGGCTCAACGTGCTGCAGACCGGCCGGCCGCCCAAGGACGGCAAGGCCATTCCCTTCGTGTCGGACTTCTTCGATTTCTCGATCTATCTCGACGCCAGCGAGGAGGTGCTGCATCGCTGGTACGTGGACCGGTTCCTGACGCTGCGCGGCACCGCGTTCAAGAATCCGCGCTCCTATTTCCATCGCTACTCGAAGTTCACGGACGCGGAGGCGGCGGAAACCGCCACCTCGATCTGGTCGCGGATCAACCTGGTCAATCTGCACGAGAACATCCTGCCCACGCGCCAGCGCGCCGATCTCATCCTCACCAAGGGCGAGAGCCACACGGTGGAGGAAGTGGCGCTGCGACGGCTGTGATGCGCCGTCCTACGCGGCGAGCGAGGCGGCCGTCGGCGCCGCCTCCGCGAGCGCGCCGGCGAGGCGTTCGCGGTCGAGCGGCTTGGTCAGAAAGCCGTCCATGCCGGCCGCCATGCAGGCGTCGCGGTCCTCGCCGAAGGCGTTGGCGGTGAGCGCGATGATCCGCGTGCGCGCGCCGCCGTCGCCTTCGGTGGCGCGGATGCGCCTCGTCGCCGCCAGGCCGTCGGTGCCGGGCATGTGCAGGTCCATCAGCACCAGCGCATAGGGCGTGCCGGCCGCGCGCGCCGCGAGCCAGGCCTCGACCGCGGTGGCACCGTTGCTCGCGATGGTCGGCCGATGGCCGAGCCGCGTGAGCAGCGCGCGCGCAAGCAAGGCGTTGATCTCGTTGTCCTCGGCGACCAGGATGGCGAGGCCGCCCGACGCCTTGTCGCCGGTCGCGGCGCCGGTGTCGCGGTGATCCGGTTCGCCGGCGAATTCGCCGGCTTCGGCGCCCAGCCGGGCCGCAAGCGAAGCGGCGCGCACCGGCTTCACCAGATAGCCGGTGAAGCTCGCCTGCTTCAGCGCTTCAAGCTCGTGCCGCGCCGCCGGCTTGATCAGCACGATGCGGTGGGGGATGCCCGCGCTCGCGCGCGCGAGTGTCTCGCAGGCGTCGCGGCCGAGCGCGTGGTCGACGAAGATCGCGTCCCAGGCGCGCTCGGGCAGGAGCGCGGCCGCGATGGTCTCATCGGGAACGATGCAGGTGCGCGCGCCCCAGCGCATGAGACGGCGCGCCACCAGCGAGGCTTCGATCGCCGCCGGCGCGACGATCAGCATCTCCCGGCCGGACAGGTCCGGCGCCGCGAACGCCGCTTCGCCGGCTTCGATCGCGGCCGGCAGCGGCATGGCGACCTCGAAGGTCGAGCCCACGCCCGGCATGCTCTCGACCGCGATGCGGCCGCCCATGCGTTCGATGATGCGCCTGGAAATCGCGAGGCCGAGCCCGGTGCCGGCGAACTTGCGCGCGGCGCCGCTCTCGGCCTGCTCGAACTCGAGGAAGATGCGCTCCTGCGCATCGGGCGCGATCCCGATGCCGGTGTCGCGCACCGAGAACGCGACTTCGTTCGGCCAGATGCCGGGCGCGACCTCGATCGCCACGCCGCCCTTGTCGGTGAACTTGACCGCGTTGCCGGCCAGGTTGAGCAGCACCTGGCGCAGCCGCGCGGCGTCGCCGACGACCTGGCGGGGAAGCGCGTCGTCCACGAAGGACGCGATCTCGAGGTCCTTCGACTGGGCACGAGGGGCGATCAGCTCGACCGTCTCTTCGACGAGGGCGTGCAGATCGAACACCCGGGCGTCCAGGTCGAGCCGGCCGGCTTCGATTTTCGAGAAATCGAGAATCTCCTCGATCAGCGACAGCAGCGTGTCGCCCGAGGTCTTCACCGCCTTGACATAGGTCGTCTGCTCGGGCGTGAGCGCCGTGTCGTGCAGCAGGTCGGCCATGCCGAGGATGCCGTTGAGCGGCGTGCGGATCTCGTGCGAGACCATGGCCAGGAACCGCGATTTCGCGCGGTTGGCGGCTTCTGCCTGGTCGCGCGCGTCGGCGAGCGCGCGTTCGGCCTGCACGCGGTCGGTGACGTCGCGGCCGACGCTCTGGATCTCGGCGCCCTTGCCGACGCCAGGCCGCACCGCGACCTCGCGCCAGGCGATCCAGCGCGCCTCGTCCGCACTCGCGAGCTTCTGGTCGTGGATGCGCGTTCCATCCGCGAGCAGTGCGGTGTCGCCCTGCTCGAGCACGGCCGGCATGAACGTGGTGCCGGTGAGATCGCCGCGGCCCCGCCCGGCGAGCGCGCAGAAGGCGTCGTTGGCGTAGCTGATGCGGCCTTCGCCGTCGCGGCGCACGATCACGTCGCCCTGCGCCTCGATGAAGCTCTTGGCGCGCTCCTCGGATTCCTTGAGCTCCCAGTTGCGGTCCGACAGGTCCTCCAGCCGCGCCCGCATTTTGCGCAGCTCGTCCTTGAAGGCGCGGTTGCGCGAGAACAGCAGACCGACCGCGCCGCAGGCCGCGCCGAACAGCGCCGCGGCGCCGATCGCGAACAGGTGCGGATCGTAATGCGAGCCCGGGCTGTTCATTGCGGCCAGGAAGCCGAAAGCAGCCGCGAACGACATCGAGAGCAGCACGACCGCGCGCACCGCCAGCGTCAGCGCGCGGCGGCTGAAGAGTGCGCGCATGGCGCGCCGAATGCCGGAATGACCCCGCATGATCCGCCGTCCCCATGCAGACTTGTCCCGCGCGGCGCGATGCGCCCGCGGTGTGCCTGCTTTGCTGTGACTGTTCTGCCGGGAGTGTGCGCCGGGAACTCTTTGCGATTCCCTTCAACGGCCGCGGAAAGCCGATGACGGCGGCCGGTAGGGTTGACGCAAGCCTAATGGCGGCGCGGGCGGAAGATGGCGGTCAGCGGCGGGTGGCGATCTTGGGCATGGTTTGCACGTGCCGCATCACCGCAAACAGCGCGGCGGCGTCCTGGTGGGTGACGCGCGCCGAATGGACATAGAGCGCCAGGTCGGCGCCGGTCGGCTCGCGCGCGAGGCTGACGGTGAGGTCGGCGATGCTTTTTCCCGCGACGATCTTCACGGTCCGGATGAGGCCCGCGGTCTTGCAGCCGCCGCCGGGGGCGAGCGTGACGTCGTCGACCAGCGCGAAGTCGGCGAGTTCGGCGCGGTCGACGACCTGGACGCGGAAGTCGGGCGCCGCCGCCTGATTGTCGATCCGGACCGTGTAGTTGGGCGCGGCGGCGGAGGCCGAGAGCTGGTAGGTCAATGACCCGGAGGTGAAGCAGAGCTCGGGCGCGCTTGCGAAGAACGGCGGCGCGGCGGCCGGGATGGCGGCGACGAAGAGGAGGATCAGCGTCTTTTGGATTTTGTCCATCAAATCCCCGCGGCCGGGGGACGTGACCCGGGCCGTCAAGGAACGATTAACGCTAATGATTTGCTAAAGCGTTAAGAGCGCGGAGCTGCTCGCGGCCATTGCGCCTCGGTCACGGCGGGCCGATGAATCCGGATCTTGAAAATGACGTCCGGACGGTGCGCCGTCAAAGCCATTTATCCATGCACATCATGGCGTGGATGCCGGCATTGCGAAGGCGTGTCGGATCGCCCTCGCCTAGGAGCGCCGCTGCGATGATCCGTTTGGCGATGATCTCGCGAACAACGAAAGGATGGGCCTGGCGGTGCAGCTCCGCACAAGCCGCGTCGAAGGCCTCGTCCAGAGTCCTCGTCGCGGCCTCGTCAAAGACGGTGGCGTCGCTGAGGAAGGACGCGATGGAGGCCATCTGGCTGTCCTGGGGAACGGCGGGATCCAAAGAAGGCCAGCATTGCATAAATAACGCATAAATCAACAGTAAGTTTACGGCTTGTTCACTTCCATCTTCGCCGGCGAATGCGATCCTCGACGCAAGCAATCGCCAAGCCGCAATCGCCAAGCGTGCCCGCCCCGCCGTCACGTTTGGCGGCGGAACCCGCGCAGCCGGCAAGGCTCATGCCGCCCGCCGCACCTCGTCGGCCAGCGCGCGGTAGGACAGCGCCTCGGCCAGATGGACGCGCCCGACCTTCTCGGCCCCGTCGAGATCGGCGAGCGTGCGCGCGACCCGCAGCACGCGGTGATAGCCGCGCGCCGAAAGCCGCATGGCGTCGGCGGCGTCGCGCAGGAGCGCAAGTCCGCTGGCATCCGGGCGCGCCATGTCTTCGAGCACCGGACCGCTGGCGGCCGCGTTGGTGCGGACGTGCGGCAGCCCGGCGGCTGCGTAGCGCGCGATCTGCATCGCGCGGGCGCGCGCGACGCGGGCGGCGACCTCGCGGCTGCCCTCCGCGGGCGGCGGCAGGATCAGGTCGGCCGCGGTCACGGCCGGCACCTCGATGTGCAGGTCGATGCGGTCGATGAGCGGGCCCGAGAGCCGCCCCTGGTAGTCGGCCGCGCAGCGCACGTTGGGCCCGCGCTTGCAGGCAAAGCCCGGCTCCGAGGCGCGCCCGCAGCGGCACGGGTTCATGGCGGCCACCAGCATGAAGCGCGCCGGATAGGTGACGCGGTGGTTGGCGCGCGCGATCGCGACCTCGCCGTTCTCCAGCGGCTGGCGCATGGCATCGAGCACCTGCGGCTGGAATTCGGGGAATTCGTCGAGGAACAGCACGCCGTGATGCGCGAGCGAGACCTCGCCCGGCCGCGCGCGCAAGCCGCCTCCCACCAGCGCCGGCATGCTGGCGGAATGATGCGGCTGGCGGAACGGCCGCTCGTTGGTGAGCGCGCCGCCCTTGAGCTCGCCCGCGACCGAGGCGATCATCGACACTTCCAGCAGCTCGGCGGGCGTGAGCGGCGGCAGGATCGTGGGCAGCCGCGCCGCCAGCATCGACTTGCCGGCGCCGGCCGGGCCCACCATCAGAAGGTTATGCCCGCCGGCGGCGGCGACTTCGAGCGCGCGCTTGGCGCTCTCCTGGCCCTTGATGTCCTTGAGGTCGCAGAGCGCGGTTCCCGCCTCGCGGATCTTCGGTTGCGGCCGGGCCAGCACCTGGGTGCCGTGGAAATGATTCGCGAGCTGAATGAGCGAGGCGGCGGCGACGATGCCCATGTCGGGACTGGCCCAGGCGGCTTCCGGCCCGCAAAGGGCGGGGCAGATCAGGTCCTCGCCGCGCGCATTGGCGCCGATCGCGGCCGGCAGCACGCCGGCGACCGCCGCGATCGAGCCGTCGAGCCCGAGCTCGCCGAGGACGGTGTGGCCCGCCAGCGCATCGGCCGGCAGCGCGCCGATCGCCGCCATCAGCCCCAGCGCGATGGGCAGGTCGTAGTGGCTGCCTTCCTTCGGCAGATCGGCGGGCGCCAGATTGACCGTGATGCGCCGCGCCGGCAGCGCCAGTCCGGACGCCACCAGCGCGGCCCGCACGCGTTCGCGCGCCTCGCTCACCGCCTTGTCGGGAAGGCCCACGATGGTGAAAGCCGGCAGGCCGGGCGCGACCTGCACCTGCACGTCGACCGCGCGGGCCTCGATGCCCTCGAACGCTACCGTGGTGACGCGCTGGACCATGGCCGCCCTGCCTGCACGCCAGCTTAACGGAATCGACCGGCGGCCGCAAGAACATTCCGGGAACATCGGCGCGCGACCGCGGCGCGCGAAGACCGCCGCGGGTCAGCCACCGCGCTTCTTCTCGATCACATCCCAGATCATCGCCGCCACGTCCGGGCCGCCGAGATTTTGGATGGCGCGGATGCCGGTGGGCGAGGTCACGTTGATCTCGGTGAGGAAGCCGTCGATCACGTCGATGCCGGCGAAGACGAGCCCGCGCCGGCGCAGCGCCGGGCTGATCGTGCGGCAGATCTCGCGCTCGCGCTCGGTGAGGCCGGTTTCCTTCGGCGTGCCGCCGCGCACCATGTTGGAGCGCAGGTCGTCGGGCGCCGGCACGCGGTTGACCGCACCGGCGAACTCGCCGTCGACCAGGATGATGCGCTTATCGCCGTCGCGCACGGCGGGAAGGAATTTCTGCACCACCCATTGCTCGCGGAAGGTCGCGGCGAACAGGTCATAGAGCGAGCCGAAATTGAGGTCCTCCGGCGCCAGCCGGAATACCGCTTCGCCGCCCTTGCCGTAGAGCGGCTTCATCACGATGTCGCCGTGCTCGGCGCGGAACGCCTTGATCTCGGCGAGGTCGCGCGTGATCAGCGTCGGCGGCATCAGGTCGGGAAAATCCATCACGAAAATCTTCTCGGGCGCATCGCGCACGCCATGCGGGTCGTTGACCACGAGCGTGGTCTTGCGCAGGCGCTCGAGCAGATGCGTGCTGGTGATATAGGCAAGGTCGAACGGCGGGTCCTGGCGCAGCAGCACCACGTCCAAGGTGGCGAGCTCCGTGAACTTCGGCTCGCCGAGGGTGAAGTGGTCGCCCTGCCGGTCGCGGACCGTGAGCGGCGCCACCGTGGCAAACAGATGCGCGCCCCGCAGCGCCAGGCGGTCGGTGGTGTAGTAGCCGATCGAATGGCCCCGCTTCTGTGCCTCCAGCAGCAGCGCGAAGGTGGAATCGCCGCGGATGTTGATCCGCTCGATCGGGTCCATCTGCACGGCGATGTTGAGATTCATCGGCTCCCCACGGCAACTGTCTGGCAACCGAGCAGGACGTTAACAACTTTATCGCATTTTGCGCTGCAATTGGGGGCCTGCCCGCCGGTCGAGGACGCCATGAACCTGCCTGCGCTTTCGATTTCAGCCAAGCTCTACGCGATCTTCGCACTGCTCGCCACCGCGACGGTCGGGCTGGCCGGGGTGGCGGTGCTGAATTCGCAGCGGCACGTTGCGCTCACCGAGGAGTATGAGGCCGCCTATGCGGCGACCATGGCGGTCGAGCGCGCCAACGCGCTCATCTATGCCGTGGTGATGGAGACGCGCGGCGTCTACATGTCGCCCGACGTCGCGAGCGCCAAGGTCTATGTCGACGGCCTGCTCCGGTTCAATGAGCGCATCGACGAGGCGGTCGCGACTTGGCGCCGGATGGTGCGCTCCGATGACATGGTCCAGTTCGAAAGCTTCGCCAAGCGCATCGGCGAGTTTCAGGGATTCCGCCGCGAGCTGGCGCGGCGCGGGACGGCGCAGAGTCCGGCCTCGGCGCGGCTGTGGGGCGACAACGACGGCAATCGCAATGCGCGCAAGGCGCTCAACGCCGACCTCGAGGCGCTGGGCGAGACTTATGCCAAGCGCTCGAGCCGCATTCATGCGGAGCTCGACCGGAGCATCGCGCACTCGGCATGGCTCATGAGCATCCTGGCGCTGGCGTCCGTTCTCCTCGCCGCCGCCGGAGCCCTCGTCATCTGGCGGGCGGTTGCGCGCCCGCTGGCGACCATCGCGCACATGACCGAAGCCGTGGCGGCCGGGGAGACGCATCTCGACGTGCCCTACCGCGAGCGTGGTGACGAAGTCGGCGCGCTTGCCCGCTCGATTGCCGTGTTCCAGGCGGCGATGATCCGCAACGAAGAGCTCAATCGCCGGCTGATGGATGAAGCGCGGTCCCGGCAACAGGAAACCGTGTCGACCGAGATCGCGCATTTCGGCGCCGACATCGAGGCGACCCTGACCGCGCTCGGCCGGATTGCCGCCGAGATGCATGCGGCGTCCGAGCAGCTCACCGACGCGGCCGACAAGGCGACCGACCGCACCGGCGGCGCCACCACCGCGTCCGCCGACGCGTCCGCCAATGTGCGCGACATCGCGTCGGCGGCCGACGAGCTCGCCGCCTCGGTGTCGGAGATCGACCGCCAGGTCGGCCAGTCGAATGCCATCGTGGCCAAGGCGGTGAGCGAGGCCGAGTGGACCAACGCGACCGTGAAGGAGCTGAGCGAGGCCGCCGGCCGCATCGGCGACGTGGTCCGGCTCATCACCGACATCGCCGAGCAGACCAACCTGCTCGCGCTCAACGCCACCATCGAGGCGGCGCGCGCCGGCACCGCCGGGCGCGGCTTCGCGATCGTGGCGAACGAGGTGAAGGCGCTTTCCGGCCAGACCGCCAAGGCGACCGAGGACATCGCGGCGCAGATCTCCGGCATGCAGCACGCGACGCAGCGCTCGATCGGCGCGATCGGCGCGATCGAGCGCACCATCCGCGAGATCGGCGAAATTTCGGCCGCGATCGCGGCTGCGGTCACCCAGCAGGGCGCCGCCACGCAGGAGATCGCGCGCAGCGTCGAGACCGCGGCGAGGCGCACCACCGAGACCGCCGGCGAGGTCCAGCGCGTGGGCGCCGCCACGGCCGAAACGCGCCAGAGCGCCGGCACCGTCAAGGGCGTCGCCGACGACCTCGGCCAGGTGGCGGTGCGCATCCGCGCGCAGGTGGATCAGTTTTTCCAGAAACTGCGGGCGGCGTAGCACGCACCGCGGCGTTCCGGCCGCCTTGGCCGCGATCACCGGCTGGCGTCGAACGCCGCGGGGATGTGGCGCGGGAGTCGCGCCGGCGCCACCAGCATGGCGTCGAAGCGGATGTCGCGCACGCTCTCGTCCGCGTTCACCGCCAGCCAGGCCTCGGCGGCCGCGACGATGCGTGCGCGCTGGCGCTCGGTGACCGACCAGGCCGCGTCGTCGAGCCGCTCGCGCGCCTTCACCTCGACGAACACCAGGAGGTGCCGGCGGCGTGCCACGATATCGATCTCGCCGACCGGGCTTCTCCAGCGCCGCGCCAGGATACGGAAACCCTTGGCGATGAGGAACGCGGCGGCGCGGCTCTCCGCCGACAGGCCGAGGCGGAACGCCACTTGCCGCTCCGGGCGCGGTGCTTGCGGCGTCAGCGGGCGGGCGCGCGGCGGCTCACCTGCCATCGCGGCTCTCCTTGGCGAGCGCGAGCGCGCGCTGATAGACCTCGCGCCGCGGCCGGCCGGTGACGGCGGCAATCTCGGCCACGGCCTCCTTGACCGAAAGCCGCGCCAGCGCCTGGTGCAGCAAGCCGTCGAGCTCGGCCGCGTCGGTTACGGTCGCATCCTCCGCCGGCGGCGCGATCACGACCACGATCTCGCCGCGGGTCTCGGCCTCGCCCGCATAGTCCTGCGCGAGCGCCACGAGATCGCCGCGGCGCACCTCCTCGTGCAGCTTGGTCAACTCGCGGCACACCGCCGCCGCGCGCGGACCGAGGCCCTCGGCGAGGTCGGCGAGCGCCGCGCCCAGCCGCGGTCCGCTCTCGAACAGCACCAGTGTCGCGGGAATGCGCGCCAGCTCGGCAATGCGCGCGCGCCGCTGCGCCTGCTTCGCCGGCAGGAAACCGTCGAACAGGAACCGGTCGGTCGGCAGCCCGCAGACCGTGAGCGCGGCGAGCGCGGCCGACGGGCCGGGGAGCGCAGTCACCGCGTAGCCCGCCTCGCGCGCCGCGCGCGCGAGCTTGAAGCCCGGGTCGGAGACGAGCGGCGTACCGGCGTCCGAGACCAGCGCCACGGCCTCGCCACCCGCGAGCCGCGCCAGGAGCTTCGGGCGCGCCTCGCTGGCATTGTGGTCGTGGTAGGCGGTCAGCGGGGTCCTGATCCCATAATGGTCGGTGAGCTTGCGGGTGACCCTGGTATCCTCGCAGGCGATCAGGTCGGCGGCGGCCAGGACCTCGAGCGCCCGCAGCGTGATGTCGCGCAGGTTGCCGATCGGGGTGGCGACGAGGTGGAGCCCGCCTGCCAGCGCCGGGGCGACGATGGCCTGGCCCTTCAGGTTGTAACGCCGCGCGGCGGCCGGGTCGGGGCCGTCCGGCGCGCTCGAAACGGTGGGCTGGTCGCGGGTCCGCATCCTGCCACTCTAGCTGCCGGCGCCCAGCGCGTCATCGGCAGGCTGGAAATCATTATCCTTTTCATTTAGTTAACCATTGACCGACAAAATGCCGGATTGCTGTGGTGGAGTGACGTCGGCGTGTGTTGTCGGCGCCGAGGAGACCGGCCCATGTATCGAGTATCAACGGCGTGGACTCCAGGAGTGCGCCGGTCGGCGCCGTGGCTGGCGGCCGCGTTCGCCGCGCTGTTGTCGGCCTGCACGGGCGGCTTCTCGCCCGGAGAGTTGTTCTCCGGCGCGCCGCAGTCGAGCGGACCCTCCCAGGCCGGAACCTCGATCGGCGCCGGCCAGGTCAAGGTCGGGCTGATCCTGCCCTTGTCGGCCGCGGGAAATGCCGGCGTGGCCGCGCAATCGATGCGCAACGCCGCCGAGATGGCGCTCGCCGAGTTCAACGTCACCGACCTCCAGCTTCTGGTCAAGGACGACGCCGGCAGCGCGCCCGGCGCCCAGCAGGCGGCGCAACAGGCGCTCGACGACGGCGTCGAGATCATCCTCGGACCGCTGTTTGCGCATTCCGTCACGCCGGTCGGCCAGCTTGCGCGGGCTCGCAACATCCCGGTGATCGCCTTCTCGACCGACGCCAATGTGGCGGCGCGCGGCGTCTATCTGCTGAGCTTCCTGCCCGAGGCGAGCATCGATCGCGTCATCGGCTATGCGGCTGCGCAGAACAAGCGGGCGTTTGCCGCCGCGATTCCGGACAACGCCTACGGCACGGTGGTCGAGGCCGCGTTCAAGCAATCGGTGGCGCGCCGCAACGGCCGCGTGGTCGCGCTCGAACGCTATCCGCTCGACCGCGCGCAGATGCAGGCCGCGGTCAGAACCGTCGCGCAGGCTGCGAACCGCGCCGACGCGATCTTCATCCCCGACACCGCCGACACGGTGCCGCTGGTGGTGCAGGCGCTGACCACGAACGGGGTCGATCTCAAACGAGTGCAGCTGATCGGCAGCAGCCTGTGGGAAGATCCGCAGATCTTCTCCAACGCGGCGCTCGACGGCGCTTGGTATGCCGGGCCCGATACGACCGGCTTCCGCAATTTCTCCGCCCGCTACCGCACCCGCTACGGCCAGGACCCGGCGCCGCAAGCCTCGCTGTCCTATGACGCGGTGGCGCTGGTCGCGGCTCTCACCAAGACGCAGGGGCCGCAACGCTTCTCCGACCAGGTGCTGACCAACACATCGGGCTTCACCGGCATCGACGGGCTGTTCCGCTTCCGCGCCGACGGCAGCAACCAGCGCGGTCTCGCCGTGATGCGCGTGACGCCGACCGGCGGGCAGATCGTCAGCCCGGCGCCGAAGTCGTTCGGCACGTCGGGGACGTGATTCCAACTGGTTGAAGCAAAGCGGCGAGCGCGACTCGCCATGCCACGCGCGCCAATGCACGTGGGTGAGGACAACCAAAGAAAAACGAGCGCTCCTGTCGACGCCCTCACGCCGCGAGGTCGGCCACCACCGCGTCGAGCACCGGGAAGCCCGCCGGCGTCACCCGCAGCTTGCCATCCGCCGTGGTCTCGACCGCGCCTTCCTCGCGCAGGATGGCGATACGGCGCGGATCGAGCGGCCGGCCGGCGAGCGCCGCGTAGCGCCTCGGATCGATGCCCTCGGCGAGGCGCAGTCCCATCAGCAGGAACTCGTCGGCCATTTCCCCGCGCGTGAGCGTCTCGTCGGTGGTCACGCCGTGGCCGAGCGATTCGACGCGCATGAGCCAGGTCTCCGGCCGCTTCTCGGTCGCGGTGGCGCGGCGTTCGCCGCCGACGTCGAGGCGGCCGTGGGCGCCCGGCCCGATGCCCGCATATTCGTGCATGCGCCAGTAGACCAGGTTGTGGCGGCATTCGGCGCCCGGGCGCGCGTGGTTGGAAATCTCATAGGCCGGAAGTCCGGCCGCGGCGCAAATCTCTTGTGTGGTGTCCCAGAGATCGCGCGCGGTGTCTTCGTCCGGGGTGGCGAGCTTGCCCGCCTTATGCAGCGCGTGAAACGGCGTGTCGTGCTCGATGGTGAGCTGATAGAGCGACAGATGCTCGGCGGCTTGCGCGATCGCGCGCTTGAGCTCGGCGCCCCAGGCCGCCGGCGTCTGCTGCGGGCGCGCGTAGATCAGATCGAACGAATAGCGCTCGAATGCCGCGCGCGCGATCGCCACCGCGGCGAGCGCCTCCTGCGCGGTGTGCGTGCGGCCGAGGAGCTTGAGCTCGCCGTCGTCGAGCGCCTGCACGCCGAGCGAGACGCGGTTGACGCCGGCCGAGCGGTAGCCGCGAAAGCGCGTCGCCTCGACGCTGGTCGGATTGGCTTCGAGCGTGACCTCGGCGTCGGGCGCCACCGTCCAGTGCTTGCCCACGGCGTCGAGGAGCGCGCCGACGGTCGCGGGTGCCATCAGCGAGGGCGTGCCGCCGCCGAAGAAGATGCTCGAGACCGTGCGTCCGGGCACGCGCGCGGCGGTGGCCGCGATCTCGGCCGCGAACGCGCGCACGAAGCGCGCCTCGTCGATCGCGGCGTGGCGGACATGGCTGTTGAAGTCGCAATAGGGACATTTCGACAGGCAAAATGGCCAGTGGATGTAGACGCCGAAGGCTGATTCGTCTGGTCTCGCCATCGCAACAGCATATGGCATCTCGACGGCCCGCCGTCACTACACGGGATCAGACCGGATCCCGCAGACGGGATGCCGGCGTCAGGCGCGCAGGCACGCCTGCGCGAGCTTGAGGAAGGCGCGGGCGCGATGCGACAGGCCGAGCCCGCGCGGCGGCAGGCCGTGCTTCTCCTCGCTGGTCATTTCGCCGAAAGTGCGCGCGTGGCCGTCGGGCAGGAACACCGGATCGTAGCCGAAACCGGCGCTGCCGCGTGGCGGCCAAACCAGCGTGCCGTCGACGTGGGCCTCGAACTCCTCGCGATGGCCGTCCGGCCAGGCGACGCAGAGGGCGGAGACGAAATGCGCGGCGCGCTGTTGCGGCGCATTGGCGCCGCATTGGCGCAGCTTGTCCTCGACCCTCTGCATGGCGCCTGCGAAATCCTTCGTCGCGCCGGCCCAGCGCGCCGAATGGATGCCCGGCTCGCCGCCGAGCGCGTCGACCGCGAGCCCGGAATCGTCGGCGAAGGCCGGCAGGCCCGACGCCTTCGCCGCGGCCTCCGCCTTGAGGCGCGCGTTGTCGCGGAAGCTCTTGCCGGTCTCCTCCGGCTCGGCCAGGCCGAGCTCTCCGGCCGACACCGCCGCGATGCCATAAGGTGCGAGCAAATCCCGCAGCTCGCGCAGCTTGCCGGGATTGTGGGTCGCGATCACCAAGCGCCCGCTGATGCGGCGATGCGCCGTCTTCCGGTCTGCCGGTGAGGTTGCCGGTCGCGGAGTCACATCACCGCCAGTTTCTGCAGGTCGACGAGCTTGGCGATGCCCTTTTTCGCCAGCGCCAGCAGGCCCAGGAACTGCTCCTCGGTGAACGGGATTTTCTCCGCCGTCCCTTGCACCTCGACGATGCGGCCGTCGCCGGTCATGACGAAATTGGCGTCGGTCTCGGCACCGGAGTCCTCCGCGTAGTCGATATCGAGCACGCTGGTGCCGCTGCAGACGCCGCAGGAGATCGCCGCCACGTGGTCGCGCAGCGGATCGGCCCTGAGCATGTCGCGCGTCTTCATCCAGGCGAGACAGTCGTGCAGCGCGACCCAGCCGCCGGTGATGGCGGCGGTGCGGGTGCCGCCGTCGGCCTGGATGACGTCGCAGTCCACGGTGATCTGCCGCTCGCCGAGCGCCGGAAGGTCGACCACGGAGCGCAGGCTGCGCCCGATCAGCCGTTGGATCTCGACGGTGCGGCCGCCCTGCTTTCCGGCCGAGGCCTCGCGGCGGGTGCGCTCCAGGGTGGCGCGCGGCAGCATGCCGTATTCCGCCGTCACCCAGCCGCGCCCCTGGCCCTTGAGCCAGGGCGGCAGGCGGTCTTCCAGCGTCGCCGTCACCAGCACGTGGGTGTCGCCGAACTTCACGAAGCAGGAGCCCTCGGCGTATTTCACCACGCCGCGCTCGAGCGAAATGGCGCGCAGCTCGTCGGGCTGTCGGCGGCTTGGCCGCATGATGCTGTCCTTCCGGCTCGGGTCGCGAGGAGCGTGTTTGTAAGCAGGGCAGGCGGAGGCGGCAAGGGGCGCTATAATGGCATCGCATCGTGACGAGACCCTGACCGACATGGCCATGGAAACCGCGCAACGCCGGAACCGCTGGCGCTCGGCGCTGAACGATTCCCTGTTGCGGCCGATCCAGGCGTTCCGTCCGGCCTATCTGCCGCTGCTGATGGTCTACTTCGCCTATGGCATGCTTGGCCTCATCGACGTCTCCCGCGACATGTGGATCAAGGAGAGCCTGACGCTGACGCCGGCGCAGCTTGCGGCGATCGGCGTCTGGCTGACGCTGCCCTGGACCGTGAAGATGGTGTTCGGCGAGCTCGTCGACTGCGTCCCGATCTTCGGCTCGCAACGCAAGGCCTACATCCTGATCGGCGCCGCCTGCATGAGCGGTGGGCTGCTCACGCTTGCGGGCGCCGCCGGCCAATGGATCACGATCCTGCCGCCGGACCAGCTTTATTTCACGGGCGGGCTCCTGATCGTGATCGGGACCGTGATCCAGGACGTCGTCGCCGATGCGTCATCGACCGAGGTCGTCGCCCGCACCGATGCGGCCGGGGAGCCTCGGCCGGAGGAGGCGGTGCGCGCCGACCTCGGCATGGTGCAGGTGCTCGGCCGTCTGGCGCTGTCCGCGGGCCTGCTGGCGGTGGCGGGGCTGTCCGGATGGCTCGCGGCCCTCTTCAGCCGGCAGACCGTCTTTCTCATGGCGCTGATCGTGCCGGTCATTTCGGTGACCGGCGTGATGCTGATCCGGGTCGAGACCAGCGAGCGGCGGCCGATCGACTGGCGCATCCTCGGCGGCGGCATCGCCTTCGGCGCGGTCGTCACCGCGCTCGGTTTCGGCGGCATTCCCTTTGCCCAGGAAATCGTCTTCCTGATCTCGATGACGGTGGTCTGCGCGATGCTGGTCCTGGTCACGCGCGGCATCGATCCGGGAGCGCGGCGGTCGATCCTGTTCGCCGCCATCATCATCTTCGCGTTCCGCTCGACGCCGTCGGTCGGCGACGGCTATTTCTGGTGGACGCTCGACGTGCTCAAATTCGACGAGGTGTTCTACGGCCATCTGCGCCAGACCGCCGCCATCATCTCGCTCGCCGCGATGTGGTTCCTGAGCAAGCAGCTCACGGACTATTCGGTGGTGCGTACCCTGTTCTGGATCACGCTGGCCGGCACGGCGCTGGCATTGCCGAACCTCGGGCTCGTGTTCGGCCTGCACGAATGGACCGAGCAGCACTTCGGCTTCGGCGCCCGCGCGATCGCGATCATCGACGCCGCCGCCACGTCTCCGTTCGAGCAGCTCAGCATGATCCCGCTGCTGACGCTCACCGCCTATCTGGCGCCGGCCGGGCACCGCGCCACCTGGTTCGCCCTGATGGCGTCGCTGATGAACCTCGCGCTCGTCGCCGCCCAGTTGCAGACGAAATATCTCAACGAGCTGTTTCCGGTCGGGCGCGGTGAATACGGCGAGCTTCCGACCCTGATGATCGTCGTGCTGACGCTGAGCTTTCTCATCCCGATCGCCGCCATCGCGCTGTTCGGCCGGCGGGTGTGACCTGCTAGGATCGGCGGCATCAATGCGGAGGGCGACCATGTCCAAGCCAATCGTCGTGACGGCGCTTGCCGGCATGCTGGGCCTGACGGCTCCGGCGCACGCGCAGGACACCTGGCCGAACCGGCCGCTCACCATGGTGGTGCCGTTCGCCGCCGGCGGGCCGGTGGACGTGCTGGGACGCATCCTCGGCCAGGCGCTGGGCGAGGCGGTCGGCCGCCAGGTGGTGATCGAGAACGTCACCGGGGCGGGCGGCATGTCGGGCTCGCTGCGGGTCGCGCAGGGCAATCCCGACGGCCATCTCCTGCTGCTCGGCTCGATGGGGACGCACGCGGTCAACCAGACGCTCTACAAGCGGCCGCTCTACCACGCGGCCGCCGATTTCGCTCCGGTTGCCCTCATCGCGGACGCGCCGCTCGTCCTGATCACGCGCAAGGACTTTCCGGCGAGCGATCTCAGGCAATTCATCGATCACGCCAAGGCGCATCAGTCGTCCATGCAATACGCTTCGGCCGGCGCCGGGACCTCGACGCATATCGGCTGCGTGCTGCTCAACCAGGTCATTGGCGTCGACGTGACGCACGTCCCCTATCGCGGCGGCGGCCCGGCGCAGATCGACCTGATCGGCGGCCGCATCGACTACATGTGCAACATCATCTCGACCGCGGTGCCGCCGATCGAGGCCAGGCAGGTCAAGGCGATCGCGACCTTGTCGCGCGAGCGCTCGCCGGTGCTGCCGGACCTCGCGACCGCGCACGAGCAGGGCCTCAAGGACTTCGAGGCCTATACCTGGAACGCCGTGTTCCTGCCCAAGGGCACGTCGGCGGATCTTGTCGGCAAGCTCAACGCGGCGCTGGTCAAGGTGATGGACAACAAGGCGGTCCGGCAGAAGCTCGATACGCTCGGCCTCTATGTGGTCGCGCCGGAACGCCGCACGCCCGCATATCTCGCCACCTTCGTGGCGGCCGAGATCGAAAAATGGGCGGCCCCGATCAAGGCCAGCGGCGCCACCGGAGAGTGATGCTCCGCCCGCATCCCGAGGACGGGCGCCATAGCAGGCGCCACCTGCGGATACTTGGCTGCGAAGGGCCCCGGCTCGAGGGATGGGGCCGGCCGACCCGATCGAGACCCGGGCATGAGCTTGAGCTTTGCGCCTTCTTTCCTCATGCTGACGGCCGGCCGCAAGACAAGGAGCCGCGCGTGCAAAAGCTCAAGGACCTGATCCGCGGCGACGAGCTGATCGTCGCGCCGGTCGTGTGCAACCCGATCATGGCGCGGATGGCGGAGGACGCCGGCTTCAAGGCGATGTATCTCTCGGGCGGCACGCTCGGCTGGGTGAAGTGCATCACCGAGGCGAATATCTCGGTGTCGGAGATGGCCGAGGTCGCCGTTGACATCAGGGCGGCCTGCAAACTGCCGCTGGTGCTCGACGCCGGCGGCGGCTGGGGCGACCCGGTCCACATCCACCGCACCATCGCGCTCGCGGAGGCCGCCGGGTTCCAGGCGATCGAGATCGAGGATCAGCTCCTGCCGCGCAGGGTCGAGCATCATGTCGGGATCGATCACCTGGTGCCCACCGAGTTCTTCGTGAAGAAGCTCAAGGAGGCGCTCGCGGCGCGCAGCGACCCCGACCTGGTCATCATCGCGCGCACCAATGCGCGGCGCGCCGGCGGCATCGACGAAGCGATCCGGCGCGGGGTTGCGTTCGCGCAGGCGGGTGCCGACATGGTGTTCTGCTTCACGCGCAATTCCGAGGAGGCGCGCCTGGTGGGCGAGCGCGTGCCGCCGCCGTTGATGACGTTCGCGCCGGTCGACGGCTTCGCCGGCTCGAAGCTCTCGCAGCGCGACTTCGCCGCGCTCGGTTTCCGGCTCGCGGCGTCCTCCGGCACCGCTTTCGCGGCGATGTACAAGGCGGTGCGCCAGTCCTATGAGTGCCTGGCGCAGGACAAGCCCGATCCGTTCCTCGGTCCCGGCGGCGCCGACGCGATGATGAAGGCGGCGCAGGCGACCTGCGGACTCGATCGCCTCCTGGAGATCGAGCGCCGCACGATGAAGTCTTGACGCATGGTTTGCGCTCGCGAGATTGCGAAGAGTGCCGCCGCATCGTCCCTCCCCTTGAAAAGGCGAGGGAGCAGACCGAGCCTGCGGCGCGCAGCATGCTTTTTGGAGGGATACTCTAGCGATGGCGCAGGACGTCCCCATCGGCGCGACGCAAGTCAGCCTCGCCCAGGTCAACGAGCGCTCGCGCGAGATCTTCCGCCAGGTGGTCGAGAGCTATCTGGCCACCGGCGAGCCGGTGGGATCGCGCAACATCTCGCGCCTGATCACCACGCCGCTGTCGCCGGCGTCGGTGCGCAACGTGATGTCGGACCTGGAGCAGCTCGGCCTTGTTTACGCGCCGCACACCTCGGCCGGGCGGCTGCCGACCGAATTGGGGCTGCGCTTCTTCGTCGATGCGCTGATGGAGATCGGCGACCTCGGCGAAGCCGACCGCCGCGACATGGAGGCCCAGGTCGCCGCCGCCGGCAGGTCCATGGAGGCCGTGCTCAACGAGGCGTCCGGCATGCTCTCCGGGCTCACGCGCACGGCCGGCGTCGTGCTCACGGCGAAGTCGAACGTGCGTCTCAAGCACATCGAGTTCGTGCGGCTGGAGCCGGAGCGCGCGCTGGTGGTGCTGGTGGCGGAGGACGGCCAGGTCGAGAACCGGATCGTCAATCTGCCGGTCGGCCTGCCGTCGTCGGCGCTCATCGAGGCCGGGAACTTCCTCAACGCGCATGTGCGCGGCCGCACCCTGGCGGACGCCCGGGCGGAGATCCAGAAGGTCCATGAGGCGCAGAAGGCGCAGCTCGACGAGCTCACGCAGAAGATCGTATCGGCCGGGCTGGCGAGCTGGTCGGGCGGCGAGAGCGACGAGCGCAAGCTGATCGTGCGCGGCGCCGCGCATCTGCTCGAGGACCTCAAGGCGGTGGAGGATCTCGAGCGCGTGCGGCTCCTGTTCGACGAGCTCGAGACCAAGCGCGGCGTGATCGACCTCCTCGGTCGCGCCGAGCAGGCCGACGGCGCGCGCATCTTCATCGGCTCGGAGAACAAGCTGTTCTCGCTCTCGGGATCGTCCACCATCGTGGCGCCCTATCGCGATCAGGCCGGGCGCATCGTCGGCGTCATCGGCGTGATCGGCCCGACCAGGCTCAACTACGCGCGCGTGATCCCGATGGTGGATTACACGGCGAAGATGGTGAGCAAGATCATCGGAGGGTGACGACCTGATAGCGCAGGACAATACCGACGGATGGACGGGGCGAGCTTGATTTTTGCCGCGCGAGTCCTGATATCCGGGGCAAAACAAACACGAATGGAACCAGCACGATGACGGACCAGTCCGCCCGCCGACCCGAGGACGCGGCCACAGAGCCCGACCAGGCCGAAGGGCCCGCGCCGTCGGAACAGGCGAAGATCGCCGAACTGGTCGAGACGCTCGCGCGCGAATCGGCGGAAAACAAGGATAAGCTGCTGCGCGCGCTGGCCGAGATGGAGAATCTGCGCCGGCGCACGGACCGGCAGGTGGTGGACGCCCGCGACTATGCCATCACGGCGTTTGCCCGCGACGTCCTGGCGGTCTCCGACAACATGCACCGCGCCATCGAGTCGATCGGTCCCGAGCTCAAGAGCACGGCGGACGGTCCCGTCAAGGCGCTGCTCGACGGCGTCGAGCTCACCGAGCGCGAGCTGCTCAAGGCGCTGGAGAAGCACGGCGTGCGGAAATTCGAGCCGGCCGGCGAGCGGTTCGATCCGAACGTCCATCAGGCCATGTACGAATTGCCCGATCCGTCGGTGCCCGCCGGCACGATCGCCCAGGTGGTGCAGGCCGGCTACATGATCGGCGACCGCGTGCTGCGGCCGGCGCTGGTCGCGGTCGCCAAGGGCGGCCCGCGCATGCCGCCGCCGGGCGAACCCGGCGCCGCCGCCGAGACGCCCGCCAACGACAACGCCGGTGATCCGCCGGACGAGCCGCAGGGTCAAGCCTGATCGCGCTCAGCGCGGCTCGATGCTGTCGCGCACCTGCCGGAACCGGGCATAGGCCGGCGTCCAGGCGTCCTGGCGCGCGACCCCGACCATATGCAGGTAGGCGCCGCCGCCGAAGCGCAGCCACTGCACGATGGTGATGTCGGCGCCGGTGCGGGCATCCTTGCCGGCCGCCATGATCTGATGGCCCTGCAGACCGCCGATCCGCAGCGGCTCCGACGAGCCGATCCGCACCTCCCGCAGATTGGGAATATTGCCGAACACGTCGCGCGCAAAGGCATCGCGGTCGGCGGCCTGCGCCGGCGCGCCGGGCGCGACGGCGACGACCATGTGGGCGTCGAGCCCGCTATCGGTCGCGTCGGCCGCGCCGTCCGTGAGCATGAGCGCGCGGCCGGCGAGCACGCCGCCGACCCGGAAGCCGGCAAGCTCGCCCACCCGAAACGGCAGCAGACCGAGCTGCTCCTCGACCGGGACGATGGCGCGCACCGCAATGCTCGTGAAGGCGGCGCGGACGGCGGCATCCGGGTAGGCCCGCTTGGCGGCATCCGGAATCTGCGCGGTCACCATCGCGGTCAGGTCCGGCGCCGAGCCGGCCATGATCCATTTGCGCAGCCGGATGTTGTCGATCTCCTGCCGGCCGATCACCAGGAACGCCTTGCCGGACGGCAGCGACAGCGCCTCGCGCTTTTCGACCGTGATGCCCTGCTTCTTGAGCGTCTCGTTGTTGGCCGACTTCTCGACGTCCGGGTAGGCCTGCCGCGGCAGTTCGACGATCACGATGGCGACGCTTTGGGCGGCATCCTCGAAGCCGAAGAACCGCCGGCTCAGTTCGACCCCGGGCGGCGGCGCCAGCCCGATGCGCGAGCCGGGCGGATAGACCACATCGGCGGCCTGCGCGGGCAGGGGAAGCGCGAGCAGGCAGAGCAGCAGGGACAAGCGGAGGCGGTTCATGACGCCATCTTACGCGATCGCTTGGAAAAAATACGGCGCTCCCGATGGAAAGAACCGCAACTGGAATCTGGCTCGCTTGTGCACTACACCGCGAGCGCGCCGGCTTCCGGCTTCGTCACCCGCCGCAGCGTCAGGTTGATGCGGCCGCCCTCCGGCAGCAGCGTCGAGGTTCCCGGCATGATGCGGTCGACGCCGTGAAAGGCGAGGCGCGCGTCGCCGGCGAGCACCAGGGCGTCGCCGGATGCGAGCCGCAGCGAGCGCGTCGGGTCGTTGCGCTTGGCGCCGCCGATCCGGAACAGGCAGGTGTCGCCGAGCGAGATCGACAGCACCGGCGCGGCAAAATCCTGCTCGTCGCGGTCCTGGTGCAGTCCCATGCGGGCGTCCGGCCCATAGACGTTGACGAGACAGGATTGCGGCGGGTGCGGGTACTGCGCGAGCTCGTGCCAAGCCTCCAGCAGCAGGCCGGGAATCGGCGGCCACGGCGCGCCGGTCTCCGGATGGAGCGGCTGATAGCGATAGCCGCGCTCGTCCGTGACCCAGCCGAGCGGCCCGCAGTTTGTCATCCGCACCGACATCGGCTTGCCGGTCCTGGGCATGCGCGGGGTATAGACCGGCGCGCGCCGGATCACGTCGTGGAGCGCGGCCAGCACCGCCTCCTGGGCCGGCCGGTCGAGGTAACCGAAACGTAAGCGCAGGCCGTCAGACTGCATCGGACGATCGAGCTCCTTCCAAATCTCTTCACTCCATATAGGATCGCGTTCATCTTTGAGACCGCCGCCCGGCGGCCGCGTCTCCCGGATTCGTGATCGGCTGCCTTGCGGCTCATGCAAGCCCTCCTATATGACCGAAGACGCCGCGGGGCGGCGTTAAACGTGTAATTTCAGGGGGTCGGAAGAAGGCGCCGCGGACTGTTCGTGGACGCCTTGATTCGGGTGCCATGCGGGCCCGGCCGACCTGCCGCAAAAGAAAGGGCATCAGACCATGGGCAAGGTCATCGGCATCGATCTCGGCACCACCAATTCGTGTGTCGCCGTGATGGAAGGCAAGACCCCGAAAGTCATCGAAAACGCCGAGGGCATGCGCACCACGCCCTCGATCGTCGCCTTCACCGATGATGGCGAGCGCCTCGTCGGCCAGCCGGCCAAGCGCCAGGCGGTGACCAATCCCGAGCGCACCATTTTCGCGGTCAAGCGCCTGATCGGCCGCCGCTACGACGACCCCACCGTCGAGAAGGACAAGAAGCTCGTCCCCTACAAGATTTCCAAGGCCGGCAATGGCGACGCCTGGGTCGAGGTGGATGGCAAGACCTACTCGCCCTCGCAGATTTCGGCCTTCATCCTGCAGAAGATGAAGGAGACCGCGGAGGCCCATCTCGGCCAGAAGGTCGACCAGGCCGTCATCACCGTTCCCGCTTATTTCAACGACGCCCAGCGCCAGGCCACCAAGGATGCCGGCAAGATCGCCGGCCTCGAGGTGTTGCGCATCATCAACGAGCCGACCGCGGCCGCGCTCGCCTACGGCCTCGACAAGGCGAAGGCCGGCACCATTGCGGTGTACGACCTCGGCGGCGGCACCTTCGACGTCTCGATCCTCGAGATCGGCGACGGCGTGTTCGAAGTGAAGTCGACCAATGGCGATACCTTCCTTGGCGGCGAAGATTTCGACATGCGGCTGGTCAGCTATCTGGCCGATGAATTCCAGAAAGAGCAGGGCATCAACCTGCGCAACGACAAGCTCGCCCTGCAGCGCCTGAAAGAGGCCGCGGAAAAGGCCAAGATCGAGCTGTCCTCGACCACGCAGACCGAAATCAACCTGCCGTTCATCACCGCCGATCAGTCCGGCCCAAAACATCTGACCATGAAGCTGACGCGCGCCAAGTTCGAGGCGCTGGTCGACGACCTCATCCAGAAGACCATCGAGCCCTGCCGCAAGGCGCTGAAGGATGCCGGTCTCACCGCCGGCGAAGTCGGCGAAGT